>CP075902.1:3750040-4375047 GCA_020386575.1 Phormidium sp. PBR-2020 | reverse complement strand
GGGAGGTATTGCCTCCTCTCCTGTCGAAGTTCTCCAGCAGGTGGATTATCTCATCACCATGCTCACCAATGGGGCGGCCATTCGCGAAACCCTACTCAGCGAGGCGACTCAGGGACATTGGACGGGGAAAACCTTAATCCAAATGGCAACCATAGCCCCCAGTGAAAGTCAAGCCTTACAACGCGACATTGAGGCGGCTGGGGGGAATTATCTCGAAGCCCCCGTGTTGGGCAGTATTCCCCAAGTCAAAACTGGGGAGTTATTGGTGATGGTGGGCGCAACGCCGACGCTGTTTGAGCAATGTCTTCCTATTTTACAAGTGTTTGGCAAGGAGCCAGTTTTGCTGGGAGAGGTGGGCAGTGGTTCCGCTGTTAAATTGGCCATGAATCAACTCATTGGTTCCCTGACAACGGCATTTGCTGGAAGTTTGGCTATGGTTCGTCAGCAGGGAATTGAGATTGAGGCCTTTATGGAGATTGTCCGCCAAAGTGCCTTGTATGCCCCCACCTTTGATAAGAAACTCTCGCGGATGATGGCGGGGAATTATGAAAATCCTAATTTCCCCAGTAAACACTTACTCAAGGATATGAATCTGTTTAGCCACGAAGCCGAAAAAATGGGGATTGATGCCAAGTTGAGTCAGGCGGTGTCGCAGGTTGTCGAACAGGCGATCGCCCAGGGATTGGCGGATTCAGACTATTCGGCGTTGTTTGAAGCGGTGAAGGGAGGTTAACCCATGACGGCGATCGCCCCCAGTCTCTCCTTAGAGGCGTTTTTGCAACAACCCGAACGCAAACCCTATCGGGAATATATCCAGGGAAAAATTATCCCCAAACCCATGCCACAAGGTCGTCACAGCCGTATTCAGCAAAAACTCATTACGGCGATCAATGCTGTGACAGAACCGGAGAAGATGGCCTTAGCCTTGCCAGAACTGCGCTGTAGCTTCGGCGATCGCTCCCTAGTTCCCGATATCGCCGTCTTTCGCTGGCCCAGGATTCCCCTAACGGAAAACGGCGAGATTGGCGATCGCTTTAACGCCGCGCCAGATTGGACGATTGAAATTTTAAGTCCTGAACAATCTTCGACTCGTGTCGCCAGTAATATCCTCTATTGTTTGGAACATAACACTGAGATGGGTTGGTTGATTGATGCCAAGGAACGACTCGTGCAAGTCTTTGATGGCGATCGCCGTATCATCTCCATTGAACAGGAAGGCGATCGCCTCCCCACCCCCAACTTTGCCCAATCCCTCAACCTCAGCCTGGGAACACTCTGGAATTGGCTAAAATTGGTCTAACTCAGCCCTGGCCCAGCCATTGTTGCAGCCATTGTTGAACTGCCGCAATTCTCGATAGAATGACAATACTACTACCGTCATCCCCCACTAAAGCTGATCTTGATTCGCGAAGAAACCCTCAATCTCCTGGAATGGCAACGGGTATGCCAACATCTGTCCACCTTCGCCGCCACTAAAATCGGGGCGATCGCCGCTCGACAACTGGCTATCCCCGGCGATCGCCAACAGAGCCAACAGCTTCTGCAACAAACCCAGGAAGCCTATGCCTTAGAAATGAATCCCCAAACTGGCTTGACATTTGGCGGCATTCGTGATATATGGGAAGCCCTAGAACGGGCCGAGATTGGCGGGATGTTGCAGGGAGATGAACTCCTCAACGTCGCCACCACCCTCTCCGGGGCGCGACAACTGCGGCGAGTCATTGATAATACTGAATTAGAAGTTCCGGTTTTACGAGAGTTGGTGTCGGAGTTACGCACCTATCCCGAGTTAGAACAAGAGATTCATCATTGCATTGACGAACGGGGAGATGTGGCTGATCGCGCCAGCCCCCAACTCGAAGGCATCCGACGGCAACTCAAACAGGTGCGCGATCGCATCTATCAAACCCTCAATCGCATCATTCAGCGTCAGGGAAGCGCCCTACAAGAACATCTCATCACCAGTCGGGGCGATCGCTTTGTCTTGCCCGTCAAAGCCCCCCAGAAGGAGAAAATCCCAGGAATTGTCCATGACAGTTCCGCCACTGGGGCGACTCTGTATATTGAACCTCGGGCGATCGTTAACGAGAACAATACCCTGCGAACCCTGCAACGGCAAGAGAAAAACGCCGAGGAAGTGGTGTTACGGAGACTCAGCCAAAGCATCGCCGAGGTGATTCCTGATTTAGAGCGATTGTTGGCGATCGTTACCCAACTGGATTTAGCCAACGCCCGCGCCCGCTATAGCATCTGGTTAGAAGCCAATCCACCCCGCTTTGTCGAACCCACGCAAGCTACGGAACTGCGTCAACTACGTCATCCCCTCCTGGTTTGGCAAGAAAAGCATGAACAGGGGAATGCAGTGGTTCCCATTAACGTCTCCATGTCGCCAGAGATTCGCGTGGTGACGATTACGGGGCCCAATACAGGGGGTAAAACCGTCACCCTGAAAACCCTTGGCTTGGCCATGTTGATGGCCAAAGTGGGGTTGTTTATTCCGGCGCGGGAACCGGTGGAACTGCCCTGGTTTTCCCAAGTCTTGGCCGATATTGGTGATGAACAATCTATTGAACAGAGTTTATCGACGTTTTCGGGCCATGTGCGTCGCATTAGTCGCATTTTAGAGGCCGTGGCGGATGATGAAAATGCCTTAGTGTTATTGGATGAAGTGGGGGCGGGAACCGATCCCTCTGAGGGGAGTGCGTTGGCGATCGCCCTCTTGCAGCATTTGAGCGATCGCGCTCGTTTGACGGTGGCCACGACTCACTTCGGGGAGTTAAAGGCCTTGAAATATGAGGATTCGCGGTTTGAGAATGCTTCCGTGGAGTTTGACGATGAGAGTTTATCTCCTACCTATCGCCTCTTATGGGGGATTCCGGGCCGTTCCAATGCTATGCAGATTGCTCGTCGTTTAGGATTATCCTCGGAGGTGGTGGATTTAGCCCAGGGTTATATCCGTTCCGGCATTAGCGTCGATGTGAATGAAACCATCGCCGAGTTGGAAGCACAACGGCGGCGACAGGAGACGAAAGCTGATGAAGCCAGTCAGATTGTGGCCCAGGCGGAACGGTTAAATCAGGAGATTAGCGAGAAAGCCGAACAGTTACGCCGTCGGGAGGAAAACCTGAAACTGCAACAGGAACAGGCGGTTCAGGCGGCTATTGATGAGGCGAAAGAAGAGATTGCTAAGGTGATTCGTCGCTTGCAACAGGGCCATGCAACGGCTCAGGATGCCCAGAAAGCCACCGAGGCCATGGAGCGCATTCGTCAGCAACGACTCCCCAGTGCCTCGAAACCGCCGAAACCGAAGCCGGGATTTGCCCCGAAGGTGGGCGATCGCGTGCGCATTCCTCGTTTGGGGCAAACGGCGGAAGTCTTAGCTATTGAGAAAGAGGGAGAGTTAACGGTACGCTTCGGGTTGATGAAGATGGAGGTTCCTCTCGCGGATGTGGAATCCTTGTCTGGGGAAAAACCGGATTTGCCGCCGCCGAAAGCGAAGGCCAACCCTCAAAAATCCAGTCAGACGCCGGCCCCAGCGGCTACGGTGAAAACGGCCCCGCTGGTTCGTACCTCTGCCAATACCCTGGATGTGCGGGGGAGTCGGGTACATGAAGCTGAACCTCGTTTGGAGGAGGCGATCGCCCAAGCGGTTCCGGTTGGGGGGGCCTTGTGGATTATTCATGGCAAGGGAACCGGGAAGTTACGCCAAGGGGTTCATGAGATTTTGGGGCGATCGCCGCATATTAAAAACTTCGAGTTGGCCCCACAGAAAGAAGGCGGCGCGGGGGTGACGGTGGCCTATCTCAAGTGAAGGAACGGTGCGTTCTGTTTTCTATAACTTCTGTTTGCCCAACTCTCTCCGATACTCCCCCTTGGACGAGTAGTACTTTAAGTTCCCGTATGGCATAGTAGGTGGGTGTTAGGGCAACTGTAACATCAAACCACAACTGTTATGCAACGAGTGGATTTTTTGTTATAGATCTTCCGGAAATACAGTGAATTCTTGATGCTCGCGTTCCCAGAAACGGATAGATGAGTAAAGTTGGGTTCTGCGAAAATAACGAATTTCATAGGCAAGTCGCAAACTACGTTCAATCTTTAGAGGTTCAACGTCAGACTTTTTTTCTGAACCAATTGCTTTATTGAGTCCAATAGATAGTATTTCAACAATGTCATGACCACAGCAAACCTGCCAAGGATCATAACAATTAGACTTTTCATTTTCTAGGAGTTGTCTTAAATATTCATTTTTTAAATGAAAGGCTTGCGACTTATCTTTGATCGTTTGAATAAGTTGCTCAGGCTCAATGACTAAAGTTAAATCATTTGTAAATCTACTAAACTTGATACCTTGAAAAGTCAAGTTTAGTTTATAAGTTTGAGAAATTAGTCGAAGACAACCTATCAGTAAAGCGGACTCTAATATTGCCACCCTAATATCTTTTTTCTGACTAAACTCTTCTATTTTTTTAGTTGCTCCAAATTCATACAACACTTTCTCAAGAGCTGGTGAATCTAAAATCATTGTCTCGAGATCGTGAGTATCTGTTGTGAAAATATTAGAGTTATTATGGTTCACATTTTGTATGCGATCAAAATCTGCATCAACAATTGCTATTGCCCCCTGAAAATAGTTTTCGCTTAATCGATCTAAAATTTGAATGATTCTAGTCTTATTGGCACTGGTCGCTTAAGAGGTGATGTCATGGAACCCTCTCATGGTGAGAATTTCATAGATTGAAATTGGTCGATTGCAGTATCCCATCGCCATAGCCGGGGTAGTTTTCTTCCCCAGACTGTAATGGGGGCGACTCCAGTTGTAAATTAATCGTTGTACCTCTAAGACTCGCTGCAAACCCACCACCGTCTTGGCATAGAGATTTTGTCGGCGGCGATAAGCACTACAACATCGTCTCAAAGCACTGTTATGGGCCTCATTGTGATTGGCGTGAACCTCATCGGCCGGACTGATGGCCGTGAACGGGTGTTCTACCTTGACCCATTCGACTCGCGGCTGGCGCCTTGAGAACCTTTGATTTTCATGGCCACCTCGAGACCTTCTCGCCAAACCTTGCGCCAGGGGTAGTGCGTGCCGTGCGGTGACGGCTTCGAGATGAAGCGGCTAGCGAAAGTCCATAGAGCTTTGCCATAGCGTCGTTCGCCGTCTGTGAACCAACGAATAAACTCGGCCGCTTGTGCCCATTGCCAGGTCTGTTCTGTGCCGGTCGTGAATAGCCTCTCGTCTTTGTTACCCGCGTGAGCGGCAACCCAGTAACGACTCTTGCGCTCAATAAAGGTCAGCGTCCACCCTTGGCACTGTGAGGGGGGGGAGGTTCTCGCCCACGCGAGTATAAATTTCATCCCCTTCTAGGGTTACCTCGGCCTCCTCGGGAGCCGGGGGAGACCAGTGCGGATGTTGCTCGGCCAAGCGCTGTTCCCAGCCCATTATTGTGGTGTGAGACTTGTCAAAGCAACGTCCCGTTGCCCGGAGGCCCAAGCCTTCACTACGGACATTGATGGCGGCAGCTACCAGTTCGGGGGCGGTGCGTAAGCGTGCCATCGGTGTACCGGTGCGCTCATTGAACCGTTTGCCACAATTACGACACTTGTAGCGCTGTTGCCGTTGGCCGCTACGGATGGCGCTGCCGTTTTTCACGGTCTGTTCACTCTGGCAATGGGGACATCTCATCGGTTATACCTCACGCATTGCCACCATTCTAAACGGTCACCTCCTAAGACACCAGTGCCGTCTTATTAGATGGCTCTCTCTGTGAGTAGCTAATTAACTGACATTTTGCTGCATCTATAAAGTTCTGATAAACTTTTTCATCAGAAGTACCTTCAACTAATAGAAATACTCCAGGAAACGTCTGACGCCTTAGCCGAATTGCATTGACATCACGATCAACGGTAATATTCTCTCTCATTACTTACTCAGGTCTCTTTAATTCTACGGTTAGATCCCAACGACCTTGAATGATGTCCGGCGAATGGGTTGCCATACAGATATCTAGATCTGCAAGCTTTGTGATCTCTTGTAAGTCTTTTAAAAACTTAGACTGCCAGCCAACATGTAGGGATAGTTCTGGTTCGTCAATTAAAACAAGAGAGTTCGGGGCAACTTTGAAAAGCAGTTCATAGAGTAAGACTAACTCATGCTGCTCACCTGATGATAAATCTGTCGGAGCAAGTGTGTCAGTCTTAGTAGAAGCAGAGGTGGTTCTGTAAAGTGATTTAAAAAGAAACCCTTTCTCCTTACTAAAATTCACCTCTTTATAAGAATACTTGAATTTCTCATTTATGATTCTCCTCAAAAGTTCAATTTTGTTTGCCATTTCGTCAAACACACTCAGTTTTTTCTCCACATCCTCAACATAAACTGACAATATGTTTTTAGCACTATCATCCATAGATTGCTCAGGAATTTGGAAGTTTGAGTTTTCATCACGATCTAGCAGACCGATTTCTATTAAACGAGATCGTGTCTCTTCCAGTTGATTTAATTGCTCTCGAATCTCTTCTCCTGAAAGTTCAGGAGAAGAGTGTTGTTGTACAACTCTTGCTGGAAATGTTCTATCTAGAGACTGTGATATTGTACCGTATTCAGCCAGCTTGGATTGAATCAGTTCGGCAATTTCTTCAGAATAAGCCGAAACTGTTGGAAGCATAGAAGAAGTTCTAGAGTATAGTCGTGAAGAACGACTGGGAACAAAATTCAAAAGACGTTGTGACTCAATCAATCGTACATTGACATCATCCCTTATTTTTTTTAGCCACTCAGGTTCCTGTCGTCGCCTAGCTTTTAAGGGAAGTATATCTTCAAAACGATCTATGACTTCACTTAAAGAAAGAGGTTCCCCTGTAGGAATATAGACCCATTTTTTACTGCCTACTCGCTCTAGTCCTGGGATGATGTCATCCAGAACACCGATAGGCAGGTCAATATCTGAAGTATCTCTTGCCTCTCTGATCTTATATGTTTCCGATTCGGAACCATTAACGCAAAGAGCGATAGTAATATATTCTCTGTTTGAATTTTTTTCTGACTTGATTGAAGACTTAGTGATTCTAATCAAGGTTCCATCATCGAATTGTATGCAAAAATCCTCAAAAGGTATGGTTCTGAATACCGAGTATTGAGAATTGAAAAAACCGTTTATCATCCTGAGGACAGCAGTTTTTCCAAACCCGTTAGGACCATGTATGATAGTTATCCTATCATCGGTGTTTAAAGTTATCGAATGGTCGAAAATCCCAAATAACTTTTTGACAGAAACTTGACGAATATTCACGATTTCATCTCGATTTAAGTTGAACAAAAAAATCTAGGTTTATATCAATAAAAATTTCTCAATAAATCTCATTAAGGCAAAAGCATTCTAATAAAGAAGATTATTATTCCGAAACATTTAGGAGGGCGTAGCTAGGAACACTGATCGCAGGAGTAGGCTATCAAACCTAATGGGACAATGTCCCGCCCACGAATGAGCAATGGCTATCTGATTTACCACGGCATCAACTGATAATTGGTAGACTTTCAGTAGTCGTTAGGAGTGTTGGTCTAGCAAAGATAAAACCATCTAAAAGTCGATGTTAACATTTTCTTTAGAGTCTAGGCTCTAAGACTTGCCTAACAGGTTCTTACGGTTAGTATCGTAACCGAGATTTATCAAACAAGCCAGAGCGAGAAAAGGTCTGATCATGTTATCCTAATAGACCAAATTTGTCACTTAACAATCAAAAATCACTTTATATCCATTATGTCAAACTCATTTGATAAGCGTTTACCCGGCAAGCGCCTTCGATCATAACACAGACAAATTACTATGATCATCAATACTCCGAACAATTTTTGATTGCTGGCATTGCTCCCTTAATGTGGTAAGTCTCAAAATCCCCTCAAGGACAGCATTTGTCCCAAACTCACTGGTTGTGACGGGAATCCCATCTCTATGGCTAAAGTCTGAGAGGAGGTCTGAAAAGTGGTAATTGCGGCCTTTCACGCCCTGTGTCTCAACGACAGAATAAGGAGTCTACCCTCTTTAAGTGAGAACCAAATGCCCGATTAGGGTAGTCAACAGGACTTCTCAGACATCCTCTCAGGTGACGCGATCTGTCGATCTCGATGAGCGCTCATTCCGGCGCTTTTTAGACCAAAAATCGCTGAAAGACTTACCAGACAAGGATAAAGAGGAATTACAGCACCAACTCAAAGCCCACAGCATTGAGCTATTCCAAGACTGGCCCTGAGAAGAAAGTCGCGACTGATTCCCAAAATGGGCGATCGCTCCTTTATCAACTGGGAATTTCTTAATTCTGACTCGGTGAACGGGAGAACAACTCATTAAACTCCCGCTGATCATAGTGATACACCGTGCGAATCGGATAGGGGATGCTGATGTCCGCGCGATCGCAGGCCGCCTTGAGGGCAATCATCACTCGCGTTTGGGCCCGCCTCACTTCTACCCGTTGCGGTAATGTCCAGTAGCGAACCAGTAAATCAATAGAACTATCCCCAAATCCTACCACATCCACTTCAACCTCTGGCTCACGTATAATGCCCTCAACCCCATCAAGCGCCTCTTTTAAGACTTGAACTGCCATCGGTAAGGGCGTATTGTAATCCACCCCAATCGCCAAATCCGTGCGCCGAGACGAGAACGCCGTCAACACCTTCACCGGACTGGTAAACACAATCGAATTGGGAATCAACACCTGCTCACCGCGATAGGTGCGAATTTGCGTTGAGCGAATCGCCACCTCTTCGACGACTCCCTCAAAATCCCCCACAATAATCTGATCATGCAGTTCAAAGGGTTCTTGTAATAACAGCAAAATCCCCGCCAGAAAGTTCTTAAAGATATCCTGGAAAGCAAAACCAATGGCAACCGAACCCAAACCCAGTAGGGCCACGATGTCTCCCAACCCTAAATTGGGAAAAGCAATCACCGCCGCTGCCAGAATCCCCGTCACCCAGGCCGCAACGTAACTCACTTGGGCGACTAACGACTGCAGGGAGCGACTCCTTAACAGACGACGCGCGCCTTTGTAAACCACCCGTTGAAAATTCTTCGCTCCCCATTTCGTTAGGGCAAGAATGACCAGGGCCACGAAAATAGCCGGTAATAACTGAAACGCCTCACCAACAAGTTGGACAAGACGAGTTTGGATTTCTTGCAAAATAGCCGTCATGGATACTCTGTGAACAAGGCCTGCTAGCCCAGGGATAGGATGACCTGCGATCGCGGGATGTTGACCCATTCCCCCGCTGATGCCGCTTGATTTCGTTACTTTAACTTAAGATCCGCCCTGAACCAAGCACTCTAACTAAAGAGTGAGTGCCAAGTCACAACAACCTCTACTCCTAGGTAGATGTACTCCCTCGATATTACCCCTAGTATGGTTAGTAGCGGTAAACACCAGACCTTAACACCAACTCACCTATGACTTACTTATTAACCACTGGGGCTGAACAAGCCTTTTCCTATCCTCTCTCAACCGTCATTGTTGGCGTTCTCGGCTTTATTGCCGCAGCCACATTAGGCTCGCTGGCCTGGTACAACTCTAAGCGTCCGCCTGGTTGGGAAGATAAGGAACGCCCCAACGCCGTACCTGATATTGATACACAACAGTAATGATATCCATCTGTCTTGCCCATCAACATCCTTGACAGATCCCTAGATATTAGTTCTTGTCCATTGACGCAACCCAAAGGAGTTTTTTATATGACTACCGACCAAAATATTGACAAACAGGCGCCTAACTACGATCGCAAGATTACCCCGCCTGAAGTGAGCGATCGCATGAAACAAGAGGGGGAGAACTTCAAGAAAACCCCAGAACCAGCCAAAGACCCCGCCCAAGGTCACATCGACACAACCCAAGGCTACACCGTAGATCGCGAAGGCTTAGCTAACAACTATGCCATCGAACCAGAAATGTACTACGAAGAACCCGGCGACCTTCGAGAGAAGGAAGAAGCCCTCAAAGCTCAACGGGCCAAGGAGTTAGAAACCGTCAACGACACCAATGAAGCTGGAAAATTAGAAGCCGATCATGATGATCGCGGTAAAGGTCCCGGCATCATTTAAGCGGGTTCCTCCAGGCCAACGCCCTGGGTAGCCGAGCAATTATCATCCAAGTGGAGATGTGGTCAATCGCATCTCTGCTTCTTCATATGTATCCTTGTCCCAACTCAGCTTTTAAGTCAAGTCAACTGGGACATCCAAAATCAATAGAACCCAAGACAGCCAAGTTTTTGGGCTTAATAGATGTTAATTATCCATTGTCCATTGTTCCCTGACCTTCCATGAACACCCCACTTCTCCCCGATAAACGGTGGATGTCGATTTGGATCAAATGTACCGCCATTCTGGCTCTACTTAATCTGATTCTGGCACTCTTCAACGCCAGTTATGTGCCTCTGCGAGATATCTACCTACGCTATACCCCTCAAGTGGTTCACCTGTACGATCCCATTAAAGGCATTGAACCCCACCCTCAAACCGAGCAATACCAGCGTAATTTTGAGCATCTCCTCCAACAAGTCCCCGATACCGGACTCAACTCCCCTGAGGTGCAACAGTCTCTACAACGCCTCGGACAGCAAAGCGAGGCCCTCATCGACGAAAATCCCTTCATCGCCTCCGGTAAATTTAGCACCTTCGCCAAATTACAGCGTCGCATCACCGATCGCCTAGAGCAAGATTCCGTGACAGCAGCCTTTCGTCAGTTTTGGAGTCCCGAGTATTTGCGATCGCACGACATCACCAGCGAACTCAACTTCTTTCAAACCAAAATCATTCCCCTGCTGGCCACCAACTACTACCGACAAATCGACGACAACGGCCAACCCTACGACGCGTATTGGCGTATTGACATCTGGTTTATCGGCTTTTTCGCCCTAGAATTTCTGATCCTAACCTTCATCGCCTCCCGTCGTCGCGTGGGGTTAACCTGGTTTGATGCCATGTTGCGGCGTTGGTATGACTGGTTTCTGTTTATCCCCGTCTGGCGTTGGCTGCGGATTCTCCCCGTCACCGTGCGGCTGCATCAGGGAAAAGTCGCCAACATCGAATATCTCCTCTCCCAGATGATTCACGAACCGGCCATTTACCTGTCCGATCACATCTCCGAATTTGTCACCATCCGCACCCTCAACCAATTTCAAGAATCCATTGAAAACGGCGATCTCGCTCGCGGCTTACTCAACCCCTCAGACTATGTCGCCGTCGGTGACATCAATAGCCTCGAACGCATCAGCGATCGCCTCCTCGAACTCACCATCTATAAAGTCCTCCCCCAAGTCCAACCCGAACTCAAATCCCTCCTCAACCATTCCCTCTCCGAAGCCTTACGAGAATCCGCCTTCGTCGAACTCGTCGAACGAGTCCCCGCCTTAGGCCATCTCCCCACTGGTGTCAGCGATCAACTGGCCAACTACCTCGCCAACGCCACCTGTGAAACCCTCGCCAACGCCTACGCCGACGAACTTGGACGAGAACGCTTTGAAGACCTCACCGAACAGTTCCAAGCCGCCTTACGTCAGGAACTCCAAGATCAAGCCACCCTCGATGAATTGCAAAGCCTGATCTCCAACGTCGTCCAAGAAGTGAAAATTAACTACGTGCAACGGGCCGCCGAACAAGATCCCGACGAAACCATCGAGAAAGTGGAAGAAGTTTACGATCGCGTCGAACGCAAATCTTAACACGACTCTATCTCTTGATAGAGGTAATCCTGCCCCGAGTAGGGCAACTTAACGATAGACTGGCCTGTGAATCCTCAATCCTAGACAAATCTAAAGTTTAAATTAAAGCTTGAGGTCGGGGCGGGATTTTGCCTTGACAAAACTCTATTTGTCTGAAACACAGGACAACAACAGCGCTACTAGCAGCGGAGAAATTTCACCTGACGAGGATTCGATCAGCGAGTCTCGGCTCACTAGGAAGGTCTAAAACGAAAGACCCCTAATCCCAGACTGACACATTTTCTCAACCCATCCCGATAGCAAACTTTAGGGGGAATCTCTTGATTGCAAATCAGGGGATTTAATTCGCCTAACCTGTTCACTTACCCTCAAACATATCTCAACCATTATGACAACAATTACAGCCGAACAAATCGACAAAATTGCCAGTAACCAACATCAAAATCCCTTTGAAATTTTAGGCTCTCACAAACTCTCCGACAACAACGGCAAAAGCGCCTGGGTCGTGCGAGCGTACCTGCCCAAAGCCGATGCCGCCTGGGTTATCCGCCCCGAAGAACGGGATAGTTACCCCATGCACAGCGTGCATCACCCCAACTTCTTTGAATGCGAAATTCAGGCCGCCGAGCTAAAAAACTATCAACTTAAAGTCAAAGAGGGCGATCGCGAACGAGTCTTCTACGACCCCTACGCCTTCCGTTCCCCTAAACTCACCGAATTTGACCGCTACCTCTTCGCCGAAGGCAACCACCATCGCATCTACGAAAAACTCGGCGCTCATCCCACCGAAATCAACGGCATTGCCGGGGTCTACTTTGCCGTCTGGGCCCCCAACGCCCGCAACGTCTCCATCGTTGGCGACTTCAACGAATGGGACGGTCGCAAAGACCAAATGGAGCGCACCGAAAGCGGCATTTGGGAACTGTTCATTCCCCAACTCCCCTCGGGAACCCTCTATAAATACGAGATTAAAAACCCCCAAGGGCACATCTACCTCAAATCTGACCCCTACGGCTTCGCCCAACAAGTGCGGCCCGACACCGCCTCCAAAGTCGTAGACTTAGACCAGTACAACTGGAACGATGATGGCTGGATACAAAAACGCCGTCAAAGCGACCCCCACGACCAGCCTATCTCCGTCTATGAACTTCATGCCGGGTCCTGGCTGCATACCGGGGCAGAACATCCCCCCGACAAAGGGGAAGTCGTCCGTGTCTCGCAAAAGCCTGAAGGACGCTTCCTCACCTACCGAGAACTGGCTGAGAAACTCATCCCCTACGTCAAAGATCTCGGCTACACCCACATCGAACTCCTCCCCGTCGCCGAACATCCCTACGATGGCTCCTGGGGGTATCAAGTGGCCGGCTACTTTGCCCCCACCGCCCGCTTCGGCAGTCCCGAGGACTTCATGTACTTTGTCGACCAATGTCACGCCAACGACATCGGCATCATCGTCGATTGGGTTCCCGGTCACTTTCCCAAAGATAGTCATGGCCTGGCCTACTTCGACGGAACCCACCTCTACGAACATGAAGACCCCCGCAAAGGCGAACATAAAGAATGGGGAACCTACGTCTTCAACTACAGCCGCAACGAAGTCCGTAACTTCCTCGTCTCCAACGCCCTGTTTTGGTTTGACAAATACCACATCGATGGCATTCGCGTCGATGCTGTGGCCTCGATGCTGTACCTCGACTACAACCGCAAAGATGGCGAGTGGGTTCCCAACCGCTACGGCGGCCATGAAAACCTCGAAGCCGCCGACTTTCTACGGCAACTGAACTATCTCATCTTCGGCTACTATCCCGGTATCCTCTCCATTGCCGAAGAATCCACCGCCTGGCCCCTGGTTTCCCGGCCCACCTATCTCGGTGGCTTGGGCTTCAACTTCAAATGGAACATGGGCTGGATGCACGATATGCTGGACTACTTCAGCGAAGATCCCATCCATCGCCGCTATCACCACAACCACGTCACCTTTAGTTTGATGTACGCCTTCAGCGAGAACTTTATGTTGGCGTTATCCCACGATGAGGTGGTTCACGGCAAAGGCAGCCTCTGGGACCGGATGCCTGGGGATGATTGGCAGAAATTCGCCAATTTGCGCTGTTTGTTCAGCTATATGTTTACCCATCCCGGCAAGAAAACCATGTTTATGGGCATGGAGTTTGGCCAACACAAAGAATGGAACGCTTGGGGAGACTTGCAATGGGATCTGCTCAATCAGGAGTCTCACCAAAAACTCAAGCAGTTCTTCAAAGACCTCAACCAGATCTATCGCAGCCAACCGGCCCTCTATACTCAGGACTTCTCCCATGAAGGCTTTGAATGGATTGATTGCAACGATGCCGACAACAGCATTGTCTCCTTTATCCGCAAAGACCAATACAGCGACGAGTTTGTGGTGACGGTCTGTAACTTCACCCCGGTTCCCCATCATGACTATTGGATTGGGGTTCCCCAGGCCGGCTTCTATGAAGAGATTTTCAACAGTGACGCTGAATGCTACGGCGGCAGCAACATGGGCAATGCTGGGGGGAAAGCCACCGTGGAGTGGTCGAACCCGAAATGGACCCAGGCCCTGCCTCTATGTTTACCCCCGTTGAGTGTCATGGTCTTTAAATATAAGCCTGACGCCTAATCGAAGTTGCGCGGACATCATCGCCGTGATGATGTCCAGCACCGACAGCAAATTGTCTTTAACTAGACAATCCTTGAAAGCAATCCTTGAAAGCAATCCTTGAACAATTACCTCACAATAAGCACTTATGGTTACAACCACTCGTCGCGCCGCCGAAATTACCCTCGTTGCCGATGAAACCCAGAAACTTCTGGATTGGGTGCAGGGGGTTCAAGCCTCTGATGAAACGATTTTTCACAAATCGCAACAAATTGCCCGCCGTTTAGGGGCCTACTATCGTCCCGATGGCTTAACGGAAATTGGCTTCTGGGTTCCTGAACTCAGTCCTGGGGAGATTCAGCCTAAAAATATCTATTTGGAAATCTTCACTCCCCTCGAAGACATCCATCCGAGTGAAAATTTACAAACGGTTAAGTTCCGTCGCGAGTATGTGAACTTGCAGCGGGATGGGGAATATATGTGGGGGGTGTTGTCGGGGATGAAAGCCGGGGATGCTGACCACTTCGGTTCCTTCTATTGGCTGCGATATCTCGATTATGACAACGATGTCAGCACCATCGGCGACTTTCTCGCCGATTCTCTGCCCTATGGGGTCTATGCGCCAGCGGAACTCTACGATCGCGACAAACTCCAGCGCGATCGCCGCGATGCCGCCTATTTCCAACAATTCCGTACAGAGGATGGTAGCCCCGTCAAAGTTGAGCCACCCACCAACATTTTGCAGCTTCATGTCAACACGGCCTCACCCAATGGCTATCTCTCGGGGTTAACCCAACTGTTCGCGCGGATTTCCGATAAACTCGCCAACGGAGAACCCCTCACCCCGGCAGAGGAAAACTATGTGGGCTATGAGGCGGTGCAACTCCTCCCGATTGAACCCACTGTTGAATATCTCGGTCATCGAGAACATGGTCAGGGATTTTTCTCCTGTAGTGACGAAGATCGTCTACGGATGGACCCGGATAGTGAGTCAATTGAACATGAATCTGATGAAATCCGGGTGCAACTCAAGAAACCCGATACTGAAAACTGGGGCTATGACATTGTCATTTTTGGCATGGCGGCTACCAACCCTTCGGTTTTAGAAACCCAGCGTCCTGATGAAGTGGTGGAGTTTATTGAAACCCTGCATAACTTCTCAACTGGACCGATTCAAGTGGTCTATGATATTGTCTATGGCCATGCCGACAACCAAGCCATAAATCTCCTCAATGGTCGCTTCTTGAAAGGCCCCAATATGTATGGCCAGGATGTGAACCACCAAAATCCAGGGGTGCGGGCGATTCTCCTGGAGATGCAGCGTCGTAAGTCAGACACCGGCGTGGATGGGATTCGTGTTGATGGCGCTCAGGATTTCAAATACTTCAATCCGATGTCCGGGCGGGTGGAATATGATGATGTTTACCTGCAAGAAATGGCCCAGGTTCCTCAAGAGATTGCTGGCAGTTGTCGCTATCCCTTTACGATTTTTGAAGATGGACGACCCTGGCCGGCGGAGGGCTGGGAAGAGATTTCCACCTATCGAGACATTATTGAATTTTTGCCAGAAAGTTTCCAATGGGGTCCGTTAGTTTTTGCCCACAATACTCCCGGCTTGAAGAAGTTCTGGAGCCGTAAATGGAAGCGTGTCTGTGAAGTGATGCAGGTGGGAGCAAATTGGATTACCGGCTGCGGAAACCACGACACTCTACGGCGGGGAACACAAGTTGAACCCGATCTGCCCATTAACTGGAATTTGGGTAAAACCTTGCCGGAGGTAATCAATAATGCCTATGACAATCCGGCGATTACTATGTTGGTGTATGGCTTTAGTCCTGGGCTGCCCATGGACTTTATTAACTGCACCATGCGCGCGCCTTGGGGCTTTTTACGCAACACTGACGATCGCTATGGGGTGAAAGTTGTTGCCGAAGAAGCAGGATTTCTCGATTGGCAAGTTGAACCTGAGGTGTATGACCTCTCGGGCATTTTTCCCCGTCTTAAAGGCATGGGATTTAAGAAGGTGGGTGAGTTGCGGCAGTTTATGCGAGGCTTACAACACGCGATTGAAGAGACGGATTATGACTTGGATGAGGTGGCCCATATTTGTCAACGCCATTTAGGGGCTGAGTCTGATTCAACGGCGATGCAGGAGGAAGCTAAAACGATCACCTCAGCCGCTGAGTTACAAAAACTCAATGTGTCGGAGAAGTCGCCGATTCTGCAAGAGTTGGATGTGGGTAAACTGAAGGAGTTTGCGACGGCCTTTATGGAAGATGCCCATGAGATTTGCAATGTTTGGAACCATGAGCAGTTTTTAGAGCCGCAACAGACGGCCTACAATCGGCAATTACGGGAGTTCCGGTTGGCGCGGCCCTGGTTGCGGGAAAATTTCGGCGCTCGCGATCGCTTTAATCATATTGATGAAGAGACGGCAACCCTTTATTACGGACTACGCACCAGTCCTGATGAGACGGAACAGGTGGCGATCGCCACTCACATGGGCGGCGACCCCCTCACGGTCACTCTAGCCGATTGGCTACAACTGGATTTAGAGGAGTGGGACATTGCCCTCACTTCGCCGGGGTTAGAGATTAGCGATTTACGAACCTTCGCCCTCAGCGACAGTCAAGCGGTATTACTTACTCGGACGAACCGCTAACTGGTTAGTCGCTTAACCCTCTCCATCAGGGCGTACTCTCCGGTACGTCCTGATTGTTGTTGCCGAAAAACTCTGGCCTATAGCGAACTCTATCCCCCTCCTATAATTGAACTAGTTGGCGGCGATCGCCCCTTCCAAACCACCGGATAAAAAAGCCATGAACATCATCCTTCCCCGCGAACTCGAACAGATTATCCAAAATCAATTAGAAAACGGACAGTATTCGTCTGCTGTTGACGTTGTGCGTGCTGCCTTAGTGCTCCTCGAAGAACACGAACACCGCGATCGCCATGAAGAAATTGATGGAGAGGCGGCGATCAAGGGACAGCAAACGACACCTGAACAGCCCGATTCCGATCGCGACTATGGTGTTGCCTGGGCAAAATGGTTCCAAGACTTAGAAAATATAGAACCGACCATCGATCGTGCCACCGTAAAGCCGAGCAAATCTGAAATTGAAGAGATGATTGTTGAAAAATATCGCCAACAAGGCTTAGAACTATGATTATCGGTGACACCGGCATACTGTTCTGTCTCGTCGATCCCACCCAACCTCAACACAGTCTCTACAAACGATCAATTTCACGTTACGCACAACCCCTGATTACGACTTGGCCTTGCTTGGCTGAAGCCATGTACCTCACGTCCCGTCGCGGGGGTTGGGCGATGCAAAAAAGGGTGGGCGACTTACTCCTCGAAGGTTTGTTCGTCACCTATGCGATCGCCCCCGATCTCATACCAAGACTTCTGGAACTGATGGAACAGTATCGCGATCGCCCCATGGACTTTGCCGATGCCAGCCTTGTTCTCCTGGCAGAACAAACCAGCTACCGCCAAATTCTAACCCTAGATTCAGACTTTTTCTTCTATCGCATTCACGGGCGCGAGAGTTTTGAGGTTTTACCGGGCGAAGAACAATCGTAATACTCAAGATGCAACAGGAGGCTAAACCCCTCACCTCGGCGGCTGAGTCACCACCTGAGATGTCGTCGATGGGCGGCAGACGGACTATAATCGACAATCACGGCAGTTTTGTAAGACTCTGGCCCTTAGCGAACCCTATGACGTCACCGAAAAAACAGCCCCAGCGGCGCTTAGCTACCGTATTAGAAGCCATTTTGTATCTTAAGGGACAAGCCCTGACCTTGAGCCAGTTGGCCGACTGTGCTGGCTGCGATCGCCCCCAAGTCCAAGAAGCCCTGTTAGAGTTGATGGATGATTATGCCCGACGGGATAGCGCCCTGGAAATTGTGGAACTCAAGGGCCAATATAGCTTGCAACTGCGGGAAAGTTTCCAAGATGTGATGTTAGAGTTGGTGCCAGCGGAACTGGGACTGGGGGCCCAACGCACCCTAGCGGCGATCGCCATCAAGCAACCGCTACTTCAGTCGGATCTAGTAGAACTGCGGGGTTCAGGCGCCTATCAACAAGTCAAAGATCTCATGGAACTGGGATTAGTCCGTCGCCGCAAGTCCCCTGACGGCCGCTCCTATGAACTGCGCCTAACGGATAAGTTTCACCAATATTTTCAACTGCAAGGAACGGTGCAATCCCTTGATATTATCGCCAAGGGGTAGAGGGATGGCCTACACTGGAAGACGTAGCCACATGGTTGGATCCAAGTTTGCTCTAAGGTTCATCCACTGTTGACCCACCGACGTAACTGAGACGCTCATGGTTTTCGACCCAGAAATTTTTGCTCAGATGAAAGAAAGCGAGGAGGTTAATAATCAACTTCTCGCCTATCTGCAACACCAATCCCCAGATATTTTGGCACGGGTCGCCAAGTCGGCAAGTCCAGAAATCAAAGACATCATCTCTCGCAATGTCCAAGGACTCGTTGGCGTGCTTCCGTCCGAAGAGTTTAACGTCCAAATCTCCACGGACCGCGAGAATATGGCCGGAATGCTGGCTTCAGCCATGATGACGGGTTACTTCCTCCGCCAAATGGAACAACGGATGGAACTTGACCGCCAAGCCTCCCAAGTCGACAGTCCCGAAGGGGATAGTCCCCATTGCGACTGACCCATTGTCACCTGACTAGCCAAAACTATCGTGTTCGGACATGGCCTCGGGACGGACGGGAATGGTCAGCAACTCGCCGTCCCGCAGCACTTCGATGGGGAGCCGCTGACCTACCTGCGATCGCTCCACCGCCGCCTGGACATCCAACGCGGTATCTACAATCTGCCCATCGATGCGGGTAATAATATCACCGACGCGGATTCCTGAACGAGCCGCAGGAGAGTTGGAGCGGACTCCCCGAACCAGAACCCCATGGTCTTGGGTTAGATTCAGGTTAATCTGGGGATTGCGTTCGATTTCCGCCAGAATTTCAGCAGTTAAGTCCAGCATTTCCACCCCCAGAAAAGGATGTTGGGCTTTCCCGGTGGCAAACAGTTGCTCGGCGATGCGTTGGGCAGTTTCAATGGGGATGGCAAAGCCTAAGCCCTGAGCGTTGGCCCGAATGGCGGTATTGACCCCAATGACTTCACCTCGGTCATTGAGTAAGGGCCCTCCAGAATTGCCCGGATTAATGGCCGCATCGGTTTGCACAAAACGCACCCGCTTGTCACTAATCCCCACCTGGGCACTCGATCGCCCAGTGGCACTAATAATCCCCACGGTCACCGTATTATCTAAGCCGAGGGGGTTGCCGATGGCGATCGCCCATTGTCCGGCTACCAAATTATCCGAGGAGCCTAACGTAGCGGTGGGCAACCCCGCCGCCTCAATCTTCACCACCGCCACATCAGTCAACGCATCCCGGCCCATCACCTGACCGTCAAACTTACGCCCATCTCGCAGGGTCACCTCCACCACATCGGCCCCTTCCACGACATGAGCATTGGTGAGGATTTGCCCATCAGCCGCCAGAATAAAGCCGGACCCCGTACCTCGTTCAGTGCGCTCCGTCCGTCGTGGGGACTCCTCCCCAAAAAAGCGGCGAAATAGATGATCTGGCAGAGAGTTGGGACTGCGGGAGCTAATGCGACGGGTGGCATCAATACGCACCACCGCCGGCCCCACCCGTTCAGCGGCCTGAGCGATAAAGTTGGGGCTGCTGTTTAACTGATTATCAATCTCTTCTGGGGAGGGGTTGAGTTGCCATTGAGTTGGCTGCAACACCACGGGGTCTAAGGTCAAGTTAGACTCAGGGTTAGAGGGGTTGGAGGTCAAGTCCCAACCCTGACGACTGACCACGCCACCGATCACCCCTCCCAGACTTAACAGAAGCACATAGACGGTAAGTTGTCTTCCGGAAAGGTTCATAATCTTTGGGGCCGCGGTGACGGCAGACGAGTAGTGACTGGGGCGGCTTAGAGCAAAAACAATTTTAAGGGTCTTTCTATTCTGGCATTGTCGCTTCGAGTTTGGCAAAGCTGATCGAGAGCAATCGGCCGGGACAACGCTTGGCCCTGCCCCAGAAAGACGTAAAATCAAGGAAACTACTCCTGTTGAAGTCCGTCAGCACCCCGCACTGAAGTGACGGGGCTTCATGCCTCTAGCTTTGGTTAGCTGACCAGCTATCGCCTTAACTGGCTACGTTTTTGAGGTCATGACACCTACAAATGCTTTCGGGTTTGTAGCTCTGTCGTTAACGGTTAAACAGTTGAAGCTGGGATGTAGACAGTGCCGTGAGCTTCAACAAGCCTTGAAAACATTGGCGAGGAAACCATTACCCGTTCTACGGAGATTACAATGTCCAACTTTGTGTTTGTTCTAGACACTAATAAGCAAATGCTCAATCCGGTACATCCGGGAGAGGCTCGGTGTTTGCTAAGTCAGGGAAAGGCTGCAGTGTTCCGCCGATATCCTTTCACCATCATCTTGAAACAGGAGGCAGAATCTGAAATCAAACCTCTACAGTTAAAGATTGATCCAGGCTCAAAGACCACTGGGCTAGCCATTCTAAATGGTTCAAAGGTCGTTTGGGCGGCAGAGCTTACCCACCGAGGGCAAGCCATCAAAAATGCCTTGCTAAGTCGTAGCCAACTGCGCAGAGGGAGGCGCAATCGCAAAACCCGCTATCGTGCGCCTCGGTTTCTCAACCGCACCCGTGCTGAAGGATGGTTAGCGCCTTCTCTAATGCATCGGGTCAAAACTACCCTAACATGGGTTAATCGGCTATGCCGTTATGCTCCCATTGCGGGTATCTCACAAGAGTTAGTCCGGTTTGATACTCAGGTAATTCAGAATCCTGAGATTAGTGGCACTGAATACCAGCAGGGTACTTTGGCAGGCTATGAGGTCAGGGAATACCTGCTAGAGAAGTGGGGACGCAAGTGCGCTTACTGCAAGGCTGAAAACACACCGTTGCAGATAGAGCATATTCAACCTCGCTCGAAAGGCGGTTCTGATCGGGTGTCTAACCTGACGCTAGCTTGCGAACCGTGCAACAAAGCAAAGAGTAATCTGCCTGTCCAAGAGTTTTTATCAGGCAAGCCTAACCTACTGAAGCCCATTTTGGCACAGGCAAAAGCACCACTTAAGGACGCTGCTGCGGTCAACTCTACCCGATGGGCGTTATTCAATGCACTAAAAGAAACAGGTCTACCTGTTAGCACTGGCTCAGGGGGGCAAACCCAATACAACCGAACTCGGCTCAATCTGCCTAAAACTCATTGGCTAGATGCTGCCTGTGTGGGAATGGTAGATCAGCTAGAAATTCTCACGACTCAGCCTTTGTTGATTAAAGCAACTGGGCATGGGACAGGTAAGATGTGCGGCACTAATAAATATGGGTTTCCCTCTCGCCATCGGTCACGAGTACAGATACACAAAGGCTTCCAGACTGGTGACATCATTGTTGCAAAGGTCACGGCAGGCAAGAAGATTGGCTCCTACTTAGGACGAGTTCTTTGCCGTGCCTCTGGCAGCTTCGACATAGCAACCAAGATTGGTAAAGTGGCTGGGATCAGCCACAAATACTGTAAATCAATTCATAAGAGGGACGGTTATGCCTATGCACTCTGAAGGTTGCGGGCGGCTAAAGCCGCTTGAGTCGGTTTTCCTCCCCGCTCTGAAGAGACGGGGCTTCCAACCATCCCAGAAGCTTTTACGTGATGACATGACCCTAGTTGTATTTACCGACCTCGATGGAACCCTTCTCAATAGCCATGATTACCGCTTCGACGAGGCCATCCCCACCCTCACCCTGCTCAAACAACGCAACATTCCCATCATTCCCGTCACCAGTAAAACGCGGGTCGAAGTCGAACCCTTGCTCGACAACCTCCAGTTACAAGAACCCTTCATCGTCGAGAACGGCAGTGGCCTGTTCATCCACCCCCAAGACCAGCGGTTTGACCTGAGCGAAACCGAATCCTGGCAAGGCTATCGCCTCAAGCAATTTGGCTGTCTCTATCACGACGCTCGTTCAGCACTCCAACAACTCAGTCAACGGCTTGGGGTAAACCTACAAGGCTTTGGCGATTTGACCGTTCCTGACCTGACCACCTTGACGGGCCTGTCCCCTCAAGCCGCCCAACAAGCCCAAACTCGCGAATTTAGTGAACCCTTTATCACCCCCCGAGAGCGATCGAGCCAAGAGATTGAACAGGCCGTCACCGAACTCGGATTTCGGGTGGTTGTGGGCGATCGCTTCTCCCATCTCATTGGCCCCCAAGCCAGCAAAGGAACCGCCGTCCGCTGGCTCCTAGAGCGGTTTCAACAGTCCGGCCCGCGCCAAATCGTCGGTCTGGGCAACAGTCCCAACGACCTCGATATGCTAGAAGCCGTTGAGTCCCCCATTATCATCCCCAACAACAAAGGACTCATCCATCCCGGTTTACAACATCTCAACGCCCAAATCGCCCCTCACGCCGGGGCCCGGGGTTGGGCCGCTGCGATCGCCCCTTTACTTGGCCAATAGCCACCCCAGGCACTCACAACTCCCGAAACCGATACACCACCGCCCCCGTCGAGACATCATTATCCACATCCACATATCCCGTCTTCGCCAACTCCATCAATAACCGTTCCGCCTTATCAAACGATAACCCCGTCGCCATCACCGCTTGCGTCACCGTCAACTGACCCCCCTTGCGTTCGGCCACCTGAAGCAGTTTCATCACTTGCTCATCTTGGCTCGCTGGGGTCAACACCTGAGTCACCGAGGTATAGGGCATCATAGGAACCCCAGAACTAGACACCCCCAACTTGGCGCGAATTTCCTCCTCTCGTTCTTGGGCCATCTCAGGAATCAGGAACAAGTCCACAAAACCCCCGATATCCCCAATCACCGGAATCATCCACAAAAACCCCGTAAAGATTTTGCCATTGTAGAAGCGGTGTAACCCTTTAAGGGGGCGAAAGCCAGAACCCAGTAAAAAGGCAATGAGCCATAAAAAATAGCTGGTGCGAACTCGGGCTTCATATTCGGGGGTGGAGTCCGGTTTCGAGAGACTGTTATCGGAGTTTCCCCCCTGAAACACCGGACGACTCGGCTGGGGAGAGTCTGTGGTCACCGAAGCCGAAGACCTGACACTTCCCTGAGGCCGATAGCTGGGACGAGGATTATTGAGGTCCGAGAGGATCGCCGCCGGGGAGCGGTAACGTCGCCCAGTAGCGGTTTCCACCATCTTGTCTAAGACCTTCATCAAATGGGGATCAATGCGTCGTCCCTGATCGAGGTAATCTTGCCAACGCAACTTGCCATCATTACTGTCATACAGGTCAAAGGGGGCAATTCCTGTTAGCAGATGAATACAAGTGACTCCCAGACTATAAATATCACTGGCAAACGTCCCTTTCCCCATCGCCTGTTCCGGGGCCGCATAGCCCGCCGAACCAATCCGAGTTCCCGTCAGAGCTAAATTAGCCGCTGTCGCCAGCTTAGAAGCCCCGAAGTCCACCAGGTATAACTGTCCATTTTGGCTGCGAATCAGGTTTGCGGGCTTAATATCCCGGTGAATCACCTTATGATCATGGACAAACTGGAGAACAGGCAGCAAATCTTGTAGAAGTTGCCGAATTTCGTCATCACTCAAACAGCCGCTGCTATTGAGTTCTTCCTCTAGATCAGAGCCATTGATAAACTCCTGAATTAGGTATTGGTGCTGGTTCCATTGGAAATGGGCCAGTAGGTTAGGAATTTGGGGATGGCTCCCCAACTCATCGAGGCGGTTGGCTTCCTGCTGGAACAGTTCGGCGGCGCGATCGCGGTTTTGGGTTCCTTGCTCACGAGGGTTAAATTGTTTAATTACACAGGGAGGCTTCGAGGGTTTATATTCATCCACCCCCAAAAAGGTACGACCAAACCCCCCAGCTCCAATCGCTCGCAGGGGACGATAGCGATCGCCCACCAGTAGGGGAGAACCACAAGTGGCACAGAGTGAGGCGTTTGTGCTGTTTTGAGGCTGAGGACAATCCGGATTGAGGCAAAACGTCATTGCTGGCACAGAAAACGTCAGAGAGCAGTGATGAGCCGAGAGACAGTCAGGTATAGCCAAAATTTTGTCTGAATCGGACAAAAAACGGGGGAGGAGAAGGGAACAGGCAGCAGGCAGCAGGCAACAGGCAATAGGCAGCAGGTGCGGACTTCTCTCCCAACTCAGAGTCAATCTGGCAATCTTCGATTGCTATAGATTGCTATATAGGTTAGCAATGGGGGCGGATTGCCCTTAACCCCTATTGTGACAAATTTCACACCGCTGTGTTTTGTGCGGCATTTTGTAACGTAATGTTGCAGATTGTTATAACTTTTAACGAAATTCCGGTAACCTCACTCTCATAGATTGGTACACTGAAAACCAATACTAACTTTAGCCTCATTTCGGCAGCCGATTCGTATGCACGACCCCTTAGCCCAAGTAACCCACTTGAGCGAGGGACTGAATCCAAGCCAGCCCCTGATCGCAGTGATAGGAAACGAGTAAAAAAATCTTATGGTAGATTCCGTTCAACGACCCGTCGCCGATGAGATCCGTCCTGGGGTCAAAGCCCCCACCAAAGATACGATTCTCACTCCTCGCTTCTACACCACCGACTTTGAAGAGATGGCCCAAATGGACATCTCTGTCAATGAGGATGAACTCCAAGCCATCCTAGAAGAGTTCCGAATTGACTATAACCGCCATCATTTTGTTCGGGACGAGGAATTTAACCAGTCTTGGGACAAAATCACGGGAGAGGAACGCCGGCTGTTCGTTGAGTTCCTCGAACGCTCCTGCACTGCCGAATTTTCGGGCTTCCTACTCTATAAGGAACTCGGACGGCGTCTCAAGGACCGCAGCCCCGTGTTAGCCGAGTGCTTTAATCTCATGTCCCGTGATGAAGCACGTCATGCCGGCTTCCTCAACAAGGCCATGTCTGACTTCAACCTACAGTTAGACTTGGGTTTCCTCACCAAGAGCAAGAAATACACCTTCTTCAAGCCTAAGTTCATCTTCTACGCCACCTATCTCTCTGAGAAAATTGGCTACTGGCGCTACATCACCATCTATCGCCATTTAGAACAGCATCCTGAAGACCGGATTTATCCGATTTTCCGCTTCTTCGAGAACTGGTGTCAGGATGAGAACCGCCATGGTGACTTCTTTGATGCCATCATGCGGGCCCAACCCCAATATCTCAACGACTGGAAAGCTCGCCTCTGGAGTCGCTTCTTCCTCCTGTCCGTCTTCGCCACCATGTACCTCAATGACATACAACGGTCTGGGTTCTACAAAACCATTGGCCTTGATGCGCGGGAGTATGACATCGAAGTGATTGAGAAGACCAACGAAACCGCTGCTCGCGTCTTCCCCATTAAACTAGATGTCAACAATCCTCAGTTCTATGGTCGCCTCGATCGCTGTGTGGCCAACAACGAGAAGCTGCGGGAAATTGACGATTCCAACGCGCTGGGTGTGGTGAAGTTCTTCAAGAAACTGCCCCTATTGGCGAACAATGGTGTCCAGTTCGTGAAACTCTATTTCATGAAACCCATTGACATGGAAGCCAGCCGCGCCGTCGTCCGCTAAGGGTCCATTCCCTCAGTTGACTAAGAACTTGATAAGGAGTCCCCGGTCTCATCGGGGATCTCATCTTCAGGAGATTCTCCCACTGGGAGGGTCTCCTGTTTTTCATGGAGCTGTGGGGGAAGTAACGGCGGTGAGGAGTCAACACCGGTTTGCGGACGATACCAGGCTAAACTGAGTCCCCACCAGACGAGATGACTAAATTGCGCTGCCTCAAACCAAGTGAAGGTGAAGGTCACATAGATAATAACGATAACTTCTAGGCGAGCAAGCCGGGACTGATAAGCACTATAGGCATAAAACCCCAACAGACCTAAGTAGCTGATTAAGCCAAAGACCCCTGTAGAGACCCAGGTATCGAGAATCAGATTATGAGCTTTGTTGGAAATCAGCATTTCAAATTCAGTATTTCCCTCTGGGGTGATGGCTTCGTAGTAGACATCATGGATGACCTCAATGCGTCGGCTGTTGTCGGAATGCTTCTCCACCAGGTGCGCGTAAGCAACGCCAAAGCCATTAAATCCCCAACCCCAGAGGGGACGCTGTCGAATCCCCGATCGCCCCAAGTGCCAGAGATAAACCCGATCTGAGGTGATTTGCTTAATCAGGGGTAATCCTTCAATGGGACGGCTGAAGGTAATCAGTCCCATTAGGAGAACCGCCAGAAGACAGAGGGCGATCATCGTGCGCTTATACCGCCGACCTAATAGATATAGAACCCCAACGACAAACACTAAAATGCCAACTCGGGTTCGTAACATCCAGAGCATCCCCCCAAATAGGGCCAGTCCTAAGACGGTCTTTTCTCGGGAAAGCCAGCGCCACCGCCGCAGCAGCAACAGCAAGATACAGAGGAAACTGAGGACAAAGGCCACGTGACCCCGATGGGAATAGGTGCCGATGGGTTGGTGATCCTGGAAAATGGTGCTGCGCAAAATTCCCGGTTGCAGCAGTTCTCCCATGGTCTGGGTGTAGTCAATGCGCCAATCGATGAGTTGGGGAATCATGGCCAGCACCAGCACCACCCCCCCCAGGAGTAATCCTTTGAGTTGCGATCGCAACAGATGAGGATACTGTCTTAGTAGGGCGCTGTTACTGAGGGTAAAGTTCGCTAAAACTGCCCAGTAAAACCAACCATCTCCCATCTCATCCTGTCCCCAGAAGGCGCGTCTCGGGACAGGACTCTCCAAAACGGCGATCGCCCCCAAGGCTAACCAAGCCCCCCAAAAGATGAAACTTAGCCATTGCTGAGAGTCGAATCGAGGCGGTTTTCGCCACAGCAAAGCCAGGTTAAGTCCATAAAGGGCAATTAAAACCCCAATTTTCGGCACAGTCCAAATTTCGCCCCGAGTCTCGCCCCAGGGATTCAGGGCTAGAAGACTCAAGGCGAATAGGAGTGAATACAGTCGTTGGACAGCCGGCTGCAACGTTACCGCTTACGAGATTTCCGGAGACTGGCGGCTATCCCCCCAAGGGCCAGCAGAGCTAAGACCGATGTAGGTTCAGGAACGGAAGTCGAACCGTCGTCACTCGAAGGCGGAAGGGGAGGAACGATGATGGGTGTCGAATCGTCATCACTCGAAGGGGGAGGAACGATGATGGTGTCGTTGCCGGTGTCGTTGCCGGTGTCGTTGCCGGTGTCGTTGCCGGTGTCGTTGCCGGTGTCGTTGCCGGTGTCGTTGCCGGTGTCGTTGCCGGTGTCGTTGCCGGTGTCGTTGCCGGTGTTCTGGTCTACCCCACCGCCGCCACTACCTCCAACGTTTTGCGCTTGGGCCGAAGCGACCAACAGACCGCACCATGCTAGAGTCCCCAGTAGGATTAAAGGAATTTGTTTAGCTCTCATCACAGGTTAACCTCAGATGTTAAGACGAATTTTGCTCGATTCCCGTTAGGTGAGGGAGACTCAACAGCCGATTGGTAACTCACTAAGAGGACAGTCGACCGGGCTTCTCTCTACTCCCTAGTTGAATCTTAGCCTTTTTTTTAGGGATTTGTCTCGTAAATAACTAAGATTCGATGTTATTTTCGTAAAGTTATTGTGAAATCTAGGAACTCCAGACTCTTCTAAGTCAGGAGTGAATGAACCGAAAGATTTACGTATTTTTTTAGGTATAGTGTGAAGAACCAAGCACCATCCATCACCGTATATTTCCGGCTGTTAAGGGCTGTGGTTTGACCGTTTTTATCGGAAATATACCGGACTTCAGTTATCACTCTTGTTAGATAGTGGAATGACTCAACTCTAGGCATCAGGGGGATTTTAGACCGGCCAGCCAAGCCGACCCGGCCGGTTCTTCAGGGTTGAGATTACTCCAGTGTATGTTCTGTTAAAGGCGAGCTAGAGCTTGACGGTTAATCTCAATGTTAAAGTCACGTTCATCGCCATCAGACTGTGATCGCGTCACTTGTCCAATAAACAGGGGTTCCGTGACATCTTCTTCGGGGTGCAATAGCACTCGTCCACGAATCATGAGATTTTGCCCCAAACGTCCAGGAGAAAACTGGTTAATGGCGGCTTGGCGGAGGGTCGCCTCAAGTTGACTCTCGTTGATGTCATTGGGCAGTTTAATGACCACCTGTCCGGCCCCATTGTCATAGACGACATTATAGGGAACAGACCCCGGAACCAGAGTGGTGGTAATGGGAAACAGACTCAGGGAGAACAGGCCTACCGTTAAAACAGCCATAAAGCCGGTGATTCCTACGAATCGGTAGCGAACCCCCCATTGCAAGAGAAACGCCAGCAGAGCCAGTACGGCAAAGACGGCCGTCGTCCCCAAGGACCAGAGGGTGGCCTGGAAAAAGTCGGCAGGAGTCAAAAAGGCTAATGGAAGTTGGCAATACATCATAGAGATCAGGTGCGAGTGAACCGGGTAACGGTCTCTTTCGAACAGCGGTACATTACCCAGAGTACGCCAAAACTGCGGTCAATGTTTCTCAGGGGCGATCGCCCTCAATTCTCCCTCACCGCAAGGAATCTGCCCCTAGAGCTAGTCCCCTGACTCCCCGTCTTATGTAACGGAATGTTACAGTATTGCCGTCAAAACAGCAATCTGTCTTGACAGTCCCGGAAAAAGTCTTTAGAGTGTTGAACATACCTGGGTCGAACAACCCGAAATCACATGCAAGACAAACAGAAAGTAACCTTATATCTATCGTCAGAACTGCACCGCAAACTCAAGATTCGAGCAGCGGTTGACGGGGAACCCATGTCAGCCCTCGCTCAAAAGGCACTCGTATTTTTTCTCGAACACCCTGAAGTGGTTGACAGCCTAGACGCTGTTTCTGGCCACGCCCATCAGGTGTATAGCTGTCCCAGTTGCGAAACGCAGACGGTTATCCGAGAGGGAGAGTTAGTCGCTGTCGGACAAAGTTCTGAAGCGGTTGAAGGCGATTTGGTCGAACAGGTCAACGCCGGCCTTGAGCAATCCTCTGAGTCTGAAGAAGATTTAGTCACCTGCTAACATACTCTCTAACGTGTCACCGTCAGGATTTTCACCTTGACGCCCTTGATCTTTATTTGCTCCGTTCACTCCGGTCGATGGTTATGAAAGAAGAGCTAAACATTCTTATCCAGGCTCAATACCCTTTAATATACCTCGTGACCTTTGAGGAGGAGCGGTCTGAGCAGGCGATTGAGGTGATTGCCCAGTCTGTGAAACCGCAGCGCCGGGTCTTTACCTGGACGTCCACCAAAGGATTGATTGACTACAGTCAGTCGGGTGGAGCTAATCCTCATAACACCTTGTCGCCAGAAGCTGCATTAGACTGGGTTGTCCGTCATAAAGAGCCAGGGATTTATGTTTTCAAAGACTTACATCCCTTCTTGGAAAATCCCAATGTCACCCGAGCAATTCGGGATGCGATCGCCTATTTCCGAGGTACCGATAAGACCATCATTCTGATGTCTCCGGTCCAAAGCGTGCCCATCGAGTTAGAAAAAGAAGTGGTGGTTTTAGACTTCCCACTTCCCGATCTAAACGAACTCAACCGAGTTCTCTCACGACAGTTAGCAGATTCGCGCAGTAAGCGCATCAGCACCGAAGCTCGTGAGAAGCTCCTCAAGGCAGCGTTGGGACTTACCAAAGATGAGGCGGAAAAGGTCTATCGCAAAGCCCAAGTCACCGCGAACCGGTTGACAGAAGAGGAAGTTGACATTGTCCTGTCGGAGAAAAAGCAACTCATCCGCCGCAATGGCATCTTAGAATACATTGACGAGGATGAAACCATTGACTCCGTCGGGGGACTCGAAGAGCTAAAACGCTGGCTCTTTCAGCGTTCTAATGCCTTTACCGAGAAGGCGCGGGAATACGGCTTACCCCAGCCCAAAGGAATGTTAATTCTTGGGGTTCCCGGTTGTGGTAAATCCATGATTGCCAAGACCACAGCTCGCCTCTGGGGATTACCCCTGCTGCGTTTAGACCTCGGTCGAGTGTATGATGGCTCTATGGTGGGGCGTTCAGAGGCGAATCTGCGCAATGCCCTCAAAACCGCCGAGTCCATCTCCCCAGCCATTCTCTTTATTGACGAATTGGACAAAGCCTTTGCCGGGGGAGCCGGTTCCGGGGATTCGGATGGAGGAACCTCTAGCCGTATCTTTGGCTCCTTCCTAACCTGGATGCAGGAGAAAACCTCTCCCGTGTTCGTGATGGCAACGGCGAACCGAGTTGAACGCCTCCCTGGGGAGTTTCTCCGCAAAGGGCGTTTCGATGAAATCTTCTTCGTGGACCTACCCACCAAAGAAGAGCGTCAAGAAATTTACCGCATCCATCTGTTGAAGCGACGCACGGATATCAGCCGCTTCGACTTGGATCAACTCGCCAAAGTTTCCGAAGGATTTTCGGGGGCAGAAATCGAGCAAGCAACCATTGCCGCGATGTATGAGGCCTTCGCCCAGGATCGCGAGTTCACCCAGCTCGACATTATCGCCGCCGTAAAATCCACGCTACCGCTGTCCAAAACCATGACCGAACAGGTCACCGCGCTACGAGATTGGGCAAGACAGCGGGCGCGTCCAGCTGCGGCTGCCATGGCTGACTATCAGCGCATGGAGTCGTAGTGACAAAGCTTTCCCCCCGAACTCATCCTTCGGGGGGGAGAGGCTAGCCCAACCGGTTAGCTGTTCAGACGACACGCAAGTGTCATTTACCTAAACCAACCACGTTGTTCTAAACCAAGTTCCATACGGAGGAAACGACTCATGTCTCACTTTAGCACCCTGCGCACCAAAATCACCGATGCAGAAGTTTTGAAATCTTCTCTGCGTGATCTCGGCATCAATGTGAAAACCGAAGCTGATGTGCGTGGTTACAACGGTCAACGGGTTCGTGCTGACCTCGTCGCGGTTCTCGATGGCGAATACGATCTCGGCTGGTCTCGCAACGGCGATGGCTCCTTCGACCTGATTGCTGACCTCTGGGGTGTTGCCAAGAAACACAATCAGACGGAACTCATCAACTCCATCAATCAGAAGTACGCGGTCAACAAGACTCTGGCTGAAGTCCGCCGTCCGGGTCTGCAAAACGCGAACGTCAAACTGATGGTTCAAAAGTAGAATCGCTGCGCGTTCCCAATCTTGCGGGTTAACCTGTCAACATCAGGTTAGCCCGTTTTTTATGGCTGATTTTTTGTTAAGATGTGTTAAGCAATCCAGGGGGTAACGTGGAAATTCAGCAATTTTTCGGTTTTTTCCTGCTGCTGGCGATCGCCCTTGCGGGAATGGGCGTAATGGTCTGGGCCTATGTGGGAAGTGGCAGTCAGGCGGTGTTGTTTCCCGATCCGGTTCCATCTCAAACTGCTGAGGCTGAAGCATTTCAGGCGGGCTGCAACGCCTTTAGCCAGGGTGACTATGGTGTCGCCATCGACGCCTTTGAAACGGAGTTGCGATCGCACCCCAAGCACCCAGAAGCCTATCACAACCGAGGACTAGCCTTTGCCAACCTACGGCAAGATGACAAAGCCGTCGAGAATCTTCTTAAAGCCAGTCAAGAGTATGCCGAGGCGGATCGCCCCGACGCGTTGGCCCTATTGCGAGAGCAATTACAGGCCCTGAAAGCTCGTAAACTGGCCCGAACCTCCTAAGCCGCTTTTTCAATCCACCTAACCGTCACAAACCCATGCCCAGAGCCTTAATTACCGGTGCCTCATCAGGAATTGGCGCTGAATTTGCCCGCCAACTTGCCCCCCAAGGCTATGACTTAGTCCTCACAGCGCGATCGCAAGCCCCTCTAGAACACCTCGCCGCCGAACTGCGCCAGAGTCAGGGCATTGAGGTAGAAGTGATTCCTTTGGATTTAACCCAAGCCGATGCCCCCAGTCAGTTGCATCAGCAGACGAGCGATCGCAACCTCCAGATTGATTTATTAATCAATAATGCTGGATTCGGCGACTATGGAGACTTTGCCCAAGGCGATCGCAGCAAACTGCTGGGAATGGTCCAACTCAACATTACCGCCCTGACAGACTTAACCTATCAATTTCTCCAACCCATGCGATCGCGCCAATCGGGAACCATCCTCAACATCGGCTCCATCGGTGGCTTCCAACCCATCCCCTACCTTGCCCTATACGCCGCCAGCAAAGCCTTTGTCCTTAGCTTTAGCGAAGCCCTCTGGGCTGAGAACAAAGACTTGGGCGTTAAAGTCATGGCCATTTGTCCCGGGCCAACCGCAACAGGATTTAACGACGTTGCCGGATTTCCCGAAGCTGAGGCTGGCAACCCCTCCCCAGGACTGGCCTCCGTAGAGTCCGTCGTCAGCGAATCCCTTAAAGCCATGAAACGGGATAGTGGCAGTGCCGTCGTCGGGGGCTGGGCCAACCATCTCATTACCAGTATCCCCCGTCTCTTGCCCCGAGATACCCTCGCCCAAGTCATCGGCGAGCAATTCCGACCCAAATCCCCAAGCCGAGATTAGTCCTGGACTTGCGCCCCATGACGACGGGGATCATCCCCTTGGGAGTCTAGAGTCGCCCCCGACCTCACCTCAGAGGTGCGACCCGCCTGACGGTTATAAGGCAATGGCCGTCCTGCTAACAGGGCCTCAAGATTCGCCGCCACAATGGTTCGAGGTTGTTCACCAATGGTTTGGGCGATCGCCTCCCCAGCTTGATCCAAGAAGACGAAATGAGGAATCCCATCCACCTCATAGCGGCCCATTTCCGGGAGCCATTTACTATTGTCTACATTGAGCATGACAAAATTAACGCGATCGCCATACTCCTCTCGTAACGCCGCCATATCCCCCGCCATCGCCTGACAACTGGTACACCAATCCGCATAAAACTCCACAAAACTCGGTTGATCATTTGCCAGAGCCTCCTCCAACGGAACCGAACCATTCGCTAAGCTAGACAGAGAGGCCGTTGTTCCCTGAGTCTGGAGCGCCAAAACAATCAAGACGCTTAGAACCGCCCCTACCGTAACCACAATCAAATTACGGATTCGCGCCGCTAGGGTCACCTCTGAGGCGTCGAGGTTCGTATTCAATGGTTTCTCAGCCATGAGTTCTTTCCAAAGCCTTACAACAAAACTATCCTTAGTCTAAAGCCCCATGCGGGCGATCGCCCTTCAGAGACTGGTTTTCATGAAAAAGCGTGTCACCCTTACCTTCCCCCGCCAATCGGTGCAAATGCCCGTCACCTACCGATTAGCCAAAGACTTTAACATCGCCTCCAACATTATCCGCGCCCAAGTCGCCCCCAACCAAATCGGCAAACTGGTGCTAGAACTATTAGGAGACATCGACGAAATCCACGAAGCCATCGACTGGATGCGGGCCCAAGAAATTTCCGTATCCGTCGCCAGTGGTGAAATCGAAATTGACGAAACCGCCTGCGTCGACTGTGGCCTCTGTACCGGTGTTTGTCCCACCCAAGCCCTATCCCTGCATCCAGAAAGCTTTGAACTGTATTTTACGCGATCGCGCTGTATCGTCTGTGAACAGTGCATTGCCACCTGTCCCGTTCAAGCCATTTCCACCAACCTCTAACCCCTCCTCTGCCATAATCCCAGACGAAATAGATGGGCCCCCTACATCTTCTGTCGACCGTAAAAACTCGCTCCTGGCTCTCATTCAGCATCTTCTTGCTGGTCTACATCAACCTCGGTTGGCTGCTACAGGATCAGCAAGCCTCCTGGCGTCTCTGGCTGCTGATTCTACTGATGAGCCTTGGCTTAGCAGAAGCCCTCGCCTCCCCTTGGTCTGTTATTCGTAACATTTGCACCCGCTGGTTCAACTCCAGTTTACGGGGCTTCGTCACCGCCATGATAGCCGCCTTTTTAGCGGTCATTCTCCTGACGGAAGTGTCCCTATTTTCCCATTTGGTGCTGTTAGTGTCGGCGGGCCTCCTCTATCGCCTTGATGCCACCATTATGGGCTTAACCGATATCCAAGCCCTCGTCTTAATTTTAATAACGGCACTGTTAGGATTAGGGATTGGCAGTCTAGCATACTTTATTATCTATGGATAACTCTCAAGTATTTCCCCATAAACTGGTACGCGATCGCATTCCCGAAATTATTAAAAACGCCGGTAAACACTGCCAAATCGAATATCTCAACCCAGAGGACTATCGACAGGCCTTGCGAGACAAACTCATCGAAGAAGCCCAAGAAGCCGCCCAAGCCGACGACGACCATCTCCTCAGTGAACTAGCGGATCTCACAGAAGTCATCGGCGCTCTCCTAACCAGCTATCACATCCCTCCTGAGCGCCTAAGGCAACAACAACAGCAGCGTCACCAAGAACGCGGAGGCTTTGAGCAAAAAATTCGGCTTTTGCGTGTCTGCGAAACCGGCGATCGCTGACAACCCGACCTCAACGTTGAACCGAATCAGCTCAGTCCGAGTCTATAGCCAAAGAGCATCTTAAATTGGCATAGACTGTTCAGAGAATGGCCCAAAACCCACAGATCGGGAAAATAGCACGCTAAACTCTAACTAAGTACACTCGCTCAATGCAGGGGTATTGTGCCGTTGTCATCAAGTGGGTATTCAAGGGCGAGCTAACTTCATTATCCTCTTCTGTTTCCCTAGTCACCATGGTTTGCAATCGTGTTCCATCTCTAACATTGAGTTTAGGACTGCTGCTTGGACTCCTCAGCGGCCATCAAAGTCCTGTCAAGGCACAATTTTCAGCACCGAACCTCGGAACTCCCGTCAGTTCCGGGGGACGCACACTTCAGTTCTCCCCGCCCGATCGCGGCGCTCCAGAATCAGCCGACGGAGGGGCAACTCGGCGGTCTGATTGTATTCATGTTGTCCCCCTCATGCCCGTTGATGACCGCAATATCCACTTCGGCTTAACCTATCAAGAGCATCCCCAATTTTATTGGTACATCGGCAGTGCCAAAGCCGGCTTAGAAAGCGCCAAAATTATCATTGAGCGCGATAATAACCAAGGTAGCATCGAAGAAGTGCATCGAGTGAACGTGAGTCTCCCTCCAACGCTCAATGATGGGGAGCATATCTTGCAATTTTCAGCCCCCCCCGATGAACCCGGCCTAGCCGTTGGCGAGTTGTATCGTTGGTACTTAGAAATTCAATGCAACCCCCTCGATCTCCAAGATCCCACTAGCCTCATGATTTATGAGGGCTGGATAGAGCGAGTTGAGCCAGACGCAGACTTTGCCCAAGGTTCAACCTCTGGGGAAGTCTCCTTAGAGCCAGCCTATCAGTATGGAACGGCGGGGATTTGGTTTGACTATCTTCAGGAGATGGTGGGTACCCTCGATGCTTGGTCATATATCCTCTCGGGATTTGGGATCATCCAACCGGAAACGGACGTTCACATTCTCAACGATGAAACTGAAACCGTCTCAGAGGAATCCCACATTAGCTTCTATTCTCTCATCCGCAAGCCCTCATCCCCCCATGAGAGTGACCCCCATGAGAGTGATCTAGATCTCGGCCACCGCCAAGAGTGGATTCTCGATCTAGAGTAGTCGCATCTTAGCGAAAGTCAGGACTCTCTTGAGGACTCAGCAACTCGCCATCTTGGGTGTATCGAATGTTGTTCCCCAACTACAATCTCATGCGGGATAAACTTCGAGGACAGGTTTGGCGGTGGCGAGGCATTTGGGCGATCACCCCGACCGCCACCGCAATCGTTTTTCTAATACGAGCAACGGGACTCCTCCAAGGCTTAGAACTAGCGGCCTTGGATGTATTTTTTCGTCTACGTCCCCGGGAAGAGCCAGACGAACGAGTGTTAGTGGTGGGAATTTCCGAAAATGATTTGCAGCAGTACGGTCATCCCATCAATGATCAACTCCTGGCCGAGGCCCTGGAATACATCGCCACCGGCCAACCTCGGGCCATGGGCTTAGATATCTATCGAGATTTGCCCGTACCGCCACCTTACCCGCAGATTGTCCAGCAGTTTCTGCAACAACCGGAGTTACTGACTCAAACTCCCCCCCTAGAACCCGGCTATGCTCAGCTTAACCAGATCTACCGAGACATCGAAAATCTGATCGGCATCGCCAAAATTACCGGTGGTGTCGATCGCGTGGCCCCACCTCCCGTCTTAGCGGAACTCGGGCGGGTGGGGGCTAACGATTTACCCCGAGATAAAGATGGCCGCCTACGACGAGCCTTTCTCTATCTCACCGATCCTCAATCCGAAGAGATTGTCCTCAGTATTGGCCTACATCTAGCCCTACTGCACCTCGAACCCTATGGAATTTTGCCTCAAATTACCGACGATGACCGTCAATGGGTCCAACTTGCAGATACCGTCTTTGTCCCCCTCGCCAGTGGTGATGGCGGCTATGGCAGCTTTGACGATCGCGGCTACCAAATTTTTATTAACTACCGCAACAATGGCAAAACCTTTGAAACCATTGAACTTCAGGATATTTTAGAGCGGCAAGTTTCCTCAGATATCTTTCGCGATCGCACCATCCTAATTGGCCACACCGCCGAAAGCCTCAAAGACTTTTTCGATACCCCCTTCAGTATTCAAGCCGAGGGTATCCAGACAACCTCAGGCGTTGAAGTTCACGCCAACGTCGTCAGCCATATTCTGAGTGCCACCCTCGACGGGCGATCGCAAATTCTCACCCTTCCCAAACCCCTCGAATGGACCTGGATTTTCTCAGCGGCCGTCTCCGGCGCCGCGTTAGCCTGGATTTGGCGCTATAGCGATCGCGCCATGCGCCTACTCGGGCAAATCCTCTCAGGAACCCTGGTGGTTGGCATCGCCTATTGGGCCTTTTTACAAGGCTGGTGGATTCCCCTACTTCCCTCACTCATGGCTCAAAGCCTGGCCGCCCTCAGTATCGTAGCTTACGTAGCCCGCTCCGCCATCGACATTCGCCAGACCTTTAGCCGCTACCTCACCGATGAAGTCGTCGCCACCCTCCTAGAAACCCCCGAAGGCCTACGTTTAGGAGGAGAACGGCGCAAAATTACCATTCTCACCTCCGACTTACGGGGCTTCACCAGCATCTCTGAACGACTCCCCCCAGAAGATGTCGTGTCCATCCTCAACATTTATCTCGAAGCCATGGCCGATGCCATCACCAGCTATCAGGGAACCATCGATGAGTTTATGGGGGATGGGATTCTCGTGCTATTTGGCGCCCCCACCCAACGCCCCGATGACGCGGACCGAGCCGTGGCCTGCGCCATCGCCATGCAACAGGCCATGACCCAAGTGAATCAAAACATGGCCGAATTAGACCTGCCCAACCTAGAAATGGGGATTGGCATCAACACCGGCGAAGTCGTTGTGGGCAATATCGGCTCCCTCAAACGCACTAAATATGGCATCGTCGGCTCCCAAGTCAATTTAACCTATCGCATCGAATCCTATACCGTCGGTGGTCAGATTTTAATTACCGAATCCACCCTCACAGAAGTTGACAGCATCATTGATTTTGATGCTGAAGACAAAGTATGTCCAAAAGGGGTCACCCAACCCATCTCCATTTATTCCGTCGTCGGCATTAGCGGCAAACATAACCTCACCTTATCCCGAGACCAACTGCCCCTCCATGAACTGAACCCCGCCCTTCCCGTATCTTTTACCCCCTTACATGGCAAACAATTGAGCGATCGCCACTATCCCGCCGAGCTAATCAAACTCTCTCCCCAGAGCGCTCATCTGAGTTCACCTCATGGGGCAGACTTACTCATGAACCTAAGATTTATCATCGATTTACCCGAATCATTTGGCAAACACCCCGAAGAGTTTTACGGCAAAGTCATCAAAGACGATAGCGTCCCCCCCAACGGTTTTGCCATCCGGCTCACCTCCGTTTCCATGGAACTCAAAGCCTATTTTGAACATCTCTATCAACCCAATTGACTCCAAAGCCTCATTAACGCCGAGGTTCCCGTCACCATCACCTGCCGTCCCTCCCCCTCATAGAGTAAGTCCAGTTTCAGATAGGATGGGGGCAACTCCGGTAACCGTTCCGCCCATTCAATCACCATCACCCCAGGTTCGACTTCCAAACCTTCCCAATAGATCTGAGGCTGTAACCCCGCCACCTCCGAGGACTCCAGACGATAGAGGTCTAAATGGTACAGGGGAATCCGACCCGTATCATACTCATTGATCAGGGTGAATGTCGGGCTGACAATACGATCGCCAATCCCCAACCCCGCACCAATCCCCTGCACCAGCGTCGTTTTTCCAGCCCCTAACTCCCCTTGCAACAGTAGAGTCGTCCCTGGGGGGAGAGTTTGGCCCAATTGCACCCCCAGGCGGTGGGTGGCATCAGCATTGGCGAGAAACAGGTGTGTTGAGGTCATAGGGAATAGGGAATAGGGGGAAAGAAGGCAGTAGGCAGTAGGCAGTAGGCAGTAGGCAAAAGAAGGGAACAGGGAACAGGGAATAGCCGTAGGGGCGAAAAATTTTTCGCCCTACAATTTTGTACACCATGCAACAAATCCCACCGTAGATCCAGAAGACCCAAACATAACAAGCGATTGGATGATGGGTGGGACAACTCAGTTACACTGGAGAGCAGACTTTTTCGTGACTAGCATAGATTTGGCATGATGACCCGTCGCTCCTTCCTAATATCTCGTCTGTTGACCGTCGTTTTGCTGGGACTAACGGCGATGACTGGTCTCCTGGCCTCCCCCTCAACCGCTTGGGCCATGGGGGGAACCTTGCCACCACTCAATCAATTGGCCCCAGACTTCACCCTCCCCAGTAATAGTGGTGATGGAGAGATTTCCCTCTCTGACTATCGGGGACAATGGCTAGTGGTGTACTTCTACCCGGCCGATTTTACCCCCGGTTGCACCCTCGAAGCCCGTCGCTTTCAACAGGATCTGCCCAAGTACCTGGATCTCAACACCCAAATTTTAGGCATCAGTGCCGATGATGTGGACTCCCATCAAGACTTCTGCGACTCCGAAGGCTTGCGGTTTCCTCTATTATCTGATGTCGGGGGAGCCGTCAGTAAAGCCTATGGGTCTTGGATTTACTCTCGTTCCGTGCGCCATAGCTTCATTATTGACCCCGATGGCATCCTGCGCGATCGCTTTGTGAAAGTGAACCCCTCCATTCACAGTCAAGACGTTCTCGCTCGCCTCAAAGACTTACAAGCGGCCTCCTAATCCCCGTAATAGCCCTCAGGGGTAATTAAATAGGTCGTCCAATCGTCTCGGCCCGCCTCATCGCGGGGGCCATACTTGGCTAAACGCCAGGTTTTACCCTCTTTTTGTCCTTGTAAATAGAGGTCAAAGGGTTGTTTGGGGCGGGTGACGGTTCCTCTGGGTAACTCAATGGTGAGGCGATAGGTTCCCCGCAAATGATATCCCGGTAACTCTTGAATCATGACGGGGGCATTCTCCGTCACCTTAACCCGATCCACGCTCCAGGTCGGGCTTTCACTCAGACCTAACTGGGAGGTGAGCTGACTCTGAGTCTGTTCAAGTTGCAAGGAAATCGCATCCGCTACTAAGTCCGTATCAAAGAAAATTGGCACAGCCGAACAGGCCGCCAATGCGATCGCCAACAGACTCACCCCAAGCCGAAGCCCTAGTCCCTGCCAATATGCCGCCAACACCGTCAATCCTCGTACATTCTGGGCAAACCCATCATACAGCAAGGGCCCGATCGCCAAATCCCGAGCCAACGGTGACCCGAATTTCCCCTCAGGTCAGCAGATATGAACCCAGAGCCGGGAAAACCGCGTTAAAATCTCAAAACAGCGTTGCATTTTTGAGGTTGACTGTGAACGATAAAGACCCAGATTTTCGTCAAACCTGTGACTTCCGGACCGGCATCTTGCCTCAAACCCTGCGCCAAACCCTGTTCGTCCTCGCGAGTTTGCTGATTCTGCTTGGCGGCCCCCTCTATGCTGTGCCGAGTCAATCCCTGGCCCAGGCGGCTCCTATCCAAGAACAAACCGAAGCCCCCGGACAGGTCATTTACCAAACCCGTCATCGCCTCAAGGACAGTTTAGGGAACTCCTGGCAGGTGATTTTCTACAAACGAGTTGCCGAGGAAGGAGAGACTCGTAATCTCAATCTACGTCTGGCTGGATTTCCCGGTGCGGTTGAGTTTCAGCATCCCCAACCCCTCATCATTACCCCCTCACGGGGGGAGACGTTAGAGGCCGCTGATGACTTTGCCAACGAGGCCCCGGCCCCCAATATCGGTGAATATGATTTCGGGGCGATCGCCAATCGTCTCCCCTCCCGCAGTTCCCTGGAGTTAACCCTCCCCCTCAAAGAACGAGCGGCCAGTCTGCAAATTCCTCTCCCTGTCGTCCTAGAATGGCAAGATATCCTTAAAAAATAGTTCCGGTGTTCCGGTGTTACCTTCTTCTCCCCTTTTGCCTCTTGCCTCTTGCCTTTTGCCTTCTTCTCCCCTGTTCCCCACCATGCTCAACCCCAAACTCGATCGCCTCTATCACGAAATTAAAGGGGTGATCCTCGCCAAACAACATCCCGTCAGTGGCTTGCTTCCGGCGAGTACAGCCGTAAATGAACATGGCGATTACACCGATGCCTGGGTTCGGGATAATGTCTACAGTATCCTCGCCGTCTGGGGACTCGCCCTGGCCTACCGCAAAATTGACACGGAACAGGGACGGGCCTACGAACTTGAACAGAGTGTGGTCAAGTTAATGCGTGGTTTGTTGCGATCGATGATGAGTCAGGCCAACAAAGTCGAACGATTTAAACATACCCAAGACCCCCTCGATGCCCTTCATGCCAAGTATGACACCAGCAGCGGCAACCCCGTGGTAGCCGATCATGAATGGGGCCATTTACAGATTGATGCCACCTCCGTATTTCTGTTGATGCTCTCTCAGATGACCGCTTCAGGGTTGCAGATTGTCTTTAATTTGGATGAGGTGAACTTTGTCCAAAACTTGGTCTACTACATTGGCCGCACCTACCGCACCCCCGATTATGGCATTTGGGAACGGGGCAACAAAATCAATCATGGCAAGCCGGAACTTAACGCCAGTTCCGTGGGGATGGCAAAAGCAGCCCTAGAGGCGATGCAAAACATTAACCTATTTGGATCTCGTGGTGATCAAGCCTCGGTGATTCATGTGGTTCCCGATGACATTGCCCGCGCTCGCATTACCCTCGAAGCCTTACTCCCTCGGGAATCCAATTCCAAGGAAGTCGATGCAGCATTATTGAGTGTGATTGGCTTTCCCGCCTTTGGCGTCGAGGATAGCCAGTTGCGCGATCGCACCCACCGTAAAATTGTCGATAAGCTGCAAGGTAACTACGGCTGTAAACGGTTCTTACGGGACGGTCACCAGACAGTGCTTGAGGATAGTCATCGCCTGCACTATGAACCCCAGGAACTTCAACAGTTTGAAAACATTGAATGTGAATGGCCATTATTTTTCTGCTATTTATATCTCAACCATCTTTTTATGGGCAATGTTGAGAAAGCCCGTGACTATGGAGAAAAAATCGAAAACATCTTAGTTGAGAAATATGGCTGGAAACTTCTACCAGAACTCTACTATGTTCCTGAAAGCTTGCTAGAAGCTGAGCGAGAGACCCCCCACACTCAACCCCGTTTGCCCAACGAAAACATCCCCCTGGTTTGGGCCCAAAGTCTTTATTGGCTAGGAGAAATCATTGAGGCAGGACTGATTGATTTAGGAGACATCGACCCCCTAGGACGGCATTTACATCGACGTAAACCTCATCCTTCAGTGGTGCAAGTGGCGTTACTGGCAGAGGATGCCGCCTTGCAAGATGAACTCGCAGGCTATGGTATTGCGACCGAAACTCTGGCGGAAATTGAACCGATTAAGCTCAGTGATGCGCAAGAACTGGCCTGGATTTATCACCAGGTCGGGCGCAATAATAAATTAGACTTGACGGGGCGACCGATTCGCTTAGTCCGCAGTTTGACTACAGCTCAAGTGTTTCGGATTCGGGGCGAGCGGGTGATGTTTTTACCCTCATTTGTCAATCCACAACAGTTTTATATTACCCTCGACTATCACTTTCTCATTGCTCAAATTGAAAGTGAAATCTCCTATATTTCTCGCCATTGGTACAACTTAGGTCGCCCCACCTTAATCCTAATGTTGACGCGTCAATTGGTGGAAACGGGTCAAGAACCCCTGCTACAACTGATGTTGCAATTGCGTGATGGTGATTGTAAGGGAACCCCCGTCCGTTTAGGGTCTCTCAATCAGTTACTCTTAACCGCCGGGAGTGAACGCATTGATGATTTAGAGGAGTTTGAGTTCTCCCAACCCTCCCAGAAAGAAGCCCAGGTTTCCAGCGCCTATCTTCTCTATAACCCAGCTCAAAGTCGGCCCTTGACCCCTACCCAAGAGTTTAGCCTCGAATGTGAACGGGATAGCGAGGTCTTGCTTGAGCGGTTGCGCAGTTCCCAGAATCTTTATGAACAGGTGGAAATTCTGGGAACTCTGGTCAATTTGGAAGGCTTGGAGTTCGATACGGGTTTAGGGGGCGATCGCCCGGTAACGGTGGCCGATCTACTCGAAGAACTCTACAACAAAGCCAGCCATCGTGACGCCAATAACGCCGGGACTGTCCATTGGTCTGTGGTACGCTATGCGGCGGGATTATTGGGTAAAGCCAGCCTCGGCTTAACGGAAGCCGTCACCGATATTGTGGTGCGTCAGAAACAGTTGGCGATCGGCAAATCCTATAGTGAAGAGTCGATTATTACCAGTCCCCTGCCCCATAATGAGCTGATGGAGAAGATTACTCGCTTCTGTCATGAAGATGTGCGCGATCGCGTCCTCACCCAAGAAATCGCCATCTATTTAGGCTTGATGATTCAAGCTGAACCCAGTTTGTTTGACGGCTTACTCACCCTGCGGGTGGGCTATCTGATTTTGCTGTTAACCAGCGAGCTTGTCAGTGAGTTCGGCATGACTCAGGATGAAGCCTATGGCAAACTGGTGCAGTTGAGTCCCTTCGAGATTCAAACCCGGTTGCGGGGTGCGATCGCCGGCTATACAGGCTTTAACCGCCGTCTGCAACAGCAGGAATCCCTCCATATCAAATCTAGCAGCAGCACCATTGACTGGGAGGTGTTACCAGAAGACATGACCGAAGAAACTCCCCCCGATGACTGGTTACGCCAACGTCAGCGGGATGGGGCTGCCGGCCGAGTTCCCAAACAGTTTTATCCCCGAGTTTGGCAAATCCTGAACCATTGTAAGGGCTTGGTAATTGGGGATAAACTCGAAAGCCGCAACCGTATCGAGAGTGAATATATCCTGGCAGAGATGACCCCCGGCGAGAAAAACTTTGCCCTGCGAGTAGAACGGTTATTAAATAAAATTCCCGCTCCCCAATATCGCCATCTCACCATCGAAGCCTTGATGGAGTTGCAGGCCCTTTTCGCCCGCAACCCTGAATTAGAAATCGACGATTACATTGTCTTAGATGTGCTGATTGGCCATGCGGTGCGCCTATCCTGGCAACAGCGCTATCCCGAGCGCATCGACCGTTACGACGAAGACCGCGCGGCGGCCTGGAGTCACTTCTATGAAGCCTCTCCCTCCATTTGCGCCCAGTTCATCGCCCAAGCCTTTGAGTTCCTCAGTCAGGAACGCTCAAAACTGGAACAGGGGGAGGAACCACGTAGGGGCGTACCCTTGTGGTCGCCCTAGGGAACAGGGAACAGGGAACAGGGAGAACCCAGCCCGCCTTCCGGGCACCCCTCCCAGGAGGAGAAAGATGTAGGGGCGCACCCTCTTCTCAGGTCGGGGGGTCGTCTTGGGGGCGATCGAGAATGGCTTCGAGGTGGTGCAGTAAATCCTCGGTTTGTTCCAGCATGGACATATGGCCGCAGCCGTCGAGTTCAATCACATTGCCCCCGCAACAACGTTTAAACAGAGTATGGAAGCTGGCCAGATGATGGACATATTTCGGTTCCATAATCTTGTCTTTGGCTCCGGCGATGAAATAGACCGGCTGCTGGAGTTGGGAAACAATATGAGGCAGGCGATGCACTTCCTCCTCCGTGGTGGAGTCGAGAAGCGCCCCTAAGGCTGCCTCGGGATGGGCCACGACCCAATCAATCACCCGTTGCTGACCCCAGACAAAGGGGAGGGGTTTGGCGACGGCGGCACGGGTAAACAGCCAACACATTAGGGACACTTGGGTAAACCAACGCAAGCGCCATTGAACAATACGCTGGCCCACCGCTCGGAAGCGTTCAAACTCTTCTTTGAGATAAATCCCTCCCCCGGCGTTGAGACAAATAATCCCTTTGACTCGCTCGGGGAATAAATGAGCAGTCCAGAGGGCCAATGTGCCACCCAGGGAATGACCCACAAGCCAAACATCTTGGAGATCGAGCTGTTCGAGCAGGTGATCGAGGTCCTTGGCGTAGTCAGCGGGACTGTAGCCGAGGCTGTTGGGGGAGTTGGGCAAAAGTTGGGAGTCTCCGAAGCCGCGCAGATCATAACTTAAGCATTGGTGCGATCGCGATAGGCGATCGATGGCAGGCTGCCAATAGTGACGACTGAGCAGCCAACCGTGGATAAAGACTAAAACAGAACCGTTAGGGACGGGATCACTTAACTCGTAAACGTGTTTGACCCCGAGGATGTCAATGGTTGCCATACCTACTATCATAGCGCCCAGGGGGCAGATTAGTTCCCGTGACGCATCTGTTCCATGTAGGAGCGAGGGGTCATCTGGCGGGCCAGGGTCCAGAGTTGCTCCCGTAGGCCGGAGGGAAGGTAGGACATCAACAAACCAAAGAGGGCTTTACGATTGGAGGGATGCTGTTCTCGGTAGGTTCGCAACATCTTCCGTCCTGGCTGGGGCTGATTGCCCTCGATATAGCGTAAGCCTAATAATAGCCGCGTGTCTTGGAGTCGTTGCTGGCGGTTGGCTTCCACGGCAGGAGCGTCCTGAAAGTGGAAATACTCTAGATATTTGAGTTTGTCTTCGAGGTAGCGGATATCTCGGGTGATACTTTGCTGTTCGGCGTGAACCCGATAGTCCATCAAGCGTTCATCGAGGTAATAGCCAACTTTTCCGGCCAGGGCTAAGCGGACTAATAAGTCGTTATCTTCGCAGTTTTGCAAATCTGGGCGCATAAAGCCCACATCGTCTAAGGCGGCTTTGCGAAAGAGGGTGCAGCCCACTTGTAAACTCTGGCGGATAAAGACCACCTCTAAGAGGTTTTCAATGACACCGGTTTTCAGAGATTCTCGTCCCCAATAGCGGCAGTTTTGCTCCGTGGCGTCGGGATCGGGCTGATTCAAATCATTGATCAGCCAATGGTCACAACTAACAAAGTCCACCTGAGGATGAGCGTCCAACACCGCCACCATCTGAGTGAGGAAGTCCGGGGTGAGGCGATCGTCGTCATCGAACTTGATGAAGTAGTCCCCCTCGGCGGCGTCAAATCCCGATCGCATGTTGTTACTTTTACCGATGTTTTGAGGATGACGCAGATAGCGAACTCGCGCATCCTGGGCTTCATAGGCACTCATCAAGCTGGGGGTCTCATCCTGAGAACCATCGTCACAGACAACCAGTTGCCAATCGTGAAAGGATTGCTTGAGAACACTGTCAACGGCGAAGGGCAGCAGGCCGTGACGGTTATAGGTGGGGATACAAACGCTAACTTTAGGCATTGAGGGGGTAAGACGTCAGGATTTTGCCATTCTTCGCCAGTCCGGGGCGATCGTCTCTAGTATACTCCCCCTCTTTAGGAGGCCGTCACCGGAGGTTCGGACGCGAAAAACCCGCTGCGGAAGCGGATGGCTTCGTTGCGGGTTAGAGTAGCGTCGAGGTCGCTAAGATATTAGACGCTGGCTAACCAATCCAGCCAGCGTCACACCTGAAAAAACTCTTTAGTACAGTGCTTCTTCTTGGTGGGTTTCGATGGTGCAGTCAGAGGTGGGGTAAGCCACGCAAGTCAGCACATAACCCGCTTCGATTTGGTCATCATCGAGGAAGGACTGGTCAGACTGATCGATACTTCCTTCAGTGATTTTACCGGCACAGGTCGAGCAAGCACCCGCACGGCAGGAGTAAGGCAGATCTAACCCTTGTTCTTCGGCGACATCGAGGATGTACTCGTCATCGGGAACTTCGATCGTCGTGTTGAGACCTTGCTCTTCGTTAACGAGCGTGACCTTGTAAGTAGCCATGAAATGATCCTCTCTATATCTATAAGTTTTCCTAATCTTACAAATCGAGGTTTTGGGCCCCGATCCGCGTTGTTTAGGTATCTCCTATCTCTGATATTACGGGAAAAGCTAACGGATGCAACCCCTAAATCGGGAATCTTTGTAACGAAATTTATTATAACAATTCCTAATTCAATGTGGATTTGCTTATGGATCGCCTCTGAGGAATGGGAGAACCTGGAGTGGTAAGTATCTCAGCATGAGTGACTGAAGGCTTGCACAGAACTGGGTTAGAGTTAAGTCGATGGCGCTTACTGGGGATAAAGTCAGAGAAATGGTGCGTGAACAGCCGATTCGGGTGGGTTTGGTCGGAACGGGGTTTGTGGCCCGTTGGCGATCGCAGGCCTTGCTAGAGGATGAGCGGGCTGAGTTAGTGGCGGTGGCGGGCCGGGATTGGCAGAGCAGTCATGAGTTTACCCAGGACTGGGGGGGCGTTCCCTGTGGTCATTGGCAAGAGCTAGTCGATCGCCGGGATTTGGATTTAATTCTCATCTCTAGTGTGAATCATCACCGGGGGGCGATCGCCCAAGCGGCCCTAGAGCAACAGAAACACGTCGTCGCTGAATATCCCCTAGCCCTCATCCCCGCCCAAGCCCAGGCGCTTCTGAGTTTGGCGCAGCAGCAACAGAGGCTGTTACACATTGCCCATATCGAACTGCTAGGCGGCTTACACCAAGCCTTTGTAGACCATCTGCCCCATCTTGGCGGTGTCAGCGATGTACGCTACTGCACCATTAATCCCAAACATCCTGCGCCTCGCCGTTGGACTTACTCCATAGAGCAGTTTGGCTTTCCCTTCATCGGCGCCTTATCCCGGCTGCATCGTCTCATTTCTGTGTTGGGTCAAGTAGAGTCAGTGACAGCTCAGGCTCGTTTTTGGCCGGAAACCCAGGCGCAGTATTACCGGGCCTGTTTATGTAAGGCCCAGTTGCGGTTTTGTTCCGGGGTCTTTGCCGATGTCATTTACGGGAAGGGCGATCGCTTCCTAGTCAAAGAGCATTTCCTAGAAGCTCGTGGGGTGGGAGGCGTGCTGCGTTTGACCCCAGAAGAGGGACAACTCGACCAAGGAACCCATCAGGAGAGCATTCCCATCGGCTCTCGTCGGGGTCTGTTTGCCCAAGATACCCGGCGGGTTTTAGATTATCTCTGCCAGGGACGGCCCCTATATCTCGACCCTCGCTCTAGCCTTTATAGTCTGACTGTGGCCGAGGCCCTTCGCCTAGCCGTCGAACGGGATGCCCCAGTTCATCTAGGGTATGGGGACCGTCTCCAATAAACGGGCAATAATGGCATCCCCTTTACGACCCCCGGCGGGAATCAGACGGTGGGTGAGGACATAGGGGGCCATAAACTTGACATCATCGGGACTGGTATAGGTGCGTCCTTCTAAGAAGCTATAGGCTTGGCTGGCCCGTTGTAGGGACACGACCCCTCGGGGACTGACCCCGAGGGTCACGTCGTCATCGACGCGGGTGGCCCGGACTAAATCCACCATGTACTGTTGTAGGGCCGGTTCTACAGTAATTTGAGCCGCCTGTTGACTGAGCTGATGTAATTCCTCAAGACTGAGACAGGGGGCCAGCTCGTCAACGGAGATGCGGCTGCTGAGTCCTTGTAGCATTTGCAGTTCCTCCTGTTCCGTGGGGTAGCCCAGGGAGAGGGAAAGCATAAAGCGATCCATTTGTGCTTCTGGGAGGGGGAAGGTGCCTTGATATTCAATGGGGTTCTGGGTGGCGATGGTGAAAAACGGCTGGGGGACGAGGCGGGATTGGCCATCGACGGTGACTTGTTTTTCTTCCATCACCTCTAAGAGGGCGGATTGGGTGCGGGGGGTGGCTCGGTTGATTTCGTCGGCCAGTAGGACATTGGCGAAGACGGGCCCCGGCAGAAACTCAAAACTGCCGCTTTGGGGGTTCCAGATGTTGGTTCCGGTAATGTCAGTAGGCAGGAGGTCGGGGGTGCATTGAATGCGCTGGAATTTACCGCCGATGGATTTGGCCAGGGATTTGGCCAGCAGGGTTTTGCCAACACCGGGGACATCTTCGAGCAGGGCATGGCCCCCAGCGAGCAGGGCGACAAGGACGAGACGGACGGCTTGGTCTTTGCCGACAAGGGTTTTACCAAGATTGTCACGTAGTCGCTGAAGAGGTGGCAGATGATCCATAGTGGTGTAAGCAAGATGAAAGGGGGTCAGGGGAGGGCCTGTAGGTGCGATCGCGCCGTTTGACAATCCTGGTGAATTTGCGCTTTGAGGGCATCGAGACCGGGAAACTGTTGTTCGGGACGGAGATAGGTCATCAGATGGACGGTGAGGGAGCGATGATAGAGGTCTCCCTGCCAATCGAGCAGATGGACTTCTACGGTGGGGCGATCGCCGGCGACGGTAGGACGGCAACCCAAGTTCATGACCGCCGGAAGTTTACGTCCATCAAATTGCGCCCAGGCACTGTAAACCCCCCAACGAGGGAGAAATTTATCCTTGGGGAGCTTCAGGTTGGCAGTGGGAAAGCCTAGGGTGCGGCCGAGTTGTTGCCCGAGTTCTACGGTTCCTTGCAGGTGATAGGGACGACCGAGGAGACGGTTGGCTTGCTCAAGCTGCCCCTCAGCCAGAGCCTGCCGGATGGTGGAACTACTGATGCGATGACCCTCTAAGTATTGCAGACCGGCGATGGAGGTCTCCATGTGATAGTCCTGGGCAATCTGCCGCAGTCGGACGCTATTACCGGAGCGGTTGCGGCCGAAGTGGAAGTTTTCGCCGACGCTCACCCGTTGGGTCTGGAGATATCGTTGTAAGATTTCGCTGACGAAGGCCTCGGGGGTGAGGCGTGCTAGTTCTCGGGTGAAGGGGAGGAGAACCAGTTGTTCGACGCCGAGCGATCGCAAGAGATCGACTTTTTCACTGACTGGGGTGAGGAGCGATCGCGCCGTTCCGGTAAAAAATTCTTGGGGATGGGGGTTAAAGGAGACGACGGTGGCGTAGATGCGATCGCCGTGATCGGGACTCAACCGGGGACTCAGCTCAGACTCAGCGCCCTCACCGCGCACCTGGGACAGGGAAAAATCTCGTTGGGGCGCATCATGAAGAATTTTACCAATCACCGCCTGATGCCCAAGATGAACACCATCAAAGTTCCCTAGGGCAACATTGGCAGGACTCAGGGCTGTTGTCAAAGAGGAAGTCACCCACACAGGCTTTGCACGGTAAAAAAGAACAACGGGACATCAACGCCAGAGTTGGCCCCCGTCCCGGTTGAGTCAAACTTTAGCATGAGCTGGCATAAAGGCTCCCGGAGAGGGCGCAATCACCACGCTCATTCCCTCGCGGGCCAGAAGACTGCTACTAAACGCTGCTTTCACCTGTTCCCCCATCCGGTCAAGGAACTCATCATTGTGGAGTGGATCGTGATGAAAAATCACCAAGCGCTTCACATTGGCAGCTTTAGCTACCTTGACGGCTTCCTGCCAGGTTGAATGACCCCAGCCCTTTTTGCTGGTTTTGGGGTGATGATATTCCTCATCCGTATAGGTGGCATCATAGATCACCACATCAGCATCCTGGGCTAACTTGAGGACATTCGGATCGAGGCGATCGGCATAATGTTCCGTATCCGTAATATAGGCAGCAGCGTAGTCATGCCAGTTAACGCGGTAGCCGACGGCTTCTCCAGGATGATTCAGATGGGCCGTTTCCACCCGGACCTCACCAATGTCAATCGTCTGGCCCACCTCAATATCATTGAAGTCCAGTTGCGCTCCCATAATCTGTAACGGCACCGGAAAGTTCGGGTGCAGCATCTGGTCGTTGAGCCGCTGTTCTATGGTGGCCCCATTGGGGGCGACGGCACCATAGATATGAAACTGATTGCCCTTGATAAAGGCGGGGATGAAGAAGGGAAAGCCCTGAATATGGTCCCAATGGGTATGTGTAAAGAATAAATTGGCTTCGATGGGCATTTGCGACAGCAGATTCTGGCCGAGAACCCGCAATCCTGTTCCTCCGTCAAAAATGAGGCGTTCACTGCCAACGCGCATCTCGACACAAGGCGTATTACCGCCATATCGGACTGTTTCGGGCCCGGGACAGGCAATACTACCTCTAACGCCCCAGAAATGAACCGTGAATTGGTCGTTCATGCTAGACATGGGTGGTTTTCGCTTCGATTGGCGAGAGCGCGTCAACGGGTTAAGTCAAAGTAAGGGTTAACGTCGGCAAGCTACTGTGAGTTAGATCACAATGATTAAACATAGGGCCGGATGGCCGATGCCGGTTACCGTACTGGGTGGATGCCTAGGTTGAGACGACCTGGCCAGCTAAGTCCAACGTAAGGGTAAGTGGGTCAGTTAACAGACCGGTCTCCCCACTAGCCTAACCTCGATTGTTCCGGTTGTGGCAAGCGAATTGCCCAGGTCACGAGTTTGGCAGTGCTGGTTTGCCAATCCCCAGGACCGTCTGAGAGGGTCTTTATAGAGCCGAGACGGAACTGTGTCAAGACGATTTTAGCTTTGTCTAGCTTAGCAGGAGACCTCAAGAACTGTCGGCCCAATATCGAGGATAGCTGACCGTGGGATCACGAGAGATCGGAACGCAAGTTGAGTCAGGACGGGTGTAGATTGGGCGTCCTTTGAGTCCTTAAAGCTCTTCTTCGGCAGCCCCCACTTGTTTCAGGTGAATATGTTTACGGCCCAAGGAAATTTCAAACTCATCTCCCGGAGTGAGTCCCATCTGTTTCGTATAGGCCGCCCCAATCAGCAAGTTACCATTGGATTGGACGCTAATACGATAGCTGGCACTGCGCCCGCCCCGTCCATTGGACGGTTGCTTGCTGTCAAGTTCAATCCCCTCTGCATCAATCAGTGCATTGAGGAATTTCATCATGTTGACTCGTTCTACACCATTTTTGGTGACGGTGTAATAGCCACATTCTCGGGCTTTTTCCTCTTTGGGGAGACTTCCCAAGGCTCGGACTTTCTCAAGCAGTTCATTTCCGGTCAAGGCATTTGGATTGGTGGTGCTCATTAATCTTCTCTCAAAAACGATAGACAACCGTTATTCGCTATTGTATCTTAACGGAAGTTTATTTCGAGTAAAAGTTTAGCATTGATATCAATTTACTGGCCAATCATCACCTTTTCTGCTCAACGGACTAGCCAAAATCCTTGAGGCTTCGACCGGGAGACAAGCCAACGAATCTTAGGGACGAACATGAAACTAACCACCCAAGGCCACTACAGCGTCAAAGCACTGTTGGATCTCCGTTCTAACGCTCGCGATCGCCCCGTTTCTGTGCGTGAGATTGCCCAACGGCAACATCTCCCGGCCCCCTATTTAGAAAAGTTATTGATCCGACTGCGACAGGCGGGGATCGTCGCATCCGTACGGGGGCCTCAGGGGGGATATCAACTGGGGCGATCGCCCGAGGAGATTTTTCTAGGTGAGATTTTAGCAGCCGTTGGAGAAACGCTACACCCCTTACCCCGTCACGCTCCCGATGCCGAGTTGGCTGAAGATTGGGTCACCTTCGTCCTCTGGAACCAACTTCACCAAAAACTCAAACAAGCCCTCGATCGCATTTCCTTAGAAGATTTATACCATGATGCCCGAAGTTGGCAAGCCGCCCAGGGAGAACTAACAAGTTTTGTGGTGTAGTCAACGACGATCATCTCATCCGAGATACATCAGCTTGAGCGGAGTGACCCTGGATCACCCGGGCCCCATCCTAGGATAATCCCTAAACTTAGCCCGGCAAGGGTTGTTAATCTTATAGCATCACTCCCGACTCCCTTGGCCCCCATATTGGCATCTTGTCATGATGAAAGTTGTAGAAATTCTCTCGGCCGAAGAAATCCGCCGAACCCTGACCCGTCTAGCCTCTCAAATTTTGGAAAAGTCCGGTCATCCCGATCGCCTCGTCTTATTGGGGATTCATTCCCGAGGAGTCCCCCTGGCTCACCTGCTGGCCCAACAAATTGAGGCCCTAGAAAATGTGTCAGTTCCTGTCGGGTCTCTCGACATCACCTTTTATCGAGATGACCTCGATCGCATCGGGGTACGAACCCCAGAACGCACCGAGATCCCGTTTGATCTCAATGATAAAATTGCCCTACTCGTTGATGATGTTATCTACACCGGGCGAACGATTCGCGCCGCCATGAATGCGGTTCAAGAATATGGGCGTCCCGAAGCCATTTGGTTGGCGGTTTTAGTCGATCGCGGTCATCGCCAACTGCCCATCCACCCCGATTTTACTGGAAAAACTCTCCCCACCTCCAAAGATGAACAAGTGAAATTTTGGGTTGAGGATTGGGATGGACGGGACGCAGTTGAACTGCTCAAACCCATCGATAACGGGGATTTAGCTTGAATGAAACGATTACTACGACATAACAGGTACGGTTGGCCCCCAGCAATTTTGGGGTTGGTGGCCGATGGTCTCAGCAAAGCTTGGATCACGGAGCATTTCCATCTCCACGAAAGTCGTCCCATCATCGCCAATGTCTTCTATTTCACCTATGTCCGCAACCCAGGAGCCGCCTTTGGCTTTTTCGAGGGCCCCTGGCTCAAATGGTTATCCCTAGCCGCCAGCTTGGGACTCATCGCACTGCTGCTGTGGGGACCTCGCTTAAGCATTTGGGAGCAAGTCGGCCTTGGCTTTATCCTCAGTGGGGCCATGGGTAACGGCATTGATCGGTTCTTTTTGGGAGAAGTGGTGGATTTCCTGCATCTGCCGATTATCCCCTTTATCAACTTCCCCATTTTTAACCTGGCCGATGTCAGCATTAACCTGGGCATCATCTGTTTGCTGATTGTCGCCTGGCGAGAGACAGACAGCGCCCCTTAATCCCCTGGGGGGCTTTAATAATCAAGGGTTAACTGAGAGACTCGCCGCTGGGCCACATAGCCAAAGCCCCGAATCGTCAAAATCAATTCGGGGTTTTTGGGATCATCTTCGAGTTTAGAGCGCACACGAGCCACATAGACATCAATCACCCGCAAATCCGCCTGACGAGTTGGGGCATATCCCCAGAGTTTTTCGAGGATCTCAGCGCGCGAAACCGGTTCTCCAGCCTGTTCAAATAGCAGTTCTAGCAGTTTAAACTCCGTATAGGTCAGGGCAATGCGATCACTCCCCTTATACACCTGTTGGCGGTTGCTGTCGATGCGAATTTCTCCAACTTCGAGGGTTCCCGGTGCCACCAACCGCGCTGAGGCCGGATCTCGGAAGCGCCTTAGGATGCTTTCGATGCGGGCTTCGAGTTCTCGGGGGCTAAAGGGTTTAACTAAATAATCGTCCGCACCGGCCTCTAGGCCGGCAATACGATCCTTAATATCCCCCAAGGCCGATAACATGACCACGGGAATACTGGAGTCTTGGCGCAGCTGTTGGCAAACCTGAAAGCCATTGATCTGCGGTAGCATCACATCTAAGACGACCAGGTCTGCCTGATTCTCCTCGAAGAAGGCCAAGGCATCCTGACCATCGGCCACCGTTGCCACATCATAGCCGGCCATGGACAGGCGCAGCTCCAACATTTGCCGAATGGCTGCGTCATCATCAACGACTAGGATTTTCGCTTTTGACTTTTTCAAAACCTGATCCTCATCTCCCTTCCCTGGCTCAACCACATTTTGAACAACGGGGTGAGCCATAATAGTCAGGACATAGCCAGGACGAAACCGCCACAAGCCACCTCACCCCAAACCGGGTTCGGGATGACAGCAATGCTGCGGCTTCAACCCTGGTGTGTGCTAATTTCTATAACAAATGTTTTCAAAATGTTATCATTTGTGACGTAAACGGGTCAAGTTCTCAGCAAAGGAAAAATGGCTGAACTCGTTATTCTGAGGTTTTTCTGGATGAACCCCGTCTAAATTGTCGCCATGAAAGCCTCGATCCCCTCTCAGCTTGCCCAGAATTTCCACACAAAACTTTGCATAAATGGGGGTTGACAAAGTTGCGCAATTATAGTTAAAAGAGTCAGCTCTAGTATCATGGAAAACCCCAGTCATCCTGCAACCGAGAAAGGTGGATGTCACAATAGAGCCAGATGTTTGTCCTTATCTCTGACACAGCCCCTGATTTACCTGTGACTTCACCAAAGCCTCCCCACGATCGCCAACGGCCGACGCCTCCAACGGAGATGCCGCCGAGTCGAACTCAGCCCCAAACCTTTCTAGGCAACGTCACCGAGGTTGCCAAACAACTTCATGCCAAGGTGAATTTTGGGCAACTGGCCCTCAACCCGAAGGCGCGGGTTCCCGAACTTTGGGTTCAGACGGGGGACGAGGAGAACGCCCAAATCTATCCCCTGGTGGGCGATCGCTATCTATTAGGGCGATCGTCTCAATGTGACATGGTGGTTCCCACCTCCCTCGTCAGTAAAACCCACTTCTCCCTCAGTCGTGACAGCCGCGAAGGCAAACGGCACTTTATCCTGCGCGATGAAGGCTCCACCAACGGCGTCTACCTCGGCAAACGTCGCCTGCGCAAACTGCAACTGCAACATGGCGATGTGCTGACCCTGGGGCCCCCGGATCTCGCCGATGCCGTGCGAGTCCAGTTCTATGATCCGCCCCCCTGGTACGTGCGGGGCTTTCGTTGGAGCCTCTATGGGGTGTCGGGGGCCTGTGCCTTAGCCACCCTCTTGGTGTTGGCAGAATGGCAAAAATTTACCGTGCGTCCCCTGCCTCGCTCCATCACCGGGCCCACCATCGTCTATTCCCGAGATGCAGAACGGCCCCTACGGGAACCCTACAGCACTACCCATGTCGAACACCCCAGCTTGGCAGAATTTGGCGATTATCTGCCCAATGCTGTCATTGCTTCTGAAGATAGTCGCTTCTTCTGGCATTTGGGGGTTGATCCCATCGGCGTGCTGCGGGCCTTCGTCACCAACCTGCGCGGTGGCGGCATTCGTGAGGGGGCCAGTACCGTCACTCAACAACTGGCTCGCAGTCTCTATCGGGATTATGTGGGGACTGAAGATTCAGCGGGCCGGAAATTGCGGGAGATGATCGTGGCCCTGAAGCTCGAAACCTTTTACAGTAAAGATGATCTGTTACTGACCTATCTTAACCAGGTCTTTCTGGGGATTGATTTATACGGCTTTGAAGATGCGGCTCGCTTCTATTTTGGCAAGTCCACCCAGGAGTTAAGCCTCTCGGAAGCCGCCACCCTGGCTGGGATTTTGCCGGCCCCCAATCGCTTTAACCCGATTCAGAACTATGAGTTGGCCCTGCAATATCGCAATCGCGTCATTGAACGGATGCGGGCCTTAGGGAAAATCTCTCAGGAGGAAGCCGATCGGGCCCGGCGATCGCGCATTGAAATCAACCCAGCCGCGCGGGAAATCCTTGAAAGTACCGTCGCTCCCTATTTCTACGATCATGTCTTTGTAGAACTCGAACAACTCCTCGGCTCAGAACTGGCCCGGGAAGGCAACTTCATTGTGGAAACAGGGCTGAATCCTGACCTACAAGAACAGGCTGAGCAGAGTTTACAGGAGTATGTTCGTACCGTCGGCACTCAGTTGGGGGTGTCTCAAGGGGCGATCGTTTCCCTGGATTATCGCACCGGGGAGATTGTCGCCCTAGCGGGGGGAGTGGATTATCGTAGCAGTCAATATAACCGGGCCACCCAAGCTCGCCGACAACCCGGTTCTACGTTCAAAGTTTTTCCCTTCGCCGCAGCCCTTAATCAAGGAATCAGTCCAGGAACTGTGTTCTCCTGTCAACCCCTCACCTGGCAGGGCCAATCCTACCGTCCCTGTGAACGCAGTGGTGGTGACATTAATATGTATCAAGGGATGGCCCAGTCAGAAAATGTGGTGGCCTTGCGTATTGCCCGAGAAGCGGGACTCAATAATGTTGTGCGTCTGGCACGGGAATTGGGTATTCGTTCGGAGTTAGATGCGGTACCGGGGTTAGCCTTGGGCCAGAGTGAGGTCAGTTTATTGGAAATTACCGGCGCCTATGGCATTTTTGCCAATCAGGGGCGTTGGAACCGTGGCCATGCCATTCGCCGCATTTTGGACAGTAGCGATTGCGCCAATGCTGATGATTTCCAAACCTGTCGGGTGATTTATGATTATGCTCAGCAAGAACCTATGAATCAGGCGGTGATCTCCCCGGAGGTTGCCGGGATTATGACCAACTTATTGCGGGGGGTGGTGCAGTCAGGAACCGGCACAGCGGCAGCTTTTGGTGCTGGCGAGGTGGGCAAAACCGGAACCACGGACTTCGCGGTTGATTTGTGGTTTATTGGCTATGTTCCCCAAGGCTCTTTAGTCACGGGGGTCTGGTTAGGGAATGATGACAATAGCCGCACCTATGGCAGTAGTAGTCATGCGGCCGAACTCTGGCGCAGTTATATGAGTCGGGTAGTGGATTAATCCTCGGCCTATGTCTGGCTGGGGGTGGGAGCGGCTACTGTTGTTCGGGAATAATTAGTTTGCGGTAGGATTTGATGAGGTGACTTTTGGAGGGGTGCGATCGCCCACTGTTGAAGCCAGATAGCTCTTTGACATACCGCCCAATCCAACTATTGACGGTTGTTTCAGCCCCCAATTCCTCGGCCAGGCGATGATACTGGGCAAACCATTGTGGATTGGCTTCGATGGCCATGCAGACATGCTCAATTAAGTCCTCATCAGGGGGAGAGGTGAAACAATTTAGCACTTGTTCCACGAGCTGACGGACACCTTCAGTTTTTTTCATAATCTAGGTTCCTAACAATTAAGATAATCTCTCAATCTCGTTAGAATACCGCTTCTAAGGACACTGGGCCAATTCCCAACACTCGCGGGCGATCGCCCAGTCTTCCTGAGCGCGAATCACCGCCACCTGCACCTTAGATTCCGGAGTCGAAATCAGGCTATTTTTCGCCGAAGCCTGATTTTTAGCCTCATCCAACTGCAACCCCAAAAACTCAAACCCAGCACAGGTAGCCGATCGCACCGCTGAGGAGTTCTCCCCCACCCCAGCCGTAAAGGCCAACAGATCCAACCCACCCAACTGAGGAATCAGAGCTGCGATCGCCCCCTGAAGCCGCAACACATACATCTCAAACGCCAAGCGGGCCCGCTCATCTCCCGCCTCCCGGGCCTGTAAAATCTCCCGCACATCCCCCGAAGGGCCAAAAATCCCCTTCAACCCCGACTGCTTATTTAACAGTCGATCCACCTGGGAAGGCTCTACCCCCATCTGCGTCATCAAATAAAGAGGAATCGCCGGATCAATCGAACCACTGCGAGTTCCCATCATCAGCCCTTCCAAGGGGGTAAACCCCATCGTGGTATTAATACTCTGCCCCCCGCGAACCGCCGTCAGGGAACAGCCATTGCCCAAATGAGCCGTAATCATCCGCAACGACTCCAGGGGTTTCCCCACTAATGTCGCCGCCTGTTGCGCACAATAGCGGTGGCTAATGCCATGAAACCCATAGCGGCGAATCCCCTTCTCAAACCAGTCATAGGGAATCGGATAGGTGGCCGCCGCTGGGGGAATGGAGGTGTGAAAGGCCGTATCGAACACCGCCACCTGGGGAATATCCCCCAACACCGCCTCCACCGCCAAAATTTCCTCCAGATGAGCTGGATTATGATTGGGGGCCAGGGGAATCAACGCCTCAATCGTCTGCTTCACCGCCTCATCAATCAACGTCGCTTGACAATAGCGATCGCCCCCATGCACCACCCGATGGCCGACAATGGCAATCTCCGATAACGCCCCTAACACCTGCGTCTCCCCCTGCACCAGAGTCGCCAACATCTCCTCTAAGCCATGATTAGGAGTATCGCGGTTCAGCCGTATCTCTTGCTTGGTGCCATTCGCCGTCACCGTCAACTGGCCATAATCTGGGCTGATGCCCCAATCCACCATCGCCTCCCAAATTGGCTCAGCGGGTGTCTCGGGGAAGGCCGCCTCGGGCAACTCATAGACACAACTTTTCTGGGAACTCGATCCGGCATTCAACACTAAGACTTTCATCAAAAACCTCACAATGGCGACTCACTAATGCGATGTAACTTGAGGAAATTCGTTCCTCGGGAATGTTTTGTAGGAATCCCCCCCACAATCAAAATCTGATCACCAATCTCCGCCAGATTGCGCTCTTGTAACCCAGCATTGGCATGTTCAATCAGTTCCTCAAAGGTTTCGCCATCATCATCAATCAGAATCGGCTTCACCCCCCAGATTAAATTCAGACGGTGATAGACATCCCGATTGGTGGTGAAGGCCACCACCAGGGCCCGGGGCCGTTCCTTGGAAGCAATGCGGGCCGTGTAGCCGGAACTGGTGAAGGAGGCAATACAGCGCAACTCTAGCAAGCGATCAATCGTATTTAAGGCTTCTGTCAGGGCGTGGGTTTCGTCAGTTTCCGAGGGGGGATAGTTGACAAATTCCGCCTCGGGTTCAATCTGACAGGCAATTTTAGCCATCATCTGCACCGCTTTCACGGGATATTTCCCCACCGCTGATTCACCGGATAACATGATGGCATCGGTACCATCAAGAATGGCATTGGCCACATCACTGGCTTCGGCCCGAGTGGGGCGCGGTTCCCGGATCATGCTATCGAGCATTTGGGTGGCGGTAATGGCAGGAATCCCTTTTTGATTGCAGGACCGGATGATTTCTTTTTGTAACATCGGGACTTTCTCGGGACTCATTTCTACCCCCAAGTCTCCCCGGGCCACCATGATCCCATCACATTCATCGACGATTTCTTGTAAATGGGCGATCGCCTGAGGTTTCTCGATTTTGCCAATGACCGGAACTTTAGTCTCACTATGTTCGGCAATAAACGCCTTCAATTGGCGAATATCCTCGGCTGTGCGAACAAAGCTCAACGACACCCAATCAATACCTTGAGACAAGCCAAACTTTAAATCTTCCTTATCCTTATCTGTCATGGAAGGCAAATGTAAGTCTAAGGTAGGAATATTGACCCCCTTACGACTTTTTAGACATCCGCCTTCTACCACGACACAATGAACCGCATGACCCTCTACCTTCGTGATTTCTAACTCCAGCAAGCCATCATCTAAAAGAATTTGCGATCCCACCTGAGCTTCCTCAGCCAAGCCAGCATAATCTAAGCCGACAGTATTGGTTTGCTCGTGGTACTCAGCATTGGGAATCAAAATCAATTCCTCCCCTTCTGTTAGGGGAATCTCACCCTGAGGCAAATTACAAACACGAATTTTGGGACCTTGTAAATCCTGTAAAATTGTGATGGGAGTATCCAGTTCTCGGGAGATTTTTCGCAGATTGTCAATGGTGATTTTATGCTGCTCATAGCCCCCATGAGAAAAGTTCAACCGGGCGACACTCATGCCGGCAGACACCATTTTGCGGATGACCTCAGGACTATTACTTGCCGGCCCAAGAGTTGCGACAATTTTCGTGCGGTTCATAGTGATACCTCCTTGATAGTATTTAACATGACTTTGGCGGATTGTTCGAGTTGTCGAGACTCTGTCGGCGTTAACGACAACTGAAGCATTCGATCAGCACCCTGTCGATTGACCACGGTGGGCAAACTCAGGCATACGTTCTCAATATTTGCGACCCCATGCACCAAACTACTGACGGTCATTACTCGATTTTGATCGCGTAGAATGGACTGCACAATATCGGTCACTCCTAAGCCAATGGCATAGCTGGTATAGCCTTTGCGTTTAATAATCTCATAGGCGGCATCTCGTGTTTCCTGAAAAATTCGTTGCAGGCGGGGATCGTCGGCGTCGGGGCTGCCCTGCCAACCTCCCTTGCACAAAGGCATTCCCGCGATATTTACCTTACTCCACACCGGCACTTCGCTATCACCATGCTCCCCGATAATATAGGCGTGTAAACTTCGGGCATCTAGACAGAGTTCCCGCGCCAATAAAAATCGAAAACGAGCGGTATCTAAGACTGTCCCTGTCCCCAAGACTCGCGATGCTGAAAACCCGGATAACTCAAGGGATATATAGGTCATAATATCCACTGGATTTGTGACAATAAGCAAAATCGCCTCGGGACAAAATTCAGCAATCTCGGGAATAAGCCGACGAAAAATGGCCACATTTTTTTGCACTAAGTCGAGGCGAGTCTCCCCCGGCTTTTGAGCAGCCCCGGCTGTAATGATGACAATATCAGCATTACGACCCGCATCAGCAACCGTGCCGGCAGCAATAGCAGTGGGAGCCAGAAACGGTAAGCCATGAGCTAAATCCATCACCTCCCCTTCAACCTTATCTGCTGCCAAATCCTGTAATACCAATTCATCGAAGCAGTTTTGAATCAAAAGAGAATAGGCACAGGCCATTCCCACCTGTCCCGCACCGATAATCACGGCTTTACGGGGTTGCAGGGCCCGAAATTGAGGGTCGGGGAGGGTTGTAAACAGATGTTCAAACATTAGGGATGATAGCAAATTAGAGGCCCTGGGAAATGGCGCAGCCCGATCGCAAGGGACTGGGGACGGTGAGGCATCGCCTCAGCCGTTCACTGAGTTAGGGATAGCAACTGTTCCTAGTATAGGATCACCATCTCCATTGGAGTACTGACTTCCAGATTAAGTTATCGTTAAAAATTTTAAGAGGATTGTTGCCCGAGATTCCTAATCTGAATGTCACGGGATGAGATGCCCTCTCCGCCGGTCTCTAACGCCGCGATTGAGGCGATCGCCCCTCCTGGAAGTCAACCATAATCAGCACTTTTTTCAACTTTTTGATGTAACCGAGCTTACATTTACTGATTGAGTTTTTCCCCAGAGAATTGTCAGGGATTTCAGCAAATTTAACAAAATCTTTCTTGAATTTTAGGGTAAGAAGCTGCTATCGATAAGAGGAGGGAAACTCACCCGCGTCGGGATAACCCCTGTGACGGTTTCCCCTTATGCTCACGCTAGGACCTGAATGCTATGACTATTGCCACATCCTCAGTCGCCACTGAAATGCCCCTGTCGGCGGAAGAACTGCGTAAAATTCATGCCTACTGGCGGGCTGCCAATTACCTGGCGGTGGGCATGATCTACCTCAAAGACAACCCGCTGCTGAAAGAACCCATCAAACCCGAGCATGTCAAAAAGCGGCTCCTGGGTCACTGGGGGTCGAGTCCCGGGTTAAGCTTTCTCTACATCCATCTCAACCGCCTCATCAACAAATACGACCTCAACGCCCTCTACGTGGCGGGTCCGGGTCATGGCGCTCCGGGTATCCTGGGGCCGGCCTATCTCGAAGGAACCTACTCGGAAGTCTATCCCGACAAAGGACAAGACGAAGAAGGATTACAAAAATTCTTCAAGCAATTTTCCTTCCCCGGCCATATCGGTAGCCACGTCACCCCAGAAACCCCCGGCTCAATTCATGAAGGGGGAGAACTCGGCTATAGCCTCTCCCACGCCTTTGGCGCCGCCTATGACAACCCGGATTTGCTGGTGGCGGCGGTTATCGGGGATGGAGAAGCCGAAACTGGTCCGCTAGCCACGGCTTGGCATTCCAACAAGTATCTCAACCCCATTCGTGATGGTGCGGTCTTACCGATTCTGCATTTGAACGGCTACAAAATCGCCAACCCCACCCTGTTGTCACGGATTCCTCACGAGGAACTCGAAACCCTATTCCAAGGCTATGGCTACCGCCCCTATTTTGTCGAGGGCAGTGATCCTGAGACCATGCACCAGAAAATGGCGCAGACCCTCGAAGACTGCGTTCAGGAGATTCGCCGCATTCAGGAAGAGGCGCGTCGCACTGGGGTAGCGAAACGACCCCGCTGGCCGATGATTGTGTTCCGCTCTCCTAAGGGCTGGACGGGGCCAGAGTCGGTGAAGGGTCATAAAGTAGAAGGCTTCTGGCGGGCCCACCAAGTCCCCATGTCCGATGTTCACCAGAATCCCGACAGTTTGACCATCTTGGAAGACTGGATGCGTAGCTACAAGCCTGAAGAACTCTTTGATGAAACGGGCAAACTGATTCCGGAACTCCAGGAACTCTCACCGAAGGGCCACCGACGCATGAGTGCTAACCCCATTACCAATGGGGGATTGGTGCGTAAGGACTTGCGCCGGCCCGATTTCCGCAAGTATGCCGTCGATGTACCGCAACCGGGCCACGTGGAGGCCCAGAACACCCGCATCATGAGTTTCTATCTGCGGGATGTGATGCGCGACAATATGCACAACTTCCGGGTGTTTGGTCCCGATGAGACGGCCTCAAACCGGCTTCAGGCTCTCTATGAGGTGACGAAGAAGGCTTGGATGGCGGAAATTCTGCCCGAAGATGAGGATGGTGGCTTCTTGTCCCCTGACGGCCGGGTGATGGAGATGCTGAGTGAGCATACCCTCGAAGGTTGGCTCGAAGGCTATCTCCTCACGGGACGACATGGCTTGTTCCATACCTATGAGGCCTTCGCTCACGTCATTGACTCGATGTTTAACCAGCACGCCAAATGGTTGGATATCTGTAAGAATGAGGTGCCTTGGCGGGCCCCGGTGTCTTCTCTGAATATTTTGCTCTCCTCGGTGGTCTGGCGGCAAGATCACAATGGTTTCAGTCACCAAGATCCCGGATTTATTGATTTGGTGACGAACAAAAGTGCTGAGGTGACGCGGATTTATCTGCCCCCCGATGCTAATTGCCTGCTCTCGGTGATGGATCATTGTCTCAAGAGCAAGAACTATGTCAATGTCATCGTGGCGGATAAGCAAGACCACTTGCAGTATCTGACCATGGATGAGGCGATCGCCCATTGTACGAAGGGGATCGGCATCTGGGAATGGGCCAGTAATGATGATTGCGGCAAAGACCCCGATGAACCGGATGTGGTGATGGCCTCTTGTGGGGATATCCTGACACGGGAGGCTCTGGCCGCCACGGCGATTCTGCGGGAGGAGTTCCCGGATCTTAAGGTTCGCTTTATCAATGTGGTGGACTTGTTCCGGCTTCAGTCGGAAGTGGATCACCCCCATGGCTTATCCGATCGCGATTTTGACAGCCTCTTTACTCCAGATAAGCCGGTGATGTTCAACTTCCACGGCTATCCCTGGCTGATTCACAAACTCACCTATCGCCGTAGTAACCAGGAACGCATCCATGTTCGTGGCTATAAGGAGAAAGGCAATATCAACACACCTCTGGAGTTAGCGATTCGCAACCAAGTTGATCGCTTCAATCTCGTAATTGATGTGATTGATCGCGTCCCCAAACTGGGGTCAGCGGCGGCCTACGTGAAAGAGCGTATGAAGAATCAAATCATCGAGCATATGCACTATGCTCGGGAACATGGGACTGATAAGCCGGAAATCACCAACTGGACATGGCCCTATTAAGCCCTAACCAGACCCTGTAAACAATCAGCTTCCCGATTGCTGCGATCGCCCCGAAGAGAAAAATTCCTCGGGGGCGATCGCTGTTTTTTGGGCTTCTCCTTGGGCGATCGCATAAAAATAGCCACGAAATAAGATATAACAAATGGAGAGTTCCCGAGAATTTGCCAAGAGTACGGTCTAAATCATGGTCAACGTCGCGACCCCTTCTATCCCCTCCATCCAACTCGAAGACGATGCCACCCAGGAATTGCTCGACTGGGCCACGGAGATTGAGCATTCCGGTAGCACATATTTTGAGAAAAGTCAAGCCCTAGTCGTGAAACTTGGCGCTCACTATCGCCAAGATGGGTTGACAGAATTTGGCTTCTGGACTCCCGAACTCACCGCCCAAGTGATGCGGCGCAAAGAGATTTACTTAGAAATCCTCACCCCCATCGATGAGATTGATTTCCGCAATCCGCGCCAAATGGTTCGCTTTCGTCGCACCCGCTTAAACCTAAAACAACAAGGGGAATTTCTCTGGGGGGTCGTCTCGGGCCTACAAGCTGGAACCCGTGAACAAGCCGGGTCTTTTTATTGGTTACGATTTGTTGACCAACAGGGTATTTTAGAGGCCATTCGCGATGTCGTTCCCTACTCCCTCCCCTATGGGGTCTTTGGCCCCGCTGAAGTCTACGACATCGACCGCCTCCAGGCTAATCGCCCCGATTTAGACTATTTTGCCCGCACCAGCGCCTCGCAACTGCCGGAATTTTTCACCCAAGATAGCACGCATCACCAAGATATTAAAGCCATTCCTCGGGTTCACGCCCCCCGCAATATCCTACAACTCCATGTAGGAACCGCCACCGCCGAGGGAACCCTGGAAGGCCTAACCAAACTCTATCAAGGCATTTCCGCCAAACTGGCTAACGGCGATGCCCTCACCCCCATGGAACAGAACTATGTGGGGTATGATGCGGTGCAACTGCTTCCCCTCGAACCCACCATTGAGTTCCGCAGTGAATATAGTCCTGAAAGTGAGTTTTTTGTCTTCCTTAGTGAAGATGAAGAAGACGAACTCAAAATTGAACTGCGTAAACCCAACACCCAAGACTGGGGCTATGATGTCCCCATTTTAGGCTCAAGTGCCACGAACCCCGCTCAATTGGGCAGTCTGCGGCCCGATGAAATGGTGGACTTTGTGGCGGCGCTGCATAACTTCTCCACCGGCCCAATTCAGGTCATTTACGATTTAGTCTATGGTCATGCCGATAACCAGTCAGAACTACTGATTAATCGGGAATATCTCAAAGGTCCGAATATGTATGGCCAGGACTTAAACCACCAATTGCCAACGGTGCGGGCAATTTTCCTGGAGATGCAACGGCGCAAACTCAACACCGGGGCCGATGGCATTCGCGTCGATGGCGGTCAAGATTTTCGCTTCTTTAACCCCCTTTCTGGGGCCGTGGAACAGGATGACGCCTACTTACTGGCCATGAGTAATGTGGTGCAAGACATTGACGGCTATAAACGCCTCATGTTCACCATTTTCGAGGATGGCCGTCCCTGGCCCGCTGACGGTTGGGAGGATATTTCCACCTATCGGGACTTAATTGATAAAATGCCCGAGTCGTACCAATGGGGTCCCCTGGTGTTTGCCCACAATACCCCCGCCTTAAAAGGCTTTTGGGAACGGAAATGGCGGCGGGTATTGGAGGTGATGCACATCGGTAGTAACTGGATTACCGGTTGTGGTAATCATGACACGGTGCGTCGGGGCAATCAGATTGCTCTGGAGGAGCAAATCAACTGGAATTTAGGAGAGTCCCTCCCAGAGGTTCTCAGCAAAGCCTATGATAATCCTGCCACGTTGATTTGGGTCTATGGCTTTAGTCCCGGATTACCGATGGACTTTATTAATGCGCTGTGTCATGTTCCCTGGATGTTTTTCCGCAATACCGATGAACGCTATGGGGTGAAGGTAGTTTCTGAGGAAATCGGCTTCTTGGATTGGCAGATTCCTGAGGAGATTTATAATCGCCCCGATTTGTTTCAAAATCTCAAGAAGCTCGGCTTTGAGTATCTTGAAGATGTGCGCGGTTTTGGACGGGCCCTAGAAGAAACCATGATGGAGATGGATTACGATCTCAGCCGCGTGGCTAAGATTTGTCAGGATTGTTTGGGTGAGGATGCTTCTGCTTGTAGCATTGATAGTATGAAGCTGCTCAATCATCCCAAGATGGTTAAGTTTTTGAAACGCTTGGATGAGGCGCAGTTGAAAAAGTTTGCCCTAACCTATATGGAAGATTGTTTTGTCGCCTGTAATGTGGGGCATTATGCAGACCAAGTAGATGAGGTTCAGGCTCAGTTTAACCGCCAGTTACGAGCCTTTCGTCATGAACGGCCCTGGCTGGCGCAAAATCTGATTGGAACTGATCGCTTTGACAAGTACAGTGAGGGCGATCGCACTGTCTTTTATGGGGTACGCAGTAATCCCAATGATGGTTCAGAAGGAGTGGTAATGGTGGCCCATTTAGGGGGAGATCCCATGACCGTGGAACTGGGCAAGTGGTTAGGGATTGACTTAAATCAATGGACGGTAGAAATTGCCTCACCAGGGTTAGAACGGGATGATAATTTCGCAGATCTCAATTCCTTTGAACTGCGAGATTCTGAGGGATTACTCCTGTGTTTTGCGCCCCCAGCTCGTTCTCCCGTGTCTCAACCTCAGTCGTAATTAAGTCCCTGATGGGTTAAGTTCTTTATGCGCGATCGCCCCCAAACTCCCAAGCCTCAACCTGCCCCAAACGAGGAGCAAACGGCTACAAAACGACCTCGGTTCAGTCGCATTTTAAATGAGACATTGGACCAGTTAAAAGGTCGTTTCTCGAAGATGGGCAATGTGGCTAAGTTATTTTCAGTCAGCGATGAACAATTGGCTGAAATTTTGGCCCGAGTGCGTGAAGAACTACCCACGACGGAAGCCCTCTTGTTAGGGAAACCCCAAGCGGGAAAAAGCTCAATTGTGCGGGGAATTACGGGGGTTTCGCCAGAGATTATTGGCCAAGGGTTTCGCCCCCATACTCAGAACACCCAACGCTACGCCTATCCCTCGGAGGACTTGCCGCTGCTGGTGTTTACCGATACCGTCGGCTTGGGGGATACTCGCCGGGATACTCAGGAGTTAGTGGCTGAACTGGTGGAGGATTTGAATGTTGAAACCCGTCGGGCCCGGATTTTGATTTTAACGGTTAAGATTACGGATTTCGCCACGGATACCCTACAAGAGATTGCCCGGCAACTGCGACAGAAATACCCCGAAATTCCCTGTTTATTGGCTATTACCTCCTTACATGATCTCTATCCCTCGCAGGTAGATAATCATCCTGACTATCCCCCTGAGTTTGAGGAGGTGCAACGGGTGGCTCAGGCCTTAGAGGCTTCCTTTGCGAGCTGCTATGATGCGGTGGTCTGGCTCGATTTCACCTTGGAGGAGGATGGCTTTACGCCGGTGTTTTATGGGTTGGAGGCCCTGCGGGATGCGATCGCCGATCTGTTGCCCGAAGCCGAGGCCGGGGCCATCCATGAACTCCTCGATGATGGCACAACGCAGCAGTTGGGGGATCTCTATCACGATGTGGCCCGACGCTATATCATCGCCTTTTCCGTGATGGCGGCCACCGTTGCAGCGGTTCCTCTCCCCTTTGCTACTATGCCGGTGTTGACCACCTTACAGGTGTCCTTGGTGGGGATGATTGGCCGCCTCTATGGGCAAACCCTCTCCCCTTCGCAAGCGGGAGGGGTCGTCAGTGCGATCGCCGGGGGCTTTTTGGCCCAAATGGTAGGACGGGAGTTAATTAAGTTTATTCCCGGTTTAGGCAGTGCCTTAGCCGCCTCCTGGGCCGCCGCTTATACGTGGGCCTTAGGGGAAGGGGCCTGTGTCTATTTTGGCGACTTGATGGGGGGCAAAACTCCTGACCCTGAAAAAATTCAAGCGGCCATGAATGAAGCCTTTGAAACTGCCAAACGACGTTTTCGAGATCACTCAACAGATGACCATGACCCATAACCCCATAATACCCAGTTCAGCGTCTAGGTTGGGCAAACTCTCCCCCTCCAATTTGCCTGTTGATTTCACCTATTGATAGAGCAATCGAAGATTGCCTATTGCCTATTGCCTAGGGCGACCACAAGGGTACGCCCCTACGTCTTTTCTGTTCCCTGTTCCCTATTCCCTGTTCCCTTCTTTTGCCTCTTGCCTCTTGCCTTTTCAATCATGGATCATACCTCCACTGACCCCCCTATCCTGCCCTCGAATCCCGCTGAGGTTCAGGTCAAAACCTTAGCCTGGGCCACCATCGCGACAGTATCTCATATTGGCAAGGTGCGGCGGGAAAATCAAGATAATTTCTTGGTCAGACCCTGGCCCGATGAGTCGGCGATTTTAGCGGTGGTGGCCGATGGAATGGGGGGCGGTCGTGGGGGAAAGCGGGCCGCTGAAATTACGGTCAATACCTTTGAGGCCTTGCTAGAGAAACCGGTTCCTAATTCGGTGAGCGATCGCTATCAACAACTTTGGAACACGCTGCATCAAGCGGATGAATATATTCGCGCCGAAGGGTCCATGAGTTTTAAACTGATGGGGATGGGGGCGACGGCCGTGGTGGCCCTGATTACCCCCAACGAGATGATTCATCTCTACGCGGGGGACAGTCGCCTTTATCATTACCGTCGCGATGAGTTTCTCTATAAAACCGCAGACCATTCCGTGGTGCGGATGCTGTTGGAACTCGGGCGAATTACGGAGGAGGATGTAGCCACCCATCCCATGCGATCGCTCGTGAGTTCCTGTCTGGGGGGACGAGAGGGGACTGGTGATTTTAGTATTGATCCTAAATGGAATCGTGACCCCTGTCCGCAACGAGAGTTACAAATCGAGGATACGCTCCTACTGACGAGTGACGGCTTACATGGCCATCTCTCGGATGCTGAGATTCAGGGGTATTTAGACGAGTGGAGTCATTCTCCTGGGAGGTTCTTGCAGCAGTTAAAGGAACGGGCCCTGGCTGACGGCGGGGTGGATAATTTAACCGGCATTGTGATTCGCATTCATGCCTGAGTTGCCTCTGTGAGATTCGAGTCCGGCAATGGTGCGATCGAGTAACTCCCAACCCTCCTGTACCGACTCAATGCGGCTGAGTTGATCCCGTAGCGGATTGGCCCCAGGAAAGCCTTTACAGTACCAGGATAAATGTTTGCGAGCTTGATAGATGCCGCGATCGCCCTTATAGGCCCCCAAGGCCTGTAAATGCTCCTTCGCACAACGAAGCCGCTCCACCGCACTCACGGGGGGCAGATATTCCCCAGTTTTCAGGAAATGGTCAATTTCCCCCACCAGGAAGGGATAGCCCAAGGTTCCCCGAGAACACATCACCCCATCGGCCCCAGTTTCCTGCAAACAGCGGATGGCCGACTCCACCGAGACAATATCCCCATTAGCAATCACGGGAATCTCCAGTTGTTCCTTAACTCGGCGAATCCAATGCCATTGGGCGGTTCCGTTATACCCCTGTTGCCGAGTGCGTCCATGTAACGTCAGCATCGCGGCCCCAGCATCCTGCATTCGTTGAGCAAACTCCAGAATATTAATCTCCTCATCAGACCATCCCAGCCGAGTTTTAACGCTCACCGGAACTCCCGCCACTTGCACCACGGCCCGGACAATGGCTTCAGCTACTTTAGGCTGACGTAATAGAGAAGAACCGCCCCCTTTGCGGGTAATTTTGTTGACGGGACAGCCCATATTAATATCAATGGTATCGGAGCCTTGATCCACGGCAATCTGGGCCGCTTCTCCGAGGAAGTCCGGGCGACAGTCAAACAGTTGAATACTAATCGGATGTTCCTGGGGGTCCACATCCATAATTTGGGGAACCTCCCGCAGATGTTGCAAACTCGACGCCTGCACCATTTCCGTGTACATCATGGACTGGGGCGCGTGGCGACGTACCAGGCGGCGAAAGACTAAATCGGTGACCCCGGATAGGGGCGATTGGAGGACGCGACTTTGGACTTCGACGCTACCAATCTGTAGAGGTTGGGCGAGTTTTTGGCGCAGGGCCGGGGTTAGGGATGAGTCAGCCATGAAGAGGGGAACGAGATAACAGATGGCCTTAGGAGCGAACGGTGTTCAGGGAGCGATCGTCGAAGTGCTGTGTGCTGAGCGATCGTCGAAGTACTGTGTGCCCTCCTCGCTGTGGGATGTCTAGCAAGGTTACCTGAAAATCCTATCACATCGGTTTAAGCCGCAACAGACCCGACCGGGCACTTAAAGGAAAGAAACCCGATTTCCAAGTCCCCTAAGGTGACAGGTTTTTGTAGAGTAATGTCTACCTTGCTTCTCAATTTACGCCAAAACATCCGTTCCCCGATACAAATCCCCGATCGCCACCTCTAAGCCAATACTTTCAAACACCACCTGTTCCCCCACACCAAACACTCGCGAACTCCACCCCTCAACACCCCGGCTAAACACCTCCACCCGCCGCACCTCCTGCGAAATCAATACATACTCCTCCAACGACGCCAAACACCGATAATCCTCAAACTTACTTCCTCGATCAAACTCCAACGTAGATGGTGACATCACCTCTGCAACTAACATCGGATAACGCTTGATATACGGATCATCCCGATCGCGCGGTTCGCAGGTCACAAACGCATCGGGATAATAATAAAAACGCTCTGCATAATTGAGCTTCACATCCCCCGAAAAAAACTGACAGCGATCGTCTGTGAAATGTAGATTAAACGCCGTCAATAGATTAATCGTAATCCGATTATGATTGGCACTACCGCCCGCCATCGCGTACACTAAACCACAGCGAAACTCATGGCGAGTTGACGCTTGCTCCTCAAGCTGTAAATACTCCTCTGGACTAAAACCCGCAGGAATGGCAACCATCGATCTATGGGTAGTAGGGTGAACTTTATTGATCGTATCATCCTAAAATCATGACACCCCCTCATGCTCCACATCCCCCACCTCCCCCAATAATAAACCGGTCAGACTCGATGGCGAACCATCATCTGACTGGTTTGAGTGAGACAGCCGGGCAACGGCATCCCGATGATATAGCAATCGAAGATTGCCTGATTGACACTCAGCAAGGATACTCTGAGTTGGAAGAGAATCTCCTACCTCGGGCGACCACGGTTCGGCTATCGCTCACCGACCGCAAGGGTACGCCCCTACGTCTTTTCTTTTGCCTCTTGCCTCTTGCCTCTTGCCTCTTGCCTTCTTTTCCCAAGTTTTTTTGTCCTATTCAGACCATTTTTTGCCATAGAACTGTTTCTCACCTCCTCCATTCAATATCCCATATCAAAGGCTGCGGTTAGGCAGACGTCCTTCCCCTCACTCATCGCTCAACCCCCACCTTCACCAACTGCACCCAACCACACAACACAATCAATACTTGACCCCTGCCTCAACGCATTAATAAACCGCTCATCCGCCGTCACCATCTGACAGCAATGCTCGATCGCCAACGTCAGATAAACACAGTCATAGACTGCCTGCTTCACCTGCACCGCCGTTGCTAACGCCTGACTTACCAGATCGAGGGAGTCAAACACAGCAAAATCAACCTGCTTGATTTCCGACAACTTTTTATCCGCCGCTTCTAGCGTCAACTCTCCCCGTTGGGTGCGCTTCCAGAGAATGTTGGTGATTTCCGAAAAGAAAAAATCCGGCACCAGCAACTCATCGTGATCATTATCCAAAAGCGACAACGCTCGATCTGAGTAGATCTCTGGCAAGACCCACTTAATCGCCACATTGGCATCAATGACGAACTTAGCCACGCCGGCGATCCTCACGGAGCAGTTCTGTACTATCGCTGAAGGTCTGGCCTTGGTGCTGCGCCAGCATCGCCTGGAACCGTTGCTTAGAGCCTTGATGGCTTCTCTTCTGCACAAGCTGATAAATCACCATGGCCTCAACATCCTGGTTTTTCACAGGTAACTGCAAAGACAACACCCCATCCTGGCCGACATGAGCTTTTACCTTAATACTTTCCATTCAACGAGTCTCTTGAACTTTATTGATCGTATAGCAAAAGTTGGTCTGAATCGGACAAAAAATTGGGGAGAAGAAGGCAACAGGCAATAGGCAGCAGGCAACAGGCAATAGGCAGCAGTAGGCAACATGGGGATTCTCTCCCAACTCAGAGTGTCTTAAGGCAATCGAAGATTGCTATATCACCCTAAAATCGTGGCAACCCCTCATGATCCCTATCCCCTACCCCCCCAATAATAAACCGGTCAGACTCGATGGCGAACCATCATCTGACCGGTTTGAGTGAGACAGCCGGGCAACGGCGTCCCGATGAGTCGGCATTGCTAGCGAAGTCTGCCGGAGGCTTTGGCCGCAAACTTTACATTGGCACTGCGGAAAACCCGCTTTTGCACCGAAAACAGCACCATGAAGACCAGTGCGGCGTAGACTGTTGCGAAGAGTAAGGTAGTCCAATACATTATTTAACCTGAGAACTCGTCTGTCTCGATTAAAACACGTTTTTCTGAAGACAAACACCCCATTTGGCATCAATATTTTATTTTTTTTTAAAAAATCTGAAAACACCCATAACCAAAGAATCAGAGCGACTATCATTGCAGTACACAGTACTAATAAAATACTGTTGATGTACTGACAGAGGTTCCAAAAGCTAGAATTGAGGCAAGTCCTTGAGACTCCAGCTTAGGTTTCTGGGAGCGATCGCCGACGACGTCGTCCCGTCACCAGTAATCCAAAGGCCAACCAAAACAGTAATAACGCCCCCGTTAGCAGCAACGTCCCCACGGCCCCCAACTGCACCACCAACACCGGAGCCGCCGCCGTAAACAAGCCCCCGCCGACAATCGGCTCAAAAAACAGTTGCTTATAGGCAAAACTCTCAAACCCCCCCGAACGGTTCTGGGGGTCCACCATCCGCAACAGCAAAATCCCCGTCGCCGTCACTCCCATGGACTGGCCCACATCGCCAATCCCCCGTTCAAACCAAAAGTCCGGCAACATCCTCGGGGCCAAATACATGAACGCCAGCACATTCCAGGTAATCCCCAATAGGGCCAACAGCGCAAACGGAACCAAGTTCTCTCCCAACGCCGTCAGAGAAATCGAAGCCAGGGCCGTAATAATCGTAATATCCAGAGCCACCCCGCCAATGCGCTCCATGAGCGATCGCATCACCAAGGCCTCCAACCGCAACCGCCGCAACAGCAACTGCACCAAAATCCCCCCCACCAATGCCATCGGGAACAGCGGAATATAGCCCAACACCGTCAAGCCATCCTCTCCCCCCCAAGTCAGCCTCTCAAAGGCTTTCAACACCTCTAAAATCAGCCAACCCGCCGCCACCGCCAACCCCACAAAGCCCAAATTTATCGAAATCGGGTCCACTAACAAATCCGAGGTTAACCGCTCCCGAGCCGCCACCATATCAGGATGTTCCGGGGTCACGCCATAGACTTCTGACCCCGTATCCGGTTCCAGGCGAGCCGAGCGAATCAATCCCTTACGTCGTCCCCAGTTCGCCAGGAGAATCCCCGAGACAATCCCCGAGACAATGCCAATCGTTGCCAACCCCAGAGCCAAATCGCCCCCTTCCGGGAATCCCAACTCCGTCAAGGTTTCCGCCATCCCCGCCGCTGTTCCATGGCCCCCCTCAAAGCCAATCTCAATCAAGGTTCCCGCAATCGGCGACAAGCCAAACACCGGCGTTAACACCAGCAGTCCCAGTAACAGGCCCACCACATACTGTCCCCAAGCTAAGGTTTGACCGAAGGCTACCTGGGGTGAAGCCTTACGCCAAATATCGCGGGGGGCCGGTAGAATCTCCCCTAAAAACAGCGTTGCAAAGACCACATTAATAAACACCCCCGGCGATTGCTGCCAAACCTGGCGGATATTGGCACTGAAGACTCCCTCTGCTAATGGAGAGTCTGGTCCCATGAACTGTCCTAACACCTGGGGTCCTAGGAGCAGTGCCAAAAAACCCGCCACAATGGAACTGGGAATATAGAGTTGACGCAGAATCCGTAACTTTTGGCGAATCAAGCGCCCGAACAATAGCAAAATCGCCGCCAGAACGAAGGCAAAGAAGGCATCACTCAATTGAAAGCCAGGACTGGTCGCAAGAACTAAAGGCATCGTCCTAGGAGTAAATTAGAGCAGGAGAAGTCTTTCCAGCTTAACTTACTCTGCCAACGCCACTAAACCATTTTCTGGAGAGACACAGCGGCGTCATTGAGATGTCGACTACCGGCCCGAGTCTGGCTGATACTGCTGGCGGTTTCATTGGCCCCATGGTCGAGAGCCGTCATGGCTTCCGTCAATTGCTCAATGGCTCGGGCCTGTTGTTGCGCATTGGCGGCAATTTGCTGAGATCCCAGGGCAATTTTCTGAATCGCATCTTTAACCCCCATAAATTTCTCAGCCGTTTCATGGGCAAACCCTGTTGTATCCCCCACCGCCGTGGTACTATCTTGCGCCAAACTACTGGTGCTGCTAATGGCAGACTGAACTGTCTCGACGAGGTTATCGATTTTCTCGGCCGAGTGACGGCTTTGGTCCGCTAGCTTACGAATTTCTGAGGCCACCACCGCAAAGCCACGTCCCGCATCCCCCGCGCGAACCGCCTCGACGGACGCATTCAGGGCTAACATATTGGTCTGATTGGCTAAATCACTGACTAAGGAGGAGATGGTGCCAATGCGACGAATCTGGTCATTGAGATTGTTCATCTGTTCGGCTAAACTCCCAACCCTGTTTTGTAGTTGATTAGTGCGTTCGAGAGTCCGGTCAACCACAACTTCTCCATCTTTAGCCAGTTGTAGGACATGTTGTGCTTGGTCCTGGGCCGTTTGGGCCTGTTCTGCCGAGCGTTGAGCGGAGCGGCTGAGTTGTTCCATCATGGCGGTGGATTCGCTAATGGAGGCCGCTTGCTGGGACAAACTCCGTTCTTGTTGTTCCACCGTTGCCGCCATTTCCGAGGAGGCACTGACCACGGTTCTTACCACATCACTAATGCGTTGAATCAGGGGTTCTGTAATCAAGAGGCTGACTCCAATGGCAAGAATAGTCACCACAATGGCAGTTCCTATGGTTCCTAGACCAATCGTCCTCAATAAACTGTTAGAGGTCGCAAAGGCATTTTCTGCACTGGTTTCCACCACAATCAGCCAGTTAAGATTAAACATTTGTTCCGTGCCCAAAATTGGGGCAGCGGCGATGAGATGTTGCTCTTGATTTAGCTCGCGAATCAGTCCTACTTGCTGTTGCCTGGTTTGTCGAGCTTCTTGAATTAGGGGAATCGTTTGAAAGCGAGTTGGGTTCGTGGTCTGGGCTTGACTGCTCAGGAAAATCCGACCTTGGGCATCTAAGACATATTCATTGTCACTCTCATTGCCGACAATTAGCTCTTGAAATACCTCAACTGGAAACCGGGCCTGGACAATGGCCATGGGTTGACCGGTTTCATGATGTAGGATGGGGGCTGAGATGTAGATGGATAGCTCCTCAGTCACTTGGGACAAACGAGGGGCGCTAATTAAGGGACGGTTGCTGTTAAGCAGTTCGCTCAGACTTTCTGAGTCGAGCTGAGTGGTGGTGTTGCTCCCACTGGAGCGGATCATTAAGCGACCTTGAGTATCAAATAAGGCAACACTTTCGTAGATTTGGTAGGCTTCAATGATGGTATTCAAAAAGTCTTGTTTGTCCTGAGCACTTGTAGCTGCAGAAATCTCAGGATTAGTAAAAATCGGTAAGCGAGAAATAGAGAAAAAATCTCCGTAGCGTTCAGTCATAAACCGATTGAGTTTTTCCGCTACTTGTGCCCCATAGTTTTGTTTTTCTCTAAAAACTTGCTGTCGCCAAGACTGACTGGTAGTGCGATAGGCAATAGCCCCGACAACAATCACCGGAATCGTTCCTAAAACGATGGCGATCGCCGCCGCTTTCCAGCGCAAGCCGCGACTTTTTTCAGTACTCTGTTCAGTGTTTTTTTCAGAGGAGGGACGAAAGGCTGTTAACATAATGATAGCTCGGGAGTGAGATGGGGCAAGGTTGGATTGAGAAAAAGGCAGAACTTGTCTGACCTTTAAGGATGTGATTATAATGCTAGGATAGCAAATCAAAGAATCCCTAAAAGAATCCTTGATATTTGGTTAACAAAACGATATATTTTTCGATGTTTATGACGTTTTCGGGAGTGCCGTTGCGTCCCCTGATCCATGATGGCAAACGGCTAAGTCTCTTCTATGCCAACCCGCATTTTTAGCATTCGCCATCATGGGCCAGGATCGGCCCAAAATGTCCAGCAGGCTCTGTGGGATTGGCAACCGCAACAGCTCCTGATTGAAGGCCCCCCTGAAGCCGAGGCGGTCACCGATCTGGCACGGGATCTCGAACCACCGGTGGCTCTACTCTTGTACAGTGGTGAGCAGCCTCAAACGTCGGTTTACTATCCCTTCACCATCTTTAGTCCAGAATGGCAAGCCTTGCAATATGGGTTGCAGGGTCACCGTCCCATTCATTGGCTGGACTTGCCTCAAAGCTATCAATTCGCTGTAGAGGAGCGGAGGTCACCGATGGCGGCTCGTCCGAGTGACCTGCTTCAGGAATTGGCTCGGGCTGCCGGGGAGGGGGATGGCGATCGCTGGTGGGAACAACTCATCGAACAGCGCCCCCCCTCTGACGATGTGTTTAGCGCCATTTTAGAGGCGATGAGCGCCCTACGGGACGTTGTAGGGATATCTCAGAGCGATCGCCGGCGAGAAGCGGCCATGCGACAACGGTTGCGACAGCTACAACGAGAGTATCCCCAAGACCGTCTTGCGGTCATCTGTGGGGCGTGGCATGGGCCAGCGTTGAGCCAGATGCCCCCAGAAGCCGAGGATCAGGCCCAACTCGCACAGGTACAACAGCAGTTGCCCCCAAGGTTACCCAGAGTTCAAGCCACCTGGATTCCCTGGAGTTATCGGCAACTGGCAAGCCATCAGGGATATGGGGCTGGGATGAGCGCCCCGGGTTGGTATCATTACCTCTGGGAGTCACGCCATCAGTCTCCAGAGGCGCGAACTCAGGGCTGGCTAACCCAAATCGCTCAGGCTCTGCGTGACGCGGGGCAGCCTGCCTCCACTGGGGCCGTGATTGAAGCCGTGCGTTTAGCCAACAGCTTAGCGGCCCTGCGCGATCGCCCTCAGCCGGGATTTCCTGAACTGCAAGAGGCGGCCCAAGCGGTCATGCTCGGAGATAGCCCCATCCCCCTCACAACCGTCGCCGATCGCCTGCTCATTAGCGATCGCCTTGGCTGGGTTCCCGACCATGTCCCCACCACGCCCCTACAGCAAGACCTACAGCAGCAGGCCCGACAACTGCACCTGACCATCGAGACCGATGAGAGACTCCTGGATTTAGACCTACGTCAGCCTCGGGATAACCAACGCTCCCAACTCTTTCACCGGCTACAGCTACTCGGGATTCCCTGGGCCCAGTTACAAGGAGAACCGGGATTAGGCACATTCCGGGAACGTTGGCATCTGCAATGGCAACCGGCTCTAGACCATCATCTGATTCAACGCTGTATTTGGGGCAGTAGCCTGGAGACCGCTGCTAGTGCCTATAGCCAGGCCGAGAGCCGCAAACTTAAGCAGTTGCCCCCCCTGGCCGCACTTCTCGATCGCCTCTTCCGCGCCAATCTGCCCCAAGCCATCCATAACATCCGCGATCGCCTCGAATGGGTAGCCGGCCAGACCCAGGATCTGACTCAGATTGCCAACACTCTCCCCCCCCTCGTCGGCATCATCCGCTATGGCAACCGCCATCAGACTGAGGGAACCGTCCTACAACCCATCTGCGATCGCCTCGTCTTGCGCTGTTGTCTCAACTTCCCCCCCGCCTCGCGCCATCTCAACCCCAGCGCCGCCAGGCATCTGGCCCAGGCCCTGCTCACCGCCCAGAGGGCGATCGCCCTACTCCCCAATCCATCCCACCAGTCCCGTTGGCTTAGCAGCCTTAAAACCCTACTCAACACCCCCGAGACCGCCGGACTGCTCAGTGGTCTCAGTTGCCGCCTCCTCCTCGATCAGCAAGCCCTCAGCCCCGAACAAGTCCGTCAACAGTTGGCTTGGGTTCTCAACCCTAGCCAGTCCCTAGAGCGCGCAGCCTATTGGCTCGAAGGCTTCCTCCAAGGCAGTGGCGTATTACTCATCCACGACGATCGCCTCTTAGGCCTGCTCGATGACTGGGTGCGATCGCTCCCCGAAGACGAGTTCCTCACCCTGCTACCCCTCCTCCACCGCAGCTTTTCCCGCTTCAGCCCCGCAGAACGCCGTCAAATCAGCCTCAAACTGGGGCAAGCGGTGGCCACCCAAGCCAACAGCCCTGACGACCCTCCTCAGCCGTCCCAGCCCCTCTCCCTAGACCCCAACCGCAGCCGCCACGTTCTGCCCATTCTGCAACAGCTTCTGGGCAATCCCCCTGCTGACCCTCTCTGAACCCTCTCTGAACCCTCTCTGACGCGAACCCTAGGGCATCGTCATGGGAATAAATCCCTCACCCACGACCAACTCCCGGAAGCTGCCCTGCTCGGCCAAAACCGGAATTAAATGTAAATTCCAATCCGGTTCCGTCGGCAAATCCGCCCAGGGAACCGCCAACTCCAAACATTCATTAATCGCCACCTTAACCCGACTATTGCGGGCCGCCCAGCCATCATCCGCCGCCGCCTGCCGCATTCGGAAGGTTTCACTGAGGAGATTCACCGTCAGATGAGTGGCAAAGCGGTAATTGAGCGGGGGCTGATTGGGGAGATCTCGCAAGGGAACGGGGCTAGTGTGCATCGTCTGGTGAGGGTAGTACCAGAACAAATGCAGTTCCGGGGGACAAGCCTCTCCCGGTTCCAGTCCCCTTGTGAAATCCAATCTGAGATAGAAATTTAGGTGGTCTAAGCCGTACCATAACCGTTGCACTGGCGTCGCCCGGTGCATCGTGCCTCGGGAGCCACCCACATCAATGCGTCCAGCATGATCCCAATCTTGCTCATCTCCCACCCCATCAATCACCGGATGAATGAAGCTTTGAGGACGCATATCGCCCTTGCGTTCATGAACCTCTAAAGGCTGTTTCACTCGTTCCGGGATGGGTTCCCCTAAGGCACTGTACAAAGCCCCGAGATGTTCCCGGAAGAGGCGATCGAACATCGCATCTTGGTCCGAAGAATGGCCTTCCCCGAACCACCAGAACCAATCCGAGCCTTCCGCTGCATAGAGTGCCTCCCAGGCTTCAGGATTGGCCTCTTCCGTCGCCTCAGGGTGATTGGCCAGCACCTGACGGGCCTCGGTGAGCAGGTCCCAGGCCTGGTTCTTAACGGGGTCACCAATCCAGGTGGTGAAACTCCCATCCACCCAAGACCCGCTATGGAGTTTGTCACTGGGGAGGGTTTCCGTGGGGGGGAAACGATCGAGAAATTCCGAGACGGTCACCAGTTTGATGTCCGTCTGTTTACTTAGGGTTCGATAGAGGGCTTCCAAGAAGGGTTTTCCATCCTGTTGATAGTATTCCCAGCAGTTCTCACCATCGAGGGCAATGGTGACAAGCCAGGGTTTCTCTAAACTGGTGCCCTCCTGATTACGAGTGAGCGATCGCGAAATGGCCTCCAAATGTCCCACCAAGTCCCCAGCGGCCTCACGGGGATTCATAGAACCGTAGGTAAAGCCAATCAAATCCGAGAGACGGTGATCTCGGAACACAATCGCCACATCTCCCGCGTCGGTTTTCAGGCGATAGGGACGATAGAGAAGTTCCGGTTCAAAGACATTCCCCGTTCCATCTCGGTGGAAGAAATGTTGTTTCGTCCAACCCAACACCGCCTCATCGGAACAAATCCATTGAAAGCCTTGGCGAGCAATATGGGGCAAAATCGCCGGACTCACCGACTGTTCCGAGGGCCAGAGACCACGGGGTTCCTGGCCAAAGCGATCGCAGTAGAATCTCCAGGCCTTATGAAGGTGGCGGGGGATATCCTCGGGCCATTGGAATCGCTGTTGGGGAAGTTCCATCTGGGGAACCGCCACCCGGCCAGCATTCGTATCCGCCAAGAGGGGCAAAATGGGGTGAGTGTAGGGCGTGGTCATCACCTCCAACTGCCCCGCCTCCTGCATCTGGCGATGTTGGGGGACAATGCGGCTGAGAATCTGTTTTTGTTTAGAAAAAATACGTTGGCGATCGGCGAGAGTAAAGTCCTGTCCTTGCTTTAACCAGGTGGCAATCTCGGGATCATCCCAAAAGAGGGGGTCAATCCAAGCCAAGTTATGCCAGGCCAGCAAATCGCCGAAATCTCGGGGTTGCCAATGCTCTAAACACCAGGCCATCCCCTGTTCCTGTCGCTGGCCATAGAGTTCTCGATAGCGAGGATGAGGATCGACGAGGGTATGGTGATTGGCATCGAAGAACCGTTCTAGGATAAATTGCTTGTTCTCACGGGTGAGTTGGTCCAGAGGGGTCAGTAATAGCTTGAGGTACGGGTCAAGGGCTTTGCCAGAAATATAATCCTCAAGCTGTAAAATCAGCGAGGGGACGAGATTCACCGTTTGGTGAAGTTTGGGAAATTGCTCCAGGAGTAAGACCAAATCCAGATAGTCTTTGGTTCCATGCAACCGCACCCAGGGGAGCCGATATTGTTCACAGTCCGGGGTACTAGCGGCACGGCTTTTATAGAGCGGTTGGTGCTGATGCCAGACAAAGGCGACATAAAGGGGGTGTGACATGGTGGTTCTCCTGAAGGCGATACAGCGAGACGTTTGGGCTATCCTACCAGGGCGATCGCCCCTGTGACTGTGGCACAGGAAACAGACCCTCGGACAAACAAAAGCCGAAGACGGTATCTTCGGCTAGAGTTGGAGCCAATTTGAGGCAATGGCGAACCTACATCACCTGTTCGACTTCGGCAATTTCAGGGATATATTCCCGTAAGCGACGTTCGATGCCCATTTTCAGGGTCATGGCAGAACTGGGACAAGAGCCACAAGCCCCTTGTAGACGCAATTGCACAATGGGGCCTTCAATCTCCATGAGTTCGACATTGCCCCCATCTGCCATCAGGTAGGGACGCAGTTCGTCTAACACTTTTTCGACGTTCTCTTTTGTGAGTGCCAGGGTTTCCATAATGATGCCTTGCAGATGTGAGTGAACATGATTCACAGTTGTTCGCATTGTACCGTTTTCTGCTCAACCGCGTCAGGGCGATCGCCCATTGATGAACCTGTTACCCTAGAAATAGATATTGAGTCCCCAACCCATCACCCCCCTAGTCACGATGAGTCAAGAGAGTAGCAGTAAGGCACTGGCCCGAGAACTCAAAGGCCACATTCTCATTCTCGGCAGTTGTATTGCCCTCATGTGGGCGGTTCACCTCATCAATCAGTTTCTCTTTGCCGGTTCCCTTAACAATTTCGGCGTTTATCCCCGCAACCCCAACAGTCTGCGGGGAATTGTGTTTATGCCCTTCCTCCACGGCAATTTCGCTCATATTCTCTCGAATACCGCCTCATTTTTGGTGTTGGGTTGGCTGGTCTTAATTCGGGGCCGGCGTCATTTCATCTGGGTCAGTGCCATTGCCACCCTCGTCAGTGGACTCGGAATCTGGTTTTTTGGCTCCGCTGGCATTCACATCGGCGCTAGCGGGGTTATCTTTGGCTATCTCGGCTTCCTCCTTCTCTATGGCTTATTTGAACGTAGCCTCCCCTCCATTGCCCTCTCCCTGCTGGTGATGTTTTTCTATGGCAGCCTCATCTGGGGCATCTTCCCCGGAGATCCGAGAATTTCTTGGGAAGGCCATCTATTCGGCTTTATCGGCGGCGTACTGGCGGCTAAATTCTTATCCGGCAAGTGAAGCTGACCAATCAATCTAGCAAATCAATCGGGAAAATCAAGACGGAGAGGCGATCGTGGCCAAGAAGAAACAGAAATTACCCCATCTAGTGGGGTCAAAATGGACGGCCATGCAAAAAACCTGGGGCTGGCGACATTTCCAGGTCGTCAGTCGCAAAAACGAGGGAGGCTTCGTCTTCGCCGAACTCATGGCCTCATGCGATTCCCAAGTGCGCTTCTGGCTCAACGCCAAGATGCTCAAAAACCGCAACCAATGGCAACCCGGCTGGAAATCCCTCCAAGAACAGATGGAGTTAGAGATTCCCGAAGACATAGAAGTCCTCGACGACTTTTAGAGCCAGTCCCCCTCTCCCCCCTCTCCCCTCTCCCCCTCTCCCCTCTCCCCTCTCTTCCTCTGTGTCCTCTGTGACTCCGTGGTTCCCCCCTTGCCCCTTGCCTTCTTCCCTTCTTTTCCCCCAATGAGCCGCACAGATGTAAAATAGGTTGCCGATTGTTCTGCACGGATTGAGATTCATGCTCTCCTCAAACGATTTTAGAACAGGCTCCACCATTGAACTTGACGGTGCAGTCTGGCGTGTGGTGGAATTTCTGCACGTAAAGCCCGGTAAAGGGTCTGCCTTTGTCCGAACCAAGCTCAAAAATGCCCAAACAGGAAGTGTCGTTGAGCGCACCTTCCGCGCCGGGGAGACCGTTCCCCAGGCCATTCTCGATAAACGGACCATGCAACATACCTACCGAGAAGGTGAGGCCTTTGTCCTGATGGACATGGAGACCTACGAGGAAGTTCGCCTCATTCCCGACCAGATTGGCGATGGCGCCAAATATCTGGCGGAGGGAATGGATGTAAACGTCATTTACTGGAATGACCAGGTGGTTGAGGTGGAACTCCCCAATTCCGTGGTCTTAGAAGTGACCGAGACCGATCCTGGGGTCAAAGGAGATACCGCAACGGGGGGAACTAAACCCGCGACGGTCTCGACAGGCGCTCAAGTGATGGTTCCTCTGTTTATCTCCATTGGTGAACGGATTAAAATTGACACCCGCAACGATAGCTATCTGGGGCGGGAATAGGTTTGCTCGACGGGGAAAGGTTGCAGTCTTTCGCAACCTTGCCTCAATCTCGTGCAGACATAGCTTTTCAAACGAACGGATAAAAAACAGTGCAATTGGACTTTAACCAACTTCGCGAACTCATCGCGGCTTTAGAGGGAACCGATATTTCGGAGTTCACCCTAAAAAACGAAGATTTAGAATTAACGATTCGCAAGGGATCTGGGGTGGTGTCGGCTGCACCGGGAGTCATGGCGATTCCTCAGCCAGTTGCGGCCCCTGATGGGGGTCCGGCTGAAGTTCCGACCCCCGCCTCCTCTCCAACGCCGCCTCCCTCGGCAGCCGCTAAATGGGTCGAAATTGTCTCGCCGATGGTGGGAACCTTCTACCGGGCCCCGGCTCCCGATGAGCCGCCCTTTGTGGATGTGGGCGATCGCATCTCCAATCAGCAAACGGTCTGTATCATCGAGGCCATGAAGCTTATGAATGAGGTGGAGTCAGAAGTCACCGGTGAGGTGATCGAGATTTTAGTGGAAAATGGTGAACCTGTTGAGTACAATCAGCCCTTAATGCGGGTCCTACCGGCATAATCCATCCCTGACTTTATCCTGAATGAAGCGTCCCCCTTGGGAGTCTTCGTCTATTTCCCCCTGTTGGTGTTCACTCCCCTTAAACCTGTGCAGCAGCCTATACCCCAGGAAGTTACCAAACACGTCGCTGAGTATTTCAGTATTCTCAGCGAACCCATGCGTCTGAAAATTCTCAACCTGCTTCGTGATGAAGAGCGATGTGTACAAGAATTGGTTGAGGCTACTAAAACCAGTCAGGCCAATGTCTCTAAGCATTTGAAGGTGATGCTACAAGCGGGTATCCTCAGTCGTCGCACTGAAGGAACCTCAGCCTATTATTGCGTTGAGGATGAATTGACCTTTGAGTTATGTCATCTGGTCTGCGATCGCCTCGCGGCCCGCATTGAGCAGCAAGCCCAACACTTTCGAGCCTTTAGTGTCTCTAACAAACCACGCAACCACTCCTCAACGGGTGAGTCGGAAGCGGAGGCCTCTTCCTGACGTACCGGGCCAAGGCAGCAATTCCTAACTCTTTCAGGACAGAGTGCGTTCATGAATCTTCATGGCGAGCGTCGAGTTTAATTTACGGCTCGTCGCCATTTTGGTGTATTTTAGCGTTATATTAAAGTCTGGAGACCCTTTAAATTTTAAGATGTTAGATTTACTCACTTGGTTAGGTATATTTGCGGTGAGTTTGTTTGTGCTAATTAAAGCATCAGACTGGTTTATTGACTCATCGGAAGTCTTGGGAGTTTTCCTGAGACTTTCCCCATTTATTATTGGTGTTGCTATTGTTTCTGTGGGGACATCCCTACCGGAATTGATGTCTTCCATCACAGCGGTACAGGAGGGATCATCGGAAATCGTCTTCGGGAACGTCATTGGCTCCAACGTTGCCAATATCTTTCTCATCACTGGAGTTGCAGCGGTGGTCGCTGGAAAAATGGAGCTTAAATATGATTTAACCAGTGTCGATTTGCCGCTGTTTGTTGGCTCATCTTTCCTGCTAGCATTGATGCTCTTCACGGGGAAATACTCAGTAGGAGAAGCGATTTTATGTTTGCTAGCCTATGGGGTCTATTTAATCTACACCCTCACGACCTCCGAAGGTGAGATTGGCGGTATCCCCATCTCAGATGCTCCCGTTGAAGCCAAATCAGAGGTAACGGTGGCCGTTGGCGCTCTCGAATCCCCTGGCCCTGACAACAGCACCCCCACCCCCCTAGGGACTAATCCAACGACTGAAGCGGCCACGACCGGAGATGACAGCGTTCAGGACTCCAATGCCGACTCGACGCCAGAGACGGGTGAGCGGCAAGCCTTTCCTTGGAAAGCTCTGTCGCTCTTAGTCGTCAGCGTGGTTTTCATCTATTTTGGTGCTAAATATACCGTTGAGTCCGTGGTGGCGCTCTCGGAATTACTCAATATTGGCAAGGAAATCATCGCCGTCAGTGCCTTAGCCCTAGGAACCTCTTTACCTGAACTGAGTGTGAGTCTCGTCTGTGTCAAACGGGGCAGTTATGACGTGGCTGTGGGCAATGTCCTCGGCTCTAATATCTTTAACTCCCTAGTCGTCATGGCGATTCCCCGCTTTTTCGGTGCCTTGATTATTCCCAAGACTACCTTGATTGAGGGTCTCCTAGAGATGCTCTGCGGTACAATCTTAATGTTCTTCGTGGTGCAAGATAAACAGATTACCCGCTGGGAAGGCTATCTCTTTATCATCTTTTACGCCTGGTTTATTGCCCAAATCTTTGAGTTAGTCTAGTCCGGTTAACTGGGGTCAGTTCGCCCCCCCGAACCATAGAGGAGTATGTTGTGCAAAATACCCGTCTTAATCGGCTCGTTGACGTCCTGCTGGCTCGCTTCGTGGCTTGGGCCCGCAACCCTTGGCGGCGCACCTCGTTGATTATCATTGGCTTTCTCTTTGGCTACTTCCTGGGGAATGCCATCTCGACGATTTCCGGACAAAAAGCCTTCCTGGATATGACCGTCGCCTTTATTATGTTGCTGATGACTGAGGCAGTGAACTGGCTCGTCTACGGTCGTTTGCGACAATCTTCATTGTTCTCTGACACCCTCAGCGCCACTAAAGTGGGTTTGGTGTATAGTCTGTTCGTGGAAGCCTTTAAATTGGGGTCTTAGGCCGTGCCCCAGCATTGTTGATGCCCTGGATTTGTCGATGAGCTATCTAAGTGCCTTACTCCATCGCGCCGTCGTACAACTGCGCCAACAGGGAGCCGTTGACAGGAGTCTCTGTGAGGCGCTCTTGGCCGAAGAACGTCAAACCCCTGAACGTAGCCAAGCCCTTGATTTAGCTTCATCTGAGACCGTTGAGGGCATTCAGGAACGGTTGAGGCAACTGGCTGAGATTTTAGATGAGGTGGTGGAACGCTTGCCTCTTCAGGGGCAGGAACTTATCCTGGAGAATCTCTGGCGCTTATGGTTGCCTCTGGCGGAGCAATTGGCCCAGTTGCGGCGGGAGTCTGCTCGACCCATTGTGCAAGGAATTTTAGGAGGCCAAGGTACGGGGAAAACGACCCTAGCCAGTGCCTTGAGCGTTATTTTAGGGCATTTCGGCTATCGGACTTTGGGACTATCTCTCGATGACCTCTATAAACCCTACGCTGAACGACAACGACTGAAAGCTGACGATCCCCGACTGATCCGTCGTGGCCCTCCAGGAACCCATGATGTGGAGTTGGGGTTGCAAGTATTGCAGCAACTGCGCCAGGGAGCCTCCCCTGTGGCGGTTCCTCGCTTCGATAAGTCGGCGTTTGGCGGAGATGGCGATCGCACCTCTCCGGAGCAGGTCGAGGGGGCAGATATTATTCTCTTTGAAGGCTGGTTTGTGGGGGTTGAACCCGTTGATCCGAGTTGTTTTGAACAGGCCCCCGAGCCAATTCGCACAGCGGAGGACAAAGCCTTTGCGAGGGATTGCAATCAGCGCCTAGAGGAGTATTTGCCGCTCTGGGACTGTTGCGATCGCCTGATGGTCTTAGCCCCCGTCGATTATCGTCTCAGTCAACGCTGGCGACTTCAGGCCGAACATGATGCGATCGCCCAAGGGAAAGCGGGCCTCTCCGATGAAGAAATACGTGAGTTTGTCGAATACTTCTGGAAAGCCTTACACCCGGAGTTATTCATCAGCCCCCAGATTGCTCCCCAAGCCAAATCGGCCCTAGTTGTGACCCTAGGCGCCGATCATGGCATTGTCAGCATTCGCTAGCTAGAGGGGCGACAGCTACCAATGGAGGGATTAACGCACCGACGCAGGCACGGAACTGGTCGTCTCCTCACCATTTGCTGCCGCAACCTGTTCCCGCAAGATTTCCAAGGCCCGGACATATTGGGGGTCCCGATCAGTCCCAATCATGGTGCGATCCGTCCGCATCTCTTCCCGAATCTCCTCAGAAATCTCCTGTTCTACATCCGGGGGAATCCCCTCCTTGTCGATATCGATACCATTAGGAGTTAAATAGCGGGCGATCGTGACCGCTAACCCCGCACCATTGCCCACTGGACGGACAGACTGCACCAATCCCTTACCAAAGCTGGTCGTTCCCACCAAAACGGCGCGATCGTTATCCCGTAGCGCCCCCGAGAGAATCTCACTAGCACTGGCTGAACCGCCGTCAATCAAAACCACCAGGGGTTTATCAGTGATGGCGCGGCCATTGGCCCGTTGAACTTCTGCCACCCCTTGGCGGTTCACCGTCGAGACAATATCTCCCTCATCGAACCACATGCGGGCAATCTCAATACTGGCTTGCAGCAAGCCGCCAGGATTAGACCGTAAATCCAAGATAAAGCCTTCAATGCCCTCAGCCTCCAACTCCTGAATAGCCGCCCGCATTTCATCGGTTGCCAGTTGACTGAACTGAGTCAGACGAATATAACCCACGCCACCGGGTAAATCGTCCTTACGACTATGACGCACCGGGTGGATCTCAATCCGGGCCCGGGTGATGGGAAAGTCCAACTCCCGTTCTCCCCGACGAATCGTCAGCACCACTTCAGTCCCCACACGGCCTCGAATCAGATTCACCGCCTCATTGATATCCATCCCCTCGGTGCTTTGACCATCGATTTTGGTAATCACGTCCTGAGATTGAATCCCTGCGTCAAAGGCTGGGGTTTCCTCAATAGGGGAAATGACGATCAGTTCTTCGGTTTCGGGATCCTGAGATAATTGAATCCCCACCCCGGTCAGTTCACCGGAGGTATCAATTTGCATACTGCGGAACTCGTCGGGATCCATGAAACGGGTGTACGGATCATCGAGTTTTTCCAACATCTCGCGAATCGCATCATAGGCGACGTCGGAAGACTCATAGGAGCGATCGAGGAACTCCGTGCGTACAGCACGCCAATCAACCTGATTAAAGGTGGCATCGACGTAGTTTTTATCGATAATTTGCCAAACTTCATCCACCAGTTCTTTGGGACTTTCCTGGAAGAATGCTTGTCCTTTTAAATGAATGCCGGCACCAATAATCGTCACCGTGCTGAGCATGACGACGGTTGCGCCAACGACCAACCCACGAGTTGCCATGTCGATTTGCCTTAACTTCAAGAGTTTAAAAAAATGTATACGTCTGGAATCCTGTTAGGCCCACTGTAGCACAATCAAATTTAGGCGATCGCCCCCCCGAGCCTATTCCAAGACTGTCCTACCGCCCCCCCATCTTAGCCGGTTCGAAATCCAAGCGTAGGATAAGGCCCGGGGGGCCGTTCTAGACGGCCCATATTCCCCGAGGCTGGCTAGATCCCTTTAAGGATCAATCCAGCGTCCATCGGCCTTAATCAGGTTAATCAACTCAGCCACGCCTTGATCTTCGGGCACTTTTTTAATCTCCTCACGACCCCGATAGAGGGAAATAAAGCCCGGCTGTTTACCCACATAACCATAATCAGCATCGGCCATCTCGCCTGGGCCATTGACGATACAACCCATCACCGCGATATCGAGTCCGGTGAGATGGTTCGTCGCCTCACGCACCTCTCGCAGCACATCTTCGAGGTTAAAGAGGGTTCGCCCACAGGAGGGACAGGCCACATACTCCACCATGGTTTTGCGTAACCCCAAGGCTTGCAAGATGCTGTAGCAAACGGGGATTTCCTTCTCCGGGGCCTCGGTGAGGGAGACTCGGAGGGTGTCACCAATGCCATCAGCCAGGAGAGTGCCAATCCCAGCAGTGGACTTAATCCGGCCATATTCACCATCTCCGGCTTCCGTAACGCCTAAATGCAGGGGATAGTCCATGCCTAGCTCATCCATACGACGGACCATCAGACGATAGGCGGCCAACATCACCGGAACCCGAGAGGCTTTCAGGGAAATCACCAGATTATAGAAATCTAGAGACTCGCAGATTTTGATAAATTCCAGGGCCGACTCCACCATTCCTTCTGGGGTGTCACCATAGGTAAACAGCATCCGTTCAGCTAACGAGCCGTGATTGACCCCAATCCGCATCGCTTTGTTTTGGTCTCGCAGGGAGATCACCAGTGGTTCGAGGGTCTGGCGAATTTTGGCGCCAATTTGCTCAAATTCTTGGTCTGTGTACTCGTTGCGATCGCTTTTGGGTTTCTCGAACACGTAGAGGCCCGGGTTAATGCGCACCTTATCGACATGTTTAGCCACCTCTAGCGCGATTTTCATGCCGTTGTGGTGTACATCAGCCACCAAGGGCACCTCTTGGTAGGTCTGTCGCAGTTTTTCCTTAATCTGGGCTAGGCTTTTGGCATGAGCCATACTGGGAACTGTGACCCGGACAATCTCGCAGCCAATCTCATGGAGCCGCCGAATCCCTGCCACAGATCCCTCGACATCCATGGTGTCCTCGTTGATCATGGATTGAACCACTACAGGGTGCCCTCCCCCGATGGTGATGTTGCCCACGGGAACAGGACGGGTTTTACGGCGACGAATTTTGGTCTCAAAGGCAGCAACGGTCGAATCTGGGGGGGCTGGGTTGCTCGTGTCGTTAGGGTAGGGGGTAGGCAATGTTTGCATGAGTCCGAAGCAGCTCGTTACGGTAGTGAGAAATCTGGCAATGGATATATCTAGTTTTACCTTGCCACAGAAGGGGACTGTCTGACAGCGTTGGGGGCAGATTGCCTGATGAATATTGCATCATTGTGGTCAACGCCCAGAATTGGGCGATACCAGAAGAGGGCGCGCCACTTGCCCCTTGCCATCCCCTCCAGGGTCGGGATTAGGGGTGGGTTATGCCTGTTGCCTCTTGCCTTTTGCCTGCTCCTATGACTGATCACGCTCACCCATCTGAGACATCCCCTAAGGCAACTCTTCTGCTGGTGGACGATCGCCCCGAGACTCTGCACCTGCTGTCACGGCTGCTTTTGCGTAAGGGATATCAAACCCATAGTCTTACGGATGGGGTGCAGGCCGTTAACGTTGCCCAACACCTGCGACCTGATTTAGTTCTTTTGGATATCAATATGCCGGATATTGATGGCTTTGAGGTCTGTCGCCGTCTCAAGGAAGACTCGGCGACGGAGGGAATCCCCATCATTTTTCTCAGCGCCTTAGATAATGTTCTCGATAAAGTGAAAGCCTTTGCTTCTGGTGGAGTCGATTACATCACGAAACCGTTTCAGTTTGCCGAGGTGTTAGCTCGCATTGAGAATCAACTTAAGCTTAAGGATTTACAAGAACAGCTTGAGTTCAAGAATCAGCAACTTCAGGCAGAAATTAATGAGCGCATTCGAGCTGAGGACGCTCTGCGAGACCAAGAACAGTATTTGCGCTTGATTTTAGATAATATCCCACAACAAGTCTTCTGGAAAAACACAGATTTGGTTTTCCTCGGCTGCAATCAAAACTGGGCCGATGCAGCTCGGCTTGAGTCTCCTAAAGAGGTGGTTGGTAAAACGGATTATGATATGTTCAGTGATCGGGAGATTGCTGAGCAATTTCGCATTCAGGATCGTCGCATTATTGATGGGAATACTCCGGAACTACATATTATTGCCAAAAAACAAAAACCTGATGCGGAGGGGAAATATCTTTGGCTCGATATTAATAAAATCCCCATTCATAATCAAGAGGGAGACGTGATTGGCATTTTGGGAGTTTTGGAGGATATTACGCAACGGAAGTTAGCAGAGGAAGCGCTAAAGGCTGAAAAACAAAAGTCAGAACATTTATTGCTGAATATTTTACCGAAGGCAATTGTGGATCGCTTAAAGCAACTTGAAAGTGCGATCGCAGACCGTTTTGATGATACCACGGTGATGTTTGCCGATATTGTGGGGTTTACGGCCCTATCTTCTGAAGTCTCACCGGTGGAAGTGGTGAACTTACTCAATCAAATTTTCTCTCTGTTTGACCGTCTTGCGGATAAACATAAACTCGAAAAAATAAAAACAATTGGTGATGCCTATATGGTCGCTGGAGGCCTGCCAATTCCTCGCTCAGATAGTCCTGAGGCGGTGGCGAATATGGCGTTAGATATGTTAGAGGCGATGGCCAACTTTCAGCCAGCAGGGACAAGTCCCTTGGAACTCCGCATTGGCATGAATACCGGGCCCGTGGTGGCAGGGGTGATTGGCATTAAGAAATTTATTTATGATTTATGGGGCGATACGGTTAATGTGGCTAGTCGCATGGAGTCAACGGGGGTTCCTGGACGCATTCAGGTCTCAGAAAACACCTATCGAAGGCTTCAGGATTCCTTTATATTTGAGGAACGAGGACTGACGCCAATTAAAGGCAAAGGAACCATGAAAACCTATTGGTTAGTGGGTCGCCAAAAGGGTTAAGCGGGGCGCATTGAATCCGACAGCGATTTGACGCAATTTTCATGGGTTTGTAACGCATAAATCTCTTTGTCTATTCATTTTAACTTTAGTTAACTTTCTAGTGATTTCAACAACCAAACGGAGTATGATAGCGGTATCAGGATAAGGCATCGGTTAGGATTATTCAGTCAAAAATCGTCTGAAGGTGATGATATATATGACCGATTATGCAACAATTACTGTGGCTTCTCTCCTAGGATATGAGGTGAATTAGGATGTTTTCATTAAAACAGCAACGAGTTCGGATCTGGATTATTGGTGGCTATGCTGTTCCCATTGTACTCTCCTTGCTGTCTTTTGTCATGGTTTGGAACAGTGTGCGGACGTTGCAGCAGGAAGCCGATCAAGTTGAAGAATTTATTGAAAATGATCGCATTGTTGATCGCCTTGTATTGAACGCCCAAGTTCTCTCTCGAACCTTACGAGGTTACTTACTTGACCCCAGCCCAATCTCAATCAATACCTATAACGAGGCCCGGCAGAATTTCTACACCGATGTGCCATTGCTGCGGGAGCGTCTGCGTGGGCGGCCGGAGCTGCAACAGTTGGAGGAGATTGTTGAGACTGTTGATCAACTCATAGAAACCCACCGCAACATTTTTCTTCAGGTTGAGGCGGGCGATCGCGACGGAGCCATCCAGAGTTGGAGACAACTGCGAGGACGCTCTCAGGCAGAGGATATTCAGACCCTATTCACTGAATTCAGTGAATATGAAAAGTCTCTGGTCTTAGAGAGTCAACTGGCGCAGCAGGATTCCCTACAACTGCTGATCAGCACCACCATTGGTTTCACCTTTTTGACCTTAAGTGTCTCTAGCTTAGTGGGCTGGTGGGTCATTAGCCGCATTACCCGACAGATGAATGAGGCAGCCAGTTCTGTGGCCAGTTCCTCAATGGAAATTGCGGCCACCATGGAACAGCAAGAACGGACGGCTAGCCAGCAGGCTGCTTCGGTGAACGAAACGACCACCACCATGGATGAACTTGGGGCCTCAGCCCGTCAGGTGATGAACCAAGCCGAATCGGCAACTGGAAGTGCCAATCAAGTCTTAAATCAGGCTGACAATGGGACTCGTGCGGTGGAAGAAACTCTCGAAACCATGTATTCCCTCAAAGAGCGAGTCTCGGCGATCGCCCAACAAATTTTACGCTTGAGCGAGCAAACCAACCAAATTGGCAACATTTCCAATCTGGTGAGTGATTTAGCCAACCAAACTAATATGTTGGCTCTCAACGCGGCCGTCGAAGCGGTGCGAGCGGGGGAACATGGCAAGGGCTTCTCAGTTGTCGCCAGTGAAATCCGCAAACTGGCAGATCAAAGCAAGAAATCGGCTGAGAAAATCAACATCCTGGTCGAAGACATCCAGAATGCTATCAATACTACGGTCATGGTCACCGATGAAGGCACGAAAAGCGTCGAATCGGGGGTGGCGGTGAGTCAGAACACCTCCCACGCTTTTGCGGGGGTGCGAGAGGGCATTAACCAGGTGGTGATGAGTAACCAGCAAATTACCCTCACCCTCAAGCAACAGGTCAATGCGGTTGAACAGGTCATTGAAGCCATGACCGTTCTCAACGTCGCGGCCCAGGAAACGGCGACGGGTATCACTCAAGTTAAAGAGGGAACCCAACGGCTTAACCAGGCGGCTATCTCTCTCAAAGATTTAGTTTAAGGACTGGGAGTTTCTGGGGGTGACTCGATGGGGGTCGGAGTGGAGGCGCGCGGGGAACGTCCAATTCCTAGGGCGGGCAGTAACTGGTCTTTGAGATAGGAGGCGATCGCCACCAGGAGAATAATCAGCACGGCCCCAATCCCGATGGGGCTAGGAACCCAGAAATCCACCTCTAGATGTTGGGTTTCTCCCGGTTCTAGGGGCCAAATCAGGGTGTTCTCCTCAAATGTGGGTGGGTTGGGCCCCGAAACTGTCGCCAGTTTGGCCCCCCAGGGGGTGATGAGACGGAAGCTCACATCCACAAGCCCGGTGGGACTAATCAGCACATTCCCCTCCGTTGACAGAACCCCCAAGGCCCGTAAGTCCACATCTAGGCTCAGATGGTTGGAGATGGCGAAAATAAAGTTTTGTTGATCAACCGCCAAATGGGTTTCCAGCTCAGGAATCTCACCGGCCTGTTCTGGGGTGAGGCCGTTTTGCTCGACGGGGTTAAAGAACTGTTCAAACTTATAGACGAGGTCATCACCATTGTTGAAGGGGATGACGACTCGCCAGCGGCGATCGCCCATTTGTTGGGTATAGCCTTGCAGCGATCGCGCCCGTCGTTTCAGGCTCTCGGTCCAACTATCCACCGTGGAGCGGCTGAGGTTAACAAACCGTTGCGATAAGGTCACATCCTGGACAATTTCCCCATGGGTTTGGCTGTCAAAGTGAATCCCCACATCGTAGCGGACACATCCTGACAGCAATAGGGCGGCGATGGTGGCGACGACGAGAGTGCGCGATCGCCGTAGCCGACCTAGGAGCCAGAACAGGGCCGCCGCGATCGCCGCGTACATAGGAGTAAAAACAGACTTCACAAAATTCACGTAAACCTCTTGAGCGTGGAAGCCCCGTGTCTTTAGACCGGGGAGGAAACGGGACAGAGGGACTTTATACCAATTTTCGGAAGTCATGCCATAGATGTCTGTAGGGGCGAACGGTGTTCGCCGAGCGATAGTCGAGGTGCTGTTCGCCTTCCTCGGTGTCAGATGTATAGCAAGCATTTTGAAAAATGGTATTAGTCCCCGTCAATCTTTCAAGCATAGGCGTAACCATCCTTTCTGTGAATAGGTTTGCAGTATTTGTGGCTGATACCCGCCACCCGTCCCGAGGCGGTGGTAATATTAAAACGACCAGAGGCACGGCAGAGAACCTGTCCTACATAGGAGCCAATTTTCGTCCCGGCCGTGACCGTAGCCGTCACGATATCGCTAGTCTGAAAGCCATTGTGAATTCGTCTCCTGGAGCGGTGACGAGTCGGGAATCCGTACTTATTCGTCCCGCACATCCGACGGGTTCCATGCCCCTTCGCTAGAATCAGCAACGGTTTTGACGTCAGGATGTCGAGGGATTCACGGAATCGGTTAACCCAGGTCATCAGGGTATCGACTCGATGCTGCAAGCTCGGAGCTAACCAACCCTCGCTCCGGGTCTGATTCAAGAACCGAGCCGGCCGATATCGGGTCTTGCGGTTTCGTCGAGAACGTCGCCGTTGACGACGAGACCGCAAGGCTTCTACTATCTGCTGTCCTCGGTGCTGCAACTCGGCAGCAAAGATGATGTGATTGCCTTGCTTCAGGGCAATTCCAGAGACTTTAGAACCTGGGTCTAATTTGAGTTCGAGGGGTTCAGGATTCGCATCAACCTCCTTGTTGAGAATAATGGTGAATGGGTAGCGTCGAAATACCGATGCTTTTCCGGCGTTGAGTAGTGACCGTGCGACCCCTGGCTGGCAGGGTGTCAGCCGCTTACGGTTGCTATATAAACTGTTTAACGATTCGGTTCTAGTGCCTGGAACTGGCACGCATTCCAGGGTAGGAACGTTAACTCTTGCTCTGAACGTAGCCTGTTAAGGCGATAGCTGGTCAGCTATCCTGTTGCGGGAGGCACGAAGCCCCCGTGCTTCAGCCGGGGGGGCTGACGTCATCAAGGGTCGGGATTTGGCTTCGGGGTTAGCCACCGCTGACGGGGGGAATTAAGACAACTTCATCGCCGTCCTGGAGGGGGGTGTCTGGCTCGACAAACTCTAGGTTAATGCCAAAACGGGTGCGATCGCGCCAGGGGGCTAGCTGGGGATGGTCGGCGATACAGCGATCTAAGAGGGTGGAGACGGTGCTGTTGGGGGGGACGTGCCAGGTGAGTTCGTCCCTCTGATAGGCCTCTTGGTAGGCGGCAAAGAGCTTGATGACGATGGTAATGGAGTCAGGTGGGGTCATGGGGATGGCTCGGGAGTGGATGCCAAGTGAGGCAAACGACTCTATGATTTTGATTAATGTACTTAAAGGTAAGACCTTAAGGAATATGGCTCGTGGAGGCAAACGGGTTGGCGCCGGTCGTCCCCCAGGAACAGGAAAATATGGGGAGCCAACGAAGGCGATGCGCTTGCCTGTCAGTCTGGCTGACCAACTTTCCGAGGTGTTAGCGACCTGGGGGCGATCGCGCTTCGAGGATATTGTGCCACAACTGCAACGCGTGCGCCGCAAACCTGAGGCGTCTAACGGTTTACCGCTCTATTCTCAGGCCGTGGCGGCGGGGTTTCAGGATTCGACGAGTGATGAGATTGAGCAGGAACTGGATTTTAATGGCTATTTAACGACTCACCCGGATGCGAGTTTTTGTGTGCGAGCCACAGGGGAGTTGATGCTGGAGGCCGGGATTCAGGGGGGGGATTTGCTGGTAGTGGATACGCTTGGGGAACCCGAGGATGGGGATCTGGTGATGGCGGTGGTGGAGACGCAGTTGATGGTGAAACGTCTCGGGCGGCAGGGCGATCGCCTCTTGTTACTCTCAGAGAAGCCCCAGCAGCCCCCTCTCGTCCTCAGTCCCGAGCGGGAGTTTTATATTTTGGGCCGGGTGACTCATTCCATTCATGCCTTCTGAGTCAAGGGGCTGGGGTTGTCTGCTGAGGGCGGGTTGGGCTGCCCCCTAAAAAAAACTGCGCCGGAACTGCCCCTGTCACAACAATTCCTTTACAATGTTCTGTAGAAGTTTGAAAATTCCTAAAGAATTGTAAGGAGTAGGCATGGTTAGCCTCGATCGCGTCGCGGACATTATCCGAACTGAACTCGGCGATGCTGAAGTGCAGGTTCGGGATCTCACGGGTGGAGGAGATCATCTCGAAGCCCTGATTATTTCACCGAGATTTGAAGGACTTTCCCTGGTGCAACAGCATCAGTTGGTCTACGGAGCCTTGCGTAGCGAATTGGCATCTGAAGCCATCCATGCTCTGGCTCTAAAAACCTATACCCCCGATAAATGGGCGGCGACGAGCCAGGTGGGCTAGGCCTTCCGGCCCGCAAGTTTGACGTTTTTTTGATACCATCACTCAGTTATAAAACTATGACTCCAGAAGCTCAAAAACGAATCGATGACCTCGTGAAACAGCATAAAGTGCTGGTTTTTATGAAGGGCAATAAGTTGATGCCCCAGTGCGGTTTCTCGAACAACGTTGTCCAGATGCTCAACAGTCTAGGGGTTCCCTATGAAACCGTTGATGTTTTAGAGGATTTTGAAATCCGTCAGGGGATTAAGGAATATTCCAATTGGCCCACAATTCCTCAACTCTATGTAGATGGACAGTTTGTGGGTGGCTCGGATATTGCCATTGAACTCTATCAAAACGGCGAGCTTCAGCAGATGGTAGAGGTGGCGTTGGCCTCCCAAGCCTAAGACGAGCGGCTGTTCATGTTTAGCCCTTCCAGTTTCTGGAGGGGCTTTTGTGATTTTGTCAAGGGGGTGAGGCAGTGATTTGTGTTAAGATTTGTGTTACAATTGAGAAGAACTAGATAAATTTCTAAAAAATATGAGTTTTTCCAGCTTAGCCGACCTACCCGATTACACGATTGTTGTCATTAGTTGTATCTTCGCGGTTCTCTGTGGGATTGTATTTAAGGATATTTTGGAATATCAGTTTGCTCAGTGGAAAGCGAAGGGCAATCCTTCCGAGATTCATTATAAGACGGGTAATTTGAAGGTGGCGTATCTGTTAACCTGTTTGTTTGCCACGATTTGCGTTTGTACGAGTTTATCGACCTTTGAAGTTCCGCCGCTGTTTGCTTATCCCCTGGGGGCAATTGTTGTTATTCCCACGGCGATTTTAGTTTGGGTACAGTTAGATTCGATGTTGTCTTTGGCGGCTCGGGAAGGGCTTGACTCAATTCGTATTGATGTGGAGATGAGCGATCGTGAGGCCTTTCAGGCGAATAAGAATAGTTAGCATTTACGGGAGGCGGAGCCTCCCCCAGAGCGTGTCACAAGGCAAAAAGGATCGCGTGACGATGTTACCGCCGACCGGGTTTTGATTGATGAGAGTCGAGGGCGGTCGATCGCCAGGCGCTTTAAGCTTGGATATACGGGTATCTTGGGGATTTTAGTCGAGGCGAAAAGCCAAGGTTTGATTGCTGAGGTCAAACCTCTATTGGATGCTTTGGTTAATGAGGCTGGGTTTTGGGTTGCAGAACCTCTGTATAGTCGTGTTTTGCAACTGGTTAGCGAGGTTGATTGACTCTAGTTTTTCCAAATCGATCGAGAGGCTTGAGAGAAATGGCTTCACGACCGAGCGAGCGCCATCAACAGAGTAAGACGATCGCCGCAAACTCGCCTGGAGTGACGCGCAGTGTAAGGTTGCTGGGCGGTGGCATGGTGAGGGCGATCGTCATGCTTCTATTGTACTGAGGGGTTAGAGGGGCGATCGCTGGGCGGATGCCGAAGCCGCTTGGCAATGTTGCTACTGGGGCGAGAATCTTTCTGGGACGCTTCGCGACATCCTGTACGTTGCTTTGCGGTCTAACGGGGCTGTTCTACTGCTGGCGCTTATGAATAAAATTGTTCATACTCGTCATGATTGCCGATCCAAAACCATGTCACGGTGTCACCTTCCAAGACTCCAAGAGCACGATAGCTGCGTGTCACTCGTACAGACCAAATGCCCTCCTCGCTGTTAATGCATTTGAAATGTAACGATGGATGAAATGGGTTCTCTGCCCACAATCGGTATGCCTTTCGCGCCCGCTCTCTTACAGAACCACCCAATTTTCGATACCCCGACCAAAAAGAGGGTAGTGTTGCAGACTTCATAGTTGCTCGTAGTCCATCGGCACCGACTGCCCTGCTGCAATTTCCTGCTTGGCTTTACGAGCTGCCGCGACTAGACTACCCTGGGTCTGTTGGAATAAGTTATCCCAACGCTTCTCATCTTCCAAATCTGCAATGTAGTCTCGGATATGTTCTACAACTTTTTCCTGCAACTCATCGGGCAAGGATTCAACCATCTTCACGATTGTGACAATAGTAGTAGAAGACATAATTTTTTCTTGACATAGTAGTTTGCTGCTTCTATTTGCAGTCTAGCATTGACCAGCTATAACAAAGCTAGACAACAAATCTTTTTCTGGTTCTGCTTCTGTGGATGCAGGGACAACCGCCGCGCTGACGGGGATCGATCGTGATTCGTTCGAGTAGAGCTGTCATTGAGTGCGACTTCGCAACCATTTTTACGATGGTATTAATTCGGCGGGTTCGCGTCGATCGAGCGGAGTGAAAATCCTTCCGGTACGCTTCGCGATCGCCCGCGCACTACTTGAACAACCCAAACAGGCGGATTCATCAGGGTGGGGGCGATCGCCGTTGCCAGCCTCTTTGACCTTGCGGATACTTCGGGGTTGGCTTCTATTGTATTGGGGGGTTGGAGTGGCGATCGCCTGTGGTTCGGGCAGCTAGTGAAAGGTGCAGGATCGGTGTTGAGTGGGCGGGTTGGGGAGTAGTGCGATCGCTCTAAGTGGCAATGGGGGGAGGAGACCGATGGGCATCGACCCAGCAGGGCTGGCGTTAGTCTGGCGGGGCGATCGCGCTAACGTTCCGGTTGAGCGGCTGTCAGCAACCTCTGCATCCATATCGGGAACTTCCAGCAGTCCGCTCCGACCGGGTTGTTATGCGGCGGCTTTACTCACCACGCTACTGCTTTCAGACTCTCCACTTCTTGAAAATGAGCATCGCGTGTTACTAGAATCAAATCATGCTGTAGTGCAAGGGCTGCAATCCAGACATCATTTTCAGGTAATGGACGGCCCTTGAGCCTTAACTTGTTTTTGACCGCACCGTATTGCCGTGCGGTTTCAGCGTCACACACCAATATTGTGCTGCCAGCAACTAATTCATCAACTCTTGCTAAGTTTGCTTCAACTCGTCCTGACTTTCTGGCTCCATAACACAGCTCACCAATGACAATGCTTGGAATGAAAACCTCACTGGCTTGAGCAAGACTGCTTTTGACGATCGCCTCATCAGCAAAAAGCGCAATAACGATATTGGTATCGAGAACAAACCTACCATTCATCAACATCTATACGTTCGCAATCTCGCTCGATCGCCTCACGCATTAACTGAAGATCGTCAGAAGGAATTGAGCCAGCGAAACGCAACAGTTGCTGCCCTGGTGTACCTCGAACTTCTGTTTCTACCAGCGACCGAACGAATTCAAGCACCCGCCTTTGCAAAGGCTGAGGCATAACTTTCAACTGCTCGACAACCTCGTCGATAATCGGAATGTTCATATTTCCCTCCTTGCTACCATCCTACACCGCTTACCCGGACAGGCCATAGGAAAACAGGCTCTAATGTTGACCGAGGATTACAGGAATGCCCTTACCAGAACCTCAGCCGCATAACGCTCGCAATCACCGGACTTAGATAACCTTCGCAGCAAACCAACCATATTGAGATGTTCCGGTGCATTGCGGTTGTTAGGCAGAAGTCATACGCATCTTAGAAAGATACCAAACAATACTAGACCTTAAACTTCTCTAATAGATATGGTCGGGATTCAACTATTTTTTTGATCTTTTCAATGGGCCAGTATTCAATTCTTAGCGCGGAAGAAGATTGATTGTGGTTTTCCATAAACCTCACTGAATCAGAAGAAAAATATCCTGTTGTTGCAATGATTAATACATCCACTCTGGGTGGCTCCCATAGCTGAAGCTGATCCTTCAGATAGCTTATATCTTTTACAGATAAACTCTTATCTAGCCAATGCTTACACTGTATGATTACTCTATGTCGGATTGAGCCAAAGAGACTATCCTGACAGACTCTCCATACTGAAATATCTCTACCACAGTCAGGAGCATTTGTCTGCATTAAAAATTCTGCATTCTCATAAGTGATATCTGGAGATGAAACCAGCTGAAAAATTAATCTTTCAAATTCTTCTGAGCTAAGCTCTTTCCAGCTAAATTGATTCTGATTCGCTACATACTTAACTAGGCTTCTAAATTCACTGATACTTTCCCCATCTAAAGAATCTATATCTCTCAATCCAAAGAAACTCCTTAAGATACCTTGCCTTACACTTGGCCAGTCGCGATTTACAATATCATCCAAATCATGAATTTCACCAAAAGCAAGGTGCCGGTTTAGATCTGTCCATCTTTGAGGCTGAGAAATACTCTTTCCAAAACATGTTTTAATGTCTGAAACTTGCTCTCTTAATTTAGGAAGACTGGAATCTTCAATTTTTTGGGAACTAGGTAAGTTTTTCCCAAGATAAATATCTTGTAATCTGGCTAATAAATCTTCAATTCCCTCAATTATATCTAGCAAAAAGGGTGGCGTAATCTCCATTCTTTTTGTGTAAATTATTGAACTATATTCTTCTAAAATTTTTTGTACAGCATCCAACTGTTGATCAAGATCCAAAATCAAATTATTTGAACTAGCCTCAAGCGAAGAAAAGCTTGGCGTGTAGTTTCCTATGATTGGCAAAAGAGTCGCCTCTTTGATGCATCTGTTTCTAGTTTCCTCAATGTCAATACATTTACTTTCTGCTATCAGTTCCTTTGCCTGGTTGATAAATTCTTGAACCTCCAAAACTTTATTCTCGGCAGAATTAAGGATGAGTAAATCATCCTTGATTGATTTGGTGCTCATTCTCTCAAATGAAGTACGGTACAAAAGGATTTCAAGTTTAGCAGTATTAAAACTAAAGTCAAAGAGCTATTCTGCCTAACAATTTATTAGACGGAAACTTTCCGCATAATACCCCATATAGGCAGATTAGGCAGACAAACTCCACCTAACGCCCCCCTGGGGGTGATTAAGTAGACGATTTCAGCATAATGTCCCCCTAAGGGTGATTAGGCGGACGATTTCAGTATAACTACCATTTCAATCGAACGTCAACGCTGCATTAGGATTAATTTAATACTTCCCAGCACAAGCACTCCCAAATCATGAAACCTCCTCCCAAGAAGCTGCTCGATCGCCTGCGCGACGCGATCCAAGTCAGACACTACTCCTACCGTACCGAACAAAGCTACGTTATGGGAGTACCAGAGGTTGAACACTTTTCGGCTCGTTTAGCTCCTGCAAGCCCTTGTGGAGACTAGCATTCTCCGCCGCAAGCGTCAGATCGCCGATCGCCTCCGCATAGCTGCTTGACGATCGCCGCCTCCGAAGGATTGTTCGCCGCGTCGTCGTCGAGATTCGGCGTCGAGCCGATCGCACTATCCATCCAAAGTAGGATGCGCTGTTTTTAAAACCGTCCTATTTTTGAACAAAATAGCGACGCATTCCCCCACCTCGCCGAACGGCAGGTGGGGGTCAAGGAGCCGCCGAGCTAACAAGCCTTGGGATATCATACCGTTATGGCAACCCAGAAACCCACATCAATCATCCGTACAGACGCCTGGAATCTTAACCCGACAGCCAGGCAGCGAGTGCTGCTGAGCCAGACCGTTGAGATCTATCGTCGTGTCTGTCGGCATTTGATGGGGATTCTCTTAACCCATTGGCCGTCTCTAGGAGCATTATCGAGTCAAAAACGGGTTCTAGCCATCGAAAAACTCATTCACCAAACCGCGAAGAACCCCAACCCCAAATACCGGCAATTTGACCAAACCTTTTATAAGTTCCCCAGCTACTACCGACGGGCTGCCATCGTCTTCGCTGCCGGCCAAGTCAGTAGTTACATGACCCGGTATCGGGAATGGCAATCGGGAATTCGTCAACGTCGGGACGCTAAACCTCCAGGCCTCAACCCCAACAGTGGCTGTTACCCGACCCTGCATAAAGGTCAATGCTATAAACTCCATGGCTATGACCGCATCGACATCAAGGTCTTTAACGGAACTGATTGGGTCTGGACGACCATTGGGATAACCAGCTTACGAGAACGGCATACTGTAGATAGCAACAAGCTACGGTCGCCATCCCTCGTTTTTAATGAGCAGAAACGGGCCTGTCACCTCTCAGTTCCGTTTGAGTGTCATCCACCTCAACGGGAGGGAGAGGGTCGAGTCGTCAGTGTTGACCTGGGTATTAACACCACCGCTACTGTGGCAGTCGTGAATTTTGACGGCACTGTAACCTATCGGGAGTTTATTCACCCGGGGAGAGACATAGACGAAGTCGCCGCAGCCGCTGGAACCTGCGTCCAGCGGAACGGCGACCGTCGAGATAAGCGACTGAAATCGGTATCTAAACGAGCCAGCCAAACGATGGGAAACGGCGGACGTCTCCAGAAAGGGTTCTGCTCTCATACCTACCGCAAATGCCGTAATATCAACCGCCAAATTGGGCAGATTGTCTCCAAGCGTATTGTGCAGATTGCCCAACAGTTCAATGCCGATGCCATTATCTTTGAGAACCTGAAAGGGTGGAAAGCTAAGGGAGGACGCAAACGCTCTAATCTGCGTCAACGCTTTCATGGATGGCTCAAGGGGATGATTCGGGGCTTGACGGAGATGAAGTGGCAAGAGATAGGCGGTCAGGTCATTGATGTCGTGGCTGCCTATACTTCAAAGCTGGCTTATGACGGCAGTGGAGTCGTGCGGCGCGACTCCAAAAACTATGCTCTGGCTAAATTTTCCTCGGGCAAGCGATATAATGCAGACCTCAACGGGGCCCTCAATATTGCTGCCCGAGGTATTCTTCAGCTCACTCGCCTTCATGACAGTGAGGAACGTTCGAGCCAACGTTCTCGGCGTTCGCCTAGAAGCTGGGCTTGTTTGTGTGACCTGTGGACTCATACCGTCTCAGGTTAGCACTGACACCCCCACCTCGCCCAAGGCAGGTGGGGTGAGCTTCATCAAAAATAGCGACGCACTCCCCCACCTCGCATCAGCAGGTGGGGGTCAAGGAGCGTGGCCTAGTGGTACAATGTAACCAGCTTAATGGGCACGGCAAAAGACGGAACAAAGATTCCGAGTTCTCTGGAGGCACGATTCATTAAGTGAGGTTAATTCCCTATAAGTCCAACGAGTCGGCTGATACCGCTCAGACTCCAGGCAAAAGTTTTTCTAAAGCCCCATAGTGGAAACAACTTGGGGGTGTTATTGGGCAAAAGTTCCCAGTACACGGCGGGGATGCCGCCTTTCGCAAGGGCTAACGCCTTGTGATAAGACACCTACACCTCGCGCCAGCAGGTGGGGGAGCATTCATGAAACCATGTCGGCGCTGACGAAGCTGAAGGCAGACGGTAAGATTCGGGCGATCGGCGTGTCTAACTTTTCCGCCGCGCAACTGGCAGAAGCGTCGCAGTACGGACGCATCGATAGCCTGCAACCGCCCTATTCCCTGTTCTGGCGCGAGATCGAAAACGAGGTGATGCCCTACTGCGTCGAACACAACATCGCAATTTTGGCCTACTCGTCCCTGGCGCAAGGGTTGCTGACGGGTAAGTTCGGACGGGATCACCAGTTCGAGGAGGGCGACCACCGCGCGAAAAACAAGCTGTTTGCCGATCGCAACAACTACGATCGCGTGCAAACCGCCCTCGACAAACTCCGTCCCGTCGCCGAACGCAACCACTGCACCCTGGCACAACTGGCGATCGCCTGGTTGGTGAAACAGCCGGAGTCGTTTGCGATCGTCGGGGCGCGCAGCCTCGAACAGGCGCAGGACAACGCCAAAGCCGCCGAACTCGACCTCTCCTCCAACGACCTTGCCGAGATCGATCGCATCGGTCGCATCGTCACCGATCCCCTCGACTACGGCAATAACGTCCTCTGGGAGTTTGCCGGGGTGTAGTTGGCTGAGAAATCTCCATCGTTCCTAGTTTCCGGAAGAATTCTAGGATTTGAAAGTCGCGTCTTGATATTATTCAGCACATCATCTACTAGGTATTCTGTCAATCCAGATCGAGCATTCTTTCGACGTTCGACGTGTTGAAAACCCTTGCCCTACAGGCATCTCAGTGATGATCCCTGTAGAGAGCCATAACTGAGTATTGGCAAGGCTTCTGCCGATTTATCTTAAATGTCAAAAGAAGACTCCCGTTAGAGCCGAAGGCTTAGCGGTGAGATGAATTTTGACTAAAAATATGTGGTAGAATCGTGGAGCCAACGCACCCAAGTGTGCCACGAGAGGCAAGATTGGTGGTTCTCGCCAGCTAGAATGTCCGACCAAAAAGAAGTACCTGATTACAGGGGCGGCATAGTCTAAGAATGAGAAACCGAAGCGTAACCCAAGTTTTGCAGTCTGCTGCCGGACAGTCAGTGGACGTTAAACAGATGCTTGTTGAGGGGAATCTGGACAGGGTTTCGGGGCAAAAATGCTCTGGGGCTAGACAAACAGTCATGAAGCAAGAATCCCCCGTTATAATCTTTGATTTAACGGCGGGAGTGTCAAATCCAATGCCAAGATGGTTCACGATAAGGGGACTCCAATTACCAAAGACTGAAATCCAGTCATAGTGAGGGTTTTTGAGGTTCGGACACAATCTTTTGTCAGTCAACCAGGTTCTAGAAGACACGAATCGCGTCCTCCATAACCCGATCGCGTAGATGGGGTTTCAACGAATCTGGAGTTCCCAAATCCACGGAACAGCCAAACCACAGTTCGAGGTATCTCTGGAGGCGGGAAAATGCCAACCATCCCACGGGCCGGGAAAATTTGACTAAGACATCGACATCGCTCTGTTCTGTGGCTTGGTTCCGGGCTACAGATCCAAATAGCCATAGAGAGCCAACTCCCAAGGCCTCTAAATCGGCGCGATGAGATTGTCAAAGGGCGATCGCCTCTTGAGATTGTCGCCGTTTTGTGGTGCGAGACTCTGCCATGTGTCCCCCGTTCCTCTTAACTGTTCAGCTTAGCCTTCACCAGAGCCTGTCACCGCTTCAATCATGACAGGGTGAGAGTCGCAAAAGTGATCGCCGGACTCCAGCCGGGTTGACGGGAACTCACCGATTGACCGCTTTGACAGATAATTTTTTGTAAATTAACATGGAATTTAATGATTTATTGTGGGCCCGGCTATGACAGTCAATCTTCGGCATATCCATCCTCTCTCAGAGTTTCAGCGTGGGGCTAAGGCATTTTTGAGGACACTTAAAGAAACCGGTTCGCCGATGGTGTTAACCGTCAACGGGAAAGCGGCGGTTGTTGTTCAGGATGCGGAAAGCTATCAAAATTTGCTTGATCGCGTGGCACTTCTAGAGTCTATGGCAGGGATTCGTAAGAGTGTCGCGGAGTTTGAACGAGGACAGGGAATACCGCTCGATGAGGCATTTACTCAGTTACGAGCGAAACATGACCTACCGGATTGAAATCTCCCCCACGGCTGTTGCAGATATTGAAGCGATTTTTTTGTGGCTCAAAGACTATTCAGCTGAACAGGCTTACCGATGGGTGCGGGGATGTTACGAAATTATGTTAAGGCTAGAAAATTTTCCCAATCGCTGTGCATTAGCTTTAGAAAGTCAGTATATGCCGCTGGTGGTGCGTCAGCTCTTATATGAACAGCAATATCGCATTTTGTTCACAGTACATGACTCTGACAATGATGGCGACGCGGTCGTACGAATCCATCGTGTGATTCATGCTGCTCAGGAACGTCTACAAGATATTGAGCAATTGTTGGGGGATTAGCACTCCCCTTCTGCATCCTTCGTTGTCTCGTCTCGGTTGACAAAAAGGGGGAGGCAGGGCCTCCCCTTTCCCTTATACTGCCCCCACTAATTCCGCTTCCGACGGGGGAGTTTCGGCATCCGCTTCTCCCAACACTTCACAGGAATTGCCCGGACTTTCAATCAGTTTTACCTTATATAAACTCGCCCCCAAATCGCGAATTGGTTGAGTCAAAATATCGCGAATATGTACGACAAAATTCTCGGTCGTGGGGACAATTTTCTCAAAATGGGGAATGTCATAATTCAAAAAGGTATGGTCGAAGGGTTCGGCGACCAAATCCTCAATTAGTTGATTTAAGGCCCCTAAATCAACCAGCATTCCGGTGCGTTGATCCATCTCCCCCGTCACCGTCACCTCTAAATTGTAGTTATGACCATGACCGTGGGGATAGGCACATTTGCCATAAATCGCATCATTTTCATCGTCGCTGGCATCCGGGATGGCCAGACGATGGGCCGCGCTAAAATGAGTGCAGGTGGTTAAATGAGCCTCCCAGCCGTTGCCGAAATAATCGGCCCATAAATCAGGATGTTCTGAAAGCTGAATTTTAACCAAGGGGAGATAGTTTTCCAGTCGCTGCCAAATCACCCGTGCTACATTTTCGGTGGTGGGTAAGGTTTCCTTAAATTCGGGCCAGACTTCGTTCAAAAAGGAAAAATCAAGCTGACTGGTGACTTCCCGTTTAATATCATGTTTGATATTCGAGAGGTTCAGCACCATGCCATACTCATCGAGTTCTCCGGCCATAGACACATAGAGGACATAGTTATGACCATGGCCATGAGCATTGGCACAAGCCCCGAACTGGCGGCGATTCTCGGCTTCGCTCAGTTCCGGGAGCCAGTAGCGGTGACCGGCGGAAAATTGGGCGCGACGATTGATGATACAGTCCATAAATCTTAGGGGGTGACAAGCGTGATAGTGGGAGTACGAGCTTTTTTGAAGTTTTGTAAAGCTGTTTTCAATTCTAGCGAAGATCTCAAGCAAACTGGAGTCGCAACCGAAAAAAACCGGGGGAGGCCGATCGCCACCGAGAGAGAATTTGCCGGCAAACGGTACACTGAGAGCAGCGTAAGCGATCGTTTGACCCAATCGGAGAAAATTAGAATGACTGTTTCTACTGTAGCGTCTTCGTCCTTGGCTGAAAGCGCCCATCGAACCCGTCAGGCGGCGCAACAGTTAGGATATCTCAGCAGTGATGCCAAAAATGCCGCGATCGCCGCCATGGCCGATGCCCTGGAACTGGCGACGGCGGAGATTTTACAAGCCAATGCAGCGGACTGTGAGGCGGCCGAGCAAGAGGGCCTGCCCAAACCCCTGTACGATCGCCTCAAACTGAGTGAGAGCAAACTGCAAGGGGCGATCGCCGGGGTGCGGGATGTGGGCAAACTCCCCGATCCCGTGGGGGTGGCCCAACTCCACCGAGAACTCGATGAGGGACTGGTTCTCAAACGCATTACCTGTCCCCTGGGTGTCTTAGGCGTGATTTTCGAGGCCCGCCCCGATGCCGCGATTCAAATTGCCAGCCTCGCTCTCAAATCGGGGAATGGGGTCATTTTCAAAGGGGGCAAAGAAGCCAGTCACTCCTGCCAAGCCATCGTCGCTGCCATCCATCGGGGCTTAGACTATGCAGGATTGCCCACGGATGCCATTCAACTCCTCACCACTCGCGAAGAAATCCTAGAACTCCTGCAACTCGACTCCATGGTGGATTTGATTATCCCTCGGGGATCGAACGCCTTTGTCCGGTTTGTGCAAGACAACACCCGGATTCCTGTATTGGGCCATGCCGATGGGATTTGTCATATCTTCATCGACCAAAGTGCCGTCCTCGATAAAGCTATCCCCATTGTGGTGGATGCTAAAACCCAATATCCTGCCGCCTGTAACGCCGTGGAAACCCTGTTAATTCATCAAGGGGTTGCCAAAGCCTTTTTACCGCCCTTGGCCGCCGCCTTGCGGGAGAAAGGGGTGAGCTTGCGGGGGGATGCGATCGCCCAGGAGATTGTTGAGATGGAGGCAGCAACGGAAGACGACTGGCAAACCGAATATAGCGATTTAGTCCTAGCCATTCGCGTGGTGGACTCACTGGCGGCGGCGATCGCCCATATCAACACCTATGGCTCCCGTCATACCGATGCCATTGTCAGCGAAGCCTCGCAAGCAGTGGATAACTTTTTTGCCCAAGTCGATGCGGCGGGAGTGTTCCATAACTGTTCGACTCGGTTTGCCGATGGCTTCCGCTATGGCTTTGGGGCAGAAGTGGGCATTAGTACCCAACAACTGCCCCCTCGGGGCCCAGTGGGCTTAGAAGGCCTGGTGACCTATAAATACCAGGTTGTGGGCAATGGTCATATTGCCGCCACCTACAGCGGGGAAGATGCCCGAAGCTTTAGCCATCGGGATGTCTAGCCGCTCAGTCTGAGCCGTTGTGGCCCTGAGAGAACAGGCATAGTCCTGAGGCCCACCTCAAACACACTCCGATACAAAGGGAGCAATGAAACGAATGTTAAACCTATGGCAATGGAGTCGTTCGGGCTGGGGGCGCTGGTGCAGTTGGTTTCTCCTATCCTTAAGCCTAACTCTGGCCAGTGCCAGTCTGATTCCGGCGTTGGCTCAAGATCCAGGGGGGCCAAGCTTTCCTCGTATCACCCGCCCCAGGGAGAGTTTTTGTCCTCCCTCGGCCCTGTCGCGGCTGCGATCGCATACCGTCGCCCCAGGCGAAACCCTAGAGGCGATCGCCGCTGAGTATAATCTCTTTCCCACCACCCTGATGGGAATGAACCCCCAAGTTCGCAATGGTGTGGTTCGCCCAGGAATGCGGCTGAGGATTCCCCCCTACGATGGCATTGAAGTTAATGTTAGCTCGGGGGAGATGTGGGAAGACTTAGCGCAACAGTATAACGTGCGGGCCGATGTTCTCTTTGAAGCCAACAACTGCAATCCGCCCACAGACATCGCCTTTATCCCCGGAGCCAACTGGCATCCCCATCGAGACACCCCCGATGTTCCATCTAGGGACGAACAAATGCCCAGTACGGCTGCCCTGGCCGAATATCCCCTCCCCACTGTAGTTGAGGCCCTCCTCGGCTATGGCTGGGTCTTACCCCCCGGCTCCAATCAGGTGATTTTTCACAGTGGCGTGGACTTACCGGCAGAGGAAGGAACCTCAGTGAGAGTGAGCGAAGATGGTATCGTTGCCTTTGCGGGACGACAAGACCCCTATGGCAATTTTGTGGTGATCAACCATAGCCAAGGTCGCCAAACCCGCTATGCTCATCTGCAAACCCTGACTGTGGAACAGGGCGAATTTGTCGATGCGGGACAACCCCTGGGAACCGTGGGAACCACCGGAGAGCCGGATGTTCCCCAACCCCATCTCCATTTTGAAGTTCGCAATAACTCCGAACTGGGGTGGGTGGCCCAAAACCCAGCCACCTATCTCTAACCGGCCCATGAGCAGTAAAATCCAGCAGATTGCTAATTTTTGCCGAGAATTCGGCCCTAGGGCTGTCGAGACTCCAATCAAGATGTAGTGTAGAGAAGGGTGGGTTTCGCAAACCTGCTAGTGGTCTTGTCCCCAGTCTTGCTCCCGTCCCGTTCTCCCCCTTAGACCTTCACGGAATTGGCGAATGGCTGTTTACGCGCCCAGCACTGTTCTCGCTTGGAACATCGCCGCGATCGAGGCAAAATCCGGTCATGCGAGCGAGATTTCCCCGGCTCATCTCTTGCTGGGACTTTGTAAACTCTGCGATCTGGACTTAGAACGGTTTTGTCCGCGACAGATTCGCGACAATCCCATGCAAAAGCGAGATTTTCGTAGTGATATCCAAGTGTTACAACAATGGTTTGATACTTGGGGACTCGATCGCAGCAATTTCCGCCGTCGTCTGCGATCGCAAATCTCCTCGGCGACTCCCTTACCCGTGCATCAGGGAATTATGCACCGAGATGCCCATGCGCGACAAGTCTTTGGCCGGGCGGAGGAACTCTCGGCCCTACAATCTCTCGATGAAGCGGTGGTGCGTCCCTATCACCTCTTGCAAGCTCTCTGTGAACTGAGTAATACCCCCTGGGATGACCTGCTCTCAGAAATGAGTGCTTGTGGGGTGGATACTCCCTTTGGGGATGGGGCAGAATGGGCCCTGGATGCGCTCCCGGCGGACCCTCATTTACTCCTGGATGGCGATCCGCTTTATCAGGATTTGGAAAAACCGGCCACGCCGCTACTGGACTGTTTTGGTCGGGATTTGTCGGAGTTGGCTCGCAAATGTCAACTTGATCCGGTGGTGGGCCGACAAACGGAGATTTTGGCCCTGGCTAGTATCTTGATGCAGAAGCGCAAACGCAATGCGATTCTGGTGGGAGATCCCGGTGTGGGGAAAACCTGCATTGTCGAAGGTTTAACCCAATGGCTGGCTAGTTCGTCGGGGCCCCCGGAGGCTCTGCGCCAAAAACGAGTGGTGGAAGTCTCGATGGCCTCGCTGTTGGCGGGTTCTAAATATCGCGGCGAGTTTGAGGAGCGGATTCAGGCTCTGATTCGTGAGGCCAGTGCAGCGGCGAATACGATTGTCTTTATTGATGAAATTCATACGGTGTTAGGGGCCGGAGGAACGGGGGCCAGTGATGCGGCGAATATCCTCAAACCGGCCCTGGCCCGGGGAGAAATTCACTGTATTGGGGCGACGACGGTTCGGGAATATCGCCAAACCATTGAGAAAGATGGGGCCTTAGAACGGCGCTTTCAGGTGGTGTGGGTGTCGGAACCCACCGCTGAGGAGACTCAGGCGATTTTGCAGGGATTGCGATCGCAGTTTGAGCGTCACCATGACCTCAAAATTCACGATAGCGCCCTAACCGCAGCGGTGGAGTTGACGGGCCGTTATGTGAGTGATGCCCGTTTCCCGGATAAAGCCATTGATGTGATCGATCGCGCCTGTGCTGAGGCCCGTTTAGACTCCGGGGGAATTTTAGCGCAGAAAGGGGTTCCTCTCTCGGGCCCCCGTTCCGTTAACCGCAGTGATATTGCGCGAGTGGTGGCCCATCAATGTCGTTTACCCCTCGAACAGATTTCTGAAGACGAGCGATCGCGCCTATTACGACTCGAAAATGCCTTGCGTAAACAGGTGATGGGACAAGATGAGGCGATCGCCACAGTGGCCGATACTATTCGCACGGCTCGGGCCGGCTTAAAAGCGCCACAAAAACCAGTGGGGACCTTTTTATTTGTCGGGCCCACGGGAACCGGCAAAACCCAGTTAGCCCAGGCCTTAGCAGAGTTTCTCTTTGACAGTCCCCTCAAACTGATTCGGGTGGATATGTCCGAATATATGGAACCGAGTTCCATTTCCCGTTTAATGGGTGCGCCGCCGGGATATATCGGCCATGAAGGGGAGGGCCAATTAACGGGAGCGGTTCGCACTCACCCCTATAGTGTGGTGCTATTCGATGAGATTGAGAAAGCCCATCCCCAGGTGTTGGATTTATTCCTGCAAATTTTAGATGAAGGGCGACTGACGGATAGTCATGGAAATCAGGTGTCGTTCCGAGAAACCATTATTATCATGACCTCCAACCTAGGGGCTGGGGCCAGTTCTCAGGGAAGCTTAGGCTTTGGGTTAGAGAGTGGGAGTTCGGGAGAGGGCGATCGGCAACGCGATCGCGAGACCATTTTCAAGAGTTTACGGCAATCTCTGCGGCCGGAACTCCTGAACCGGATTGGACAAATTGTCTATTTCGATCCGCTCTCCCTAGAAACCTTACGAGACATTGTCGAGAAAGTGATTGAGCAAGTCCGCCAACGCTTGCAACGGCAACATTTACGGCTCAAGCTGACGGAAACGGCCTATGAGTTACTAATGGAACAGGGCTATAACACTGAGTTCGGCGCTCGGGAGATTGAACGGACGGTGGAACGGCTACTGGTGCGTCCTCTGAGTCGAGCCATTCTCACTGGTCAGTTTTCGCCCCATTCTCTGATTTGTGTCGATGCGCGGGAGAATCAATTGCATTTTGAGGCTATTCCCCTGCGGCGACGGAAACGGGTTAAAACGGCGCTGAAGGGAGAGTAGAGGCCATTTTGGGAAATACGGGAATTGGTTGCATGAGGGACAAAATGGTGGGGGCGAAAAATTTTTCGCCCCTACAGGATATTGAAACCAATCACCAACTAGAACGCTGGACCGATCGCAAAATAGGCCCGGAAGTCACCGCGATCGTTGACCCCCGCTGTGATGCGGAGAGTATCGACGATGGGGACATCTAAATCGAGGAAGTGTAAGCCGACACTAAACCCAAAACCATCTCCGGGTTCGTTGCGTACGACAGACGGACTGCCAATGACATCAGAGGCGGTGTCGAAATCCGTCACATATTGCACCCCCAAACTGCCGCGCATTTCCTCGAAAAAGCCCCCCGGTGTCACCGCAATGGGGAAGCGGTATTCCAGACGCGCTTGGATGAAACTGCTAGCAGTTCCCACATCCCCTTGGCCATAGCCTCGGGCAGAGTTGAATCCCCCAAGGTTGAAGGCTTCATACCCAGGAACATCTCCCAAAATGGTTCCCCCTTGCAGTCCAAATACTAATGTACGGGGTCCTTCGGCAAATCCAAATAGGTTGACGGGGAGATATTGCACATAACCGGCACTCAGACGATTGAAGTCTAGGCTACTGGTTCCAATCGGGATGGATTGTTCTGTGCCAAATTGAAAGACGTTGCCGGAGAGGGGAAAGCCATACTCGTCGCGGCTAACGTTGTCTTGCATAGCAAAGAGACTTAGCAGTACGAGGTCATCTTTACCATCATTGCTGGCCGAGAGGCGATTCCCTTCTTCATCTACGGGAAAGAGGTTATCGGCAAAGGCTCGGTTTTGGATGCGGATTTTCTCGTAGCTGAGTCCCGGCATGATAACGGTGTTGCTGCTGATGGGAACCATGACTTGGGTTTCAAAGCCGAGACGGTTCACCCAGGGTTCGTGTTCGTCACCGACGGGGAGAAACACCTCTCGCACATCGTCATCGTCACCATCGCTGAGAAAGGCGTCGTCGCGAGTGTTGTTGAAGTTGGCGGAGAGGCGGTAGCCAACGCGCCGGCCGGCACCCGTCTCATCGCCACTGAAGGCGGCTTGCGTATAGGTCAAATCAGCCCCGGCAAGAAATTCCCCACCCCTACCGGTGAAGACAATCGATCGCCCCTCGCCGTCGCGATAGCCGGCACGCAGACCCGCAAAAATCCCCTCCGCGTTCTGAATGCCAAAGTCGCCCCCGAGGAAAAAGCCGGATTCTAAACGATCAAGGATTTCTGGAGAATAGACTTCTGGACGTTGTCGGGGAATGGGCCCAAGAATAGGGACAAAGCGGGTGGGACTGTCAGCTTCGATGCGCAACCGCTGGGCCAGTTGGGGAACGTCACCAGATTGGCTTTGAAAGGATGTGTTCGGTAAATTGGATGCTGATGAGACCGTCGAGGCGATCGCCGGTTGGCTGCACAGAAGCGCACCGAGGGCCATTCCCCAAGGATAGAGCGATTTCGACGGATGAAGTTGCATGGGCATACAGTCACTCCCCTAACCAGGTTCTAATGGGTTATCTGAGGCGTTTCCAGGAAATACCATCAGGTTACACCCAAGATACTACCGACTCTTGGAGTTGGCTAGGTGAATCTGGGAGCAAACTGTAGCAATTTGAGATGATGGGGGGGCCTGACTAGGCGCTTTGCAGCAGAGCGGCTGGATTGGGAATTGAGGCAATCAGTTGCCGGGTATACTCCCGTTCTGGCTCACGATAGACTCGGTCAGCGGCGCCAATTTCTTCGATTTTGCCTTGGTTCATGACCATGATGCGATCGCTCATAAACTTCACCACACTCAGATCATGGGAGATGAAGATATAGGTCAAGCCAAACTCATCTTGTAGTTGTCGCAAGAGATTTAAGACTTGGGCTTGTACGGAGACATCCAGGGCCGAAACCGACTCGTCACAGATAACAAATTTGGGATTGAGGGCTAGGGCCCGCGCAATACAAACCCGTTGCCGCTGTCCGCCGGAAAACTCGTGGGGATAGCGTTTAAGGCAGTCAGCACTGAGTCCCACTCGTTCGAGAAGCCAAATGCAGCGTTCCCGCCGTTGCCGTGGCCCACCGCCGACGTTGTGAATTTTCAGGGGTTCGGCGATCGCCGCCCCAACGCTCATGCGAGGATTGAGGGAACTAAAGGGATCTTGAAAAATGGCCTGGATGTTACGGCGTAAGGCTTGCAGTTGCTTGCCGTTCAGGGTTGAGATATCTTGCCCTTCAAAGATCATTCGCCCCCCTGTCGGTTGAATGAGTCGCAGCAGGGTCCGGGCTAGGGTGGTCTTACCACAGCCGGACTCTCCCACTAAGCCCAGGGTTTCGCCGGGATAGACATGGAAGGAGATGCCGTTAACCGCCATGGCGTAGCGTTGGGTTTTGCCAAAGAGACCCCCCCGGACGGGATAGCCCACTTGTAGGTTCTCCACTTGCAGGAGGGGAGGCTGCCGTTGCAGATGCGCCAAGCGTTGGGCCGTTTCTAGGTCGGAAATACGATTTTCGGGATTGGTCAATAAGCTCAGGGGAGACTCTTCAAGGTCATTTGAGTCAGAATTATCTGTTTCAGCAGCTTCTTGAGCCTCTGAGTTATTGCTATCGATGGGTTTAGATTGGGGTTGCCCCTCTTCAGGTTTAGCCCCAGACTCATCCTCAGGGCGGGATAAGTTAGGCTGCTCCCCTTGGCTGTTCATGAAGTCACTCAGGGTGGGCAAACAGCGTAACCGTAGTTCCGTTTGGGGGCGACAGGCCAGGAGTCCTTGGGTGTAGGGATGTTTGGGTCGGGTGAAAATCTCCATGAGGCTGCCCGTCTCAACGATTTTGCCCTGATACATCACCGCTACATAATCGGCGATTTCGGCAATCACCCCCAGGTCATGGGTAATGAAGATCATCGACATCTGATGACGCGATCGCAACTCCCGCAACAGTTGCAGAATCGTTGCCTGAACCGTGACATCAAGGGCCGTGGTGGGTTCGTCGGCAATCAGGAGGGCGGGGTCTGAGGCGATCGCCATGGCAATGGTAATCCGTTGCAGTTGTCCCCCGGAGAATTGATGGGGATAGCGGTTGAGGAGGGTCTGTTTACGCCGTTCTATCTCCTCTAGGACTTGTCGCCGTCCGGGGGCTGAATTGGACCCTCCTAAGGCGGCGATCGCCTCCTCCTGAAGCTGCTCCTCAGGGGGCAATACCTTCACCTCTTGCAGTCGGGCGATCGCCTGCTGTTCGGCTTCGGTTTGGGAGATTTTGCGATGGAGACGAATCGCCTCAATCAACTGATAGCCAATGGTATACACCGGATTCAGGGCGGTCATCGGTTCCTGAAAGATGGTGGCGATGCGTCCTCCCCGATAGCGTCGCAGTTGTTTCTCGGGTAACTCCAAGAGATTGACGCGATCGCCCACCACCGGATCAGTAAACCAAATCTCCCCCCCAGCCACATCGCCAGGAGGACTCGGCACTAATCCCATCACCGCCAAGGAGGTGACGGACTTCCCAGAACCCGACTCCCCGACAATCCCCAGGGTTTGGCCACGAGGAACCTGAAAACTCACCCCATCCACCGCACGAATGAGGCGATCATTGGTTTGGAAGTGAACCTGAAGATCGCGAACCTCCAAAACCGTTGGGTCTGGGGTTTGATCCGGGGACGTATCTACGTGCATAGGGATTCCGGGATAATGAACGCTCAAGGGGTGGGGGAAACCGAGCCGATGCTTTAATTAAGCGATGCCCACTTATTTAACAGCCAGCTTCCCCCCTGAAACTGTTTAGGACTGACCCTTTTGCAAGTATTGGGCACCATCGACAACGCGAGCCGATTCAATGCGATCGCCCCGGCCGAGTTTCTCCAGAACATCCAGGCCATCCACCACATAGCCAAACGCCGCATAGCGACCATCGAGCAAGTTCAATCCCGCCGGGGTTAACTCCGGTTGGAACAGGAAGAAGAAGAACTGAGACGATCCACTATTCGCATCGAGATCCCGATGGGCCATTCCCAAAGTACCAAAAGCCGAAAAGGGTAAAACTGGCTGTTCCCGATAGAGACCAATCTCTTCGAGGGTAAAGCCATAAATTGGGTCATTCTCGCTACGAACCCGAATTTCGAGGGGAATGGTGCGATATTCACCGGTCTCGGGGTCCACAAACCCATCCTCAGGCCCCGGCGGATCTCCCGCCTGTAAGACATAATTGGCTTCAGCCCGCACAAAGTCGATGCCATCATAGAAACCCCGTTGCACCAAATCCACGAAGTTTCCGGCGGTAATGGGGGCATTGTAGCCATCCACCACCATAGTTAAGTCCCCTTGACTGGTGGTCATTTCCACCGTGGCGCGTCCTTTGAGTTGGGGTAAGTCGGCATACTCTTCGGGAATCTCAAAGGGGAACTCACCCACCATCAACGATTGCAACTCACCAAGCGTGTTGAGAATCTTGCGGCGAAGAATCCACGCCTCTTCTCGGTCTTCAACTTCGGCAACGGCTTCTAATTCACGAATTTGTGCATCGATGCGATCGAGGTACTCCTGTCCCGCTTCTCGTTGCGACGGAACCACCGCCTCTAGGATTTCATCGCGGCGATAGGCCAGAGTTGACTTTGCCCCGCGCACATCCCGACTCACCGCTGACCAGCGTTTACGGGCCCGAAGCTGTCGCCCAATATCCTCAATTTGCTCTTGAATCCGTCGCACCGAGTCGTTCTCGATGGGGAGAGCATATTGCAGCAGGGCTTTAGGATCGGTAATAGCATCCCCTTGGGGCATCCGGCTTTGGCGATAGTTCTGGCGGTCTCCCCCCGCGTCGTCGCCATCCCACCAGGCGGCACTGAGTCCCAGGGAGAGGGGAAGCAGTAGGGCGACGAGGAGCGCGAGTTTCAGCCAGCGTTTCAGTACAGTCATACGTATGGATTAAGTGACGGCTTTTATAAGAAAATTGATGATTGAAAAGAAGTTCGGCAAGCCCCAGGAGGCAGCCGTAACGCCAAAGGTCATTATAGCTCAGGGGATCAACCGGGGAGAGGCATCTGGGAGGGAAATCTCGATATTTCCCCCCGACCTCAGTTAACCGTTGCGGCGGTCCTGGCGGGTCGCATCATCCGCCCCCCCTACTCATCCTCGTCTGCTAGAGGCTCATCAAGAGAGACATCGACATCCCCGAGTAAGGATTGAACTCGGCTTAAGAGATTCGTGCTAACCGGTTGTAAACACTGAGGATTTTGGGCAATATCTCGGGCTAGAAACTCTAAAAAAGCTCCTAAAATCGGATCGTCATTGTCATCTTGAGCTACCGAAACTAAAACCCTGTCCATCCGACTCAATGCTGTACTGAATTTTATCTTCTTTGGTTAACCCAAGAAATTGGGGTGTTCTGGATGGACACCCCGTTTCTGAACTTGACCAACTCAACGAGGACAACCCATTAGAAGTCGCCGCGAGTTTGTAACGCCGTGGTGAGTTTCTCAATTACCTCGGGAATTTCTAAGGCCCCTAACTCCCCAGAGGCGCGGGTGCGGACACTGAGAGAGTTAGACTCTTTTTCCTTCGCCCCGACAATGCACATGACGGGAATTTTCCCCTTCTCGGCATTGCGAATTTGTTTACCCAAGCGTTCATTACTGGTGTCGGCTTTAGCACGAATGCCAACGGCCAGCATCTGCGCTTCTACGTCTTTGGCGAAGGGTAAAAACTCCTCACTGACGGGCAACAGCCGCACCTGTTCGGGGGCTAACCAGAGGGGGAAGTCTCCGGCGTACTCTTCAATCAAAATCCCGATGAGACGCTCCAGAGAGCCAAAGGGAGCGCGGTGAATCATCACCGGACGCTGACGAGAGCCATCCTCGGCTACATATTCGAGTTCAAAGCGTTCGGGGAGGTTATAGTCCACCTGCACAGTTCCCAACTGCCATTCTCGTTCCAGGGCATCTTGGAAGATAAAGTCGAGTTTGGGACCGTAGAAGGCGGCTTCTCCGGGGGCTTCAAAGTAGCTCATTCCCCGAGATTCCATGGCTTGGCGGATGGCGTTCTCGGCTTTGTCCCAAGCGGCATCTGAGCCGATATATTTGTCGGAGTCGGCGTCGCGGGTACTGAGGCGGGATTTGAAGTTGGTTAAACGCAGGCTTTGGAAGACGGTTAAAATCAAGTCCACCACGCTGAGAAATTCGGCTTCGAGTTGGTTCGGGGTGACGAACAGGTGAGAGTCATCTTGAGTAAAGCCGCGCACCCGAGTCAGTCCCCCGAGTTCCCCGGACTGTTCGTAACGATAGACGGTGCCAAATTCGGCGTAACGGATGGGGAGGTCCCGATAGGAACGCAACTCGTTTTTGTAGAGTTGCACATGGAAGGGGCAGTTCATGGGTTTGAGAACAAATCCCCGTTCATCGTCGAGGGTGGAGTCCTCGTCGGACATCATGGGGAACATATCCTCTTTGTAGTTCTGCCAATGACCGGAGGTTTTGAAGAGGTCCACACGAGCGATATGGGGGGTGACAACGTCTTGATAGCCCCGTTTTTGTTGTTCTTGTTTGAGGAAGTCTTGCAAGGTTGACCGCAGGAGAGTCCCCTTGGGAGTCCACATGGGAAGGCCAGGACCGACAACATCGTTGAAGACGAACAGGCCCAGTTCTTTGCCGAGTTTGCGGTGATCTCGTTTAAGGGCTTCTTCTTTGCGCCGTCTATACTCTTGCAGTTGTTCGGGGGTTTCCCAGGCGGTTCCGTAAATCCGTTGCAGTTGGGGGTTGTTGGCATCCCCACGCCAGTAGGCCCCAGCGATGCTTTCGAGGTCGATTGCTTTGGGGTGGAGGTCGCCGGTGGTTTCGATGTGGGGACCGGCACAGAGATCCCACCATTCATCGCCTAGGTGATAGACGGTGATGGGTTCTTCTTTAATGTCGGCGAGGATTTCCAGTTTGTAGGGTTCCTGGATTTTCTCGATGCGCTTTTGGGCTTCCTCACGGCTGACGACTTCCCGGGTGACGGGGAGTTTCTTTTTGATAATCTTCACCATCTCTTTTTTGATGGCTTTGAGATCTTTCTCGGTGAAGGGTTCGGGGCGATCGAAGTCGTAGTAGAAGCCATACTCTGTCCAGGGGCCGATGGTCACTTGGGTTCCGGGGAACAACCGTTGTACTGCCATCGCCATGACGTGGGAGGCGGTATGGCGAATCCGTTTGATGGAGTCCGACTCGCTGGTACGGGGAAGGCGAATCGGCTGTTCGGCGTGTTCGCTGACAGGAGACTGGGAAACGACCATGGACGAGTATGTAATGTAGGGTTAAAGAACTCCTTGATCCTAACGCAAATCTGAACCGGGATTGGGGCGAGTTGGCTGAGAGGCGATTCGGGATGGGGATGGGGTGATGAGTGGGCGACTGGGGGACCGATGAGCGGGGTTGGGATTGGAGTCAGGAAAATCGCTATGATTTGGGCAGATAGTCCGTTGGAGTGCCATGTATGAACCCTAATCCTGATCCGAACAGCCATCTCTCGCCCGAGGAGCGCGATCGCCTTCACAGTGAGGAGGAACGGGTGGAGATCTCTCAGCGTGCGCTGATTCTCTCCCGTGTCATTCGCATTATTTCCTATTTGGTCAGTGCTTTATTAGTGTTGTTACTGTTGCGGTTTCTACTCCGCTTGAGTGGGGCAAATCCTGAGAATATGTTTGCCAACCTTATTTATAATCTCTCGGAGCCATTTTTTGCCCCGTTTGATAATCTATTCATGAATCCAACGGATTTAGTAGGGACGAATGTTACGAATGTTTTTGATGTGAATGTTTTGGTGGCAATGGGGGCGTATGCGTTGCTTGGGTGGTTAGTCATTAATTTGATTTACTCGTTTTTTAGCCCCCAATAAAATCACCCTCTCGCCTTCATTTCTTGGCTTTCACTCATTAGTTCCTAGATTAGGAGCATCAGTATTTTTTGCTTCAAAATAGGGCTGGTTTTCAAAACTGGCTAGGTTGGCAATGAGGGATTGGGGAAATTGGCTCAACTGGCTGTTATAGGTTTGTACAGCTTGGTTGTAGCGCATCCGTTCGACGGCGATGCGGTTCTCGGTTCCGGCAATTTCATAGCTGAGGTTTTGGAAGGCTTGGGAGCTTTGTAATTCAGGATTACGGGCGATCGCCTCCTGAAATTGGCCGATGGCGGCTTCGACTTCGGCGATCGCCGCCTGTTGTTCCTCGATGCTGGCGGCTTGGAGATAGGCTTGGCGCGATCGCTCTAATTCGTCAATCACCTCCTGTTCGGCGGCGGCTTGGCTTCGCGCAACCGTGACGAGGTTAGGGATGAGATCCGCTCGCCGTTGCAGTTGGTTTTCCACTTGGGCCCAGCGGGCCTCCACCTCTTGGGCGCGACTGGTTAAGCCGTTATAAGCACCCATCCCCCAAATGGAGACGATAACGGCAACGCCAGCGGCAATCCATTGCACGGTTTTGCGCCGCTCTCGGGACTGTTGCTGTTGTTGCTGTTCCTGCTGTTTTTTGGCCTGAACATCTTGAAGGGCCTTTTCAATAAATTCCGGTGGAATCTGAACTTCGGCTCCCGCATCTTGCAGTTCCGCTAAGGAGTAGCTGTTCTGAGACTCGCTATAGTAACGGGAGGCAATTTCCAGGATTTCGGGTGCGAGTTCATCAGGTATTTTAGGGTTTTTTCTATCCATTTTTTCCTTATTTTTTAGTTTAGGATTGTCGCCTATTTAACGGTTTTGCTATTGGCTTGATATTGGTTTTATTTCAAAGCAAGATTATAACGTTTTTTGAACTTACGAAATGTTAAGCTACTGGGAAATACCCTCCGATGGATGTCAAGATCCAGATAGGGGTTAAAGTAACCCTGCTTTCAGTGTAACCAACGTTCTTGGAGCCTGCCAGCATACTCATCGCTTCGAGGCTTGGGAGATGTCGATCGCCAAAGGAGATTTCGGAATGATGCGAATCTCAATCTCGACCCATTCATTCCCTAGGATTCAGCTTGCCTTTCATCCCTTCAAGGGGCGCGGCTGGGTCCGGTGGCTGCGGCGATCGCGCGGGGGATTGGCGATCGCCTTTACGCTGTCTTTGTTGGCATTTCCCCTGGCCAGTGGGGGATTGAGTCAGGGAGGAGCCAGCCCGGCCAGCACCGGGACAGACGCTGAGGGAGCGAGATGGCTATTGGGGGCGATCGCCCTACTGGTGTGGCTGGGGTCAGGCTATGGCTATTATCGCGCCAAGAGACGCTATGGAGAGCAGTTTAAGCTCAATCCGGAGGGGCGATCGCAGGTTCACGGCCATTATGATCACCGGGATGAGGCGGGGCTGTTTAGCTGGAGTTACGGAATCAGCGTTGGGGCGGCCTTGGGGCTGTTGCTGGCGTTGTACGCGCTGTGGCAACCCTGGCTCGGGGAGGTTCTCGATCTCGGACTCATCACCGCTTTGGGGTTAATGCTCCTGTTGTCGATCGCCATCGCCTTTTTTGCCTATCGCATTCCTGAAGACCGATTAAAAGCATTCATTAAGCGAGGAACTTGGCGTTGTCGACATTGTGATTCTCCCTTAGAGTCGGTGAGTTGGAAAGACGGGGGCGATCGCCTCGGGCGGGCCCAACGGGTAGCCCAAGACTTAGGGAGTACCCGCATTGAACTGTGGCATTGTTCCCACTGTTTCCCCCAGGATTCCTCACGAGTTCACCGCCGGGACTACATTTTAAATGCCATCGATGTTCAGGAATGTCCCCATTGTCATGAATTAACCATGACTCGCAGCCAGACGGTGGAAGACGAGGCAACCGAATCGGGGCCGGGGGTGCGTCATGTGGGCTATACCTGTCAAGCCTGCGGGTATCAGGAGGAGCGAGAAGAACTGATGACAGCTAAGGGAAAACTAAGTTATGACCGTATTGATTCCTCCCATCGTCCCGCTGCCGATTTAGATCGTCATACTGGGGTTGATGGCTGGGCCGGTGGCGGCTTCGGGAGTGGCGGCGGTAGCTTTGGCGGAGGAGCCAGTGGCGGAGGAGGTGCTGGCGGCAATTCTTAGTCCTGAGAAGATAAACCCGTTTGAGGTGACAGCGATGTGGACATTGACGGATTTCTGGCAAGGGATTAAGCCACGGCGGCGGAGTCGTCATCGGCAACGGGTGAGGAGGCTCATCTGGGGGCTACTTCTCTCGGTGGCGGTGATTGGCTTTCCCTTGGTGAGTCAGGCCCTAACGGTTCAGGAGGTTCCTAATCCTCAAGAACAGTATGGCGGTTGGGTGACGGATGGGGCAGGTGTTCTCAGTGAGGAGACGGAACAGAGGCTTAATCAGAAAATTAGTGAGTTAGAAGCCCAAAACGGAACCGAAATCGCAGTAGTGACGGTTCGCGATACGGCCTCAGAGGCAACTCCCAAAGACTTTGCCACTGCCTTATTTAATCATTGGGGTGTCGGGAAGGCGGATGTGGATAATGGGGTGCTATGGCTGCATTCCGTGGGCGATCGCCGCATTGAAATTGAGACGGGTTATGGGGTGGAAGGAATCCTCCCAGATGCTCAGGTGGGCCAGATTATTGATGAGGTGATCATTCCCCAGTTTAGAGAAGATGACTTCGATGCGGGAACTCTGGCAGGGGTTGAGGCGTTGGTGACGGTGTTGTCGGGGGAGGAGTTCTCTTTACCCGGTGATTCGCTACAGATAGATGGCTGGATGTTGTTTGATTTTGGTCTAGTGACACTCATCTGTTGGACTGCTTCTCTGCTGGGATATAACTCAACTCATCGGCGGTTGCAGCAACCGCGTGAACTCGACCCCCAGGGGCGATCGCAGGTTATTGGGATGAGCGCGGCGGACTGGGCCGCGTTGGGGGTAGGCTTCTGCGGCTTTAGCATCTGTCTGGGGGTATTAATTCCCCTACTGATTTTAAATTCCTCTAATGTTTTCGCCAAAATCGTGATTCTGTCATTGTTTGGGGTAATTGGGGTGACAGCAATTTTCAGAATTGGGCAATTTGTCGCTCGTTCCTGGAAAGCGAGTTTTCAGAAAACGGGACGCGATCGCTACATGGGACTGCTGGATATCCCTGTCAAGCTGTTTCAGAAGGGATTGCTCTTGTTGGTTGGCAGCACTATCTTGCTCGTCATCCCCGCATTCTTGTTCTTCGAGCGGTGGGGACATGACCTCGGATGGATTTTACTATGGTTCTTAGTCGTCGCTCTGGGGATGGGTTGGGTCGTTTATACGATCAGCCGATCTTGGATCAAGCGTAAACTTAAACCGATTTGTAAAACTTGTGGGGAGGATCTCTTGGTTGTGGATGAGTCCCAGGTGACTGAAGAACTCAATCATTCCCAGAAAGTCGCTAAAGACATCGGAAGTACCACATTTACTGGCTTATGCTGTATTAACTGTTACCCTGAAGGTCACCCGTTTCATCTACGCAGCCATGTTTTTACCTGGGGGAACTTCACTGAATGTCCAAATTGCCAGGAGTTTACGGTCACTCATCAAACAAAAACCTTGGTTGAACCCACTTATGAGTCCACGGGACTGAGTGAAACGACCTATGACTGTCAAGCTTGCGATTATTCTAAACAAGAAGAAAGCGTTATTCCCCGACTGACTCGTTCCACGTCGAGTGGCGGGAGTAGTGGTGGTGGCGGCGGCGGAAGTGGCGGCGGCGGAAGTAGCGGCGGCGGTGGTGCTGGCGGAAGCTATTAGAGTCGTCAACAATTTATCGTGCTGTCTGGAATTAAAGAGGAGGGGATTATGTTTGGTTTTATCAAGGTTACTGGAAAAACAACTGTGGGGGGCAATGGACAATTTTTTAGCCAATTGTTAAGCCAAGTTATACCAATATCTGTGGCACGGTTTTTTAGAAATGGTATTATCAACCGACTTGTTCAATTCAAACAACAAGTTAAAAAGGGAGTTAGGTTGCCACGGAGAAAGACCCCAAAATTTCTAATTGTCTTTTGTGGCCTTATCTTAGGGCTGTCGTTGGTGCTGTGGCCCACGGCGAGTCAAGGCTTAACGGTGCAGGAGGTTCCTAATCCTCAAGAACAGTATGGCGGTTGGGTGACGGATGGGGCAGGTGTTCTCAGTGAGGAGACGGAACAGAGGCTTAATCAGAAAATTAGTGAGTTAGAAGCCCAAAACGGAACCGAAATCGCAGTAGTGACGGTTCGCAATACGGCCTCAGAGGCAACTCCCAAAGACTTTGCCACTGCCTTATTTAATCATTGGGGTGTCGGGAAGGCGGATGTGGATAATGGGGTGCTATGGCTGCATTCCGTGGGCGATCGCCGCATTGAAATTGAGACGGGTTATGGGGTGGAAGGAATCCTCCCAGACGCTCAGGTGGGCCGGATTATTGATGATGTGGTGATTCCTGAGTTCAGACGGGATGATTTCGACGCGGGAACCCTGGCAGGAGTTGAGGCGTTGGTTGCAATACTGTCGGGGGAGGAGTTTCAATTACCGGGTGATTCCCCCCAGGTTGATGCGTTTAGCGGGTTTGGTTTAGGGGCGATCGTCTTGTGGGCCGCTTCTGTGTTGGGATATGGGAAGATTCGCCAGCGGTTGAAACACCCCATTGAACTGGACCCCCAGGGGCGATCGCGGGTGATGGGAAACAGCGATGCGGCTCTCTATCGGGGAGTCTTGTTCGGGGCAGCCGCTTGCGGTGTTAGCCTCTGTTTGGGGGTATTAATTCTCCTGCTAATTTTAGATGCCTCCCAGACCTTGGCTTTCATCGCGATCGCGCTCTTGTTCGTAGTGATTGGGGTGACAGCCGTTATCAGAATTGGGCAATTTATCACTCGTTCCTGGACAGCGAGTTTGGAGGAACAGGGGGGCGATCGCTATATGGGACTCCTGGCCATCCCTCTCAAGCTGTTTCTGGGAGGAGTGGTCTTCTTGATTGGCATCACCATCTTTATGGTCATCGCTGGACTCTTGTTCTTGGAATTTTGGGGAGATGACTTGGGACTGGTTTTACTGTTTTCCCTGTTGGCTTCCTTGGGCATGGGTTGGGTGGCTTATACCATGACTCAGCCCTGGATTGAAGCAAAACTCAAATGGGTTTGTCAAACCTGTCAGGCGGAGTTGGTGACTGTACCGGAGTCGGAGGTGACGGCACAACTCAATCATCACCAGACGGTGGCTCAAGAGCTTGGCAGTACGCAATTTACCGGCTTACGTTGTCCCAACTGTTGCCCGCAAGAGTCCCAGTTTCATTTACGCAGCTATGTTCTGAAGCGGGGGAAATTCACGGAATGTCCAAATTGCCAGGAGTTTACGGTCACTCATCAGACCAAAACCTTGGTTCAACCCACCTATCAGTCCACGGGACTGCGTGAAACGACCTATGACTGTCAAGCCTGCGATTATTCTAAACAAGACCAAAGCGTTATTCCCCGACTGACTCATTCAACATCGACCGGGAGTTCCGGTGGGAGTAGTAGTGGCGGCGGCGGTGGTGGCAGTTTTGGCGGCGGAAGTAGCGGCGGCGGTGGTGCTGGCGGTTCCTATTGATGGCAACTCCTAAAACCCACCTCGCACGAGGAAATACGCCCCCCAAACCGTTAGGATGGCAATGAGAATTGTTGACCAAACAGGATGCCCATTTGGAGGTGTTTCTCCCTGAGAACAGTGCAACTGATCCACATCAATCCAAGGGCTAACCCCACGACGGAACCAACCCGTCACCACCACCTCTTGCTCGCAGGCCTCCAGAGGCCGTAACGGTTGTGGTAAAAAGTCCCCGAGAGGACCAAACCGACTACAGACATGGAGGGGAATTTGCCAATCATCGAGTTCTAACACTAGATCCTGGCCGAGCCAGTTGGCGGTTCCCTTACGTCCCCGTAATCGTCCTGAGAGTTTCACTGGCAGACTATCTATAGGTAAGGCTTGGGGATTGCTGAGCCATTTGTGCCAGTTGGGAGAGTCATGGAAGAGTTTGGGTTTAAGTTCGGGGAAAAAGGCATTAAATCTCAGGACAGTCCCTACGGCAAATCCCCCCATGGTTAGCCCCAAGAGGAGCCACCAGCGATCGGTATACAGCCAACCCACATAGCGAAGTCTAAATAGGCGATCGATCCAGCCAATAAAGGCGGGAACTACGGCTAAGGTAATGCCGATCGCCGTAGCAAAAAAGGGCGCTCCTTGCAAGCGAAATAAACCGGGGGTGCGAAGATGGGGTTTGACTGGGGTGGCATCGGCCCAGTTGAGGAGGGGGGAGACTTGCCAAAATTCGGCGCAGCGGTGGAAGCGATATAAGCGTTGCCCTAAGAGGGGATGGGTTTGGTTGACATTCAGCCAGGAGGCGTAGGGACTTTTCAATTGCCAGGCCAACACCGTTTCTGGGGCATCCTGTTGTAAGCGTTGCCCCGAAACTTGAGTCGGGCGATCGCCCAGGGGAGTCAGGGGTTCCCAGCTTTCGTAGAGGCTGCCAGACTCGGGATGCTGGGCCCGATGTTCGCCAATGGCCAGGGCGAGGGCGAGTAAGCCTCGGGTGAGGCCGTTGGGATGGCCGCTCAGGTCTAGGGCGAGGCGATCGCCGTAGTTGTGACGCAGGCGGGAGAGGGCTAACATGGGATAGCGCCAGAGTTTGAACAGGCCATAACTGAGGCTGGCGATGGCGGCGCTGAGCCAAAACCCGGCTTGATAGAGAATCGCCAAGGCTTTGTGGCTGGATTGGGAGGCGCGATCGCCCAGCCAATCCCCCAAACGACTACTCTGGAGATAGAGGGTATAGGGCAGTTGTAACACCGCCATCCCTCCCGATATCGCCCAACTATTCCCATGAGCAATCTGGGCTAACTCCCGAATCACCAAGGCGGCAATTTCTTCATCCCCGAGACGATTGAGGAGGCCACGACTCACCACCAGCCGGGCATAACGGGGTAGGGTTCCATAGGTAAAGATCATCGGCGCATCATCGGGAATTAGCCGCAATTCTGGGATGGCGATTTTTTGTTTGCGGCAGAGGTGACGCACGGCCTGTTTCGCTTCTGGGCTAAACTTCCCTAATTGACTCAGGGAAAAGGGCTGACTGCCCCAATTCAGCCGTAAGACGAGATCCAACAGCCAGGGAGATACGACGGTTAATAGGATTAGAGTCAGCCAAATATGACTGTTGTAGTTGTTGAAAAACGCCTGTATGGGACGAAGTGCCCGAATTTCGATTAAAACTTCATTTATTCCCGTCATCAGCCAATGCAGGGGCAGGGAGATGCTGATAAAGAGCATTATGGCGCTCAATACCTCTAGCCCTCGCAGTCGTCCTAAGGGGGGCTGTTTGAGCGATCGCCGACCTTGGGGACGTTGAAGGGGAGAGGTTCGCCAATCTTCGAGGGCCGTTTCCTGGGGGGGATGGGGTGGCTCCTGGGTTGCCGGGAGAGGGTCTGAGTCAGCCGGGGGCGAGGATTGGGAGTTTTGAATGAGCTGAAAGGCTAATTCGGGTTCGTTGGACTCAGGCGGCTCGGCATTGGCGGCGTCGTCTGGGGGGTCGTTGGCGGCGGGAGGACGGTAGATTTCCCGTTGGCTGGGGGCTTGGCTCTCGCTGTCTTCTAGGGGAATAAATCCCAGAGCTTCCGGGGGAGGCGGTTCGGGAGAGACGGAGTTGGGGGTGAGTTGTTCGAGTTTCTGACTGGCCCAAGCCTGGACTTTGGGATGGGAATGTTGACAAAGCTCTTGACACAGGGCGATCGCCCTCTCGTCCTGGCCGGTTTTGCGGTATAACGAGACTAAGGCTCGCTGGGCGTTGAACTGCTCGACCCCATGACCACTGAGGCGAGCGGCCTGTTGCAACGAGGCGATCGCCGCATCAAACTGACCCCGTTGTCGTTGCGCCAGTCCTAATTTTAGGAGTTGTTTGGCTGAACGGGGGGGATGAGGAGGAATGGGAGTGGGAGGAGACATAGGCCACTGTCAGGAACCGCCAATCTCCTCTACGATAACGCCGTGACGGGGAAGTTGGGCAAATTTCCCCAGTTGGACTGCTAAGATCCCCGCTGAATTTCCTGGAAAATCTCTTCTAAAATTTCCGTAGCCCCTTGGTTGCGCAGTTCGTTGGCGAGCCGTTCTCCGAGCTGTTCCGCCTCGCTGGCGGGGCCTTGAAGGCTATCTTTGATGAGTTTTTGGCCATCGAGACGAGCCACCATTCCCGTTAAGGTGAGTTGGTCCCCGTCAATACTGGTATTGACGCCGATGGGAACCTGACATCCCCCTTCTAAACTACGTAAGAAGGCCCGTTCAGCTAAACAGCGTTGGCTGGTGGGGGTGTGGGCGATGGCTTGCAGGAGTTCCAGGATTTCTGGATCGTCTTCGCGACATTCAATTCCTAAGGCCCCTTGGCCAACGGCGTGGAGGGAAACGTCGCTGGGGATGACTTGATGGACGCGATCGCCCATTCCCAATCGTTCCAGGCCAGCCACGGCGAGGATAATGGCATCATATTGACCTTCATCCAATTTAGCGAGGCGGGTGTTGAGGTTGCCGCGAATGTCTTTGAAGGTGAGGTGGGGGTAATGATGGCGCAATTGAGCCAGACGACGCAGGGAGGAGGTGCCAATGACTGAGCCTTCGGGGAGAGTGGCCAGTTGTTTGTCTTGATGTTTTTCATGCACCACCAACGCATCGGCGGGATCTTCTCGTTCCGTGATGCAGCCGAGAATTAGCCCGTCGGGAAGGTTGGTGGGTAAGTCTTTGAGGGAATGCACCGCAAAGTCCGCATCACCGCTGAGCATTCGCACCTCGAGTTCTTTGGTGAATAGCCCTTTATCGCCAATTTTCGCCAGGGCCACATCGAGGATGTTGTCCCCTTGGGTACTCATGGTGTGAACGTCAAACTTGTGACTGGGGTGGGATTCTTGCAGGCGATCGCGTACCCAGTGGGTTTGCACGAGGGCGAGTTGGCTTTTACGGGAGGCGATGCGAATAGTGCGATCGGCGGCGGAAACGGTAGAAGTCATGGATTCGGTTGTTAAGGGATTGTTCTTATACGCCCAATCTAGGATAGCGCAAGTTCTGGTGCAATCCCGGCTCGCAAGATGACTCGATTGAGCGGGATGGGAGGCTGGAAATCGCGTTACAGTAAACTCTGGGGGAACTCAGATGACCCCCCGCGTTTTGGTCCGCCTTCCCGATACCCTCACAAGTGCTATGGCAACAGTTCGACTCAATCAGATTACACGACGCTTTGATGGGGTGAGTGCCATTGAAGATATCAGTTTTACGGTTCCCGATGGGGAGTTTTGGGTGTTGGTGGGGGCTTCCGGTTGTGGGAAATCCACCATTCTCAGAACCATCGCCGGATTGGAACAGGCCACATCGGGGGAGTTGTATATTGGCGATCGCCGGGCCAATGATATCCCAGCTCGGGACCGGGATGTGGCCATGGTGTTTCAGAATTACGCCCTCTATCCCCACATGACGGTAGCGGAGAATTTGTCCTTTGGCCTACGGATGCGGGGAGCGGATAAGAAAACCATTTGCGATCGCGTCAGCTATGTAGCGGAGATTCTCAGTATTGCCCATCTGTTGCAGCGTAAACCGAAACAGCTTTCGGGGGGACAGCAGCAACGGGTGGCCCTGGGCCGGGCGATCGCCCGTCAACCCCAGGTGTTTCTGTTGGATGAACCGTTGAGTAATTTGGATGCCCAATTACGGGATGAGATGCGATCGCAGTTGAAGGCGTTACATCAACAGTTAGGAATTACCACCATCTATGTGACTCACGATCAGACCGAGGCCATGACCTTGAGCGATCGCCTGGTGGTCTTACATGACGGACAAATTCAACAAATTGGCACCCCCTTAGATGTGTACAATCAGCCCAACAATCAAACCATTGCCAGCTTTTTGGGCAGTCCCCCGATGAACCTGTTTCGGGCCACCTATAACGGCTCTCATTTTGAGATTAGCGGCCAGACGTTAGCCGCCTCTCCCCCCCTGTTGCGAGCTTTGGAAGCTCTCAGTTCCAAAACCTCCCCACCCAGCCTCACTCTCGGGATTCGTCCTGAAGACATCCAGCTGTCCTCAGAAGCCCCCGCAAGCCTTCAGGTACGAGTCAGCATCACCGAACCCCTCGGACGAGAGACCTTAATTCGGGGGGCGATCGTCTCTGAGACCTCTGCAGGCCAGGAGACTGCCGTCAATTTCTTTATCCCCGCCAACCTTCAACCCCAACCCGGCGAAGTCCTTTGGGTCACGTTTCCCCCGGAACATCTCCTCTGTTTTGACCCCATCAGCGAAGACCTCATAAAGCAGGCAGTAGGCAGTAGGCAGTAGGCAAGAGGGAGGGTGTTCTCTCTCCCTCTCTCCCCCTCTCTTTCTCTGTGTCCTCGAGCAGCTACAAGGGCGTGCCCCTACGTGGTTCCCTCAACCCCAAATTTGCGACAACTGCAAGCGAAATTCCAGCAAAACCGTCTCTCCCGACAACTCCAAAGGATGATTAAATACCCCCATTTCTGAATCAGCAGAATACCATTCCACCTGTCGCTGCTGGGGGTTAATCAGCCACCCCAACTCAGTCCCCTGACTGATATATTCCCGCATTTTGGCTTGGAGTGGGGCCAAGTCATCGGAAGCGGAACGTAATACCAATTTTTAGAAGTCATGCCATAGATGTCTGTAGGGGCGAACGGCTGTTCGCCCTCCTCGGTGTCAGATGTCTGGCACGCTTATTGAACAAAAATAGCGACGCATTCCCCCACCTCGCGTCAGCAGGTGGGGGTCAAGGAGCGGTAATGTCAATCATCGTAGCCTTGCCCTTCTATGGCAAACATGGGTCTGAATAGGACAAAAAACTGGGGAAAAGAAGGCAGCAGGTAGTAGGCAGCAGGCAGTAGGTGGGGAGGTCTCTACCTAACGAGCAGTCCTAAGTCAATCTGCGATTGCTATATCATACCGTTATGGCAACCCAGAAATCCACATCAATCATCCGTACAGACAAATGGAATCTTAACCCAACAGCCAAGCAGCGAGTTCTGCTGAGCCAAACGGTTAAGGTCTACCGTCGTGTCTGTCGGCATTTGATGGGAATTCTCTTAACCCATTGGTCATCTCTAGGAGCGTTATCGAGCCAAAAACGGGTTCTAGCCGTCGAGAAACTCATTCACCGAACCGCCAAGAACCCCAACCCCAAATACCGGCAATTTGACCCAACCTTTTACAAATTCCCCAGCTACTACCGAAGAGCCGCCATCGTTTTCGCGGCTGGCCAGGTCAGTAGCTACATGAGCCGGTATCGGGAATGGCAATCGGGAACTCGTCAACGTCGTGATGCCAAACCTCCAGGCCTCAATCCCAACAGTGGCTGTTATCCCACCCTGTATAAAGGTCAATGCTATAAGCTGCATGGATACAACCACATCGAAATCAAGGTCTTTAACGGAACCGATTGGGTTTGGACAACCGTTCAAATTACAGGTCTACGAGAACGGCACACCGTAGACAGCAACAAGCTACTGTCGCCATCCCTGATTTTTAATGAGGAGAAGAGGGCCTGTCACCTATCGGTTCCCTTTGAGTGCCATCCCCCCCAACGGGAGGGAGATGGCAATGTGGTGAGTGTTGATCTCGGTATCAACACCACCGCGACCGTGGCAGTCGTGAATTTCGACGGCACTGTAATCCATCGTGAATTTATTCACCCTGGAAGAGACATCGACCGTCGGGATAAGCGGCTGAAATCGGTATCCAAACGAGCCAGCCAAACGATGGGGAAGGGCGGAAGTCTCCAAAAAGGCTTCTGCTCGAACACCTATCGAAAGTGTCGCAACATCAACCGTCAAATCGGGCAGATTGTCTCGAAGCGTATCGTGCAGATTGCCCGACAATTTAACGCTGATGCCATTATCTTTGAGAACCTGAAAGGATGGAAGGCTAAGGGAGGACGCAAACGCTCTAACCTACGTCAACGCTTTCATGGATGGCTTAAGGGGATGATTCGAGATTTGACGGAGATGAAGTGGCAAGAGATGGGCGGTCAGGTCATTGATGTCGTTGCTGCGTATACCTCAAAGCTGGCTTATGACGGCAGTGGCATGGTGCGGCGCGACTCCAAAAACTATGCGCTGGCTAAATTTTCTTCGGGCAAGCGATACAATGCAGACCTCAATGGGGCGCTCAATATTGCTGCCCGAGGGATTCTTCAGCTCACTCGCCGAAAGGACAGTGAGGAACGTTCCAGCCAAAGACCTGGACATTCGCCTAGAAGCTGGGCTTGTTTGTGTGACCTGTGGACTCATGCAGTCTCAGGTTAGCACCGACACCCCCACCTCGCCCAAGGCAGGTGGGGTGAGCTTCATAAATGGTATAATTCAATGCTTAATGTACCCAGGAGTGGGGCAATTGGATCGCCAGGTTATGCTGCCCAAGCCTCTAATGACTACTTATTACGCCAGTGTCCACGAACTTTAGTGCCATCTTGACGAGTATATGGTTTCACGTATGTACCATTTTTGTCAGAACTTTGAAGCATTCCAAATAGAAGGATTCCGCCTACTACACTAGCCACGCCACCAACGACACGACCTGCACCGCCGGCCACATCCCCCACAACGCGAGCCGTGCGACCGACGACTTTTCCTGCACCGTCAACAGCCGCTTTACCTATACAATAAACTGATTCTGCATCGACATGGGTTCCGCTTGCGTGACGTTTTTTTTCCTCAATTTCCTGTAAACGAGCTTGGTATTGTTGTATATACTCCTGTGCTGCGGCTCGTTGCCTGCGCCGCTGCTCTTCCCGCCTCCTTTTTGCCAACTGTTCCTGCCGCACTTGATATTGCCTAAACAACAGTATGGCAAGTAATACGAAAACAATGACGGGCAATAAGCTAGACATAGTTGAATACGGTTCTGGAGCAAGCCGTAGGTTGAGGAGATGATTCACCCTCTGAATTATAGCAAGGCCTGGGCGGGGAGGGGGAAATTGGGGTCAAAGCAAAGGCTATAACTACATCTGCCCTAACAGCTTGTCGTACTCCCTATGGGAACCTATCCAAAACCAGATCACTGTATCTCCATCTACTTGACCAACTGCTCGGTAGTTTTTGTTAATACGAGCAGAATAAATGGGTAACTCTGGATGAACTTTTTTGAACCGTAGACTTGGATAGCTTGGGTCATCCTGGAACTGGCGATAGGCAGCGCGGGCCTGTTGTTGAACCGGCTTAGGTAAATCACTAAACAGTTGACGAAACTGGGCAGTAGTGCGGGATTTCACAGCGTCTCTGGGTTAAGTGGGTGGGTTTCACCCGCATGATATTCAGCCATTGCTGAAGCGGCGAGTTTGGCAAGACTATCTGGAGAACGGGAGAAGGCTTCATCCCAACGACGCTCATCCTCGATTTCCTCCAGGATGATTGAAGCGATCGCATTCTGCTCACTCTCAGACAAGGTTTGTAACCGGGCGATCGCCTGTTCGAGTAATTGAGTCATGGTTACCCTAGCCAATACTTGACACTTACCTTATCTAGTATTACTGATCGCAAGCAAATTGAAGAGCGCCCCCAGAGGATATGGTCTGTCCGGCATCCTGGAGGGATGGGGTAACATGGGGATACTATCCCGACTCGGTGCGTGGCAATGGATGAACAACGAGTGCAAGCCTATCTCTCCCTGATTCAAGAACTGCTCACCTGTGCCAGTGGGGAGGAAGCGGTGAGGTTGAGGAATCACCCGGAACTGGTGGATGAGGGATTGGTGCAGGTGATGCGGGCTGTCGCAGAAATGATGGCGGAACAGGGGGATGGAAATGCAGGCTGGTTGCGGAATTTTGCGGGGACAATCGTAGCGGTTAACTATGAGTTGCCTCGGCTAGAAACTAAATCGGCGGCAGATAGCCTTTTGCAGCAAGGGTTCCAACAGTATGAACTGAGTCAATATCCCCAAGCCTGGGAATCTTTGCAACAGTCTCTCGCCTTGTATCAAGAAATCGGGGATAAGGCTAACATCGCTTTATGTTGGGGACAGTTGGGTTCTATCCAGAGAAATCGCGGCAACTGGGATGAGGCGGAGCGTCTGTATCGGCAATGTTTGGAAGTTGAAACCGAATTGGGCGATCGCTCAGGCATGGCAAGCTCTTGGGGAGTGTTGGGAGATATCGAGCGCAATCGCGGCAACTGGGATGAGGCGGAGCGTCTGTATCGGCAATCTTTGGATTTGAGAACCGAATTGGGCGATCGCAAAGGCATGGCAACCTCTTGGGGAGTGTTGGGAGATATCGAGCGCAATCGCGGCAACTGGGATGAGGCCGAGCGTCTGTATCGGCAATCTTTGGATTTGAGAACCGAATTGGGCGATCGCTCCGGGATGGCAAGCTCTTGGGGAGTGTTGGGAGATATCGAGCGCAATCGCGGCAACTGGGATGAGGCAGAGCGTCTGTATCGGCAATGTTTGCAATTGATGACCGAATTGGGCGATCGCTCCGGGATGGCAACCTCTTGGGGACTGTTGGGAGATATCGAGCGCAAACGCGGCAACTGGGATGAGGCGGAGCGTCTGTATCGGCAATGTTTGGAAGTTGAAAGCGAATTGGGCGATCGCTCGGGCATGGCTACCAGTTACAATGATTCTCTCAGCCTGTGAAACGGGGTTAACGGACTTTTCGCCAAACTTAGAGGAATATATCAGTTTAGGGCTAGGCTTTCTCTATGCCGGAGCAACGAACGTGATTTGCAGTCTCTGGGCGGTGAATGATGTTTCGACGGCGATTTTGATGGTCAAACTCTATGAAGAAATGCAGACTCAGCCCTCGGTGGCGTTGGCGTTGAAGCAGGCGCAACAGTGGCTGAGAGGGGTCACGAAACAGGAGTTAACGCTATGGCTAAATCAGTCGGACTTAGGGATAACGCCGAACCCGAAAGCGAAACTACGAGAGCATTTAAAATTAGGGTTTAAACCTGCCAATTACCGACCCTATCAACATCCAATTCATTGGGCGGCTTTTTGTGCCATTGGAATTTAGGGGTTTTTAAGAAGGCAAGAGGGAGAACCCACCCCGCCCTCCGGGCACCCCTCCCAGGAGGGGATGGCAAGAGGCAATCTCCTCGTGACTTGGCTGGAGCCAAGTCATGCTCTTGGGGAGGCTCTGCCTCCCGAGTACAGGCGGCAGAGCCGCCCGAGTACGTGTCACGGCTTCAGCCATGACACGAGGAGGAGAGGAGGCGCGAAGTCAATCTCCGAAGGTCTTTAGGATATACGGTGTGATTTGTTGGATTTTATACAAAATTGTAGGGGCGAAAAATTTTTCTTATCGTTCCTACGCTCTGCGTGGGAACGGGAGTTGGGGCGCTCTGCAACCTGTGTTCGATGACTCGACGCAGAGCGTCCACCCAGTGCGTCCCTACGCAGAGCGTAGGAACGATGGAAACGATGGAAAGGACTATCTGTAGCATGATTTTAGGAAAATGGTATAACATACCCGACATAACCCCTAAAACCCGCTCTGATAACCACTCAGAGGCTACCAATCATTGATAACCCTCAATCAACCCTCCGATGGAAACTAACCATGAAAGACTCCACCGAAACCCTGGTCATGTTCGCTCAACTCCTCGAAGCTGAACCGCCGATTTTACCCCCAGACGCTCTCCAACTGGCTCAAAGGTTGGCTGACGACTTACAACGTCTCCCGGAAACAGACATCAACCAAGCCGCCGCTATGATTGTCAGTTGGATGGAGCAATTCCCGCACGAAGGTAAACAGTTAGAAAAGGCAATTAACCGCAAAGAAGTTAACGATGTTCAAGAACCTTCACCTGATGACATACAATACACCATTCCCAACTTCCAAATTGTCGAAGAAACTGAAACAACGGTGATGATCACTCCGGCTCCTGACTCTGAACCGATTTCTTTGAAAACTTATGTTTCTCAAATTTTAAAAACATGGATTCAGAAACGAAAGTAACGCCTAATATTTACGCCCCAAACTTACATCTATTCGCCTTTCATCTCTGGCGAGGATTAACGGGTGAGCCGGAGTCTCTAGCCCCGAATCCCAAACAGTTATGGGAACGAGGAGATGAGATTTTGAATAGCTTGGGATTTACTGAACGTCTCCAGATTCATGGCTATCCAGACGACTCCCGAGAACCCCCCGGACCCCAAATCAATCTCTGTCCCCATAACTCTCTAAAACTCCGGGGAACTCTGCCCAATTCTGATTTAACCATAACTGGAAAAATCTACAGTCATCGACTCTATGATAGTTATAGTTTAACAGTTAATTTGCGCCGTCCAGAACAGGAAAATGGCGAAAAAACCGCTGACGTTCCGATTTCATTTTGGCGCAATTTAAGCACAGAGAAGCTGCTTTTCTTGCCTGATTTCCTGCAAAGCTCATTAGGACAAACATTACTATTAACTGCATTCCTCCCGCAATCTGAACAGAAAAAAAACGCTGACGAGTTACAAGATTTAGCTCGCCATTGTTTGGCGCAAGTGATGCCCTCACAAAAAATTAAGCGTCCTCCTTTGCACAAGCTAGGGGAGTTGTTTGGTAGCCCCTGTTTTGAGTTTGGTGGTCAAGTTTTGGACGCGGGTTTAGAGGGGGAAGCGGACGTGCAACCCCATATTGTCATCCTTCTGTTTCGGGAGGATTTACCCAGTGCTAAATTCGTGGATGCTTATCGAGATTTTATCAATTTATTTTACTATCGCAATAAGGTTTTATCGGCGTATCGGGAAACCCGAACTCTCTATCGTAAAACCTACAAGCTCTATGCAGATTTAGAGCAAAATGTCAAGTTATTTAAGCAAGATATTGATATTTCTCGGCAAGAGGAAACCGGCCGCCGCTCTGGGTTGACTCAAGCACAATTGGAAGACCTCAAAGGGGTGTTAAAGGAGTTGGCGGCGTTGGATTTAGACTATGGGCGACTGTTGCGCAATTATAAGCATTCTCGGAATACCATTAGCATCAATACTAAAAATTATCAGGTGACGTTGGCGGCAATTTTGAATACATTGCAAGAGCAGGGGTATGAGGTGCAACCGCAGGAACTGGAGTTTTTTCAGGAGTTCGGCGATCGCACCTCTCCCTATTTTCAAACTCGCATCAATGACGAACTCAACTACTTTGTGGAGGGGTCGAGTTTAGCGGATAAGGCGATCGCCTCAATTCGAGGAATTGTGGAAATTGAACAAACCCAGCGCGATCGCAGTTTACAAGAACAAAACCAACAACTCCAAGACCAAATTCAGGCCATTGGGGTGGGAATTGGGACCGGGGCAATTTTCGCCTCAACCGTGGGGTTAAGTTTTGAAGAACCGATGACTTGGCCCTGGGCAGACAATCGGGGGGAACACCCCCATCCCTTTGCGATCGCCCTTCTGTTCAGTTTTGCAGCCGCCCTTGTCGCCTGGAGTGGAACCAAACTCTTGATCCGCGTCTGGTGGTGGACATCGAGGCGATGATAATCGGACTTGGGCCCATGGCTAGCAGCGGTTTCTGGGCTAAACTAGAATCCAGGTGAATCAATGGAGTCTAAATGATGCTGTCAACAGTTCAGTGGACGGTGGAAGACTACCACCATATTATTAAAACCGGGGTTCTTGATGATCGCCGGGTGGAATTACTCGCCGGAGAAATCGTGACCATGTCCCCAGAAGCGGAACCTCATGCGTTTTTTAGTCGCACAGCGGGCCAATATCTCACCCGGTTACTGGGCGATCGCGCCCTGGTGAGTCCCGCCAAACCCATCACCCTTCCCAACCAATCGGAACCGGAACCGGATCTGGCGATCGTGCAACCCCTGGGGCGAGACTATCTCTCTCACCATCCCTATCCTGAAAATATCTTCTGGGTGATTGAATATGCCAATACCAGTTTAGAGAAAGATTCTACTATCAAATATCATATCTATGCTGAAGCGGGAATCCCAGAATATTGGCTAGTGAATCTCCGCACGAGAGAATTAGTGGTCTACCGGAACCCCAGAGGCCGGGACTATGGCTCTAAAGAAACCTTACAAAAGGGGACGATTTCTCCTCTGGCCTTTCCGGATATAATAATTCCCGTTGAAACCCTCATTTCTGCCTAAGTTATCTAGCAAAATTGGGTCTGAATCGGACAGATAATACCAATTTTCAGAAGTCCTGCCATAGATGTCTGTAGGGGCGAACGGCTGTTCGCCCTCCTTCGGTGTCATATGTATAGCAAACTTATCGAAAAATGGTATAAAAAGGCAGTAGGCAATAGGCAGTAGGGAGAACAGGGTCAAGTCATTTCACTAAGATTATGATGTCAACCGTTGCTGCCAGAAATCATTCCTCCAGGAATATCTGATATTGATTGCGGCCGTGATGTTTCGCCGCATAGAGTGCCGCATCGGCGCGATCAATCAGAAGTTGCGGCGATCGCCCCGAAGTGGGAATCACCGTCGCAACGCCTAGACTGAGGGTAATCCGCTCTCCCAAAGGGGATTCTCCATGAAAGATATCCCGTTGTTCGAGAGTCTCTTGAATCTCAACGGCGATCGCCTCGGCCCCATCCGCATCCGTCACCGGTAAGACAATGACAAATTCCTCTCCCCCATAGCGAGCCAGTAAATCCGCTGGACGTTTCACCACCTCTTGCAACGCTGCCGCTACCTCCTGCAAACAGCGATCGCCCGCCGGATGACCATAGGTGTCGTTATAGGACTTGAAATAGTCAATATCACAAAGAATCAAACTCAATGGTGCCTGTCGCCGCACCAAACAAGACCATTCCCGAGCCAAATAGGTATCAAAACTACGGCGGTTAGCTAACTGCGTCAGACCATCATGAGTCGCTAAATGAGCAAGCTGCTCATTCGCCGTTTGTAGATGTTGATAGAGTTGAGACTGTTGAATGGCGATCGCAATCTGAGTCGCCAATCGCGTCAGCACATCCAGTTCCGCCTGCTCCCAAGAGCGTGGTCCCTGACTGTGGTACGCCAACAACAATCCCCAAAGACCCTTACCCTGTACAATTGGTACAATCAGCTTCGCCTTCGCCTGGGTCAGAACATCCATTGGACAGGACATCCCCTCTTCAGCCTCAATATCAGTACAAGCTCTCACCTGTCCCGCCTGATACTCCCTCGCTTCGCTCTCCTCAACCGTCTCGTCAATCGTCTTACCCAGCAACGAAGGCAACCCATGAGTGATCGCTTCAGCAATCACCACACCGCTACCATCAGCCTCAAGGCGATAAATCATCACCCGATTGATGCGTAAAAATTGCTGAACCTCAGTCACCGTGGTCTGCAAAATCACCTCTAAGTCAAGGGTTTGGCGAATTCGTTGGGCAATATCACTCAGGAGCCGTTCTTGCTCAGCCTGTCGCCGCAACGTCGCCACCTCAGAGCGTCGGCTCTCCGTAATATCCGTAAATGACACCACCACCGCATCCGGTTGGCCCTGACTGTCGCAATATAACGGTTGCGTATTCACTGAAATCCAGGTGGTTGTAGTGTCTTTAACAATTCCCAGAGTTTGCTGACTGATGGGTGTCCCACTGCGCAGGGTTACCCAAATGGGATACTCGTCAACGGGACAGAGAGAGCCATCCTCACAAATGATTGTGTGCTTGAGTTCCGTAATCGTGCGACCGATCATATCCTGACTTGACAGGCCCAGAATCTCAAAGGCACTCGCATTACAGGTCAAAATTTGGCCATCGGCTTGGATAACTGCAATCCCTTCTGATAACGCTAACACCACCGACCGATACCGCTCTTCACTATCTCGCAAGTCTTGGAGCAGAGAAGTTTTCACCTCAAACTCTAGGGCCAGATTCAAACTGGCCGTGAGTAGGCCCGCCATCAATTGCAAGGTTTGTAGGTCAGACTCTGTAAAGGCATTTCTTTGAGTGGAGAAGACCTTGAGAATGCCAACTTGTCCCGCTTGATAACTCAGAGGCGCAACTAACATTGATCGCAGTCCCATGGACTCAAACAGCTCACGATTGATGCGCTTATCCGTCTCACTATCACCACAGTACAAGGCCCGACCTTCTTTTAAAGATTGCCCTGACAGACTCTGCTCTAAAGGTAATCGCCACTCCGGGTGTTGTTTGGCAACACCACTGCGATAATGACAGACCAGTTCCTCGTCTTCTAACAACTCCACAGCGGCGCCGTCTCCATGGCTGAGCTGTTGGGCCTGAGTGGCAATAATGCTCATGACTTTCCCCAGATGGGGATTCACCAATGCCACCTCTTGCTGTGTCTGTACCACCTGAGACAAGCGCTCTAATTCCTCTTGTAGGGCAATTTGAGCCTGTTGACGTTCGGCTTCTAACTGGGCCCGTTCACTAATATCCTTCATAAAACAATAGTGACCCTGGCGTTGCCGCTGGTCATCATAAACAACGACCATAAACAACTGCTTATAGAAGAGCGAGCCATCTTTGCGGATGCCCCGGGCCTCAAGGTTGACCTTTCCCTCACTCAGCATCTCCTCATAGGCCTGGGTCACTCGTGGCAAATCATCAGGATGGATGGTTACACTCCAATGTTGACCCACCAGTTCCTCTGGGGTATAACCTGCCATGGCTGCGTAAGCCTGGTTCACCTGGACATAATGCCCGTCATTATCTAACCGAGAAATGCCTTCGATCTCATGGGCCAAGGCCGTACTCATTTCCTTGAGGTCTCGCTCGGCCTGCACCCGCTCAGTGATATCTTGGGCAATGCCAAACAGACGCACCACCTCACCCTTGTCATTTAACTCGGCCTCACCCCGCTCTTCAAGATAACCAATCGACCCATCACAGCGTTGGAATTTGAGGCGAACTCGGTACGGCTCGCCTGTAGCTAGGGACTGGTTCACGAGTTGCCGAAGTTGTTCGCCGCTCTCAGGATGATGAACTCGTAATAACTCCTCAAAGGATGGCTCACCTAACGTCGGGTTACGGCCGAGAATACGAAATTTCTCCGCTGACCAGGTAACGGTTTGTTGGGGAACGTCATATTCCCAACTACCAAGATGTCCAATTTCTTGCGATTTCAGGAGCATGGTTTGGCTTTCTTGCAATGCCAAGGTCGCTTGCTTGCGTTTATGAATATCCTGAATTTGGGAGACAAAATATAATGGCTTGTGTTCTAAGTCACGCACAAGGGAGCCACTGAGTAAAATCCAAATCCAATGGCCGTTTTTATGGCGATAGCGTTTTTCGAAATGATAGTAGTGAATCTCGCCGTTTAAGAGCTGCTGCGCTTGGTTTAAATCCTCTTCTAAATCATCGGGGTGAGTCAAGGCTTGGAAATCTGTGGCCAACAACTCCGGCATCGTATAGCCGGTAATGTCGCACAAGGCTGGGTTAACTTCTAGCCAACGACCGTCTAGGCTGACAATGGCCATGCCAATGCTGGCATAGTCGAAGGCATTGCGAAAGCGGGCTTCGCTCAGATGTAAGGCATGATTGCTAGCTTCGAGGGCGGCGTTGCGTTGAGAGAGTTGGGCCGTGCGTAATTTAACCTTGGCTTCTAAGGATTGATTGAGCTGACGTAGGGCAAGTTCAGCTTGTTTGCGATCGTTGATGTTGTGCATTGTGGAGCGGCTTTTGAGATAATGGCCCTGCTCGTCATAGTCGGCGATCGCATTCACCAAAACCCAGAAGGTTGAGCCATCGGCTCGTTTTAGCTCAAATTCAAGATCATTGACTCGTCCCCGTTTCTTAAAGGCCGGAAAGTTGGTGGCAAAGGTAATTTTACTGTCCGGGGCTAAGAGATCATAGAAGCTGAGTTTACCGATAACTTCGTGGCGTTGATACCCCAGCCAACGCAGCTCGGTGTTATTGATTTGGACAAAAATCCCCTCATGATCGAGGGAGTGATAGCCGCAGGGCGCATGATGATAGAGGTCGTTAATGGCCTGCCGTTGGGCTTCAGTGGTATCAACCAGGTTGCGGGCCGCTAACCGTAGTTCCATTTCATCCATGACGATCGCCGCAAGATCTGTGAGGATCTGGGTTTCGTCAGGACTAATATCACGGGGTTGGTGATCGATAACACATAGGGTTCCCAGGTGATAGCCATCGCCGGTTTTGAGGGGAACGGCGGCATAAAAACGCAGGCCAAATTCGCCCCGCACCAGAGAATTAGTCAGAGTGCGGGGGTCGCTGAGGGCATCGGTGACCGTGTAAACACCCTCCTGGAGGATGGTAGAGGCACAGAGTCCGAGTTCCCGGTCAATTTCGGAGATCTCCACCCCCTGGCGAGATTTAAACCAAATGCGATCATGGTCAACAATGGTAACCAGGGCAATGGGAACCTGAAATAACCGGGCGGCGATCGCCGTAATTCGGTCAAAGGCTCCATCAGGAGGGGTATCGAGGATCTGATAACGCTGGACGGCCGCAAGCCGTTGAGCCTCCAGGGCGAGGCTGGGCGCATTCATAAGGCTGATTCTTGGGTATACCCCTAATGATGCCCCATTTATATTAGTAGCTACAAAGCGACCGGTTAAGTCGCTGACGATTTCTCAAGTATTTATCGGGGGACGATGGGGTGAAATGCTTACTTCAACGGTGTTTTGATGAGCAATGAAGCAAGCTTTAATAATTATTAAGAGAAAAGAAAGTTCCGGCGATCGCCACCGCTAAGGCATCGGCAGCATCGTCGGGTTTGGGAATCTCATCGAGGTCCAACTCCCGCGCCACTGCCTCCTGCACCTCCAATTTCGAGGCATTCCCATATCCGGTTAAGGACTGTTTCACCTGTCCTGGGGTCAATTCAATTAAGGGGAGATTATGCTGAGCTAAGACTAACATCATTACCCCTCGGGCTTCAGCCACCATAATTAAATTGCTCATGCGATAGAAAAATAGCTTCTCAATCACTACCAGTTGTGGGGAGAATTGCTCACACAGAGAATGTAAATCCTCATAAATGGTTTGGAGGCGATCGCCAATGGGTTGTTTGGCGGGAGTCTGAATAATGCCAAAATCAAGGGGTTTGAGGCGATCGCCCCCATCAGAGACGATCGCCCCAAACCCCAAACGCGCCAACCCCGGATCGAGTCCTAAAATGCAGGGGTTAGGGTCAGTCATTGAGAATTCAGCCCTTTAGTTGTCATCCAGGGGAACGCCAAACACCTCAGAAAACACCTTCTGAACTTTGGTTCCAGAATCAATGGTTTCCATGGGGTCTTTCCGTAAGCGGTGACGCAGACAGAGGGTAATGATGCGGCGGATATCGTCCAGGGTGACCTCGGTGCGTCCCTCAAAGGCGGCTAAGGCCTTCGCAGCGCGGTTGGTGACAATATCGCCCCGAAGTCCATCCACATCTAGTTCAGCACAGACCTGAGAAATCTGCACCCGCAGCTCATGGCTAATCTCCACCGAGGGTAACAGGCTTTGGGCCTGAAGCAATCGTTCCTGTAACTCCTGTTGCGTCTCCTGATGCTGGCTAAGGTAGTCCTGGGGATTGCGATCAAACTGCGATCGCTCCTCGACGATTTTCACCCGTAATTCAGGATCACGCACGGTGCGAATCTCAGCGTGCATCCCAAAACGGTCTAACAACTGGGGTCGTAATTCCCCTTCCTCGGGGTTCCCGGACCCTACCAGCACAAAACTAGCCGGGTGGCGAATGGAAATCCCTTCCCGTTCGACGGTATTCCAACCCGACGCCGCTGAGTCAAGCAGTACATCTACCAGGTGGTCATCGAGGAGGTTGACCTCATCCACATAGAGAATGCCTCGATTGGCCTTGGCCAACAGTCCCGGTTCAAAGGCTTTCACCCCTTCCGAGAGAGCTTTTTCAATATCGATGGTTCCACAAACTCGGTCTTCCGTTGCACCGAGGGGTAAATCAATCATCGTGACCTTTTTCTTAGCCACCGGGAGGGTTTCTCCCCGGCCGAGGCGATCGCGCACCTCATCGCTCATCAATTCAGGATTATGAGGGTCACTACTAAAGGGGTCATCAGCGACCACCTCCATTTCCGGGAGTAAGTCCGCCAACGCCCGAATTGTAGTGGATTTTCCGGTTCCGCGATCGCCCATAATCATCACCCCACCCACTTTAGGGTCAATGACATTGAGCAACAGAGCAAGTTTCATTTCCTCTTGTCCCACAATTGCCGTAAACGGAAACACAGCACGGCGACGGGGCTGAGTGGAGACAATGGGAGTAGCGTCGGCAGTTACAGTCATGCGAGTTTATAGGTTTCGCGTCGGCGTTGAATGTACAAGTGAAAGTATTGATAATGGCGATGAGTCGGTCTGAAGCAGACAGCTCACCCCAGTGTCATTTTAAAAAACAACCGTCCTCCATTGTACCCCGACGCGATACCCCCCAAACCCCAGTATCCCTAATGTGCCAATAGGTCTTGTTCACTCACCCGGGCCGGTACATCCAACTCACCCACGTAAATTCCCAGGGCCTGGGCCGTTTGCACCAAATCTCCCTCCGGACTCACCAAACGGGGACTACGCGCACAAACTTCATCAAGGGGCACCGATCGCACGCTGCCATTTTGCCAAACTACCATCTGACCGAACTGTTTCCGAGCCACCAAATCCACAGCTCCTTTCCCCAATACTGAGGCCAGAACCCGGTCAAAAGCGGAAGGAATCCCACCCCGCTGCACATGACCGAGAACACTAACGCGAGCCTCAATGCCATTATTGGTCTGGCGACAAATCTCATCAGTGACATATTCACCAATTCCCCGGAGGCGCACTTCCCCTTGAGCATCTCGATATTCCCGAGACTCCCCAGACAAGGTTTTCGCGCCCTCTGCCACTAAGACAATGGCAAACTTATGACCCCAGCGATCGCGCAACTCACTAATTTGCCCACAAACCCCCTCAATACTGTAGGGAATTTCCGGCATCAGAATCACATCTGCCCCCCCAGCAATGCCACCTTGTAAGGCAAGATGGCCAGCGGTGCGCCCCATGGTTTCGAGAACCATCACGCGATCGTGACTCGCGGCGGTGTAACTGAGTTTATGAAGGGCATCCACCAAGGTATTCACCGCCGTATCAAAGCCGATGGACGATTCTGTTAAGGCCACATCATTGTCAATCGTCTTGGGAATGCCAACTAGGTTCCAATTTCCCTGACGAGCGAGTTGGGACAAAATCGCCAAACTTCCATCGCCCCCGATACTAATTAAAGCATCCAGTTCCAGGGCATGATAGCCAGCAATAATGTCTGCCGCATGAGCCTCTGTCGGCCCCCGATTGATCGACCCGAGAATGGTTCCGCCTGTACTTAACATCGGGTCAATCCCGCGCATATCCAGCCCGTGGACATTCAGGGCAATGGCTTTGCGTTCTAGGAGTCCTTCGGTGGCGTAGGGAATCCCCAACACTTCCCAGCCATAACTGAGAGTAGCATGGCTGACAACCGCCCTGATAGCGGCATTGAGTCCAGGACAGTCACCGCCACTGGTCAAAATTCCAAGGCGTTTTGGTGTGTGCATGACGTGTTGTTGAACCTCGTGGGAGACGTAGCCCAGGCCTGTTATTACTCTAGGGGAAATTATTGCATTTGAGGGAATTACTTGTTTTTTATTTAGACTTCTTTAGAATTGATTACTTTTCCAGCAACGTTATGTCGTGGACTTGACAAAAATACCGAAATGTTATCAAAAGCAACAGTGCTTCCAGATTGACGATAATTTGGTATAACAGGATAACTTTAGCCGGGGTACAGCAACCAGGTTGCTCCGAGAAACCATGTTTCTACAGCCATTATTCGACTCGAACCCGATTTTTCTGAGAAGCCGAGGTGTCTATAGTGCTGCTTTAAATCAAAAATGCCCTATCGAAAATCTAAATTTCAAGTTGGCTGTTACTACCACATTTATAACCGTGGCAACAACCGCCAGCTTATCTTCTTTGAACGAGACAACTACCTCCATTTTTTACGTCAATTAAGACGTCACCTCGTCAGTCATGGGATTGACATTGTGGCATATTGCCTAATGCCTAATCACTATCACCTATTAGTTTACCTGAACGCGGAAAATTTATCTCAGCGAATGCAAGCCTTTTCCCTGTCATACACCAAAGCCATTAACCAACGCTATCAGCGAGTCGGATCGCTATTTCAAGGAAGATTCCAGGCAATTCACGTCAACAAAGAAGAGTATTTGTTGAATTTGACCCGTTATATTCACTTAAACCCAGTTGCAGCCAATCTAGTTAAAAATGCTGAAGACTGGGAGTTCTCCAGTTGTCGAGACTATTTGAATTTGCGTCCAGGTCGTTTACCCAGGTTGGATAGAATTGCCTTTGAATCGGCGGATGCTTATCAAGTTTTTCTCGAAGATGGTGTCAACACTGGAGCCATTCAAGGCTTTACATTTGACGAGTAGCGGGGGTTGAGAAACCGGGTTTTTCCCAAAAAACCCGGTTTCTGGATGCAGAGACAGTTAGTTTTTCCTCGTGGCTCGGCTCAAGCGGGCGCAACATTCGATATAGTCGTACTCAGTGACCTTTTCAGCAACCCATCCCCCTTGAGCGGGATTTTGGCTCACATTTGCCAGACTTGCGAAAAATTCCCTAAGCTAGAAGGCATAGACCCTAGAAACCACTAGCGATTGAGGAGTTTTTAACTATGGTACGCACCCCCTCGACGATGCTCGATCTCGGCACCGTTGCCCCGCCGTTTGCCCTTCCTGATACCGTTTCAGGGGAAACCATCACCTTAGACCACTTTACCGGCAAGAAAGCCCTGTTGGTCATTTTTCTCTGCGAGCATTGTCCCTTCGTCAAACATGTGCAAGAGGAACTGGCTAAAATCGGTCACGATTACGCCGAACAAGGATTAGGGGTTGTGGCCATCAGTGCTAACGATATCTCAACCCACCCCGCTGACGCCCCAGAACATCTCAAACGTATGGCCCAAACCCTAGGGTTTAACTTCCCCGTCTGTTACGACGAAACCCAAGCCGTGGCCAAAGCCTACACCGCCGCCTGTACGCCGGACTTCTTCCTGTTTGGGGGCGATCGCCAACTCGTCTATCGCGGCCAACTCGATGATAGCCGCCCGGGTAACGATAAACCCGTTAACGGCAAGGATTTACGGGCCGCCATTGAAAAGACTCTAGCCGGAACCCCAGTTCCTCCAGACCAAAAACCTAGCATCGGCTGTAACATTAAATGGACTCCTGGACAGGAACCGGAGTATTTTAAGAGTTAGGCAATGGGCAATAGGCAATAGGCAGGCTTTCCCCCTCCCTTGGAGGGGAAGACAAAAGTTGGAGAGAAAGCTAGGAGGACCCTCGATTATGGGACGCAAAGCGAAGCTTAAACAACAACGCCGTCAACAACAGGCGACCCCTAGTGAGAAATCGGGGAATCGGGAACCTCACTATAAAGACACCGATTTTGTCGAAGAACTGCAACAACAGGGATATCCCAGTTTAGGGGGCGATCGCGCTCCTGAGATTCCCCCGCCTCGCTCAACATCCTAAATCTGAACCCGATCCCCCTCAATTTAAGGGCAGAAAAATCGTCAGAACTTCGCCCTGTTGGGGACGATGGCGGACGATTAGTTTCCCCCCTAAGGCCTGAAAGAGATTCTTAGTAGCCGAGAGATTGAGGCTAATATTGCCCGTCTCCGGTTGAACGTTGAGCAGTTGTCCAATGGACTTAAAGGAGGGGGCCGTGTGTAGGTTCGTGGTGTGTTTAGAGTCTGAATTGGCTTTGAGTTGCAGTTTTAACTGATGTCCGGCGGGCATCACTTTAACTTGGATGTTGCTCCCCACCGGTAGGCGACAGGTAAAATGGTCGATCGCCCCGGTTAAGACCCGATCGAGTAAATTGGGATCGCTCACCACTTGGGGCATTTGTTGAGGAAGCAAGACCTCTAACTTCAAACTGCGACGACTGGCTTGCTTTTGCCATCGGGGAATACAGCTATCAACCACATCAGCGAGGGAGGTAGCCGTCAGGTGCATCGGCGATCGCGATCGCTCCCCCGTTTCCAACTCAACGGCTTTGAAAATCAGTTCAAAGCGGCCAATCTGCTCGCTACATTCACGATCAATCTGTTCCAACCAGGGTCGAACTCCTTGGGGAACATCCTGTCGTTTTAAAATCAGCTTCGTTAGAGTGCGAATGGTACTCAAGGGAGTCCGCACCTCATGGGCCATGGCTCGCAAGAGTTCCACATCCGGGGCTTGCGGGGGATTAGGATTAAAGGGAGTCTCAAACACCGCTTTCGAGGGCAGATCCACTCGGAAATTGGTTCGGAACGAGGCCCACTTGCCACGGCCAGACGTAGCCCCCGAGCCATTATCGTGAGTGGTGGCGGTGTAAAACAGAGTTTGCCCAAACTGCATCACCGTCTTGTAGTGAGGTTCGACGGGGGGATACTCTTGCCACTGTCGTTCAATCTCCGCCATGGCCTCAGGCCCCTGAAGGCGATCGCGCAGAAGTTGCCAGGCGGCTGTCACCACCTCCGGTTCAAAGGAATATTGAAATAGGGGTTCTCCACCCTCTCCCCAGCCTCGCACCATGACTAAACTAAACTCAGCCGTCACGATTAAGGCAAATTGCTCCTGAGTGAGAGGATCATCGGCCGTCAGAGATAGCCCCCGAGCGGCTGTCGTCATGGTCGAGGCTTGAGACGAGGTCCCAGGGAGACAAGCCTGAGACTGGCCAAGGCGATCGCCCCCAGAGGAGTTAATCATCCAAGTTTTGAAGTCCTCTCCAGACACCCCATCACTGAGGACTGGGGTTGGGGCGCAAATCATCAGGCCCGCCACCGGGGAACCGGCCGGGGAGGGCGATCGCAGTAGCTGATTCAGAGCCGCGATCGCAGCACGCCATTGATGATCCACATCAGGGCCATCCCCCCCCGAAGGGGCGATCGCAGCGAAACAATCCTGTTGAGCAAGTAATTGGCTTAAGGTCAATGGGCAAGATAGCAGCACGACAACTCCTTTCTATTGTGTCGTCGGGAACCGGTATGGCCGTGAGCCAAACTGTCACACTCGCCATACCCTTACCCCTAGCCTATCGGTAATCCGCTCTTACGTCTGTAGCACGAACCGAACCTTAGCACGGGAAATTTCCACCGGCTCGCCAAGTTTTCTGACCCCTTAACTATCCACGATGCCATAGGCTTGCCAAGCCAAATCCACCAAACTATTGAGAATTGCCACCGCCACCACCGCCGATCCCTTGCGTCCCGCACTGCGAATATGAGGAATCCGGGAATCATTGAGACGTTCCTTAAGGAAATCAATCTCATTAAACCCCGTCGGAGTGCTAACCACCAACGCCGGACGGATAGATTCTGACTCAATCAGTTCCACCAGAGACATTAACGCCGTCTGGGACTGTCCCACGACAAAAATCCCCTCTGGATAGCGACGGGCCAAGGTTTCAATGCCCCAAGCGGCTTTCGTTTTCTCCTTCTGAGGACGAGTCAGAGCATCCATGCTGCAATAGACAGGATTGGCGAAGGTCTCCATAATATTGGCCGTAATCCCCACTTGAACCATGGGAACATCCACCACCAAAGTCGTCCGGGCCGCCAGAGCAGCGGCCCCTTCCTGAAGCGCCGTTTCCGAAAAACGGATCAGGGTTTTGTACTCGAAATCCGCTGTTTCATACACGACTTGGCGGACAATATGATACTCAGCCGGGGAAAGTTCAGACGGACCAAACTCGCGATCGACAATGCTCAGGCCTTGAGCTTCTGTTGAATGCCACTCCATAAGAGTTGTAAAACCGGGTCAGTGATTCCCATCCACCTTACCAGGTTTATTAGGTCGCATCCGAAGCGGAGTGATTGATAATCGGAGTAAGGTAGGCGGCCAAAGCACCAATGGCGAAGGCGAGAATGTTACGAGTCAGGGGGAGCCAGTCCGAGGTCCGAGTGACAACGGGGCCAATTCCGAAAGCGATAAAGAGAATGCCCCACAGGGGTGAGAAGATTAGGGCCCATTGCCAAGCAAAGACTTTGCCATCCCGAGGCTGAGCGGCAAAGCCGCAGACAATGCCGCCTAAGGCTGAGGTGATGAGGGTGAGAATCCATTGTTCACGGGGGAGTCCCGGAACCACCTGACAGCCACCCCGACGCAGACAGGTTTCAACGGATTCTAGGGATTGCAGAATCGATTGATCTTCGCCATTATCCCGGACAAAGAACTGATTGCCGTAGCGCGTTTGTAGTTCAATCCAGAAGGTTCGTGGCATCAGGTTATAGACGGCATCACCGACGTTGAAGCCCAGCAGATTACCGCCTCGGGAATCGGCAATGAGGAGAACGCTTTTATCGTCGAGGTGCCAGAATTCTTTAACAGCTCGTCCAGGAGTGCGATCGAACTGGGTGAGTACCCGCAGTTTATAGCCAGTTTCGGCTTCGAGTTGGTCAAGAGTGGCAATTAGCTGTTCTTCCTGGACACTGGTGAGGGTGTCAGCGAGGTCAATAATGGGGGTTTCGACATCCGGCAACAGTTCCGGGTTATCGAAGGCGTAGGCTGGGGACACCGCCCAAGTCATACAGGCAACGCAGATGGCAAGAATAAATCCGAGGGTGCGTTTGAGGTTTGGCATGGTGGCTACGAGGGGTTGGCTGATCGAAGATGACAGGGGGAATTTAGCTAAATCTTAACGTCAGACTAATAATCTTCATATTACTTTACTTTATCCAAGCCTGGGCGATCGCGCCAGAGGCCAACCCAGATTTTGCCCCTTGCCCACTACCTCTTGCCCCCTGCCTCTTGCCTCTTGCCTCTTGCCTTTTGCCTTAAAATAGCAACACAGCAACGCCCTAAACCTCTATGTCTAACTTTGATTTCGCCGATGAACTCCAGTGGACTCCCGAAGCCACTGCCAAACTGAAAAATATTCCTTATTTCGTGCGATCGCAGGCCCGCAAGCGTATCGAAGAACTGGCCCGAAATGCAGAATCCGAGGCCGTCACCGTCGAGTACGTCGAACAGGCCCGATTAGAATTTGGGCAGTAATCCCAGCCGCGATCCCTAGGAGAAAGACCTAGGGACTGAGGCGTTCAGGCTTTAGTCTTAGAGGTTTCCGACTTTTCCACGAGATTAGCTTCGAGCTTTAGACAATTACGCCCTTCCATATCTACCTGTAACGTGTATTCCACGTGGTCCATCAGGCGATTCATAATCAGCCAACCATAGCCCCCTTCCTGCATCGCTTCAGGGGTTGGGGCCATGTACTCATTGAGATTATAGCCGCGACCATAATCCCAGACCTCCAAGCAAATATCACTGTCTTTGAGTTCCAGACGAACCCAAACCGGTAAATGAGGGCGATCGCGGTGAGCATGGCGAACCACATTCGAGAACGCCTCAGCTAGAACTAGCCGTAGGCGGTTCGACTGTCGGGCCCAATCAACACTCTCACCGAGATCCATTTCGAGACAGCCCAGTAGCCAGTTCTCAACGATATTCAAAAACCGTAGTTCGCTAGGAACATGTAGCTCCGTCTTCATGAAATTACAGAACCTCCAGAGAGAGTATCGTTTGGTCGTCTTCTTGCTCTTGGGTATTCCCTCGAACACGATCAAGGAGATGGGATAAATCCATCGGAGACCCTTCCTGTTGCAAGAGATCCCAAAGGCCCTCTTGTTGCAACATCACCGTTGTCTCCTGGCCCGTCTCATCCACTTGGGTGACACTGGCCTCGGTAATCCCATCACTGGTGAGTAGGAATACATCCCCTGATGCCAAAGTGACATCCCCAGCTTTAGCTTTCCAGACGGGAAGAATCCCCAGGGGAATCCCTCGGGTTTTCAAGAAATTCGGCTCTGCGGTCACCGGTTGACCTTGCTGAACCTCTTGAACCGTCGTGCGATGGGGCCAAATCAGGGGATAAATATGTCCAGCATTGGCATACACCAACCGACGGGTACCCGGCGTATACCGAGCCAGAACCATCGTGATGAAGCAGTTATTGCTGATTAAGTCATCCGACAGACTGCGGTTGAGATTTTGCATCATCTCATCTGGTGGTGGGGGATTGTCTTGGGCCAGTTCTCGACGCATGACGGACATGGCACTGGCCATAAACAGGGCCGCTGGAACCCCTTTCCCAGAAACATCCCCCAGGGCCAACCATAAATCCCCTTGAGGATGTGGATACACCTCAAAAAAGTCACCCCCCACGCCTCGGGCCGGATAACAGCAGGCTTGCACCTTCTCCGTTTCCGACTCGGGAAGACTCTGACGCAACAGATTAGACTGGATTTGTCGCGCCACATCCAACTCAGCCAGCATTTTCTCAGCTTGTTCCTGAGTGCGTTGATAGAGTCGGGCCTGAGACAGGGCCAGGGCCGCCTGTTCTGCGACCAATTCAATCAGCCGTACATCTTCATCAGACCAAGGGGTTTCACTTCCCGTCTGATAGAGAGCCAGGATAGCCAGTAAATTTTGTTGATAAATCAGGGGAACCGCTAGATGAGAGGTGCTCGATTCATCATCTTGGACTAATTCACTTTGACGGCCCTGGAACACCGACTGGACGAGGTTCTCGTCATAGGGGGATGCCGCCAACTCATCAGAGTCCTCCAAACTGTAGGATACGGCCCCAGAACTGCGGAGTTTATCGCCGTCAACGGGATAGAGTTTGGTTCCCGAGGCATCAAAGTTACGGCCAACGGTTTCGACAATGGTGGCGAGCATACTCTCATAATCGAGAGATTCCCGTACCGCTGTCATAATCGCATTGAGGAGCGACTCGCGCCGCAAAATGCGATTGAGTTCATTGGTTCGCTGTTTAACGACCTTGTAGGTTTCCGAGGCTTGCTGGACAACCGCTTTGAGTTCTTCAGGGTTCCAAGGTTTGGTGATGTATTTGAAGACTTGACCGGAGTTAATGGCTTCAACCAGGTCTTCAACATCGGTGTATCCCGTTAATAGGATGCGAATGGTATCTGGATAGCGGTCAACGGTTTTACTTAAAAATTCCGTCCCATTCATCTCTGGCATTCGCTGGTCAGAGATGATAATCGCCATCTCGCCCCGGTCTTCGAGGACTTGTAGGGCTGACAGTGCGCTTTCCGCTTTGTAGACTTGAAACTCCCGTCGAAACGTTCGATAGAGCAAATCGAGGTTGTCCGTTTCGTCGTCAACCACGAGGAGTTTGAGTTTTTTTTCTTTTCCCCGACTCATGCCATCTCCAACTCGTGGGCTAGTTCACAGGGTGTGATCACAGATTAGGGATTACGCCGAGTGTAACTCGGCAACCGCTGCTGTGAGCCAGTGACTTTAGGATAGTGAGCGATGTTGTGGAACCGTCCGGCGTAAATCTTGATTTCTTCACCGTCGGGCGATCGCATCTTAGTCATCCTAACCCAAGATTTCACCGAGAGCGACCGCAATGGCACTGAGACTTGGCAAATTCCCTAGAAAATCCTGGGCAAACTTGGGTGAAACACGGCGTCTACTGAGCGAATTATCCGGTTTTAGGACTTTTTCACCGAACTTCGATTCGATGATCCTGAGATTCATTCCTGACGTTGGGCAAAGCGGAGTTTGGCTGATCGCGATCGCGGGTTAGCCTCTCGTTCATCGTCCTGGGAGCAAATGGGCTTTTTTGTCAAGACCTTAAGGCCCTCTTGGTCTCGCCAGCGGTGTTTTACCAGCCGATCTTCGAGACTATGAAAACTAATCGCGCCGATACGTCCCCCCAGGACTAAGCCTTGAGGAGCGCGATCGAGCCAAGTTTCCAAACTCTCCAACTCCTGATTGACCGCAATCCGTAACCCTTGAAATGTCCGTGTTGCCGGGTGAATCCGGCCATAGCGGTAGCGACGAGGGACCACAGCGGCGATCGCCCCCGCCAACTCAGTGGTGGTCGAGAAGGGTCGCTGTTGCACGATCGCCCGAGCAATCCGGCGCGAGAGGCGCTCCTCACCATAATGATAAAAAATATCCGCTAACTCCCGCTCATCGGCGTGATTAATCAACTCCCCCGCCGTCAGAGATTGTCGGCAATCCATACGCATATCCAGGGGGGCCTCCTGACGGAAACTAAACCCCCGTTCCGGGACATCCAACTGGCCCGAACTCACCCCCAAATCGGCAATAATGCCATCAAACTCATGGTCATCATAGGGAAACTCGGCAAAATTGCCCCGCCAAAACGAGACGCGATCGCCATACTCCGCCAAATTCTGCCCCGCCGTCTCCAGGGCCATCTCATCGCGATCAATTCCCAACACCCGAGTCTCCGGGGCCGCCTCTAAAATCAAGCGGCTATGGCCCCCAGCCCCCAGAGTTGCATCCAGATAGCGGCCCCCCGGACGAACCTGAAGATACTCCAGCACCTCACGGGCCAACACCGAAATATGCTGAAACGGGGTTGAATTCAAATCCGTAGAATTTTGTGCAATCTCAGTCAAGCTAATCCCCCATGTTCCCTATAATAAGGGCAACGTTGAAACAAAACGATACATCGAAACTACAGCGAAACGGGGCAGTCAAGACCCGCAACCGGCCTCTTAAAGGCTAACAGCTTTCGCTGAGACAAACCCAACCTGATACGTCCTAACCTTATGCCTAACCTCGAAACTCGAACCGAACCGATGGTGCTCAATATGGGGCCGCACCATCCCTCAATGCACGGCGTTCTGCGTCTAATTGTCACCCTCGACGGGGAAGATGTCATCGACTGCGAACCCGTCATCGGCTATCTTCACCGAGGTATGGAGAAAATTGCCGAAAGTCGGACTAACGTCATGTTCGTCCCCTACGTGAGTCGCTGGGACTACGCCGCAGGGATGTTCAACGAAGCCATCACCGTCAACGCCCCGGAACAACTGGCGGGGGTCGAGGTTCCCAAGCGGGCCAGCTACATCCGCATGATTATGCTGGAACTCAACCGCATCGCCAACCACCTCCTCTGGCTTGGCCCCTTCCTGGCGGATGTCGGCGCACAAACCCCCTTCTTCTACATCTTCCGGGAACGGGAACTGATTTATGACCTCTGGGAAGCCGCCACTGGCCAGCGGCTGATTAATAACAACTACTTCCGCATCGGTGGCGTCGCCGCTGATCTCCCCTATGGTTGGGTGGACAAATGCGAAGACTTCTGCGACTACTTCGATCCCAAAGTCGATGAGTACGAGAAACTCATCACCAATAACCCCATCTTCCGCCGTCGGATTCAAGGACTTGGTGTGATTAGCCGCGAAGAAGCCATCAACTGGGGTCTCTCAGGGCCGATGCTACGGGCCTCAGGGGTCAAATGGGACTTACGTAAAGTCGATTCCTATGAATGTTACGACGAACTCGATTGGGACATTCACTGGGAACCAGAAGGGGATTGTTACGCCCGCTATCTGGTGCGGATTCGTGAAATGCGCGAGTCGGTCAAAATCATTCGTCAAGCCCTCAAACAACTTCCTGGAGGTCCCTTTGAGAACCTGGAAGCCCGGCGCATGGCGGAAGGTCCGAAGTCAGAATGGAATGACTTTGACTATCAGTTTATGGGTAAACGGATTCCCCCCACCTTCAAAATTCCCGAAGGGGAACATTATGTGCGCCTCGAATCCGGGAAAGGGGAACTCGGCGTGTTCATCAAGGGAAATAACAATGTCTTCCCCTGGCGGTTCAAAATCCGCGCCGCTGACTTCAATAATCTGCAAATTCTGCCCCATATCCTGCGCGGGGCGAAAGTGGCGGATATTGTGGCCATTCTCGGTAGCATCGACGTGATTATGGGATCGGTCGATCGCTAACCTCTATGGGGGAACCCCTGCGTCTTGTTCGACGGTGAGGGGTTCCCCCTTAACAATGGGGGCTTTATCGGCCTGAAGCCCGCTTCCAACTGGCCCGATAGGCCGCTGACTTCTCTAGACGACAGGGATAACCCGCTCGCCCGTCCATCTCTCCAAGACAGGCGAATAACTCGTCAAACCGTAATCGCAGTTCAGGATGAGTGCGCACAATCTCCTGGGCCCGGGGGCTATCTAACGAGACTTGCACTTGACGCGATCGCAAGCTGATACAATAATCGATTCCTGGCTGAAGTTGATGCCGTTGCAGCAAGTTGTTGAGTTGCTGGGTGGTTTGCATCAGCCGCACCTGGGATGAGGCTTCTCGGGTGGCATCATTCTCGTCTTGAGTTAATGCCCGCCAGAACTGACGTAGGCGATCGCCGACTCGCATCACGTTATCCGTACTCCATACTACAATTTGACGCATTTGTCAAGAGGTGCGCCCTGGAATTTCCTGAAAACATCTCCAGGTAGCGTTCTCTGCATTAATTGTAAGGGAACAGGGGGGGGAAGGCAGTAAGGGGAACCACGTAGGGGCACGCCCTTGTGGCTGCCCGAGGACACAGAGGAGGAGGAGGAAGAGGAGGAGGAGGAAGAAGAAGAGGGCCCCCTGTTCCCTGTTCCCTGTTCCCTTCTTCTTGCCTCTTGCCTCTTGCCTTTCTTCCCCTCTTGCCTCTTGCCTCTTGCCTCTTGCCTAAATACAGAGTTTTGTAAAAAATTCAAGCCGTTGACACGCTACATATAGCGTATGCTACAGTCACTACTCCTCGCATACGCTCGAACTTAACCCAACAACTGTGAATCACTTACTCGAATGGTCAGCCAGCCAAGTTGATGAGGCGCTGACCCGTCTTAACGTGCTGTCTTTAGAAGGAACCCGCCCTTACGATTATCTCTTTTATGGCAACGAGATGCCACGGCGTAATGATGGTCGTCTCTCTAGCCCGACGTTGCAACGCTACCGCCATATCGAAGCTGGGGGCTGGTGGTGTTCGGGCATTAACCTCCTGACTGGGGAGGATGACCTCTGGGGTTGCTTCAAACCCAACCAGCCTCGCCCTCAAGGGGGTCTGAACCTCAATGGGGAGGGGAAACCCATTAAATACGAACATCCTCCTAAAACTGCCACTGGAGTCTTCGCCCTGCGGGTTCCTTTGCATCTGTGGCAGGCGATCGCCGATCGCGCTGGAGTCCCTCTCTCCCACAGTGCCATCGATGAGGCTAAATCTGACTTTGGCTTCTGGCAATGGTTATTGGATCATCCCCAAATTCCTCTCTGTATTACTGAGGGGGCCAAAAAAGCTGGAACCCTTCTCAGTGCAGGCTATGCTGCCATTGCCTTGCCGGGAATTAACGGTGGCTATCGTGTTGAACGTGATCAATGGGGACAGCGGCGGGGCAAATCTCGGCTGATTCCTCAACTGCAACGCCTTTGTCAGGGCGATCGCCCCATGTACCTGGTCTTTGACCGCGATCGCAAACCCAGTACCGTTAAAGCCGTCAATACGGCCCTGGCCCGCACGGGTTATCTTCTCAATCAAGCCGGTTGTCCTGTAAACATCGTCACCTGGAACGGAGATCAGGGTAAAGGGGTGGATGATTTCATCGCTAACCAGGGCGTCGGGGCCTTCCATCAAGCGGTGGAGATGGCCGTACCCCTCAACACTTGGAAAGCCCAATCCCTCAACGCCCTCACCGTTCCCCCCGCCCAAGAACTCAACCGTCGCTATCTCGGAGAAATTACGATTCCCGAGAATCAGCCCCTCGTAGCCATTCACTCCCCCAAGGGAACGGGCAAAACCCAACTGCTGGCCCAAGTGGTTCAGCAAGCCAAAGCCCGAGATCAGAAAGTCCTGGTTTTAGGCCATCGGGTGCAACTCGTTGAAGCCCTCTGTCACCGCTTTGAGTTGCCCTATGTCAGTCAACTGGCCCAGCCGCAACGTCCTGAGGTGGGCATGGGACTCTGTATCGATTCCCTTCATGGGGACTCTCAGGCCCAGTTTGACCCGGACTATTGGCAGAATGCCCTGGTGATCATCGATGAAGTTGAACAAGTCCTCTGGCATGGTTTAAATTCCGATACCTGTCGCAGTCAACGGGTGGCGGTGTTGCGATCGCTCAAACGGCTGATGGAAAATACCCTAGGCAATCAGGGGCAGGTGTTAGTCGCCGATGCCGATTTGAGTGATATGGCCCTGGAGTACCTCTGCACCCTAGCGGCTGTAGATGCCCAACCCTTTCTGATTTCCAATCCCTGGAAACCCAGTACCGAGGAATCCTGGGAGATTCATCACTACAGCGACAGCACCCCCAAACGTTTCGTCAAAGACCTCGAAACCTATATCGAGAAGGGCGGTAAACCGTTCGTCTGTCTTTCAGCCCAAAAACTCACCAGTCGTTGGGGGACGCGATCGCTCGAAGCCTATTTCCGCCAGAAATTTCCCGAACATCGCATCCTCCGCATTGATGCCGAATCGGTGGCTGATCCCAAACATCCCGCTCATCATTGCACCCGTCACCTTAACGAATGTCTGAAAGACTACGATCTCGTCCTGGCTTCCCCGGCCCTAGAAACAGGGGTGAGTATTGACCAATTGGGCCTGTTTACCTCCGTGTGGGCGATCGCCCAGGGGGTTCAATCGGCCAACACCGTCCGCCAAGCCATGGCCCGCGTGCGGGAGGCGGTTCCTCGCTACCTCTGGGCCGCCCCCTATGGCTTTAATAAGGTGGGAAATGGGTCTACGTCGATTCCGGGGTTGTTGACCTCCGGTAAACGTCTAACTCAACTCAACGTGCGTCTGTTGCAACAAGCGGATTTTGAGGGGATTGATGATATTGATGTGGGCTTCCAAGCCGAGTCTCTACGCTGTTGGGCCAAAATGGGGGTTCGCCTCAACGCATCGATGGCCAATTACCGCAGTACCATTGTCGCAGCCCTACAGGCCGAAGGTCATCGACTCTGTCCCGTAGCTGCCGCCAAACGGCGATCGCGTTCTCGCAAAGCCCCGAAATCCGCCTGTGACACCCTGCACGATCGCATCGCCGAGGTGCAACAACAAAACTATGACCGTGAATGTCTAGCCATTGTCGAGGCCTCAGACTTGAATGAAGCCGAGTATCGGGCTTGTAAGAAACGCTTAGTCAAACGGTCTGGCGATCGCCGGGCCCTGCGTAAATACGAACTCCACCGTCGTTATAAAGTCCCCGTCACGCCAGCCTTAGTGCAACAAGATGACCAAGGGGCCTATCAAAAACTGCGGCTTCACTACTACCTCACCGTGGGGCGGCCCTTCCTAGCCCAGCGCGATCGCCAAGTCGCCCAACAGTTGATTGAACAAGGACAAGGTCAAATCTTTCAACCGGACTTCAACCGTTCCCAACTCGGGGCCACGGTGGGAACGATGCACCTCTTAGGGATTCACAAATTCCTAGAAACCCCGGAACGGGAACTCTCGAATAATGATCCAGACTTACAAAAGCTGGCAGAGTTGGCGTTAAAGTATCGTCAAGACATCAAAACAACCACCGGCATCGGCTTAGCAAAAAACTCCACCCCAATGGTGATTCTACGGCGGTTTCTGGACAAAATCGGCTACGGCTTAACCTGTTTACGCTGTCAACGTCGCCAGAAGAAGGTGTTACGGATTTATCGTCTGGATGTCCCCAATGATGACCGTCTCCTCATTTTCCGCAACTGGTTGGCTGTAGACCAACGGATTCCCAATCGGGGAGATCAGGAGGGAGCTATATCTGAATCCCGAGGTGCTTCAGCTACGGTGGAGGATAATACTTGCGTTCAACTGACGTTGGATTTGTAGGGAGGAGAAGGCAAGAGGGGAACCACAGAGTCACAGAGGACACAGAGGATGAGGAGGATGAGGATGAGGAGGATGAGGATGAGGATGAGGAGGGCCCCTGTTCCCTGTTCCCTGTTCCCTCTTCCCTCTTCCCTTCTTCTCCTCCGTGTCCTCTGTGACTCTGTGGTTCCCCTCTTGCCTCTTGCCTCTTGCCTCTTGCCTTTTGCCTTCTTCTCCCCCTACTGCCTCTCCCCTACATAGCCCTCTAACAGCAAATCCTCGCCGATGGGATGCCATTGGTAATTCTGGAGGGGGAGGGCATCGGTCATCTGATTGAAACCTAAATCAGCTAGGGGGGTTGGGGCGGAATTGCCGCCGATGAGTTTGGGGGCGATGAAAGCCATAACTTTTTGAATCATGCCTTCGGATAGGGCCCGGGCCGCTAACACTCCTCCACATTCCCAGAGAACGGTCATCATGCCCCGTTGATAGAGATTCTCCATGACGACGCTGGGGGTGAGTTGGGGATAGGCCAGGACTTCGACCCCGCGATCGCGTAATTGATCCTGAAATTCGGGCTTGACGCCGGTTTCGGTGGCGACGAGGGTGGGGGCTTCGCTAACATCCCAGAGTCGGGCATCTGGGGGGAGGTCTAGGCGACGACTCATGACGACTCGTAGGGGATTTTTGGGGCCGTGGTTATGACAGGTGAGATGGGGATTGTCGTTGCGAACGGTGTTGCCCCCGACGATGACGGCTTCACAGTGACTGCGAAGTTGATGGACCCGTTGTCGGGCGGCGGTTCCGGTGACCCAGGCACTATGGCCGCCTTGGCTGGCAATTTTGCCGTCGAGGGTCATGGCGTATTTGAGGATGCCGAAGGGACGTTTCTGGGTGATGCGATGGAAGAAGGCTTCGTTGAGATGACGACAGTCGGCTTCTTCTACGCCGATGATGACTTCGATGCCTGCTTCTTGTAGACGGGCGATTCCGCCGCCGCCGACTTTGGGGTTGGGGTCGACGGTGCCGATGATGACTTTGCTGACTTGAGCTTTCACTAGGGCTTCGGAACAGGGGGGGGTTCGTCCGTGGTGGTTACAGGGTTCGAGGCTGACGTAGATGGTGGCCCCCTGAGCGCGATCGCCGGCTTGTTGGAGGGCGAAGACTTCGGCGTGAGGTTGCCCGGCCCCAGGATGGAAGCCTTCGCCGATGATGGCCCCCTCTTGCACGATGACGGCCCCGACCATGGGGTTGGGGGCGGTTTGTCCCTGGGCCCGACGGGCAAGGGTGAGGCAACGCTGCATTATGGCGCGATCAAAGGGGCTGGTCATGGGGAAGAGGGGCAAGAGGCAAGAGGCAAGAGGCAAGAGGCAGTAGGGGGAGGGGAACCACAGAGTCACAGAGGACACGGAGGAAGAGGAGGAAGAGGAGGTGGGGGAGGGGCTAGAATTGAGGACAGATTTTGATGCTTGGGGAGGCTTTGTGATGGTGTGGGGACGATTGGGACGACGAGGGGTTTCGCTTTTGGGGGCGATCGCCCTGCTGGGATGGCTGGCGGGAGGCTGGCCACCGGGAGGGTTGCTGGGGGTTGCTCAGGAGATGCGATCGTCTCCTCTTGATTCTGCCGCAGAACGGGCGTTGAATCAGGGTTTGCAGTTGGTGCAACGGGATGACCTCTCTGGGGCGATCGCCGCCTTCCGGGAGGCGGTTCGACTCGATCCAGAGTTTTCTCCAGGGTACTATAATCTCGGGCTGGCGTTGCGTCAGTCTGGAGAAGCTCAACAGGCGGCGGAGGCGTTTTTACAGGCGGTTCGGACGGATTCGGGGTTTGCTCTGGCTCATGGTAATCTTGGGGCGGTTCTGCTTGAGGCTAATAATCTGCCTCGGGCCCGTCAGTATTTGGAACGGGCGATCGCCCTCGACTCTCGTTTGGGGGTGGCTCATTATAATTTAGGACTCCTACACTATCAAGAAGGGGACTTGAATGAGGCGCTCTCGGCGTTTCGTTTGGCACAACGGTACACGGATAATGCTCCTGAACCGTCTTACTATTTGGCTCTGATTTATACTGAGCGGGGTCAAATTCGCCGGGCAAAATCGGCATTACGTCAGGCGATTTCCTTGAATCCAAATTACGCAGAAGCTCATTATCAATTGGGCGCAATTTTGCTGTCAGAAGGTGATTTAGATGGGGCGCTGACGGCATTTCGGGCATCTCGTGAGGCGAATCCTGGCTATGCCAATGCCTATTATGGGGCGGGTTTGGTGTTTCTGCAACAGGGGAACTTTCAACAAGCCCGAGAGGTCTTGGAATATGCCCGCGATCGCTATCAGGCTCAACAACAACCGCAATGGGTTCGGCGGACGGAAGAGCTGTTGCGGAGAATCAGGAATTAATACTAGAACATGGATAATTAAGGGTATGTTGGCACAGCAGGTTTGGCGATATTTAAAAACGGTGATGGGGCTGATTTTTCGTCACCCGATTACGGGAACAACGGTGGTGGCGGAATTGATGGAGGGGGAGGATGCGGGAAAGTTGGTGTTGATTCAACGGCGGGATACGGGCCGTTGGGGACTTCCTGGGGGGATTATTGATTGGGGAGAGGATATCCCGACGGCGGCGCGGCGGGAACTCTATGAGGAGACGGGGTTACAGTTGCATCAGTTGGGGCGCTTGGTGGGGGTGTATTCTCATCCCGATCGCGATCCTCGGATTCACTCGATTTCGATTGTGGTGGCGGCGCAGGTGACGGGAGAGTTTAATCCCCAGGATACTCAGGAAGTCCTTGGGGTGCGGGCCTTTGACCCCTCGGAGATCCCCTATGACTGTCTCTGTCATGATCATGAACAACAACTACGGGATTATTTCGCCGGAAAGACGGCGATCGCCTAGGGAACTCCTCCCTCCTAGCGATTTCTGATGAGACTGGTTACCCTAATGAAAGTGCAACAGGACGTTAGGAGGCTATAGCAATCGAAGATTGCCTGATTGACACTCAGCAAGGATACTCTGAGTTGGAAGAGAATCTCCTACCTCGGGCGACCACAAGGGTACGCCCCTACGTCTTTTCTCTTGCCTCTTGCCTTCTTATCCCCTATTTTTTGTCCTATTCAGACCAACTTTTGCTATATCTCATGTTTAATCGACCCCAACGCATTGAGCCTAAACCCGGACAAGAATCGGTGTGGGATTATCCTCGTCCCCCTCGCTTAGAACCGGTTTCGGGTCGTCTTTGGATTGTTTTCAATGGTGAGGTGATCGCCGATACAGAAAAGGCGTACCGAGTCTTAGAAACGAGTCACCCTCCAGTCTATTATTTTCCCCCAGAGGATATTCAGAGAGAGGTTTTGAAATCTTCCCCTCGCCAAACCTTTTGTGAGTGGAAGGGGGCTTGTCGCTACTACACGGTTCAGGTGGGGGATCAGGTGGCGCGGGATGTGGCTTGGTATTATCCGAATCCTGTTCCGGAGTTTGCGGCGATCGCCGGTTATGTGAGCTTTTATGCTAGTCAGATGGATGCCTGCTATGTACGCGGCGAACAAGTTGACGCACAGCCCGGTGACTTTTACGGCGGTTGGATTACTCAAGATATTGTTGGACCGTTTAAAGGGATTCAGGGGAGTTGGGGTTGGTAACTGAGGGGGTTTCTGTACAACTACTGGGATAAATATCAGGTCAATGATTGAATAACTTGAGGTAAAACTGAAGCTAACCTGCAAAATAAAAGCTAAAGAGAGAGACTCGCAGGATTAAGTCTCTCTCCGGGGGCGTTATAGTGGGAGTAAACCACAACGCTGAGGTAACTCAGCTTGCCAACGCATCGATTCCGAGGCTTCTCAAAGGCTTCTCGAATGATTTGGCGGCTTGGGATGAGTCTCTGACATCGGCTTATCTTTGGCCACGTCTCATTGCCCTGACTGCCTCATATATGACGTTTGCGCCGATGGTGACTCTCCTATCATGAAACTCTCCCCTAAGTCCCGGGACTTCCTGGCCCCCATGCGTCGTTCTCGGGGGCGTCAACCCCGTCAGGGGATTCCGCTGCGAGCGGTGTTAGTGGCCCCGTTTGCGCTGCAAATTGCTTTGGCGGTGGGCTTGACGGGATGGCTGATTGCTCGCAATAGCCGGTTAGCCAGTGAGGCGATGGCTCAATCCCATCAACAACAGATGAGTGAGATGGTACTTCACGATCTCGAAGTCCATCTGAAGCAGCTCATCCAAGTTTCTCACTTGAACCGCCGCTATCTGGAGAGCCAACTGCTCGATCCGGCCTCCGTCGATTATATTGAAGCCCTCTTATGGCATCAGCTACAAACCTTTCCTCTTGTCTCCGCCATTGGCTTTATCAATACTAATGGCGATACGATGGCCGCGATCCGCGGCCAGGAGTCGGAGAGTTTAACGCTGCAAAAACGCAATGGGCGCTTACGAGCGATTTGGGTGAATCAGACGGGCCAAGAGGTTCGTGAGGAAAAGACGCTGGCGATGTTCAACCCCCAAGCAATTCTTAGTTATCAGAATGCCTTGCGTCGAGACGAGCCGGGATGGAATGAAATTGTTCTCTCTCCGAGCCTGCCCTTGAACCCTCTGATCAGCTTTTCTGAGGTGGTAGGCTCTCAGGAAAATCCCCTAGGGGTGATGGTGATGGCCCTGGAACTGATAACCCTCAATGAGTTGTTAAGTCATGAGGATATGAGCGATGGGGGGGATGCGTTTCTGGTGAATCGCCAGGGACAAGTTTTGGCCGCCTCCCTGGCGAGAGAGGGCCAGGCCCAGGAGCGGTTTCTGGAGGAGATGCGATCGCAGACTCAGGCCCGAGAGAGTCAGTTTCCCTTTATTCAGGGGATTGCTGAGGCGGTTGAGACTCAGGTTGGGGCTTGGGATCAGCTCCAGGGGAGGCATCGCTTACGGTTGCGTTTACGAGATACGCCTCATTTTGTCGAGATCACTCCTTTTGAGATGAATGGGGGAGTGGATTGGTTCTTGGTGACGGGGATTCCTGAATCTCGGTTTTTAGGCCATTTGGATGGCAGTAGTCGTCAAACGCTCATGATTTGTCTGGTGGCAATTTCGGTGGCAGGAGGCTTAGGCTGGTGGGCCTCTCACTGGATTGCCCGCCCGGTGAAACGGCTACAGCGAGCGGCTCGGGATGTGGCTGAGGGGAATTTGTCGCGGCGGGTTCAGGTGCGACAACCCCGAGAAGTGGCTGACTTGGCCGATTCTTTTAATCTCATGAGTGAGGATTTGGAGCGATCGCACCTGCATTTAGAAACCACCGTCGCTGAACGAACTCGGGAACTGAAGCAAGAAGTTAAGGAACGACAAGCCATTGCCGCCCAATTACATCGCTCGGAAACGCGCTATCGTCTCTTGGCCGAGGGAACCCAGGAGGCGATCGCCCTGTTACAAGAAGGACGGTTCAGTGATTGTAATCATGCTGCGTTGGCTCTGTTTGGTGTAGGGAGCAAGGAAGAGTTTTATGGCCTAACTCCCTGGGGTCTGTCGCCCCCCTGTCAGCCCGATGGTCGCTCCTCTGAGGACGCCGCCAAAGACAGGATTCAACAGGTTTTTCAGAATGGGTCTCAACGCTTTGAATGGGTTCATCAGCGGCTCGATGGCACAGAATTTTTTTGTGAGATTTGTCTGAGTGCCATTGAGGTGGAGGGTAGCATCATTATTCAGGCGGCTATCCGGGATATAAGCGATCGCAAGCAGGCAGAACTAGAACTGCGGCAGCGAGAAGAACAATACCGAACCTTGGTGGAAACGGCCAACTCAATCATCCTGCGTTGGAACCTAGAGGGGAACATCACCTTCATCAATAGCTATGGTGAATCCTTTTTTGGCTATGGCAAGGATGAGTTACTCGGACAACCCGTTTCGATTCTGGTTCCTAAAACCGGGACAACGTTTGATTGGCGAGGATTTGCCCAAGACCTACAAGATAATCCCCAATGTCGAAAAACCCGTGAAGATCCCAATATCTGCCGGGATGGGACTCTCGTTTGGGTTCTGTGGGCCAATCAACCGCTTCTGAACCCCGATGGTAGTTTATCTGAGGTTCTCGCCGTGGGGACCGATTCAACAGAGCGTAAACGGGTTGAGGTGGAACTACGAAAGGCTAAGGAAGCGGCTGATTTGGCAAACCGGGCTAAGAGTGAGTTTATCTCCAACATGAGTCACGAATTGCGCACGCCTCTCAACGGGATTCTCGGCTACACTCAGATTTTCAAACGCCATGGGAATCTATCTCCAGCCTTAGCCAATGGGGTACAGGTTATTCATCAATGTGGCACTCATTTGCTGACCCTAATTGAGGATATCCTCGATTTTTCCAAGTTGGAAGCCCAACGGATGACCCTTGTGGACAGTCCCTTTCCTCTACGCAGCTTCCTGGATACGGTGGTGCAGATGTTACACCTCAAGGCGGTGCAGAAGCAGGTGAACTTTGTCTGTATTGTTGACGAGGATTTACCGAAGGCGGTGGTGGGGGATTCCAAGCGTCTGCGTCAGGTGCTGATTAATCTGCTGGGGAATGCCATTAAGTTCACGGAACAGGGCGCGGTGACCTTTGAGATTTTCCGGCAACAATCGGCCTCCCCCGAAACGGGCGATCGCTGTCAAATTCGTTTTTCCGTGCGGGATACGGGGATTGGTATGAGTCCAGAACAGGTGTCCCGTGTGTTTTTGCCCTTTGAACAGGTGAGTGATCCGGCGTATCACTCCGAGGGAACGGGGTTAGGCTTGACCATTAGTCAGAAAATCGTCCATCAAATGGGAGGAATCCTGATGGTTGAGAGTGAGTTAGGTCAGGGGAGTTGTTTCTGGTTTGAGATCTGGCTACCGCAAGCGTCAAGCTGGTCAGACGAGAAGCAGCTTGACGCGAACTCGGGAGTGCGTCAGGGCTATCGTGGCCCTCGTCGTCAACTCCTGATTGTGGATGATACGTCGGTGAATCGTTTGGCCCTGGTTCAATTGCTGACGGATTTGGGCTTTCAGGTTCGCGAAGCTCAGGAGGGAGAACAGGCCCTGGCCTTGGCGGTTGAGCAGCCGCCGGACTTGATTATTACGGATTTGGTGATGTCGGGGATGGATGGGTTTGAGTTAATTCGTCAACTGCGCGCTAATCCTGCTTTGGCTGAGATTCCCATTATTGCGACCTCTGCGAGTACCTTGGTTCAAGAGCGCGATCGCAGTTTTGCCGCTGGCTGTAACGAGTTTCTCTGTAAACCCATCAATACGGAGCTGATGTTAGACCAACTGGACCAGTATCTCAATTTAGAATGGGTGTATGAGTCTACCGGGCGACAGCCCGATGACCGGGATGACTGGACACAGATGCCCGAGCCGGAGCTGATGGTTTTTCCTGAGCCTCAGCAGCTTGATGAGTTGATTCATTTGGCGAAACGGGGCAGCCTCAAACGGTTACTGGATCGAGCGGATGAGTTGGTTAAAGACCATCCAGACTTAGAACCGTTTGCACAACACCTGACACAGCTTGCTCGTAGTTATCAAGATAAAGCCATCTTGAAGCTACTTAATCGGTCCTAACTAAAATTTCTGATGAATGCAATTCCTACTACCAGCCAATCGATTTTAATTGTGGATGATGATCCGGCTAATTTAGAGGTTCTCTCAAGCCTACTAGAACGGTCTGGGTATGAAGTGTTAGTGGCCCGAGATGGTCAGAGTGCAATTGAACGGGCCCAGTATGATCCGCCGGATCTCATTTGTCTGGATGTAATGATGCCGGGAATTGATGGCTTTGAAACCTGTCGCCGGTTGAAGGCCAATTCAGAAACAGCGACGATTCCTGTTATTTTTATGACGGCATTATCGGATCTTGAGTATCAGGTGCTGGGGTTGGAGTTGGGGGCGGTGGACTACATTCCTAAGCCTTTTTATGAGGATGTGGTCTTGTCTCGGGTGCAACTCCATCTGCAATTACGCAGTCTGACGGATTCCCTCACCTCTCAGAATCAGGAGTTAGAACGGCTTGTGGGCGATCGCACTCATGAGTTACAAGAGACCATTCATCAACTGCAAACGACTCAGCAAGAGCTACAAGAACGAGAACAACAGCTTGCGTATGATGCCTTACATGATTCTCTGACGGGATTAACCAATCGGGTTTGGTTGATGAATCGCCTCAATCGCCTGATTAATGATTCTGACAATGCCTCGGAGTTTGCCGTTTTATTTCTCGACCTCGATCGCTTTAAGGTCATTAATGATAGTCTCGGTCACTTGGCGGGAGATGCTCTGCTTGAAACGGTGGCTCAACGACTCCTCGATGCTCTCAATCGCCATCCTCAAGATTGGGATGTTCTCAGTCCTGAATTTTTTAGACCTGGCATAAGTACGGTCTCTCGGTTGGGGGGAGATGAATTTGTGATTCTCCTAGAAAATGTTTCTAATTTAGATGATATTTTAGAGGTGGTGCGGCGAGTTCAAAAACAGTTTTGGGTACCCTTTTACTTAGACCAAAACTATGAGGTGTTTACCAATGCTAGTATTGGCATCGCCCTCAAGAACTCCAACTATTCCCATTGTGAAGATGTCCTGCGCGATGCGGACATTGCCATGTATCAAGCCAAACAGGCAGGACGGGGTCGATATGCGATTTTTAACCCTAAAATGAAAGCCCGAGCTAAATTGCGCCTCGAGTTGGAAAATGAGTTACGTCATGCGGTAGAACATGGCATTGTTATTAAAAGGGATTGGCAAAGAGATTTGCAGCATACTGAGTTAATTAACCGCAAAGTTCGCAATGAATTTAGCTTATACTATCAACCCTTAATTTGCCTGAAAACCGGACGAGTTCAAGGCTTTGAAGCCCTATTGCGTTGGCATCATCCCAAGAAGGGACTCATCTCCCCGATTGATTTTATCCCCATTAGTGAAGAAATTGGGCTAATCCATCAATTGGGAAGTTGGGTGTTTTACGAGTCTTGCCAACAGTTATCCCGTTGGCGATCGCAGTTTCCTGACCTCGAAGACTTAACCTTAAATGTTAACTTATCGACCATTCAACTCATGCAGCCCCAGCTCGTGGAATTTATTGAAACCACCTTAATGGGCGTACAGCTTCCGAAAGGCTGTATCAAACTCGAAATTACGGAAACCTGTTTACTGCAAAGTAACGCCCAAGTCTTTGACATTCTCCGTAAGCTTCAAGAACTGGGCTTATCCCTCTGTATCGATGATTTCGGCACAGGATACTCGTCATTAAGTCGCCTCCATGAGTTCCCCGTTCATACTCTCAAGATTGACAAAGCCTTTATTGCTCGTTTACAACAGAAGTCGAATGGGACTACCGAGAATGGCAATGAAATCGTTCATACCATTATCACCCTAGCCCATGCCCTGGGTATGGATGCCGTCGCGGAAGGGATTGAAACCCCCATGCAGTTGGCAATTGTGCGGGCCATGGGCTGTGAACTGGCCCAAGGCTATTTGTTCTCTCGCCCACTTCCCCCGGAGGAGGCGGTGAGTTTCTTGGTTACGCCAGAACAATTTATAGACTGGATGCCACCGTTTGTTAATCGTTCTAAACCCTCATCTACCACTTGACAGTATTTAGCTCGGTATGAACTCACAACAGCTTGACTACGGCACAATTCTGATTGTTGATGACAATCCAGCTAACTTGGATGTCCTATCTGATTTTTTGGACAGTTCTGGGTTTGAGGTTTTAGTGGCTCAAGATGGCTACAGTGCCATCGATAAGGTCCATTATGCACCGCCTCATCTGATTTTATTGGATATTATGATGCCGGGTATTGATGGCTTTGAAACCTGTCGTCGCCTCAAGGAAAATCCTCAAACTCAAGAAATTCCCATTATTTTTACCAGTGCTTTGGCGGATACGGTGGATAAGGTTAAAGGTCTATCTTTGGGAGCCGTTGACTACATCACGAAACCCTTTCAGCAGGAAGAGGTCTTAGCTCGGGTTCGCCTCCATCTCAAACTTTATTTTATTGGGCAAGAGTTGGCACAACAAAATTCGTTACTCGAACAACGCGTCAGTGAACGAACCGCTAAACTCAATCAAGCAATTCAAGAGTTACAAACCGCTCAAGTTCAGTTGATTCAGAGTGAAAAAATGTCTAGCTTGGGGCAACTGGTGGCGGGAGTTGCCCATGAAATTAATAACCCGGTCAATTTTATTTTTGGCAACTTGACTCATGCCAATGATTACACGACAAGTTTATTAGAAATCATCCAAACCTATCAGGATAAATATCCCGACCCCGATGAGGAGTTACAGGAGACCTTAGAGGAGTTGGAGTTGGATTTCTTGATTGAGGATTTACCCAAACTCCTGAAATCAATGCAGGTGGGTGCCGAGCGCATTCGGGAGATTGTTTTGAGTTTACGGAAGTTTTCCCGGATTGATGAGTCGGAGTTGAAGCCGGTGGATATTCATGATGGGATTGATACCACCTTGATGATTCTCCATAACCGCGTTAAGGTGCGCTCTAGCAGCCCCGCCATTGAGATTGTCCGGGATTATGGGGATTTGCCCGAGATTGAATGTTATTCAGGGCAACTGAATCAGGTGTTTATGAATCTTTTGGCCAACGCCATTGATGCCCTAGAGGAGAAACGCGATCGCCGAGAAGCCACGAGGATTACCATCACCACGTCAAGGGTTTCTGAAAACCACGCCCGCATCTCCATCGCCGATAACGGGGCGGGAATTGAAGAGTCGGTGCGGGAGAAGATTTTTAATCCCTTTTTTACCACGAAACCCATTGGCAAAGGAACGGGAATGGGGTTGGCGATCGCCTACTCAATTGTCGTTGATAAACACAATGGCTCTCTCGCCTGTCTCTCACAACTCGGAGAGGGGACGGAATTTGTGCTGGAAATTCCCTGCGTTCAACCCAGAACAAACAGTCCCGCCCCAGACATACAAGAGGTAAGCCCCTAAGACCGGTATCCGCCATTTTCCATAAACTTCTCCAAACAACGGACAAACATCTCCACACCCATGGCTAAGGCCGTTTCATCAAAGTCGAAGCGGGGATGGTGATGGGGATAATCCAGTCGTTTTTCTGAGTTGGCAGAACCGAGGAAGAAATAACAGCCGGGAACCGCTTGTAGGAAAAAGGACATATCCTCTCCTCCCATCGTCTGACAGTTGGGAACTACTCCTGCGGGGGTTTCAATGACGCGCTCGGCGACAGATCCCACCAGTTCCGCCATCTGAGGGTCGTTGATGGTGGCGGGGTAGAGTTCCCAATAGTCGAGTTGATAACTCGCGCCATAGGCCTGAGTTACCCCGGCTAGGGTTTCCTCAATGCGACGACCAAAAAAGCCGGCATATTCTGGTTTAAAGTAACGCACCGTTCCCCCTAACTCAGCCGTATCGGCAATGACATTTAAGGCCGAACCACTGTGAAATTCGCCGACGGTGACGACAGCGGCGTTGATGGGATCGACATTACGAGCCACAATGGCCTGGAGGGCGTTCACCACTTGCGCCCCCACGACGATCGCATCTACGGTTTGATGAGGCATGGCCCCATGACCCCCCTTGCCGAGAATCTTGGCCCGGAACAGTTCCACCGCACCCATTAAGGCTCCGGGACGAACCCCGACGGTTCCTAAGGGTAGGTTATTCCACAAATGGAGACCGATAATGGCATCCACATCGGGATTTTTGAGAACCCCGGCTTCAATCATCGGTTTGGCACCGCCGGGCCCCTCTTCGGCGGGTTGAAAAATCAGTTTCACGGTTCCGGGAAAGTCCCGATGTTGACTGAGATAATAGGCCGTTCCCAGGGCAATGGCGGTATGACCATCATGGCCACAGGCGTGCATTTTGCCGTCATGACGGGATTTATAGGGAACTTCGTTTTCTTCTTGAATGGGGAGGGCATCCATATCAGCCCGAATCCCTAAGACGGGTCCCGGTTGCTGACCTTCAATCACGGCAACAATGCCGGTTTTGGCGATCCCATCTTGGTAGTCAATGCCCCACTCCTTCAGTTTTGCGGCGATAAACTCATTGGTGAGTTGTTCTTGGAAGCCTAGTTCTGGCCGCTGGTGTAGATGTCGCCTCCATTGCACCAGGTCCGGTTGTAGGGCGCGAATCTCGGGACGGAGGCGATCGTGAAGCATAGCAGGGGAGGGAATGGAAAGGGAGGTTAAGGCGGTCATGGATAATGGATAATTAACAATGGATATTAAAGAGTGAAAGGGGGGATCGGGCTTGAAAAAACTGGGGAGGTGCCTGTCTAGACATCCTCTTTTCTTAGTGTAGGCGATTTTTTTTGGGGTCGCTTGATCGCCTCAAGTGGATGGGTTTGGCTCAATTGTAGGGGGTTGGCTATCTGGGAATTGTGCGATCGCCTGTGGCAAGGGTCAGGCAAAATGCGAATATAATGGCAGTTTTACTGCTGCTTCCGCTCCGTTGTCATTTTCTGCTGCTGATGCGATCGCCGAATCAACTCGAAGTTGCTGAATATCTCTGCTGGGTGAGTGCTGTCATCGGAACTCTGGTGGCGGTGATTTCCAGTCGAATTGTGTTTGCCGGGGTTCCTATCTCCCTGTCGCTGTTGCTGAATTTAATCAATCGCCGTCGTTTGGAGGTGATGCTAAATCATCAGGCGATGACGGCCTTGATGCAGTTACAAGACCAAGTGTGCCAGGAATTTGATGCCCTCTATCGCGATCAACCGGACTTGAGAATGGCCTCTCAGACGTCCCGTCCTCCCTCGCCGCAACCGTTAGATGTTTCGATCTCCTCGTCCGCCTTGGGTGAGTCACAATGGCAGGGATTGGCTGAGCAGTTGCAGCAGCTTCAGGGGCAATATGATCAGTTGCATCGCACGTTGGCGGATACCATTGATTATCTGAATCATTCTCCAGTGCCGCAACGGTTGGATGGCTTGGAGCATCGTTTAAGTCAGGTCTATCAGGAGTTGAGTCAGCTGCGACAGCAATGGCAGACGACGATTCCCATTGAGGTGCCGATTCAGGTCAGGGACCGGTCGGTGGAGGGGGAGGTTAGCACCCCAGCGGTGACTCGGGAGGCGGCGGTGGATGTCTCGCGGGAGACGCTGAAACCTGGGACGAGTTCTGTCGATTTGCCCTTTCCAACGCCGCGAGAGACGCCAACAGTGGCTAGTTCTGGGCCGGTTACGCCGCCACCGGTTCCTACATTCTCCATTGAACGACGCTCAGAGAAGCGTGATGGCGTTATTGAGCCATCGTTACCCCTAGAGAAGGGGGTGGTGCCGACAACGCCGGTGCCTCAACCGGTTCGGGAGAGGTCGCAGACGATTTCTCACAAGATTAACCGTCCTGAACCGGCGGCTGAGACGTCGCCAGAGAGGGAGCCAGAACCGCTACGGGTGACGGAGGTAGGCCTACCGGAGTTTCAGCCTGCGGCGGAGGCCCAGGGGCTACCGCAACAGGTTTGGCATTGTGTGTTTACTCTTGAGGATTGTCAGGATTGGATTAGTGATTTGCTGATTACGCCGGATGGGGAACTGTTGATTGCGGCGAGTTTTGATAAGACGATTCCGGTGTGGCATCTGAAAACTGGGGAGTTGATTGGGGCGTTGACGGATCATGAGAGTCCGGTCTGTAGTTTAACCCTGAGTCAAGATGGGTCTTTGTTGGCCAGTGGGAGTTGGGATAAGACGGTGAAGTTATGGGATATTCAGGGGCTACGGCAGTTTCGTCCGACGGCGAAGAAACCTTGGGATGGAACTTTGTTTTTAGGGGATACGCTCACCGATGAGACGGAGGAGGCGGGGTCGGTGCGATCGCTCTCGATGACTCCGGATGGCCGGTTTATTGTGAGTAGTTGGTTTGAGGCCTATTTACAGGTTTGGCAGGTGCGGGTGTCTCCGAAACGTCGCCGCATGACGACCACGTTATGCGATCGCGCGTTGGTGGACCAAGGACGGGTTGAGGCGGTTCGCTTTACCCCCGATGGCAGGGGGTTGGTGAGTGCGGGGGCGGATGGCTCGATTGTGCTTTGGTCGTTTAATGGGGAGACGGGACAGTTTACGCGCGATCGCCTGTTGACGGAGATGTCGGTGCCGGTGAATGCGATCGCTTTTGCGGCTGGGGGGACTCGACTGGTGAGTGGGAGTCGAGACCATAAGGTGCGGGTTTGGGATTTGGCCAGTGGGGAGTTACAAGGGCTGTTTGAGGGCCATCGAGGCTCGGTGACAACCCTGACGGTTTGCCCGGATGGGGATACGGTGGTCAGTGGCAGTTCTGATGGGACGGTGAAACTCTGGAGTCTGGAACAGCAGGGGGCGATCGCGTCGTTCTGTGATGGGGGGGATGCGGTGATGGCGGTGGCGGTGAGTCCCGATGGGGGGGCGATCGTGAGTGGGACGGCCGATGGCACGGTCAAGGTCTGGCGACGAGGGTAAGAGTGTTTATCGATAACACTTCACGGGAGAAATGGGAATCCAGATGGCGATCGCCCCAATGTGAGACAGATTTTGACCGTACCCTGTTGCCCGTACAACTTGACAATTTAACGTCCCAACTAGACTTGCTGGAATAAATTTTGAAAAGGCTTTGTGTTTTTCCATCGGTAGGCATTAAAATCTCGGTAGTCAATCGATAAAATTCGACCACTTCCTAATTCTTATGCTAGGATGACTAGGGAGGCATCCGCTAAATCCATGGGTAGATTTCGATAGGTTTCTATTAACGCTGTCATGCGACCTAAATGAGTCACTTTAAGCTCAAATAATTGGAACCGTTGAGGGTAGGTCTGAAACATATCCAAGAACTTAATCTGGTTCTGAACGCCCTGATATGTGCTTGAAGAGCGTTGTAAAAGCAAGTAGGACGTTTCCGTTAAAACAGACCAAGTGGTGATAAGTTCTTCATGGGGATATTGAGCTAAAGTGTTTTTGGCGCGTTCGTGATAGCGGTCTTTCCCATTAAATATGGCTACCCAGAATCCTGTGTCAACAATTATCATACTTCGAGTCTAATTCTTGTTTTATCATGGATTTATAATTACTAGAAAGTCCAGGATCTGAACTGATACAGCCGACCAAACTCGAGTCTCTTAGAATCTCTAGGTTACTCCGTTGATGATGGGATTGGTTGGGGTTGCTCTCCTGTTTTTTTCCAGTAGAGTATCTTTTTTTTAGTAAATCAATGAAATCTGCGAGCAAGGTTTGTGCTTCTTCAGGCAATTCGTTGATATCTTGTTGAAGGGTGTTTAGATCGAGCATGATTTGTTCTCCAAGTTAGAAAAAATTAGCATCGCTTTGAGTTCATTCTAGCTATTGTAGTGGATCGGTTGAGGTCAAGGGTTCGAGATGATCATCCAGGGTCGAAGCCGGCCTATCTTTCACCTGTCTCGTCGTCGGCGCGACCTTTATCACATTTAATGCACATTTTGTTACTGCCGTCACAAAAGTTTAAAAATAGAGCGTTACAATAGGGACAGCACAGATCAACCCAGGAGAGTTCTGACCTATGGCTCTGGTACGACAAGTAGAAATTCGGACGTTGGACTCCTTTCAGGGGGGAATGGCCCAGTTCTACACCCCTCAGTCCAGCCACGAGACCATGTTGGTGCAGGTGGCCCCTCAGACCGTTGATGATTTGTTCGTTCATCATGGCCAAACTGACCAATTACTGGTGGTTCGGGGCAGTTTGGTGCTGGTGATTTTGCAGAATCGTCGCTATAACTATATTGCCCTGAGTCAGCAACAGCCCCAGGTGGTGCAGATTCCCCCAGGGGTTCCCCATGGGGCGATTAATTTGAGCGATGACCCCTGTGTTTTAGTTAATGCTGTACTGCGTCACACAGACCCCCACCCTCGGGATTATCGTCCCCTGAAACTGCCATTTCCCTTTGATTTTGAGGCAGCAGCAGCGGCACTAAAAAATCTGGAAACCCCGGCGATCGCCTCGGTGTAGCGGGTTTTCCCTGACCTGGCTTTGCGGAATCTCCGGCGGGGCGGCTGTAGTGGCCTCTTGGACAATTCAGGTGAGGACGCTTAGATTATGGTTAAGTTGTCGGCAATGGTCGCTCTGTTGGCGGTGAGTCAATTGGCCTGTAATCAGGTGCAGGAACTAGCCGAAAACCCGACTCCCGAGACTCCAGTGAACGTGACCGAACCGGAGTTAGACCCCGCCGAGGAGGAGATGAGTGGCGATCGCTCCGATTATTGGGAGATGGAGGTGTCGGAGTTTAAACAAGGGCATCAACTTGAGCAGATGGAGGCGCAACTCACGCCGCGATCGCTCATGGGACTAATCCTCAGCCGCCCGGTGTCTCTGGAAGGACGGGCTGAGGAAACGGTTAGGATTGATTATGGTGGACCCCCGCCTTCTGAGACCGCCGTGATTAGCCATACCATGATTGGACTGCCCGATGACTCGGTCAATAGTATGCGCTATCGCATTGAGATGACCTGGGACCCTCAAGAGCCTGATGCGAATTGGGAAGTCACTTGGGTGGGACAACAGTTCCGCTGTCAACAGGGTCGGGGACAACAAGATTGGGGTAGTGATTTCTGTATTTAGAGGCTCGGGGGAGGTCGGTTTCGGCGGTTTGTATCGAAATGTATCCGGGGTGACGGGGCGGTTGCCGATGATATCAATGGTAGAATCAGCAATGCCCCTCTTGTTGGGAGCTGACCGCGCTGCATGGAGAGATTGACTGTGGTTCATACCCCCCTGACGAAAACAGATTCCACCCCGATGTTAAATGCCGAGTCTGCGGGCGATCGCACGGCGTTGGAAGTCTGGTTAAATCAACTGGCGGATCGTATTATTGCGGGTGAAGCCCTAGACCGCGAGACGGCCAGGCAGTTAACGGAGATTGAGGGAACTGAGAATATTCTCCTCCTCTGTGCCGCCGCCGATCGCGTGCGCCAAGAATGCTGCGGTAATGTGGTGGATTTGTGCAGTATTGTTAATGTGAAGTCGGGCAGTTGTTCAGAAAACTGCGGCTTTTGTTCCCAGTCTGCCCATCATCCCGGTGAAGATTCTCCCATTTATGGCTTGAAGTCCCCGGAAGAGATTTTAGCCCAGGCTAAGTCGGCGGAATTGGCGGGGGCGAAACGCTTTTGTCTGGTGTCTCAGGGTCGCGGTCCTAAATATAGCAGCCCGAAGTCACAAGAGTTTGAGCAGGTTTTAGAAACCGTCCGCCGCATTATTGCCGAAACGAGTATTAAGCCCTGTTGTGCCTTGGGAGAAGTGACCCCGGAACAGGCCCAGGAGTTAGCTGAGGCGGGGGTGACGCGCTACAACCATAATTTGGAAGCCTCAGAAAACTTTTTCCCTGAGATTGTCAGTACCCACAGTTGGCGCGATCGCGTGCAGACGGTGAAGAACTTGAAAGCTGCCGGGATTCAGGCCTGTACTGGGGGCATTTTGGGAATGGGTGAGTCTTGGGGCGATCGCCTCGATTTAGCTTTTGCCCTACGGGAGTTGGAGGTGGAGTCGATTCCGCTGAATTTACTGAATCCTCGGGAAGGAACGCCTCTGGGCGATCGCGATCGTCTCGATCCCTATGAGGCGTTGAAGGCGATCGCCATTTTCCGTCTGATTCTGCCGACGCGCATTCTCCGCTATGCCGGTGGACGGGAAGCGGTGATGGGTGAGTTACAGGCCCTAGGACTCAAATCAGGACTCAATGCCATGTTAATTGGTCATTATCTGACCACCATGGGACAACCCCCGGAAAAGGATAAAGAAATGCTAGAATCCCTCGGTTTAGAAGGGGGAGAAGCGAGGGTAAATTAAGAGGCAAGAGAAAAGACGTAGGGGCGTGCCCTTGTGGTCGCCCGAGGCAAGAGGCAAGAGGAGAACCACAGAGTCACAGAGGACACAGAGGAAGAAGAGGGCCCCCTGTTCTCTGTTCCCTGTTCCCGTCTTCTCCCCTTTTGCCTTTTGCCTTTTGCCTCTTGCCGTCTTCTCCCCTTTTGCCTTTTGCCTTTTGCCTCTTGCCGTCTTCTCCCCTTTTGCCTTTTGCCTTTTGCCTCTTGCCGTCTTCTCCCCTTTTGCCTCTTGCCGTCTTCTTGCCATTGACGCTCTTCGCCCTAGCCGCCTAAGATAAGGCAATCTAACCCGTGAGAGAGTGCAGGAAAATTTTATGTCTAAACTGCGGTGGACTGCTTTAACCAGTGGCTTAAGCACCTTAAGCTTACTGGCCCTACCCGCGATCGCCCAAGGTCAGGAGCTTTCAACAAAACAGTTGAATGGTGGTGACAGCCCCATGTTGCTGGCACAAGTTACCTCGGTGTCACAATTGTCTGATGTGCAACCGACCGATTGGGCATTTCAAGCCTTACAATCCCTCGTTGAACGCTACGGCTGTATTGCAGGGTATCCTGATGGAACCTTTCGGGGCAATAACTTCATGACCCGTTTTGAGTTCGCAGCGGGGTTGAATGCCTGTTTGGATCAGATTCTCGAGCTGGTAGATGGTGGGGAGGGTCTCGATCCCAGTGATTTAGCCACCATTCGCCGCTTGCAGGAAGAGTTTGCAGCGGAGTTGTCCACCATCAGAGGACGGGTTGACCGTTTGGAAGCCCGGACTTCGGAGTTGGAAGCGAATCAGTTCTCCACCACCACCAAGTTGCAAGGGGAAGCTATCTTCGCCCTCTATGGCATTGCCACGGGTGATAATGTTATCGGGGAGAATATCGATCATATCCCCTCCTTTGGCTACCGTAACCGTCTGGAGTTCCACACCAGCTTCACTGGCCGGGATTTGCTGATGACTCGTTTGCAAAGCAGCAATATCCCCGCCTTCTCTGATGTGGCAACGGGCTATCCTGAAGGAGATTTGTTCTTCTCGGATGACACCGGTGGCGGGGTGGAAGTGGATGCTCTGGTGTATCAGTTCCCCTTCGGTAATGCCAATGTGGTGATTGCCGCTAATGAAGGGGTCGCCGATGACTTTGCTTCGACCGTGAATCCCTTTTTTGATGGGGATGGTGGCAGTGGGGCCCTATCTCGCTTCGGAACTCGGGCCTCGATCTATTATCTGATGGAAGGATCTGGGATTGGGGTGGAATATCCCTTTGGTGATGCCCTCTCTCTCAGTGCTGGTTACTTTGCTGGAGACAGTGGTGATCCGAGTCGGGGTGCGGGATTGTTTAATGGTCCCTATGGGGCGATGGCCCAGTTGACGTTTACTCCGAGCGATCGCGCGGAGTTCGCCCTGACCTATGTCAATGCCTATAATCAGGAGATGAACACAGGCAGTGTTCTCAATAATGTTCGCCGATTCACCGGTGATATTATCCCGACGGTGAGTAACGCCTATGGCTTCCAAGGCTCATTCCAGGTCTCTGATAACTTTGCTCTCGGGGGCTGGGTGGGTTATGTGAATACCCAAACCCTCTCGACTTTGGGCCAACAGATTAATCGGGGGACTCTAGAGAGTTGGAATTGGGCGGTTACTCTGGCGTTCCCGGATCTACTTCTTCCTGGGAATCTGGCGGGGATTATTGTGGGACAGGAACCCAAAATTACGGGGAATCGTTCTGGCCTCCGGCAGCTAGCTGATGGCGAAAATTTCGTCCGAAGTGACCCAGATACGTCACTTCATGTGGAAGCCTTTTACTCGCTACAGGTGAGCGAAAACTTGACAATTACACCGGGCTTAATTTGGCTGACTGCTCCCAATCATAACACCAATAATGATGATGCTCTAATTGGAGTTGTACGGACAACGTTTAGTTTCTAAAACTGATCAGCATCCAACATCAAGGGGGCGATACATTCATCGCCCCTATCTACATCTTCCTCTGTGTCCTCTGTGACTCTGTGGTTCCCCCTATTGCCTCTTGCCTTCTTCCCTCTTTTGCCTTTCTTAACGATTTGCCAGGGTTTTTAAAAGGGAAAAAATGTCAGTGGGATGGGGTTGCGATCGCCGACCTGGAGATTTACGCAGGCGATTATATTCAGTCCAAAATGCTTGTTTTAATGGCTCAATATCAGATTGGTCGGGAACAGAAATTCGGATGATTAAGCTACCATCTTCCCCCTGTTCTAGGGCTTTGGTGTGGGTTTTGGGGATATCTTTTTCAAGATGTTCTAAGCTTTTAACGAGGGATTGAAAACAAATCGGTTCAGTAAAATTTAATTTGAGTGTTTGCTCTTGGGGGCGGAGAATTTGAGCGAGTTCTCCAGGTTTTAAAAAGTCCTGGTCTGAGGCAGGGTAGCGATGTAAAAACTTGTTATCCCAGGTGTCGTAGTCGCGATAAAAGTATTTACAAATGGCAGTTTCGAGTTGAGTTAATGAGTTGATATGCCAATCTTGAAGACAGGTTCCGCTCAGGTTAGCATTGTCAAAGTTGGTTCCATAGACGCGGACGGATTTGAGAAAGGCATAACTGAAATCGCTATCCTGACAGTTGGCTTGGCTGAGGTTGGCTTCGGTGAAACTGGTATGGGAGAGATTGGCCCGCTGAAGATTGGCTTTGGTGAGATCGCTGCGGCCGAGACGGGCCTGTTGTAGTTGACTGTCCCGTAAGTCGGCCCGATAGAGGTTGGCCCGACAGAGATAGGCTTGTTGTAAATTGGCTTGTTGTAGGTTGGCCCGAAACAGATCTGCTTCGTAGAGATCGGCTTGGAATAAGTCAGCCCCCTGGAGGTGGGCCAGGCTGAGAGAGGTTTTGCCGAGGACGACTCGTCTTAGGTTCGCCCCTTGTAGGGGATAATTCCGTAAGTCTGCGTCGTAAAGGTCTGGGATGAGATGAGGGTTGATGTCCCGCCATTGGTTCCAGGTTTCAACTCCCTGTCTCAGCATTGAGAGATGTTCTAAGTTCGCCATGAATCGCCGACTCTGCGTGTCTCTCTAGTAGTATTACAAAAAAAGTGGTGGCTCGTTGCCATGAATGGAGGCTTGTGGGCAAAGATGGGGCGAAATGGGGACTATTGTTAGGAAATGCTAATTTTTGGGGGTGATGTGACATGTTAAATCAGGGTTGGACCTATACCGATCGCCTGGATTCGCTACCCCCAGGACTGACGGTTTTAGACTATTATGCTCAACGCTACCGCCATTCGACTCGGCAAATGTGGCGCGATCGCATCCTCCAAGGCCAGATCCATCTCAATGATAACCCCACCACTCCGGAAACACCGCTACAACGGGGCCAATATCTTACCTATTATCGGCCTCCTTGGGATGAACCGGAGGTGCCTCTGAGGTTCGATCGCCTCGGGGAGGATGAGGATATCCTCTTAGTGGGGAAGCCGTCGGGCCTACCGGTTCTCCCGGGGGCGGGGTTTTTGCAACATACGCTTTTATTTCAGTTACAACAAGAGTATCCCGATATTGCTCCGATTCATCGTTTGGGGCGAGGAACGTCGGGGATTATGGTCTGGGCCAAGTCTCCTCAGGGGCGATCGCAGTTGAATCAGCAACTTCGCCGTCAGCAGATGCTGAAAGTCTATCGGGCCTGGGTGGGGGATTGGTCTCATGGCGATCGCCTGACGATTAATCAACGGATTGGCAAACTCCCTCATCCAACGTTAGGAACGGTTTATGGGGCCACCGCTGAGGGCCGTTGGGCGGAAAGTCGGGTGGCGGTGTTGAGTCGTTCGTCTGAGGGGGTTCTCTTGCAGGTGACGATTTCGACGGGACGACCGCATCAAATTCGCATTCATTTGGCGGCGGTGGGTCATCCTCTGCTGGGAGACCCACTCTATTCTCCGGGAGGGGGGTTGAATTTAACTGTTAATCCTCAGACCCAAACCTATCCGGTTCCGGGGGATTGTGGCTATTGTCTCCATAGTTTTCGGCTGGGGTTTCATCATCCCACGTCGGGAAATTGGCAATGTTGGGATTGTCCTCCGCCTGAGCGATTGAGGTGAGGTTTTTTGGGGCAAATTTTGTTGAGAAATCCCTTGACTTTTGGCGAGGCTTGACGTACTATTAAAGCATGGGAAAATGTGCAGGGTAAACGCATCAAAAACGGTATAAATTGTACTTGACAAAAAGGGAAGAGCCAGGGATGCGCCCAAAATGCGGTCTAGCATGGGTTTCGTTGTTAACCCACTTACGCTAACTTGAGGACAATGGCACAAATCTCATCCTGTACACCCATGTCTGACTCCTTTTCTGTCTCCTCATCGCTTCAGGCTCATTTTGGTGACCTTGATGATCCCAGAGTAGAGGGCCGCTGTGCTCATCAACTCTTTGATATCGTGGTTATTGCCCTGTTGGCCGTCCTGTCGGGTGCCGAAGGCTGGGATGCGATCGAGACTTATGGCAAAGCGAAACAAACTTGGTTAGCTACGTTCCTCTCGTTGCCCAATGGTATCCCCTCCCATGATACCTTCAGGCGAGTTTTGTCTCGACTGGACCCGAACCAACTTGAAGCTCGCTTTCAAGATTGGATTGGCAGTCTGCTCGAAACCCTCGACGCTACCGTAGTAGCCATTGATGGCAAAACCCTACGAGGCTCTTATGACCGAGAACATCACCTCAAAGCCTTACAACTCGTCAGTGCTTGGTCTACTGAACACCGATTGGTTTTAGGTCAAACCCCTGTGGATTCAAAATCCAATGAGATTACAGCTATTCCTGTGCTTCTCGAACAACTCGACTTAGCCGGCGCGATTGTCACTATTGATGCCATGGGAACTCAAAAGGCAATTGCTCAACAGATTCACGAGGCCAAGGCTGATTATATTTTGGCTCTCAAAGGGAATCAGGGCAGTCTACATGCTACAGCTCGGGCTTACTTTGAGGAGTTTGAGCAACAAGGGGGTCAAGATGCGTTACCCGTTGACCACTGCCACTCGGTCGAGAGGGGTCACCACCGGATTGAGAATCGCTCTTGTTGGGTCTTTCGAGCCTCAGACATCTTTTCTGCCTCCGTTTGTCAGCGCTGGCCAGGACTCAAATCCGTCGTGGTCATTCGCTCTCAACGTCAGTTGTGGAACCAGACCACTTGCGAGACTCGCTTGTTTCTGAGTTCTCTCGCCGTTGATGCGACCTCCTTTGCTCGCTTTATTCGCTCTCACTGGGAGATTGAAAATGTTTTGCATTGGTCTTTGGATGTGGTGTTTGCTGAGGATAGTAGTCGCATTCGTAGCCAGCATGGCGCTCGTAACCTCAGTATCTTGAGGCGATTGGCGTTGAATCTGTTGCGGCAGCATCCGGGTCGAGGTAGTTTGAAGATGAAGCGTTACCGAGCTGGTCTTGATGATCAGTTTTTACTCGAAATTTTAGCGGCTTCTCTTTCTCGACCCTTATCATATTCTCCTTCTTGATTTGATGCGTTTACCCTGGGAAAATGTGCCGCCATATATATAGGGTCTGTGACGGATTGAGTCAAAGCCTGTGGGTGAATTTAAACGAAGAAATGGGCAACCACAAGGGGTTGCCCCTACGTGGTTGTTGATTGAGCGAAGAGATTAGAAGGGAATTTTTCCGGTTAGCATATCTCGATACATGAGAATCCCCCCTTTGAAGCTATAGAGAGGGTGGCCGAAGGTGGCGGGGACGTTTTTGCCGAAGATTCCATGACTTAGCCAGGCACAAGGATAGCCGAAGCCGGGGGCGATCGCCAGGGTCCACCAGGTTTGGGTCATAATAGAGTAGAGGATGGCGGCAATGGCTACGACGACTCCCAAGACATGGAGTCGCCGACAGATTGGGTTTTCATGGGCTTTGAGGTAGTAGGGGTAGAAGCTTTCAAAAGAGGTGAATTTCTGGCTCATAATAGGGGAGGAGGGGAGAACCACAGAGTCACGGAGGACACGGAGAAAAGCAGGAGGGGGGAGGAGGGGTTAGTTGCGGCGGGAGAAGAGTCCGAATAGGGGGCCGAGTAGGGCCCCGAAGACGAAACCTCCGGCGTGGGCCCAGTAGGCGATGCCACTTTCCATTCCGCCTGTGTTAACTTGGGCTTCTAGGCTGAGGACGCTGTTAAAGGCTTGTTGTAAAAACCAAAAGCCGAGGAAGAAAATTGCGGGAATTCGGACGGTGAACCAGAAAAATACTAGGGGGATTAAGGTGATAACTCGGGCCTGGGGAAAGCGGAAAATGTAAGCCCCCATGACGCCGGCGATCGCACCACTGGCCCCTAATGTGGGAATCATGGAGTTTGTATCAAACACATATTGGGCTAGGGAGGCGAGAACGCCACAGAGAAGATAGAAAGTTAGATAGCGGGATGACCCCATTTCTTCTTCAATGTTATTGCCGAAAATCCAAAGATACAGCATATTGAAGGCGACATGGAGGACACTCCCATGGAGAAACTGGGAGGTGATCAATGTTAGGGGTTCGGGAATCATATCTCCCGTGGAACTCCCCTGCAAACTCTCGGACAGTTGACCGGGAATGAAGGCAAAGTTCTGTAAAAATGCCTGAAGTTCGGGCGTTCCTAGACTGAGTTGATAGATGAAAATGAGAATGTTGGCGGCAATTAGAACATAGGTGACGACGGGGGTGATTTGAATGGGATTCTCATCCTTTAAGGGAACCATGAAACACTCAACCTTGATAAAAACGGGGGTTAACTCTGAACGCGCAACGGATAGACTCGAATGCTAGGCATTTAAATCATCGCGGCGAGTCTCAAAGCTAATATTACCGTCTTGACTGAGTTGGGGGCGAATCATCTGGGAACGGGGCCGGATAAATGGACGTAGGGGAGGGGGAGTGGGAGGAGTCTGTTGTTGATAGCCATAACCGGCGGCGGGGGGTTGATAGCCATAGCCGTCTCCGATTTGTTCGTTGGCCCGAATGGGGGGAATGGGGGGATTGTCTTGTTTCAAGATCTCCCAGTCGGGTTCTATCTGTTGCGGCTGGATGTTGTCTTGGAGGTTGGCGGAGGTGATAGTGGGGGGTTTGGCTTGGGAAACTCCTTGACTGGCGGTTTCGATGATGGCTTTTCCGGATTCGCTGGGGGTGGGGGTGGCGGTGGCGTTGAGGGGAATGAGGGGAAGGGAGAGGGAGGCGAGTACGGCGGCGACACGGCTGCGGGAGGCGGTGGGCCGAGGTTTGAGGATAAATCGCCCGTCTTGGACTTGCAGTTGTAGGGTGTCTTGCAAACCCCGACGACGGAGGGCGTTGTTGATGGCACATTGCGATCGCGCCTGTTGTAAACTGGCTTGGGACCGGGAGGCGTTGTCGCTATGGTGGCGGTAGTGATAGAGGGGTTCGCGGAGATGGTAAATTTCGGTGAGTTCTGAGATGCGTAAACAGAGATCGTAGTCTTCGGCGTATTCAAAGGCGGGATCGATTCCACCGGCTTGGTTGTAAATGTCTCGACGGATGAGGCGGAAGTGAAAGGTGATAAAGTCGGTTAGGAGGCGATCGCGACTGTAGGGAATACGACAGCGATAGCCTAAGCCGAGGGAGTTTCCTTGACTGTCGATGTCGAGATAGTCGCTGTAGACCATCCCGATTTGGGGGTTCTCATTGAGGATGGCGGCGGTGCGTTCGAGGGCATTGGGACGTAAGATATCATCTCGATCAATCCAGCCGAGATAGTCTCCGGTGGTGGCAGAAATTGCGGCTTTGAGGGCTTCCCCTCGACCTCGGTGGGGGGCGGCGATGACCCGCACTCGCTCATCTTGGGCGGCTTGCGATCGCGCGATGTCTAAGGAATCGTCGCTGGAACCATCGTCCCATATTAAGAGTTCAAAATTGGGGTAGGTTTGTTGCAGAACACTCTCGATGGCCGGTTGGAGATAGTGACAGGGATTGTAACTATTGAGGATGAGGGAAATTTTTGGGGACATGGTTAAACCCAGAGGTGAGGGGCGTTAGGGCAGATTCTAGCACAAGAGATTTAAGATGGGTTTTTCATGCCTTGGGCCAGTTTAAGTTTTCTTAAAATCTCTTGACGGAAGGGCCTATCAGTTCCTAGTTTTTGGGCTAGGTTGATATAGTCCGACTCTTGTTGGGCGATGACCTCCGGGGGAATTGTCCCGGAAAAGGCGTTAACGCTGGTTTGCGATCGCCGAGTTTTGCCGAAATACAAGACAGGAACCTGATTTTTTCTTAAGGCCATCTGGACGGTTTGCGGGGAATTGACGGGGAAACTATCTAAATAGATATCTCCCACATCCCACCAAAGAGGCTGCTGCTGCCAATCGGGGCGATCGACGACAATCAACTGTTGCCGAGATAGGTTAAACTGGGTCCAGGTTTCTCGGAGGCGATCGCGGCTTGACCCCCCTATACAGGACTGTTCATCCTCATTTGCCAACAACAGCAGTAAACAAGAATCGGCAACCGCTTCAATAATTCTTGCCCAACAGTCTCGCAATTCAACCGTTAGACTCTCCGGGGAAACATTGCTCCAAAAAATAACCCTCGTTGAGCTTAAATCCAATCGTTGCTTCACGTCTAAATAATTTTCATCGCGGCCTTGCCTTAACTGAGCAACCGTGCTATGGTAAATGCTATGGTTAGACGCACCAGGCCAAAAATTCTCCTCTGATGGGCATTCCGCGACAGGAAAGGGCAAGACGCGCCGCTGAACTCGGGCGAGTTGGTGCAGTTCCAGGAAGGCGATCGCGCTAATCTCCCTGAGTGAATCTCCCCACAACAGCAACTCCGCCAAATTCGCCTCTCGCAGTTGTTGAACCTGTCCCCGCAAATCTCCCGGTAACTGAATCCAATCCCCGCCAACCCAGGATGGCGGCTGGGGTTGCGGTGAATACATGGTTATCTCCCGAGATGGCAACTCTCCCATTCCCTCCAGGGGCCAACTCGGACAGTAGACTCCCGTTTTTCCCGACGTTTGCCCCGAAAACTGCCAATTCAGGTCATACCCCTGACGTTCGAGAAAGATTTGTAAGAGTTGCCGCCGTTGACCCAAGAGTTCGTCCAAGGAGACATCTATATAATAGGCGGGCCAGAGACTAACCTGAAGGGAATAGGTGGTTAAGGCCTCCAACCAGTCTTGGGGAGAGTTACCAAGCTGAGTTAAGAGATACTCCGACAAGGCTGAAAGTCCCTGAACATAGCACATCGCCTCACCACGACGCTGCCATTGAGGCAGGTGGGAGAACAGATGCTGCAACCAATCGGGCCAAAACCATGTGGGAACCGCTGGTACTCCCAAAGACCAATCTCGGCAACACCAATCCTCTCCTTGTCGCCAAAACAGCATCCCTTGCCGTCTCATGGATTCAGAAAAGATGGGATTTTGGGCAACTTTGAGACATAACCGCCGCTCATCAAACGCTCCCTCGCGAGCATTCGTCACTGTTTGTTGCCCCGGATGGAGACGAAACACCGCCAGCGGTTGGTCCACAAACCCCACTGAGAAGCGGGCCAACAGTCGCCACCACAACTCCACATCCACTAACTGACATAAGTCTTCGTCAAACCCTCCCACGGCCTCCAATGCCGATTTCCGCAACAGAACGGCGGTGGGTTCCCCAATTTTGTTGAGGGGAAACTCCCATAATTGGCAATCGGCCAACAGACTTACCCCCGCCTGGCGAGATTGTAAGTGACTCCAGCCACGATGAATCTCCTGACAATGTCTCCAGAGAATCTGCAAGATGGGAATGTCCTGGGCCTGAGGGCATCTCTCCAGCCGACGGACGCAAAACACGAATCCTAAATCGGCATCGGTTTCGGCCAGGTTGACCAGTTGACGAATACAATCGGGGTCGAGGCGATCGTCTTGAAACAGGAATTTGAGATAAACTCCCCTGGCTTCGTGAATACAAAAATTCCAATTTTGCACCATCCCCCGATGGGAATGGCGGTAAATTCGACAGGGATGGGGGGAGTTGTCCCTGAAGTCTTCTAAAATTTCTAGGGTCGCATCCTCCGAACCATCGTCGGCTAGGAGAATTTCTAAGTTAGGATAGGTTTGCTCAGCCACACTCTCTAAGGCCTCCCCTAAAAATTGCTCCCCGTTGTAGGTGGGAATGCACACCGTTACCAAAGGATGAGGGGATGTCTGAGTGAGATTAGGCTCAGAGGAGGAACTCACGAGATGAGGGGATCTTCTAGAGGTCTTTTTTTTGGGCGCACCTTTTCCATCGTCTTTATAATACAGGGGAAGTTGTCAAGTTGTCAAGAAAAAATTAGAAGACTTTAAGAAAATTGAGTAGAATCGAGTCAGAGTCATTGCCCTAATTCACCGCCTTCAATGAAATCCTCCAGTGAACAGCCTCCCGACCCACTCATCCTGGGATTTCGGGCTTTAAGTGATCCCTTGCGCTTACAAATTATCGAACATTTGTGCGATCGCGAACTTTGCGTTTGTGATTTATGCGATCGCCTCGACACCCCCCAATCAAAACTCTCCTTCCATCTCAAAGTTCTCAAAGAGGCTTATTTGGTGCAGCCGCGACAAGAAGGACGCTGGATGTATTATCGACTAAATCGGGAACATCTGCATCAATTAGAACAGTATTTAAATCACCTCCAAGTTCTAACCGCCGACGTTCCCGCCTCCTCCTGTTCGTGAACTTAAGATTGTTCCAAGTCCGTGGAAATCGTCGTACGTGTATTATCATGTTCTACGACAAACACATTAGCATAGACATTGGCAACAATTTGCTTGCCTTCTTGGGTCAAGCCTAAATACTCCAACGCTGGTTCAATCGCTGGATAAATTAACGACCAATACTGTTGAGAATGGCTTTGACGTAAATCCCCTGCATGACGATAGCCTAACTTTTGGTTATAATTTGCCTCCTCATACTCATAATAAAGAGCACCTAACTTATTGAGATAACGGGGATCACTTAACTGGCCAATCAGATCCGCCGCACGAGTTAAGCCAGGAAAGCTAGAGGTATCCTCATAGCCAGGACTCTCCGAGGATAGGGTGCGAGTTAACTCAATATTGTCCTTGATTTCTCGGGCTTCAATCAGCTTATGGCCGTGGAATCGTTCCTCTACAAAGCGTTGACTGCGATCGACATGATAGGGAGCCAAACTGGCATCGGTAGCGCCACAATCAAGTTGAATTAACTCACCCTTGCCCGTATCAAAACAATGCTTTTCCAGGTTATCCTGACGACAAACACCCTTAACATAGCCAATATCACTACAGACCAGCGAGAGAATAAAATGGAGCCAATCTTCGCAGCTAATTCCTCCCTCGCGGATATGTTTTCCTCGAAGAATTTCCTGCCCCACTAATGCTACACCAATAGTATGTTCTACAGTATGATAAAGGGCATCACTGTTGGCAATATTTTCCAATGCCATGCCCCCCGCCCACGCGATAATGTCAGCATAATCAGGTTTATAGCCGCCATAGGTGCGATGATACCCTTCCCGTAACTCCTCGACAAATGCTTGAATTAAAATTTCAGTGGCGTTGAACATTTTTCGTTCTCTAGCAAACCCACAGTTGGGGACGTTTAGGTAAATGGCAGATCGCCCTGATAATTGGAAATTGGTAACCTGATCTTAACGGTTGCGATCGCCCTTGGCAATTGAGGCGATCGCCCCCGAGTGGTACAACCCACCCCCCTGTCCCTGAATCTTGACCGCAACGGATGGCCCTAACCCGACGACAACTCACACGATACACCCTTTCCCTAGGACTCGCCGCCTGGCTTCCGAGTCGACTCCAGTCATCAACGCGGTCTCCCTTAGTCACCCCCACCTCCCTCTCTGACACCCTAACCCGTCAGGTCACCGAGATTCTTAACGCATCCCCCAAATTGGATGTCGCCGCAACCCAACTCCTCGTTCCCACCTATCTCGGCAATGACCAACGCCGCTACTATGGTCGGGGAACCCCCGAGGACTTAAACCTCCACCATCGATTTTACCTTGGCAGTGGCATTAGCATTGTCGGTGGCGTCCCCTACACCTGGAGTGGGGCCGGCTGGACTGGACAACCGACCCTGGTGCGCGATCGCGGCCATCTCTATTTGGTCATCGGGGCCTACGACCACCAACTGCGAAAAATCGATCTAGACACCCAAGAGGTGGTTTGGACCTATCGATTTGACGATATCCTCAAAGGAACCGCCACCATCTACATTGATGAAACCGCCAGCGAGGAGAATCAAATTGTCATCTTGCAAGGAAGTCGTCTAGGCAATAATAAATCCTTAGCATCTGCGTTTGTCCCCAGTTTTCGTGCCGTTTCCTTCCGAACGGGTAAAGAAATTTGGCGCATGAACATTCGTAGAACTGATAGTTATAGCCGAGATAATGATAGTTCTCCTCTCTATTTGGGCGACCATACTCTCTTCAACGCTGGGGAAAACTCCATCGGCTATTTTATCAACAGTCGCGTTGAGCAGCGTCGTCCCGAGCAAGGATTTTTTGTCCCCGAAATTTATAAAGAACTGCAACTCTACGAAGCCGAAGATGTCCCCCTGTACCAGGGTAACCTCGTCGCCGAATCCTCCCCTGCCCGCTCGGGCGATCGCCTCTACTTAGCCTCAGGCGGGGGACGCATTTACGGGATTGACATTCCCAGCCAGGAGATTGTCTGGCGATTTCGCGCCGGGGGAGACCTCAACGGAACCATCAGCATCGCCCAAGACGGGAAACTCTTTAGTACCGTCGATCGCGAACGTATCCCCGGCCAGGCAGGCGCCTACAAACTCGACCCCAGCAAACCCGATCCCGACTGCGTAGACTGGTTTCTCCCCACCGCAAACGTCCGTTTTGCCGAATGGGAGGGAGGAATTACCGGTTCAGTCGCCCTCAATGACCACTATCGGGCCCCCAACACCCCCCCACTCTTTGCCACCAACGCCATCGACGGTCATCTCTACATCGGCAGTCAAACCCAAGTCACAGGGGAACGCGTCCCCGGCCCCTTCCAGCAACATCAGTACAACACCCCTGTTATTATCTTCAAAGAACGCATCGGCGCCTCCATTTCCACCCCCATCTTCACCGACGGTAATCGTCTCATTTCCGCTGGCTATAACGGTGTCCATCTGTTTCAACTCAACTATGACATCGCCTCCCCCGATGATCCTCAAGCCTTAGACGGCGGCCAGGGACAGTTCTATCGCATCAGCGTTGAGAAAATCTCTAGTTTCAACCTGGGAGGATCGTTTGAGGCCACCCCAGTCGTCTGGGATGGCCTCGTCTATCTCTGTAGCCGCGACGGCTGGATGTATTGTCTTGGCTAGAGCAATATGGCGTTAGTTGTCGAGATACCAGCTATCCCGCAGGGCCAGCATTTCTTGGATTTCAGCAGTTTGCGTCTCGATGACCATTTGAGCAAACTCTTGCAGTTCCGGGCGATCGCTATTGTCCAACACCTGACGGGCCATATCCAAGGCCCCTTCATGATGGGCAATCATGGCATTGATATAGCGCAAATCAAAATCATCATCGGCTTCACCGAGATCCATATCCATCTTCATGGCTGACTTGACGCCATCGCTCATTTCCACCGTCTGAGACATCTGAGCATCATACATCTGGCGCTCCTCTGGGGCCTCAGCATACCACTCATCGCGCCAGTCTTCCATCTGGGCGATTTCGTCTTCTTGAGCGTCAATAATTTCCTGGGAGAGTTGGCGAATTTCCTCCCGTTCTGATTTCTCTAGGGCATCTTCGGCCATCTCAACGGCACCCTCATGATGGAGAATCATGGCATCAAGGAAGCGCAGTTCAAACTCCTCATCAGCCGGGCCGAGATACATGGCCGTCATGTGCATTCCAGGGTCGTGCATATGACCCTCCATCGGCTCACCCGGCATTCCAGGCTGTCCGGGAGCCTCCATCCCCTGTTGGGGGGCCATGGGGTCTTCGGGTTCCATCCCCTGGGGTTCTTCCGGCATCGCGCCGCCATCGGCCATGGGGGAATCGGGGTCTTCTGGGGCACTACAAGCCCCCAGTCCTAACGCCAGAGCTGCGGTCAAACCCAATCCAGCACCGGTCAATCGTTTAAAAGTCTTCATAAAAATGGTTCTCCTCCAAGGTTTAGTTAAGGGTACGGGAAAATAAACCCAATCGTATCCAGTTTGGGATCTCAGTTTAACCCCTTTTGCTGTGATCTCCCTGGAATCTTGACCCGAGAGACCTTGTCATTCTGGCAAATTTCCAGGGCGATCGCCCCCCCCTTTCGATAGACTTAAACCTCCCTCTAAAGACCTAAATCGACGGCAATGCGATGAGCGCAAGCAAAGCCGGAAAAGGCGACGGCATTTAGTCCCTGACCGGGGAAGGTGCTATCACCGACACAATATAAACCGGGAACGGCGGTGCGATTAAAGGGCATCGTCAGTAAGCCGGGGAGTTTATGGCGGGGAATGGGGCCATAGGTGCCTTCCTCTCGTCCTAGGAAGCGGCGATGGGTGCGCGGGGTTCCCACTTCCAGATAGTCCAATCCGGCATCTAAACCGGGGAAAATGGCTTCGAGGCGATCGACCACCTCCCAGGCGGCGGCCTCCTTACGCTGTTCATACTCATCAGGGGGCAGATGTTGCCAAGACTCCAGCCAGTCCGGGGTGAAGGCATGGAGAATATGATAGCCCTCGGGAGCCAGACTGGGGTCTAAGAGGGTGGGAATGGAGACAAATAGGGTTCCCTGAGCTGCCTCCATCTGTTGCCAGTCCTCCAGGATAATATGATGGCATTCCGTGTTGGGGGGGAGTACATCAGCGGCGACCCCCATATGCAGACTCAAGAAGCCGGGGGATTTGCGATATCGCGTCTGCCAGCGACGTTCTGAGGGGGGCATCTTCTCGGGAGGAAGCAATTTCTCGAAGGTGTCCCAGCGGGTGGCGTTGGAGACGATACGACGGCCATAGAGACTCTCCCCGGAGGCCAGTTTCACGCCAACGGCTCGCCGGCCCTCCATGATAATTTCTGTGACGCGGGCCTTGTAGCGGAGTTCTCCCCCCGCTTTTTCAATGCCATCGGCTAGGGCCTGGGCGATGGTTCCAACGCCGCCTTTGGGGTAGTTGATGCCGCCATAGTGGCGATCGCTAAAGACCATGCCCCCATTAATTGCTGGGGTGAGATCCGCCGGAACCACGGACCAGCAGTAACATTCAATATCAATAAATTTCAGCAGTTCTGGGTCTCGGATATAGCGACGGGCAATATCGCCGACATTTTGGGGTAAGTATTTGACCAATCCTAAACAGGCTAGGGGATGTTGGAAAAAGACCCGCATTAGGTAGCGGGGTTCCTCCAAGGACAGCAACTCCATGCTGTTAAGACAGTTAAAGATTTTCCAACATTCATCGTAAAAGCGACGAATTCCCTGGCGTTCGTGGGGGAACTTGGCGGTGAGTTCACTGATAAAGCCTTCGTAGTGACGATGAACTTTTAGGTCTAATTGGTGGGGAAGGTGATAGTGAATTTGGACGGGATCGGCGACGGTTTCCAGGCTCATATTCACCGCCTCTAGGGCCCGGGTGAGTAGGTTCGTGGTTCCCTCGTCTCCAAAGCCAAAAATCATCGAGGCCCCCACATCAAAGCGATAGCCTGAGCGTTCAAAGTAGCCGGCACTGCCGCCGGGGATCAGATAGCGTTCGAGAACCAGAACCTTTGCCCCTTTGCTGGCCAGTTGGCTGGCGGTGACGAGGCCCCCCATGCCCGAGCCGATGATAATGGCATCATAGGGTTGGGGCGATCGCGCCTGGGAGGGGGAAGAAGCCGCTGTTGCAGTCATAGAGATGGTATCGGAGGATATTAAAACAATCTCCTTGTACTGTAGCGGAGGAGACGGGCGATCGGGAATGGTTCCTCCTGAATCCTCTCGTGCTGAGGCAGCTCTACATGGGCTACTATGGTGGCAGTAGCATCAGGTAGGAAGAGATCACTGAATTAATGCAAGACTCGGAGTTAACGGAACTGTTCGGGGCGATGGAGTCGGATCGGGTTGAACGGAAAGCCTCGAATGCTGATGGCAAAAAAATTAGACAGGCGATTTGTGCCTTTGCCAATGATCTGGCGAATCACCGAAAACCAGGTGTTCTGTTTATTGGTGTTCATGATGATGGAACTTGCGCGAATCTAAGCATCACCGATTCCCTCCTCGTCAGCTTAGCTAGTATCCGTTCAGAAGGTAAAATTCTGCCCTTTCCTGTCTTAACAGTTCGCCAAACATCGATTGGCGGTTGTCACCTGGCTGTCATCATTGTTGAGCCGTCTGATGCTCCCCCAGTCCGCTTTGAGGGACGAACCTATATTCGTGTCGGGCCACGACGGGCGATCGCCACCCCAGAAGAAGAACGCCGCCTCAATGAAAAACGGCGCGCTAGAGACTTACCCTTTGATTTACGTCCTTTTCCCTCAGCCAGCTTAGACGATTTAGACCTGAACCAATTTGAACGGGAGTATTTACCCGTGGCTCTCGCCCGAGATATCCTGGATGCCAACCAGCGATCGCTGACCCAACAGTTAATTTCCCTACGCTTTGCCACCCCAGAGACCCATCCATCTCCCACTAGCTTGGGACTGTTGGTTATTGGCAAAGAACCCAGACAATTTATCCCAGGATTTTACATTCAATTTCTGCGGTTTGATGGAACAGAAATGCTCGACCCCATTCAAGATAGTCAAGAAATAACGGGGTCTTTGGCTTCTCTCTTAAGACAAATAGACGAAGTATTACGCATCAATATCTCCACGGCATCAAATATCACGCAACACCCCCTAGAAGTCCAAAAACCAGACTATCCCATTGTGGCGCTGCAACAAGTCATCCGTAATGCTGTCATGCACCGTTCCTATGAGGCCACTCATGCGCCAACTCGGGTTTACTGGTTTCGCGATCGCATTGAAATTCACAGTCCTGGGGGGCTATTTGGACAAGTCAACCGCCAAAACTTCGGTCAAGTGACTGACTATCGCAATCCCCATCTTGCCGAAGCCATGAAAAACCTAGGCTATGTCCAACGCTTTGGTCTTGGGATTCCCCTTACCCAACAAGAACTCAAGAAAAATGGCAATCCTCCGGCTGACTTTAATATCCAAGACTCGGCAATTCTTGTAACCCTTCGTAAGTCCCTATGAACGCACCCATTCTGGCATTTTTCAACAACAAAGGGAGAGTTGGAAAAACGTATCTAGTCTATCATCTTGCCTGGATGTATTCTCATTTAGGGTTGCGAGTCCTGGCGGCTGATCTCGATCCTCAAGCGAATCTAACCTCAGCTTTTCTAAACGAAGACCGACTTGAAGAAATTTGGGATCTCTCTCCAGCCAACTCTTGTAATACCATCTTTAGGGCCAGCCAACCCCTACTCCGAGGTATCGGTGACATTAGTCCCCCAGAACTTGAAATCATTGAGGATGATTTAGCCCTACTGGTGGGAGATTTACAACTGTCAGGATTGGAGGATGAATTATCTAACCAATGGTCTGGTTGCTTAGACCGCAAAGAACGAGCTTTTCGCGTCATTTCCGCCTTCTGGCGCATTTTAATGCAAGCCAGTGAGACTCACCAAGCTGATGTCGTTCTCGTCGATTTAGGGCCGAACCTCGGTGCCATTAACCGTGCCGCGTTAATTGCGGCGGATTACCTGGTTGTTCCCTTATCTCCAGATCTATTCTCGCTTCAGGGACTGAAAAACTTAGGACCGACGGTTAAACGTTGGCGGACAGAATGGCAAGAACGTCTGACTAAGAATCCAGCCGAGGATTTACGACTCCCCCCAGGAAACATGAAACCCATCGGCTACATTATTTTGCAACATGGGATTCGCTTTGATCGGCCGGTTCAAGCCTTTCAGCGTTGGATTCTGCGCATCCCGGATGTTTACCATCAACAAGTCCTCTACCAAGATGAACCTTATACGGAGGAACCCCAATCTGATCCTCATCGGTTAGCCCTCCTGAAACATTATCAAAGTTTAATGCCGATGGCTCAGGAAGCCCGCAAACCCATTTTTGATCTCAAACCGGCCGATGGTGCAATTGGCGCACATATCACGGCGGTTCGCAAGGTCTATGATGACTTTCAGCGGTTAGCCGTCCGGATTGCTCAAGAGACTGGACTCTCTCTAGCCGATGCACCTGGGATAGAGTCGTATCTTCAGGAGTCTCTACCAAAAAAACATCCGCATTAAAGCAACGATGCTTTAATACGGATACCGGTTAACGACCTAGCCTATGATACGAATTGCGTTTTAACGACCGCTACCACGGTGGGGAACGGTATCCGCATTACTGCTATCGGTCGAGAAAACTTGACTCAGGGTCTCGTAGTTGGAATTGGAGGATACGCGTTCGGCTTGGACGTTGACAGCGAAGCCCATTAATAGCAGGCTAGAGAGGAAAAGAGTTTTATAGATGCTCATCAAAAGTAGCCTCTTGAGTGATTGTGCTACTTCTTCTTCCCAACCTCCTGGGGACTCATCCGGAAAACTTTGATTTTTTTGTGCAACCCTCTCTAGCTAAGCTAAACCCTAGGCGGCGGCTTCTGGGGGCAAGTCAAAGAGAACTGAGGTCATATAGCGTTCGGCCCAAGCCTCCCCAAAGGCTTTCTCTAGTACACGCCGAGTCTTATCATTCTGCCGTTGTTTGTTACAGTAATACAACTGTCCTGCTCGCACCTGTGCAAGGGCTTCTCCACTGACCGGTTGACTGGCGGTGGCCCGTTGACAGTGAACTTTCAGATAGTCGGTCACTCGTTGTAGAAATTGCTGTTCTTCCCCCTCATCAGAAGGACGAATGAAGAGGCAAAAGTCAGAAAAAATGTCGCCCCATTCGGGTAAATCACGCACTTGAGAAAAGTTGACCTGAGGTAAAGCGTCTAAGTCGTGACGGTAGTCTGAGGTGAGGGTTAGATCTGCGGTTGTGGGGGATAAATCGACGATCGCCGCACTGATTTGTCCCCGTCCCCCCACTAAATCGGTGCCAAACATGGGCAGGGCATAGGTGGGGCGGGGAAACATGACACAATGGAGAATGTCCAGGTTCTTGCCCACTTTGGCCAGTTCTAGGTGCATCTTGCGAAACTCCCGAGACTGGTAACAGCTATTCTCAATGACCAGTTTTTCCCCCTCCAGTCGCCCTTCCACGTAGCCTAAATCCTCGGGAAGTTGATAGGGTTCAAGGTCGAGATGGGTTTGCCATGTGGACTCGATGGCATCGGCGAGTTGTTGAATCAGGGGATGTTGCTGCGATCGCACCGAAGAGGTCATAGGGATTTAGGGTGAGGGGTTAGGGTAACTAGGAGGTTTGCTGTTGTAGCTGCCGGTAGGCATCCCGTACAGCCTGAACATGATACCAATTTAGGAAAATCCGAGCAATTTCTAGGGCCAGTTGAGACTGACCTCGCTGAATCAGCCATTGCAACAGTCCCGAGAGGCGATGTTCGTTTAAGTAACCTCGCAAGGATAAGAGTCCCCACAGGGCCCGATGGAAGATGGTCATCTGAATCATCAGCCGCACGTCCCAGGTGGGATGTTTTTGGTAGAACAACACCCCAGTTTTGGCCCGTTGCTGTTCTCGCTCGATTAAGGCGGGTAATCGTTCTAAGGAAAACGCCGGGTTCCAATGATAGCCAGCGGCTTCGGGACATTTAATGAGTTTAACTCCGATTTTTTTGAGTCGAACGCCCAATTCTAAGTCTTCCCAACCATAGTGTTTAAATCGGGTGTCAAAGTTGCCGACTTTATCTAATAAAACTTTAGGAATAGCTACATTGCCGGTGGCAAAATAGGCGGCAGAAAAGTCTGTGAGTTTGTAAGGTTCGGCGGTGGGATTGTCAAAATTACAGGTGTTAATGACGGCTCCATAGGTGAAAAGACGTTGATGGCCGAGTTGTTGTATTGCCTGTTGTAATCCCTGGGCATGAGCTTGTAAAAAGCCATCGGTCACCACTAAATCACTGTCGATAAAGACAATAATATCCCCTTGGGCTTGGTCGAGTCCTCGGTTACGCGCGGCGGCAGGGCCGGCATTTGTTTGTCGGAAACAATGCAACTGAGGCATCTTGGGTTTATAGGAATTTAACCAGTCCCACGTGCCATCATTAGACCCGTCATCAACCACAATGACTTCATAGCCTTGAATGGGGGGATTGAGCTGTTGCTGTGCTAATCCTTGCAGGCACTTTTTTAAGATGGGTAGGCGATTGTAGGTGGGAATGATAACAGTAAAAAACATGGAATCATTGGGAAAGAAGGCAAAAGGCAAAAGGCAAGAGGCAAGAGGGGAAAGAGGGAAGACAAGGGAATAGAAATCTATGCCTACTCACGATCGGGGTGGAGGAAGTTATCAAAGTATTCGGGGCGGACTTGCTCCTTGGCGATCGCCTGACCAATGTCCCGTAAGGTTTGGATTTGATCAACAGCATCCATCGCGGCGACTTGATGGGGGGTGATGCTGTGGAGTTGAAGTTCTGCAAAGCGAGCTTTACTGAACACGCTTGTATAACGGTGATAGGTAAATAGGCTAGGAAAGGTGCCGGCTGATGTATCTTGTAATCCTGAACAGCTAGGGATGGATAGGTTTTCTAGCTCATTATCCATGAGTCTTTGTAAGTCTGGGGGAGTTTGACCAATTAAGCCCATAATAAAGTTTTGCTGGACATTGGCATCTTCCATCAAGGTCCCAATGGCGTAGGGGGCCCAGTTGAGAAGGGTATGGTGTTTGGCTCGTTCAAAGGCAATGGTATTAGAGGTAAAGCCTGTGCCGATGGAAACCAATAAGAGGTTATCAGCGCCGGTTTTCCAGCCAATCCGATATTTCGGCTGGGTGGCTTCTACAAAGAGTTGAAAGCTGGGATTGTTGAACATACTCATCCCCCCGTCGATAAATTCATAGGTATGCTTATTACCCCGAGTCTTGATGGTCATTTTTTCTGGGGGAAAAAAGCTGGGGGCGGCGGTACTGGCACGAATCAGTTGCCAGAGTGGTAGAGATTGGTTATCCTCGTAATATCGATTATCGGGATGATTGATAAAGAAGTAGTTTCGGGCTGTTGTGGCATTTTTACTAACAATTGCCAGAAAGGTTTTTAAGTCCTTAGAATCAAGGGTTTTGTAGCCAAAAAGCTCCTTGAGTCTTCGTTCTAAAGGTTGATTTTTATATCTTGAAAACAGCCATCGTTTCCAAAAGAAATTGGGTGTAAAAATATCGCGACCATGATTAATATATAGGTCTAAGATATCTTGAACTTTCATGCCCATTGCTAGGGCTGAGGCTAAAATGGAGCCGGTACTGGTTCCCCCAATTAAATCAAAGTAATCGGCAAGACAGCTCCAGGGGGTATGGTCATGGCAGAGAATCCGCTCAATTTCTAAGAGAATTTCAGCCGCAACCACGCCTCGAATTCCGCCGCCGTCAATGGAGAGGATGCGTCTGGGGCGAGTTAGATTTTTGCGGGTTTCTAGGTTCATAACAGCAACCTCTCAATAGAGATTAGGTAAGAGATTAAGCCAGAGATTAGGCAGAGGATTTAACGCTTAAGGCGGCGTTGAGGAGGGTTTGAGTATAGGGATGTTGGGGATTCCGAAATAGGTCTTCGGTGGGGGCAAGTTCTACGATTTGCCCTTGGTTCATGACGGCGATGCGATCGCACAAAAAGCGAGCCACCCACAAGTCATGGGTAATAAATAAGTAGGTGAGGTCAAATTCGTCTTTGAGGTCTTTCATTAAACTCAACACCTGGGCCTGAACATTGGCATCTAGCATACTCACCGGCTCGTCACAGACGATTAACTTGGGATGAGTAATGAGGGCCCGGGCGATCGCCACCCGTTGCTGTTGTCCGCCAGAGAGTTCGCGAGGATAGCGGCGGGCATAAGTTTCGGGGGGGGTGAGTCCCACCCGTTCCAAGAGATTGTAAACTTGCTGCTGGGCGGCTTTTCCTTTGGCGAGTCCATGAATAATCAGGGGATCGGCGATGCTATCTCCCACCGTCATCATGGGGTTGAGACAGGCGTGGGGATCTTGGAAAATCATCTGCATCTGTCGCCGTTGTTGGCGTAGCGTCTCGGGAGAGAGTTGTCCTAAATCTTGCCCGAGAAAGGACACTCGCCCGGCGGTAGGTTTTACCAGTTGCAGGATGGTTCGGGAGAGGGTGGATTTCCCACAGCCGGATTCTCCCACTAATCCGAGAATTTCGCCGGGATAGAGGCTTAAGTTGACGTTGTCGACAGCTTTGATGGTTTCTGGCTTGTCTTTCCCGAACAGCCGTTCGATGATGTTTTGCTCTAGGCTGTAATGCTGTTGCAGGTTCTCGACTTGCAAGAGAGGGGAGATTGAGGAGGTGGGATCGGGAGGGGGAGGGGGTTGCACCTCTTGCAGTTCGCGGACGGCGTTGAGGAGGGATTGACTGTAGGGATGTTGGGGGGATTGGAGAATTTGCTCGGTGTTGCCGGTTTCGACGATTTTGCCCTCGGTCATAATGGCAATGCGATCGCAGTATTCCCCCACTAAGGCGATGTCATGGGAAATCAGCATCAGGGCCAAGTCGTTGTCTTGACACAGGCCCATGAGTTCGTCGAGAATCTCCGCCGAGACGGTGACATCGAGGCTGGTGGTGGGTTCGTCGGCGATAATGAGTTTGGGTTCTAGGAGTAGGGCCAGGGCGATCGCCACCCGCTGACGCATTCCGCCACTAAATTCATGGGGATATTGACTCCAGCGATTTCCGGGGATTTTGACGGCGTTTAGGGTTTCTAAGGCCTGGGTTTTGGCATCTTTAAACTTCAACTTAGGACGATGGGCCCGCAGGGTTTCGATGCAGTGATCCCCGATGGTCATGAGGGGATTGAGGCGCGTCATGGGATCTTGGAAGATCAAGGCGATCTCTTCCCCCCGAAATTGCCGCAACTGCTGAGGGGTGCGCGAGAGAACGGACTGGCCCTGAAAGCGGATATCCCCTTCGATATGACTTCCTTGGGGTAGAAGTCCCATAAAGGCCCGTCCTAAGGTGGATTTCCCACAGCCCGACTCGCCCACCACTCCCAGGCGATCGCGGGGGGCGAGTTGGAAGGAGACATCGTCAACGGCCCAGGTGAGAGGGTCGTTGGGGTCGGTTTGGGGATAGGCTATCCGCAAGTGGTCAATGTGGAGTAGGGTCAAGGGGGGAGAAGGCAAGAGGCAAGAGGCAAGAGGCAAGAGGGGAAAGACGGTCGCCCTCTTCGGGCTTGTGGTCGGTGAGCGATCGCCGAACCGTGGTCGCCCTCATATTGTCCACTGTCGATTGTCAATTGTCCATTATCCCTGGCTGTTGATGACGACTTGGGTGAGATAGGAGACGCCGAAGTCGCCGTTGGGATGTTGACGGAGTTCGTCGGCGAGTTTAATGACTTTTTGGGCTAGGGGTTCCCCGAGTTTGTCGATGATGGCGGTGCGTTGGCGATCGACTTGGGTTTTTTCTCGGAGTTGGGCTTTCCAATCGGCCGAAAAGAGGCGATCGAGTTGATTGTGTAGGCTGAGGTCTTTGAGAACTTCCCATTCGCCGCGATCGAGCCAAATGCCACCGGTTTCGGGGGAACGCTCGATATAAAAGGGCTGAGGGGCATCGACGCGGGCGCGAATGAGGATTTTGCCGCTTTGAGGACAGAGGGCGGCTTTGCTGTCTTCTGGGGCGGGGGTAAACTCTAGGTTGGCTAGGCGTTGGCTGAGGTCTTCTGGGCTGAGGTCGTCTGGGGGATGCTCTTGACACCACTGTTCGTAGTTCTCTCGCTCGATCCAAACGCCTCCGGTTTCGGGACAATGTTGGGCGGGGAGTCCGGGTTCGAGATGGGTCTCTTGCAGGGTGATCTGGCGGGCTTTGGGAGATTGCATAAGCAGCGAACGGTGAACGGTGGTGTGGGAATTGCGTTGTCTATTATGTCTTGTCCTCGGGATTGAGTAAATAATTGCAGTAGCGTTGCAGGGTGCTGAGGCGATCGCCCATCTGTTGCTGTCGCTGTTGTTGGGTTTGTGGGGTTTTCGCCGATTGCAGAAAGGCGGCGTCGGTGGCCAGGAGGCGTAGTTGTTTGTGCAGTTCCACTAGCAGGGACTGTTCCGATTGGGGGCGATCGCTCTCGGGACTGAGGAGGGTCTGCTGAAACCACTGTTGTAGGTTGCTAACCTGCACCGTTAGGGGGGGGTTGGCCTCGGGGGTCTCTAGGCGGCGCAGTCGCTCCTGTAGCTCCAGGTAAGGATTCGTTGACATGGGGGCTACCAAAAATGAGTGTAGGTTGCTACAATTAGGTTAAGCCATTTCTTACAAAAATTAAGACATTGTAAACGTCGTCCCGAAACGGCGGACTGGCTCCATAATTAGCAGTTAAAACTTGGTTCGGCTTCTCGTTTCTCTGCGATCGCATCTGTGGGCGATCGCGGGGTCTTCCTTATCTCCGCTCAGATTTATCACGGCAAATCCCGACAAATTCTGTATTCTACGATACAGTAGAAGCTTCAGAATTGAGGGAAATCTCATAGCCTTTTGATTCAGGGAGGGTGTTGACCTGAATCTGAGTTCCATTTCTATTTTTCCCTTTAATCTGCGATCGCTCGAAACAGTGAAACCATTATGAACGTAGTATCTGCCACCTGTCGCTTTGACTTTTCAATTGATGTCCCCGATTGGCTAAAAGCCGCCCTCGGAGACCGTGATCCCCATGGCTTACTGGCTAATCTTAGCCCCGAGGAGGTAGATTTAGTCCGGCGAGCGTTTCAGTTTGGCTATGAACTCCATGAGGGGCAATGTCGGGCGTCGGGAGAACCCTATATCGCCCATCCGGTGGCGGTTGCAGGGTTGTTGCGAGATTTAGGGGGAAATGGGGCCACCATCGCCGCTGGGTTCTTGCATGATGTGGTGGAGGATACGGACATCACCCCAGATGAGTTGGAGATGCACTTCGGCGAAGAAGTGCGGCGGTTAGTTGAAGGGGTGACGAAACTCTCGAAGTTCAACTTTTCCAGTAAAACTGAACGCCAGGCGGAGAACTTCCGGCGAATGTTCTTGGCGATGGCGCAAGATATCCGGGTGATTGTGGTTAAACTGGCTGATCGCCTCCATAATATGCGCACCTTAACCCATTTAGCGCCGGCGAAACAGAAACGGATTGCCCAGGAGACGTTGGAAATTTTTGCACCCCTGGCCAACCGCTTGGGGATTGGGCGGTTGAAGTGGGAATTGGAGGATTTATCCTTTAAGTATCTCGATGGGGAAGCCTACGCTCGTATTCGGGATTTGGTGGCGGATAAGCGGGGCGATCGTGAAACGCGGATTCAGGCGGTGGCCTCAACCTTAAGTGAACGGTTGCAAGCGGTGGGGATTACGAATTTTGAGGTGAGTGGTCGTCCTAAACATCTCTATGGTATTTATACCAAGATGCAGCGGCAACAGAAGGACTTTACCGAGATTTATGATATTGCCGCCGTGCGGGTGATTGTCAATAGCAATGATGAATGCTATCGGGCCTTGGCGATCGTTCATGATGCCTTTAACCCCATTCCTGGACGGTTTAAGGACTATATTGGCTTACCCAAACCCAATCGTTATCAATCTTTGCATACGGGAGTGATTGGCAAAAGTGGGCGACCGATTGAAGTGCAAATTCGCACCGCTGAAATGCACCATGTAGCCGAGTACGGGATTGCCGCTCATTGGAAGTATAAGGAATCCGGTTCCGTTCAAAGTCAATGGACGGCTGAAGATGAGAAATTCACCTGGCTGCGGCAATTGTTGGATTGGCAACATGACTTAAAAGATGCCCAGGAATATCTCGACAGCATCAAAGACAATTTGTTTGAAGATGATGTCTATGTGTTTACCCCTGAAGGGGATGTGGTGGCGTTGAAACAAGGGGCGACTCCGGTGGATTTTGCTTACCGCATCCATACGGAAGTGGGGAATCACTGTGCTGGGGCGAAAGTGGATGGGCGGATTGTACCGTTGGATAGTCGCCTAGAAAATGGCAGTATTGTCGAGATTATTACCCAAAAGAATAGTCATCCCAGTTTGGATTGGCTCAACTTCGTGATGACACCCAGCGCTCGTAACCGGATTCGTCAATGGTACAAGCGATCGCACCGGGATGAGAATGTGGCCCGCGGCCGGGAGATGCTGGAGAAGGAGTTGGGTAAGAGTGGCTTTGAGGCGTTGCTGAAGTCGGAACCGATGAAGACGGTAGCCGAACGCTGTAATTATCACAGTGTGGAGGATTTGTTGGCGGCCGTTGGTTATGGAGAGGTGACGCTGAATCAGGTGGTGAATCGCCTACAAGATACGGTGAAGGTGCAACAAACCCCACTGGAGATTCCCAGTTTTGAGCAAACCACCGTCTCGTTGCTGAATAAGGCCGTTCCGGAACAGCCGAAGTCTAATGGCAAGTTCCCGATTGCTGGGATTGAGGGGATGGTGTACCATCTGGCGGGGTGTTGCAAGCCGGTGCCGGGAGAGCCGATTATTGGGGTGGTGACTCGGGGCGATCGGGGTATCTCGATTCACAATCAGCATTGTAATAATGTCAGTTCGGTTCCGGGGGAACGGTTGGTTCCGGTGAGTTGGAACAGTCAAGGGGAAACCAGCCGGCCGCCGACGTATCCGGTGGATGTTTCGATTGAGGTGTTGGATCGGGTGGGGGTTCTCAATGATATCCTCTCCCGGTTGAAGGACAACAATATTAATGTGCATAGTGCCCAGGTGCGGACGACGCAGGGGAAACCGGCGGTGATTGATTTGGGGATTGGGATTCGGGATCTTGGCCAGTTGGATCGCACCTTTGCGCAAATTCGTCAGATGAGTGATGTGTTGAATCTACGTCGTCTTCAGGAAGGACGGGTGTTGTAGGGGCCCCGCTTGGGGGGATTTTGCGCGAGGGGGTAGCTGTTTGAGTGAGTTTGGCTGAAAAATGGCTGAACTCCTTATGGGGACTGGGGTTGAGGGGTTGCAGTACATTGTCAGTATCGCGCAAATTTTCTATGTCTTACTGGGTGAGGGTTTTGAGGTTTTTTGATATGCAAGGGGTTGTGTTTTTGGCTCGGTGGGTGTTAGAATCAGGGGGTCTCGCGCAAATGCACCTTGAAAACTGCATAGTGTCAGGGTTCCAGAGGGGAGGCCTCGCAATTACCGATAATCCCTATTAGGGATTGAAACCCTTGCCCCCTAGTTTGCTAAGCCAGAAAATCATCCAAGGTACTCGCAATTACCGATAATCCCTATTAGGGATTGAAACGTTATCAACCATCTGGGATTATATTGGATATTTAATCAATAAACTCGCAATTACCGATAATCCCTATTAGGGATTGAAACGGCTGAGAGAAAGTATTGATGATTACATTGTGAATATTGCAATCAACTCGCAATTACCGATAATCCCTATTAGGGATTGAAACTCTGTGGATAAAGTGCCAGCAATCCTTTAGGGCGATCGCCGCTCGCAATTACCGATAATCCCTATTAGGGATTGAAACCAGATTGAGATTGAGTTCTTCTGTCATGACGGATTCTCGCAATTACCGATAATCCCTATTAGGGATTGAAACTCAAGCTATCTGCAGAGAATGAATTGATAGAGACACTCGCAATTACCGATAATCCCTATTAGGGATTGAAACAATGGTTGATTTAATGATAGAGTTAATGGGGGATTTCTCCCCCACTTCTCGCAATTACCGATAATCCCTATTAGGGATTGAAACTGAAAATCGTGGTAGCGATTTGCTGGATTTATCAAAACTCGCAATTACCGATAATCCCTATTAGGGATTGAAACGACATGAAAGATATACATATTTCTCCTTGGTAGAAACTCGCAATTACCGATAATCCCTATTAGGGATTGAAACTCTCGTCCCTGCAATCCTCATAAAATTTGTTAAACTCGCAATTACCGATAATCCCTATTAGGGATTGAAACGAGTAAAAGCGCCTCCCTCCATTGATTAAACTCCACTCGCAATTACCGATAATCCCTATTAGGGATTGAAACCCCGACTTTCTTATTACCGAAACCTGCATCACTACTCGCAATTACCGATAATCCCTATTAGGGATTGAAACTAGCCGCCGATGTAACCTTGCTCGAAGAGATTAACCTCGCAATTACCGATAATCCCTATTAGGGATTGAAACTTGCCGCTTTCCATGAATAGCCATGCCCAACGTCCTCGCAATTACCGATAATCCCTATTAGGGATTGAAACTTGGTGAGGCGAAGTTGATCTCTTCGCCGTGTTCGCTCGCAATTACCGATAATCCCTATTAGGGATTGAAACTGCGTAGTCTTTAGGCGCGCGACAGTAGGTGTGAGTCTCGCAATTACCGATAATCCCTATTAGGGATTGAAACCAGCCATTGCAATCAAGAGAAGACTTCCGACACCTCTCGCAATTACCGATAATCCCTATTAGGGATTGAAACCAACATCCGGGTCATCTACAGGGGCTGTCATCTCCCTCTCGCAATTACCGATAATCCCTATTAGGGATTGAAACCCCATCGTAATAAAGACTCTGATATTTCATGATAGCCCCTCGCAATTACCGATAATCCCTATTAGGGATTGAAACGAGACAAGAATGAAAGGCGGAACCACTAGGATCATCTCGCAATTACCGATAATCCCTATTAGGGATTGAAACCTTGCACGAGACGAGTGGGAATGAAAATAGTTCACCCCCTCGCAATTACCGATAATCCCTATTAGGGATTGAAACTCCTTGAGAATTTTTAATTTTCCAATCGGCAAAGACTCGCAATTACCGATAATCCCTATTAGGGATTGAAACTTGATTTTCTTATTTGGAGGCTTTATTTCGATTTTATGATTCCCTCGCAATTACCGATAATCCCTATTAGGGATTGAAACATGGCACAAAAAGGACGAAAGAAGGGGATTGTTCCTCGCAATTACCGATAATCCCTATTAGGGATTGAAACATTGAACGGCGATGGCATTCTCCCAGTGCTTGCAATCTCCAAGCTCGCAATTACCGATAATCCCTATTAGGGATTGAAACTTCTCGGATTTAACGCCTGGGAACTGATTTTTCCCTCGCAATTACCGATAATCCCTATTAGGGATTGAAACCCATCTTCCAACCTACACAGGTAAGAGGTTTCACCCTCGCAATTACCGATAATCCCTATTAGGGATTGAAACCAGATGGCAAAAGGACGTAAGAAAGGCATTGTGCGGAATCCCCTCGCAATTACCGATAATCCCTATTAGGGATTGAAACTATCCACAGAAACTTTAGAGCATGAACAAGCGCTCGCAATTACCGATAATCCCTATTAGGGATTGAAACACAGGTGGGTAGGATAGGATTACCCACCAAACAGCTCGCAATTACCGATAATCCCTATTAGGGATTGAAACTCTCAATTGCTCTCCAGTGCCTCCCCCATTCTCAACTCGCAATTACCGATAATCCCTATTAGGGATTGAAACGTACACAGAGCCAGGAACCAATGTAACCGGCTCTACTCGCAATTACCGATAATCCCTATTTTCAAGATAATCCCTTCAAGTCTTCAAGAAATATGGCGTAGTGGGTTGCAGTGGATACAAAATCTGGGGAGGGCAACCACAGCTCGGCTATCGCTCGCTGACCGCAAGGGATTGCCCCTACAATTGGGCCATCACCGGACTAAAATTCAGGTCAAAAAGACATAACAACTAGGACACCACTCAGCCCTCAAAACCCGATACCCTGGATACGCCTGCCAAATCCCTGACCGTAGTCCTAATTAAACCGTCCAAACACTCCCACCTCCCAGTCCGCCATTGAGACCTCCAGCCATCACCCAACAGTAAACCCCAATAGCCGATCGCCCCCAAACCATTCCCCTCATTCCCATCACAGTGTACGATCACAAAACAAGCACTATAGGCATCCACATCCCTAAACCGCTCCTATGTCAGCGCCAGCCCTTACCACAGCCACCCGAACCACCTTTCCCCTAAGTGCCGTCATCGGACAAGAGGCCATCAAAATCGCCCTCCTGTTGTCCGCCGTAGACCCCGGCGTAGGTGGAGTGGCGATCGCCGGCCGACGAGGAACCGCCAAATCCGTCATGGCGCGGGCCTTACACGCCCTTCTCCCCCCCATCGAAGTCCTGAGCGAGTCCATCAGTAACTGCGACCCCACCCGCCCCGACGAATGGGACGACATCGCCCTAGAGCATTACGCCAACCGCAGCCACGATAACCCCGACGACATCAGCGACCTCAACACCCAAGTCATCGCCGCCCCCTTCGTGCAGATTCCCCTCAACGTCACCGAAGACCGGCTCCTGGGGTCCGTCGATGTCGAACAATCCGTGCAAAAAGGCGAACCCGTCTTCCAACCCGGACTCCTCGCCAAAGCCCATCGCGGCGTCCTCTACGTCGATGAAATCAACCTCCTCGACACGGAAATCGCCAACCTCCTCCTCAGCGTCCTCACCGAAGGCCGCAACATCATCGAACGGGAAGGAATCAGCATTCAACATCCCTGCAAACCCCTCCTCATTGCCACCTACAACCCCCAAGAAGGCCCCCTCCGGGAACACCTGCTCGATCGCATCGCCATGACCCTCTCAGCCGATCGCGTCCTCGGACTCGATATGCGCGTCGAAGCGGTCCAACAAGTCTTAAACTACGCCAAATCCCCCGACGAGTTCCTCAAACAATTCGACGACGACATCGACGGACTGAAAACCCAAATCCTCCTGGCCCGAGAATGGCTCCCAGACGTTCAAGTCAAACCCGAACAAGTCCAATATCTCGTCAACGAAGCCATCCGGGGAGTCGTCCAGGGTCATCGGGCCGAACTCTTCGCCCTGCGTGTGGCCCAAGCCGCCGCCGCCCTGGAAGGCCGCACCGACATTAACGCCGACGACCTGCGGCGGGCCGTAGAACTGGTGATTGTGCCGCGCTCTACGGTGGTCCAGACCCCTCCCGAAGAAGAAGAACAACCCCCACCGCCTCCGCCCCCAGAATCGCCCCAGGATGAGGACGACAACGACCCCCAAGACAACGATGAGAACGAGGAGGACAACAACGAAGACGACCAAGACGAGGAGGAGTTAGAACAGCCCGAAGACCAAACTCCCGATGTCCCCGAGGAGTTTATCTTCGACCCGGAAGGGGTGATTTTAGACCCCGAAGTGATGAACTTCGCCCAAACCATGCAACGGGCCGGCAACTCCGGCAGCCGAAGTCTCATTATCTCCGACGATCGCGGCCGCTATATCAAACCGATTATGCCCCAGGGGAAAGTCCGACGCGTGGCCGTCGATGCCACCCTGCGGGCCGCCGCCCCCTATCAGAAAGCCCGCCGCCTCCGGAACCCCGATCGCACCGTCATTGTCGAGCAAAGCGACCTACGGGCCAAACGCCTGGCCCGTAAAGCCGGGGCCTTAGTGGTGTTCCTGGTGGATGCGTCGGGTTCGATGGCTTTAAATCGGATGCAGTCGGCCAAAGGGGCGGTAATTCAACTGTTGACGGAAGCCTATCAAAGTCGCGATCAGGTTTCCCTGATTCCCTTCCGGGGCGAACAAGCCGAAGTCCTTCTCCCCCCCACCCGTTCCATCACCCAGGCCCGTCGCCGCCTCGAACGGATGCCCTGTGGAGGCGGTTCTCCCCTGGCCCATGGCTTAACTCAAGCGGTGCGTGTCTGTCTCAACGCCCAACAGTCGGGGGATGTGGGACAAACAGCGATTGTGGCGATTACCGATGGCCGGGGGAACATTCCTCTGGCGCGATCGCTCGGGGAAGAGATTGATCCCAAGGAAAAACCCGACATCAAAGCCGAATTACTGGACATCGCCGGACGGATTCGCGCCCTGGGGATTCAGTTACTGGTGGTGAACACCGAAAGCCGCTTTGTCTCCACAGGATTCGCCAAGGAACTGGCTGAAACCGCTGGCGGAACCTACTATCATCTGCCCAAAGCCAGTGATCAGGCGATCGCCTCCATGACCCAAAATGCCCTCAAAGACGCAATGGGATAACGCCATGGTTCAGGGGCAACGAATCGCCAGACTGGGGGGGATTCTCCTAACTTGGGGGCTACTGGCCACCCCAGTTCAAAGCTGTCCCACCGCCCTCGAACCCTTAATTGAGGAGATGTTGCCCGAGTTACCCGGCTATATGAATCGGGTGTTGCGGCGATCGCAGAGGGTGCAAGCCCCCCGCAACAACCGAACCACCGTGTTAGTGGCCGGGAACCCAGAATTTGAGCCACTTCCCCTGGATGAGCCAATTCCTGAAGGGGTTGAACAGGTTTTTATCACCACCTTAGAACGAACACCCCACGAAGATACCAGCGTCAAACTGCAACATTTTCATTGGCTTTTTCTGAGCCAAAATGAGGAAGGTTGGTGGTTAGTGTCCCTATTTTCCAGCCTCGGTGACTATCCCGAACCGGGGATTGTTAGTCCCCCCCGTGAGAGTAGTCAAGGGGCTGTCGGACAAGCGGTTCAAACCTGGTTAAGAGACTGTCGATTTCGCCGTTAGGCAATAGAAAAGACGTAGGGGCGTCCCCTTGTGGTCGCCCAGAACAGACGTAGGGGCGTCCCCTTGTGGTCGCCCAGAACAGACGTAGGGGCGTCCCCTTGTGGTCGCCCTAGGCAATAGGCCCAAGACTAGCCCACCCCCCTCAAACCCGAGAGAGGACGCAACCCCAACACCTCTGTTAGAGTCGAGACGGAATCATATGCTTAGACGCTCGCGTTTTCAAACTTACAATGTCCCCTGCGTTCCCTCACCTTCCCGGCTACACCCTCCTCAAACAGTTGTACCTCGGTTCCCGAACCGTCACCTATCGGGGCATCCAGCAGCGAGATCGGCGGCCTGTCGTCATCAAACTCTTGCGAACCGAACGCCCCAGCTTTGCCGACTTAATGCAGTTTCGCAACCAATATGCGATCGCCAAATCCCTAGATAGTCCCGGTATCCTTCAGCCCCTAAGTTTAGACCCCGCCGGCCATCGCTACGCCCTGATCATGGAGGACTGGGGGGGAGTCTCCTTAAACAACTATAGCCAAGACCATCCCTTAGAGCTGGCCCAAACCCTGGCGATCGCCATCCAGGTAGCCCAAATTCTCCAAGACATCCACCAACAGCGGATTATCCATAAAGACATCAAACCCGCCAACCTCCTCATCCACCCCCAGACTCAGCAAATCAAACTCATCGACTTCAGCATCGCCTCCCAACTCGACAAAGAAGTCCAAGAACTGCAAACCCCCAACCGCCTCGAAGGAAGCCTCGCCTATCTCGCCCCCGAACAAACCGGGCGCATGAATCGCGGTATCGACTATCGCAGTGACTATTACGCCTTCGGTGTCACCCTCTACCAACTCCTCAGCGGCTGTCTCCCCTTCAACGCCGACGATCCCCTGGAGTTGATCCACTGTCATATCGCCAAGATGCCCATCCCCCTGAATCAGGTGAATCCCAGCCTTCCTGAACCCCTGGCCGCCCTTGTCGCCAAACTTATGGCAAAAAACGCCGAAGACCGCTATCAGAGCGCCCTGGGCATCAAATATGACCTGCAATCCTGTTTAACCCAATGGCAGCAACAGGGGGCGATCGCCCCCCTAGAACTGGCTCAACGGGATGTGAGCGATCGCTTCCTCATCCCCGAAAAACTCTATGGCCGCCAGGCCCAAGTGCAAACCCTCCTCAACGCCTTTGATCGCGTCAGCCAAGGCGCATCCGAAATGATGCTCGTGGCCGGCTTCTCCGGTATCGGCAAAACCGCCGTCGTGCGCGAAGTCCACAAACCCATCCTGGAAAAACGGGGCTACTTCATCCAGGGCAAATTTGACCAATTTAAGCGCAACATCCCCTTACAAGCCCTCATCCAAGCCGTTGAAGACCTGATTGAACAACTCCTGTGTGAACCGGATGAACGATTAAACCGTTGGAGCGCCGCCATTTCAGAGGTTCTCGGGGACAACGGACAAGTTCTCATTGAGGTAATTCCCGAACTTGAACAGATTATGGGTCCCCAACCCCCCGCCCCGCAACTCTCAGGAACCGCCGCGCAAAATCGCTTTAACCGCCTCTTTCAGCAGTTTATCGAATGCTTTGCCCAACCCGAACATCCCCTCGTCATCTTCCTCGATGACCTGCAATGGGCCGATTCCGCCTCCCTGCAACTGCTGAAATTACTCATCAAGGGACAAAGTTCCCTACTCCTACTCGGGGCCTATCGAGACAACGAAGTCTCAGCCGGCCATCCTCTGCTCCTGGCCTTAGATGACCTACAACAGGGATCGCTAACCATCAACACTATCCATCTGGGGCCGCTTCAAGTCGAGGACATCAACCAACTTATCGCCGATACCCTCCACTGTTCCCCGGAATTAGCCCAGCCTCTGACCGAGTTTACCGCCCGTCAAACCCAAGGAAATCCCTTTTTCATCACCCAGTTTCTCAAAACCCTGCATCGGGATGGCCATATCCGCTTGAACCCCCAAAAGGGTCATTGGGACTGTGACATCCACCAAATTACCACCCTCTCCCTCACCAACGATGTGGTGGAATTTCTAGCCCAGCAATTGCAACACCTGGCTCCCGAAAGCCAAGAGGTTCTCAAATTAGCCGCCTGTATCGGGAACGAATTTGATTTAGCCAGCCTCAGTATCGTCTCCCAGCACAGTCCCCGCGAGGTGGCGAGTCGGCTCTGGCCCGCCGTACAAGAGGGGCTAATTTTGCCCACCAGCGCCCTGTATAAAGTCTTTCAGGAACTCGACTCGGGCGAGACGAACCCAGATATTAACCCTAGCTATCGCTTTCTGCACGATCGCGTCCAACAAGCGGCCTATTTCCTCATCCCCGACGACGACAAACCCGCCACCCATTGGCAGATTGGACAACTGCTCCTACAACGCTGTGATGAGCAAGAACAAGCCGATAAACTCTTGGAGATTGTCAACCAACTCAACGCCGGAAGCGTCCTCATCCGTACCCCGGCCCAACAGCAACAAGTGGCAGAACTGAACCTAGAGGCGGGACGCAGAGCCTTGGCCGCCGCCGCCCATACCACCGCCGCCACCTACTTCCAAACTGGAATTCGCCATCTCCCAGACTCCCCTTGGCAACGACTCTATCCTCTCACCCTGAGCCTCTATCACCATGCCGTTGAGGTAGCCTATCTCAATGGGGAGTTCTCAGCCATGGAACAGCTCGCTCAGGAGGTGTTCGGCCAGGCTCAATGTTTCCTGGATCAAATTCCCATCTATGACAGCAAAATCCAAGCCTACATCGCTCAAAACCGCTTACCTGAAGCGTTAACCTTAGCCAAATTTGTTTTGCAGGAATTGGGGGTTCATTTACCCGACAGCCCCACCCCCGAGGAGACCCGCTTGGCTCTAGAGCAGGTTGAGACACAACTCGCCGGGCGTCCGGTGTCGGAGCTTCTCGATTTGCCCCCAATGCAGGACTCGGAAAAATTGGCGGCTCTGCGACTTTTAAATACTTTAGTTTCGATTACATTTGTAGCATATCCCAATCTTTTACCCCTGGTTATTTGCAAGCAGGTGAGTTTATCTCTCAACTATGGAAATTCATCGGCTTCTGCATTCTCTTATGCTGCTTATGGTTTGATTCTTGCGAGTTTGTACGATGTTTATAAAGGCTTTCAGTTTGGAAGTTTGGCGATGAACTTACAGGAAAAACTCCAGGCAAAAAGCTTCAAATCCAAAATCTTAAACATGGTTTATAGCATGATTGTACCCTGGCAACAGCCCTTAAGAGACTGTCTCCCGGCGTTGAAAGAGGGATATCAAGCAGGGCTAGAGACGGGGGATGTTGAATATGCAGCATATTGCATTTTACATCACAATGAATATCAGTATTTTTCTGGTGTAAATTTAGTTTATTTGGCAGAAAAATTAGGTCAATATGGCCAGGCATTGTCAGATATCAATCAATACAACACTCGAACCTATCAAGATATTTATTATCAGGCAGTTTTGAACTTAATTGAAGCACCGGATCATCCTACGGAATTAGTGGGAGCGGCCTATGATGAACGGCAGTCGTTACCGCTACATTATCAAGTGGCCGATCGCTATGCGATTTATCAGGTGTATCTCCAGAAACTGATTTTAAGCTATCTGTTGCTGGAGCCAGCAGGGAAATGGGCAGATTTAGCAAAGCCTTATATTGACGGGGTTCCTGGGCTTTATTTTGGGTCTGTATTTTATTTCTATGACTCGTTGGTGCAATTAGCGGCTTATCGTGAGCGCACTCCAACAGAACAAGCGGAGATTTTAGGGAGAGTTCAGGAGAATCAGGCAAAATTGCAACGCTGGGCGGAGTCGGCCCCGGTGAATTTTCTGCATAAGGTGCAGTTAGTGGAAGCGGAACGGTATCGGGTATTGGGAGACACCACGGCGGCGATCGAGGCCTATGATGGGGCGATCGCCGCCGCTAAGGCCGCCGAATATCCCCAGGAGGAAGCCCTGGCTTGTGAACGGGCCGCCTTGTTTTATCGGAATTGGGGCAAGGAGAAAATCGCCCAGGTGTATCTGACGGATGCCTATTATGGCTATGTCTATTGGGGGGCGAAGACGAAAGTGCTGGACTTGGAACGCCGCTATCCTCGCTTGTTGGCGGCGATTCTCAATCCTCAGCGGCCGCCATTGTCGATGACGGAGACGGTGTTAGGGAATCAGTCGATTAGCATCAGTCAAAGCAGCGGCAGTCAAACCGCCAGTTCAGATAGTAGCCGTTTCTGCGCCGGTTTGGATTTAGCTAGCGTGTTGAAGGCCTCCCAAAGCCTTTCGGGTGAGATGAACCTCAACTCACTGCTGGCGAAGCTGCTAGAGATTGTTCTCAAGACGGCTGGGGCGGATAAGGCGTTACTCTTGATGCCTCAGGGGAGTGACTGGTGGATTGAGGCCATGGCGACGTTGGAGGTAGCCCCTCGGGTAGAGTCGCTTCCCCTCTCGGAGTATACGGAGATTGCCGCAACCCTGGTTCATACGGTGCGTCGGAGTCTCAAACCGACGGTGATTGCCAATGCTGTCGTGCATCCGCGTTTGGGGGGCGATCGCTATGTCAGGGAACGGCAAGTTAAGAGTTTGATGGGGCTTCCGATTCTGCGACAGGGCAGCCTGATGGGGGTACTGTATTTGGAGAATCAGCAGACGATTGGGGCGTTTACGGGCGGAGCGAATGGCGGAGGGGATCGCCTGGAAATGTTAGAGATCTTAGCCAGTCAAGGGGCCATCTCCATTCAAAATGCCCGTCTTTATCAGCAAGTGGCCGAGTATTCCCATCGCTTAGAAGTGGAAGTGGAGCGCAAAACCCAGGCTCTGCGTCAAAAAGCTCTGGATTTGGAAGCAACACTCACCAATTTACAACAAACCCAAGCCCAATTGATTCAAAGTGAAAAAATGTCAGCCTTGGGTCAATTGGTGGGGGGAATTGCCCATGAAATCAATAATCCCATCAATTTTATTTATGGCAATTTAAGCTATGCTGAGCAATATATTAAGGATTTATTGCGTTTGGTGGCCTGTTATCAACAGGAATTTCCCCAAGAGAATGGGGTGGTGCAAGAGGTGATGGAGCAGATTGAGTTTGATTTTATTGGGCAAGATTATGAGGATTTATTTAGGTCGATGCGCTCAGGCAGCGATCGCATTAGAACGATTATCCTCAATCTGCGTAATTTTTCCCGCTTGGATGAGTCGGATGTGAAAACGGTGGACTTACATGAAGGACTCGAAAGCACCTTGATGGTGTTACAACAACGGTTAGAAGGAGGGTCTAAAACGGCTCCCATTGTGGTAGTGAAGGAGTATGGAACTCTTCCTAAATTATCCTGTTATGCTAGTCAAATCAATCAAGTGTTTTTAGGTCTGTTAAGTAATGCCATTGATGCCTTACAGGATTTTCGGAAAACTGGACAAAAAACCGGCGATCGCCCCACAATTCGCATTCAAACTCGGTGGGTTGAGTCGGGGTTTATTGAGGTGACAATTTCCGATAATGGGAATGGCATTCCGGAGGGGATTAAAGCGCATATTTTTGAGCCATTTTTTACCACGAAAGCTGTGGGACAGGGGACGGGATTAGGGCTATCGGTGAGTTATGCGATTATCTCCCGTCATGGCGGTTCGATTACCTGTGAGTCTCAGGTGGGAGTGGGAACGGATCTGACGATTCGGCTGCCGCTGTCACGGTGAATTGAGCGGGAATTGTGGCTTAATTCGTCATTAAGTTTCCGGGTGAAACTGGGCCATTAACCCGGCCCCTACCTGAGACTGATCCTGATGGCGGCTGCGTTGTAGGGTTTCATTGAGAATGGCGATGTCCAGTCCGGGAAAGATGAGGGAAGGGTCAATTCTCAGACTACCGCGATCGCTCATTTGATAGGCCAAGACTTGGGCATTTTCCACATCGACAATCCAATACTCAGCGACTCCTGCGTCTTCATAGGGCTTGCTGAAAAGAGGTGGAAAGCTTACAGGGTGAGGCTTAGAAGGGTTTGGAGCTGGCGTCAAAAACCTCAAAAAAGAGGTACAATGGGAAACTACCGTGCATCCGGAACAATAAAATGTATCGAAAATCACAAAATCCCGACTCACCCGATGAAGCCTTTGAACTTCCCTTTGAGGGACAGTTGTGTGTAGAAAATCGTTGGGTGGTTCTGGCAAGCCTAATTCCCTGGTCAGAATTTGAGGAAGAATATGCCCAGAATTTCTCCGAAGAAATGGGAGCGCCAGCTAAACCCTTTCGTATGGCACTGGGGGCTTTGATTATCAAAGAAAAATTGGGAATTAGCGACCGAGAAACCGTCGAGCAGATTAAGGAGAACCCTTACTTGCAGTATTTTATTGGAGAAAAGAGGTATCAAGATGAAGCTCCTTTCGACGCGTCAATGATGGTTCATTTTCGGCAAAGGATTGGTCAAACTCTGCTTCAAAGAATCAATCAAAAAATTGTCCAGCAAGGTCGAGGATTTCAGGAGGAGGTGGTCAGCCCAAAAAAGTCAGAAGAAGCCGAAAAAAAAAAAGAAAATAGAGGCAAACTATTAATTGATGCAACCGTAGCACCAGCCGATATCCAATACCCCACCGATGTCGCGCTGTTAAATCAAGCCAGGAAAATCACCGAGTTGGTCATAGACGTTTTATACAAATCTCTGAAAGGCAAACTGACTCAAAAACCCAGAACCCACCGCAAACTCGCCCGAAAAGAGTATTTGAAATTTGCCAAAAAGAGGAAACCTTCTCGAAAAGACAGAAGACATGCTGTCAAGAAACAACTCCAATACCTCAAACGAAACTTTGGACATATTGAGAAATTGCTCGAAGAAGGTGCTAGCCTAGAAGGCTTAAACAGAGCGGAATACAGGAAATTATTGGTCTCTAGTGAAATAACCCGTCAACAGCAGTGTTTGTGGTCAAACAATGAAAATAGAATTGAAAATCGTATCGTTAGTCTAACACAACCTCATCTTCGTCCAATCGTCAGAGGCAAGGCAGGAAGTCCGACAGAATTTGGAGCTAAGTTGTCAGTCAGTTGTGTAGAAGGATATGTACTCCTAGAAAGAATTAGTTGGGATAACTATAATGAGAGTGGAGATTTAATCTCACAAGTAGAAGCCTACAAAGACTATACAGGAGTTTACCCTGAATCCCTTCACGCTGATCGAATTTATCGAACTCGAGCGAATCGAGCCTGGTGTAAAGAAAGAGGAATTCGACTCAGTGGCCCACCTTTGGGAAGACCTCCCAAAACGAGCAGCCGAACCGCCAAAAAACAAGCTCAGGAAGACGAGCGTATTCGCAATGAAATTGAGGGTAAATTTGGACAAGCCAAAAGAAGATTTAGCTTGAACCGTGTTATGGCTAAACTTCCTAATACTTCGGAAACCTCCATAGCTCTCACATTTTTAGTGATGAACCTGGTGAAACTGCTTAGGCAGTTTTACTGTCCTTTTTTGTGTCAACTTTTCCAAAACCTCATGATTTTTTCAAAACCCATAAACTTGAGTTATGACGTGAATGAGTTGAGTGAAGTTGGGGTTATCTTTTAAGAAGACCAGCTTCTTGTGCATTTTACCCCCTACCTTTTGGTAACTTTTTCAGCAAGCCCTATATAATTGTCGAAACTATATCCCTTAATATCGAAGATCATGGCAGCCAAATATAAAAAACCGCCTGTTTTTCACACCAAAGATGGAACATCTTACGTTCGTGCCGCTGACATTTTTAACAGCGAAGCCGGTCGAGAACAAATCAAAAAGGCGCTCGACTCAAAACTATTCAAGCGGCTGAAAGAAAAACGACAAAACCATCAAGACAACTCTAGTTTAGATAATTAATACCTTTTAACTTATTTCTTCTCCCTCTTTTAGGAGGATACATTTTTATAATAAATTGGAATCGAACTAAATACCAAGCCTCAAGATACTCAGGAAATCGTTTAACACTCACCGCTTCAATTGCTGGAACAGTTTTTCTGCTACTCGCCATTGTCCTTGTGGGAATTGGTCAATTTTACGGAGTTTCACTCAATCAAATCTGGCAATCCTGGATTAAAATTGAGTACTTTGATATTTTGATTCTTGCCTTTATTCTTGGTGGATTAGCCTGGCTTCCTTTAAACCTATTAACTGATGCTGAATATCATAGAATCAAAGCAATAAAATCTCAGAATGATGTCTTTGAGATTCTATGTGATAAAGCAATTCGAGAGACAAAACTACTATTATTAACCCTAAAGAGTGGCAAGGTTTATATTGGCATCACTACTGTTGCCTACAACCCCGCAGTAGATAGAAAGTACATCCAACTACTGCCATTTTTCAGTGGCTATCGCAAAGAAGACGATAAAACCTTAGTCTTAACCACCCCATACATCGACGCCTATGAAGCCATGATTCAGGAGCGTAGTCAGCCAAACAGCCCTCCAAGAGATCGCCCAGTCGAAGTGGGTGACTATGCCGAGACATTCGAGGTCGTCTTGCCCGTTGTAGAAATCCAATCCGCAAGTCGATTTGACGTAGTCCGTTACGATCGGCTTAACCCCTAGCCTGCTAAATCCACAAGACTAGCCCACCCCCCTCAAACCCGAGAGAGGACGCAACCCCAACGTCTCTGTTAAAGTCGAGATCAACTCTGCTCAGATTATCGCGTTTTCAAACTCACAATGTCCCCTGCGTTCCTTCACCTTCCCGGCTACACCCTCCTCGAACAGTTGTACCTCGGTTCCCGAACCGTCACCTATCGGGGGGCAGTGGTTTCTTGAATGAGGGTATCTTCGGAGTATTCGGCACTCATGGGCGATCGGGCAGGTGAGGGGCGAGTTGGTGGGCAAGCTGGGGTAGGTCGTTCGTCGTGACTTGCCACAGGAAATCGAGATCAATGCGATCGCACTGATGAATTATGATGTCTTGCATTCCGATGATCTGACTCCAGCGAAGGTGACTGAGTTCGTTACGAGCATCATCAGACAGGCGGCGGGCAGCTTCACCGACAATTTCGAGGCGGCGAACGATCGCATCTTGTCGCATTGTGTCTTGTTCGAGTTCGGCCTGGGTTTTGTCACTGAGGTACTGTTGAACCTGATCGGCGCAGTAGGCAATATCGAGAAGGGATTGGCGATCACGGTCAGTCATAATTCAGGATAAAACGGTTGAGCGGTTCCGAGGATAGCGGCGCGACGGAGATAGTTATGACTCTGTTCGATCGCCCGGCGAGTCACCAGATCGACGGGGCGATTATCAAACAAAAGGCTGAGTTCTCGTTCAATGTGGTCGAGGTCGAAAAAGGTGATTCGAGCCGTATCGGCAAATGTGGCCAGTACATCGATGTCACTATCGGGGCGGAAGTCGTCGCGCAAGACAGAACCGAAAAGGTCGAGTTTGGTAATCTGCCAGCGATCGCACAGGTCCCTAAGTTGTTGGCGATCGACCGTGAGATTGGGACGTAGGGCGATCGCCGTCTGAGAGAGATTGGGATGGGTTGGGGTCATCGCAGTTCCTCCGAAATGTGATTAACTTCTGCGAGAATACGATCGCCGATATGAGGTTTGAGACCGTTTCTCATAACCAAATCGACCTTAACACCAAGGCGATCGCTCAGTTCATTTCCTCATCTCCTCAACAGTCAAACCTCCCCAAACTTTCCGGGGTAAGGGCGAACAGCACCTCGACTATCGCTCGGCGAACACCGTTCGCCCTTACAGAGATTGGCTATTCAGAATAACCGGGCCATTACGACTTCTCCGATTTCGCCTCCAGGGCCTCCAGACGACTGAGAAGTTCTCGATTGAGTTTCTTCACCTTGTCCAACTCCCGACGTAGGCCCGTCACAGCCTTGTCCGTTCCGATGTTTTTCTCCACCGCCTCGATCGCCTCCTCGGCCACCCGAACAATGCGGCCATCAGCCGTTTGTTCGGCAATCCCTTGTAGAATCGCGATCGCCCCCGAGGTGTCCATGGACTTCAACGCCACCACCACCGAACGTTGGGTTAAGAAGAAGTCCTCCCGGGCCAACTGTTCCAAGCGGGTAAGAATCCGCTCAACATCCGCCGGAGATTGTCCCGTCGAAACCGTCCCCAGGGCGCGAATTGCCCCTAACCGCAAGGACTGGGGAACCCGACTATCGGTATAATCGAGGATCAGATCCAACGCCTCCGCTTCGCATTTGAACTGACTCAGGCCCGCGATCGCCCCCAAACGAACCACCTCATTCCAACCGGCCTTAGTGTCCAAGACCGTTTTCAGACGCGCAATGGCTTTCTTCGGTTTGGGTTTCCCGTCAGGGAGTTTCGCCGCAATCACCCCGAGGGCTTTGGCGGCGGCGGCTTCCACGAGATAACTGGCATCCCCCTGTTTCAAGATAGACTTGACGGCCTTGTAACTGGCCCGGGTTTTCACCTTCGCTAAACCATTCACCACCGCCCGACGAACTCGCGAATTTTCATCCTGTAATCCCGCCAGTAAGCCATCAAACGCTTGGTCAAGGTTGATTTTAGACAACTGCCCCGCTATCTCAACCCGTACCCCCCAAAATGGCTCGCATTTGAGGGCTTTCGCTAGGGCTTCCACTGCCTGTAAACTGCCCTCTTTGGCCAGGGCTTCGGCGGCATAAATGCGGGAGATGGGATCATCGTCTTGGGTTAACTGGGCGATGAGATTGGGTAGAGGATACTTCAGTTTCAGGGTTTTGAGAACCGTATTGCCCACATCAAAGGTCACATAACTGGGTTTTTGCGGCAGGCCAAAATAAAAGGTCTGTTCCGGTTCGCACAGATGCAGATTAAAGCGTTGGGCGGTGTCGTCTTCGTAGCCGAAGGCGATGGGAACATTCAGATCAAACAAATTGCGGTCATACAGTGTATTCCCCTCCTTGGCTTGGGTTTGCTTCACCGTCACCTTGGCAATGTTGCCCTCTTTGTCCCAACTGTAGCTGACCTCAAAATCAGGATGACCGCCTCGGAAAACATATTGGTCAAATAACCCCTGTAAATTGCGCCCTGTGGACTCGGAAATGGCCCGCAACAAGTCCACCGTTCCCACCGTTGCATGAGCGTTCTGATTGACAAAATGGGCGATCGCCTTAAAGAATAACGCCTCACCCAACTCACAACGCAACATATGATAGACACAAGCCCCCTTCTCATAGAGGTGGCGATCGTACAACTCAATGGGTTCGCGATAGACGTTGGTGACAATGGGGCGACGATAGCGGCGTTTGTCTTCATCGAGATAGCTACGGGCCTCTTGCAACAGATAATAGGCCCCAGCATCATGGCCATATTCATATTCTGTCCACAACACCTCCGCATAGGAGGCCATCCCTTCCTTAATCCAAGCCTGAGACCAATGTTCAATCACCAACAAATCGCCAAACCATTGGTGAGCCAACTCATGGGCCACCAGGCTTTCACTGCGTTCATTGTCGATCGCCGCCCGTTCATCCAGGAGACAGCGATCGGTTAATAAAGTTGTCGAGGTGTTTTCCATGCCCCCAAAAATGAAGTCCGCGACACAGACTTGGGCATATTTGGGATAGGGATAGTCGTAGCCAAAGGCATTACTAAAAAATTCCACCATGCGGGGAGTTTTGCCCATGGTGCGTTTACCATCGTCAACGCGATCGCGTTCCACATAATAGGTAATGGGCTTGCCATGCCACTCATCGCGAATCTCGGCAAAACGACCCACCGCCAAGGTCATCAGATAGGTGGGATGGACTTGGGCCTGTTTCCAATGATAGATAGCCTCCTCCCCCTCCTCCTGGCGACTGAGAAGTTCTCCATTAGAAATGGCCAGGAAATCTTGGGGAACCCGCACACGAATCTCGGAAGTAGCCAACTGTCCAGGATAGTCGAAACAGGGAAACCAAAAGCGGGAATCTTCATCTTCCCCCTGAGTCCAAACTTGGGTGGGTTTATCCGGTTCCGCCTCCGTGGGGGCAACGAAATACAAGCCCCGGCGGGGTTGTTTAACGCTATAGTCAATCTTGAGAACTAGGGGAGTCTCAGGACTGGTGGGGTCACTCAACTCAATGGTGAGGGTTTCGCCGTCTGCATGGAAGACTTGAGGCTGGTTGTTCACCTCAACCCCTTTGATGTTCAGTTGCATCGCATCGAGTTGTAGCTGAGTGATTCCCGCCCGTATGGGGGTTAACTGGATCTGGCAAGTTCCAGAAAATCGCTGTTTGGGGATGTTTAAAACTAAATCTAGGAAAATATGGTCGACCTGTCCCGGACGATCAGGAATGTAATGAGGACGTGCGCCGGGAAGTTCGAAGGCGTTGCTGTTAGAGTCAAAATAGAGATTGGACATCATGCAAATTAGAAAGAGAAGTCAGGCGCAGAAAGTGAACAGGTTATCGTAGACCGAGGCGATCGCCCAACCCACTGGTGAGTCGTTCCCAGACACCGTCGTGGGTCCGTCGGCCCTGGGGGTGGCGATCGCTCCCTGTCCTTAGTGTACTGACTTGCGTCCTCCCTAACGCCGTCAACGGGGTCAGGGATGCAACCCATCGGCGATTTGCAACGCCCATCCTGAGGTCTCCTATGAAACACGCCCAAGAGTCTAAAACCAGTCCTCGCCTACGGGGCCCTATCACCATCGCCGCCACGGTTCTCCTCGCCACTGGGGCGATCGCCTATGGCTGGTTACGCCTACGGCCCACTCCCCTCCAAACTCCCCTAGACGGGGCCCAAACCGTTCCCCATGACGCGGTGATGGCTGCCTATATTGACATGGACCCCACCGCCTGGGAGTCCTTACGGCGTTTTGGGACTCCAGAGGCTCAAACCTGGATGGACGGCCAAATTACCCAGTTACAACAAGACCTCCTAGACGCAACTCAGTTAGACTTTAATCGAGACCTAAGACCCTGGATTGGCAATGTGATGTTAGCCCTCGTCCCCCAGTCTGAGTCTGAGTCTGAGTCTGGGTCTGAGTCCTTGCTGGCGATCGTGGGGATTCGGGATAAACTACAGGCGATGGCCTTTGCCAATCGAGTCAGACGCACTCAAGACCAAGAGATTCAGGAACAAACCTATCGCAACACCACTATCTCAACGGTCACTCTAACTCGCGGCAATCCTCAGCCTCAATCCTATAGTTTGGCGGTATTGGGGGACTATCTGGCCATCGCCGAGTCTCCTGAGACTATCAAAGCGGCCATTGATACCGACCAAGATGGGTCGTCCTTGGCCCAACAGGATCATCTTAAGGATCTGTTGCGATCGCAACCTGTCGACCAACCCCTGATTCAGACCTATATCAGCAATCTGGGGAATCTCCAACAACTCGATGGGGAACCCTCCCCCAGAGATATTTCCCTCGACGAGTCTCCAACGGCCCTAGTGACGGGAATTGGCGTCACCGATATCGGATTACAGGCCCGTACCCTAATTGCGGCGGGGGATTCTCCTACCGCCTCCCCTGGGATGCAACCCCTCTCCCAATCCCGCCTCGATCGCTTCCCAGAAACCACCCTGGCCGTTGTGGAAGGGAGTCACCTCGATCGCACCTGGACTCAATGGACCACCTGGATGGAAGAAACCTCCAGTGGACGACAGCTATTAGGGGAGTTACGGAGTGGGGCCACCCAGTTAGGCTTCGATCTCGATCGCGATATTTTCGCCCCCCTCGATGGAACCGTTGCAGCGGGGGTAATTCCTAACCCCGGCGGGGGCCAGGGACTGTCAGCAGCCATCGGCGTGGGGGGAATGGCCTTTGTCGAAAGCAGCGATCGCACTACCCTGGACAATACCCTAACCAAACTCGGCGGCCTCGTTCAACGGGGCCTAAACTTACCCATACGGGTTGAGTCTAGTTCCATTCAAGGCCGTTCCCTCACGGAATGGAAGTTATCCTTTTTCGGCGTTCAGGGGGAAACCCTCCTCGGCTACAGTTGGCTAGAACCGGATCTGTTGGCCTTGGGAGTCACTCGTCCTATGGTTGACCTATTTCTCAGTCCTCCCCAGAGGAGTTTAGCGGAAAACTCCACCTTCGCCGACCTACGAAACCAGTTCCCAGACAGCAACGCCGGCCTCATCTTTGCCAATGTGGAGGGGATGCGTAACGCGGTGGACTTGGTGATGCTGCAAACCCAAGAACTATTAACCCCCGAGACCATCATCCTTTTAGAGACCATACAAGCCATCGGCATCACCGCCTCCCCGGCTGAGAATGGACTCTCGGTTGTGGATATTCAGATCCCCCTCGTCCTAGCCGAGTAGATAGTTCCTTAGCATATAATATGGCGTTGTGCCCTTAAGTTTAATATTTCTTAGATAATCTTAAACTTAAGACGTATCCTGGGCAAAGTAGCCATTGATGGCCCAGAATTGTGACCTTTTACGTCTGGGCAGACCATCTCAAATTTGCTGATTTTGGGTGATTTTTGGGCAATCTCAGACTCTTATTTTCCCTCACATACCCTGTCCAAGCTATCCTTCGCTACTGGGCATTTTTTTGCCGGTTTTGATACAATCGACCCAACTGCTACACTCAGAGGAGAGGCATCAACCTGCCTTCACCTTGCAGATTGCCAACGGCGCAACTACACTAAAATGGGGATTAAGTTGACCGTTGCGATCTGAAACATCACCCATTAAGCCATTGAGGAATTGAGGACCTAAGCTGAGCCTCAATTCCTTGTGACCTGTCTTTATCCCAGCTCTCTCCAGTGGTCAGGAAAGGGCAGTGGGTTCCTCTACTCGAGCAAAGCAGACACATTATATAGGACGAATATCGCTAGTTCGATATCCCCAGCCTCCTATTAATTCATAATCCTCCAGAGCCGTATTGTCCCATGGATAGTCTTTTGCAACTGCAAGACTTCGGATATCGTGTTACTAAAACTTTACACCGCAGTCCTAACTCAATTGTCTATAGTGCTCTGGAAGTTGGAGCCGGTCTAGATGGGCCTGAGGTGGCCATCAAACTCTCCAACTGTGCCTATCCTAGTGTGGCTCAATTAGCCAAACTACGGAATCAATATGCCCTAGCTCAGGAGTTACAGGGCGAGGGCATTGTCCGTCCCCTGGCCCTCAAAACCTTTGACCGGGGGCATTTCCTCGTTCTCGAAAATATTCATGGCATATCCCTTGCCGACGACTGCCAGGGCCAACCCCTGCCCTTGGGGCAATTTTTGGCCGTCAGTCGTCGAATTGTTCGGGTTCTGGAAAATATTCACCAGCAATCGGTCATTCATAAAGACATCAAACCCTCAAACCTAATCCTGGAAAAAGAAACCGGAAAAATTTACATCGCCGATTTTAGTATTGCCTCACGTCTCCCCCGGGAACGGCAACAATTACAGTCATTGGGCCGCCTAGAAGGGACCCTCGCCTATCTCTCCCCCGAACAAACCGGGCGCATGAATCGCAGCCTTGACTATCGCAGCGATTTCTATTCCTTAGGCGTAACCTTCTTTGAGCTGTTAACCGGACAACTGCCCTTCCCACAAACCGATGCCGCCGAACTGGTGTACGCTCACCTGGCGCGAACCCCACCCCCGCTGCGATCGCTCAGACCAGAGTTACCCGAAGCCTTAGAAGCGATTGTCAACAAGCTCATGGCCAAAAACCCCGAAGATCGCTATCAAAGTGCCGGCGGCTTGCAGCGAGACTTACACCATTGTCAGGAATGCTGGCAGGAACATCCCCGAGAGCCGATTCAATTTACCATTGGCAGCTCCGATTGGAGCGATCGCTTCGTCATTCCCGAAGTCCTCTATGGCCGAGAAGCGGAAGTACAAACCCTCCTCGATGCCTTTGACTATGCCAGTCAGGGAAACTCCTGTCTAACTCTCGTCGCCGGGTATTCCGGAATTGGCAAAACCTCGCTCGTCAACGAAGTCCACCGTCCCATCGCCCAGAAAAACGGCTATTTCATTCAAGGCAAATTTGACTTACTCCAAGGCAACAGTCCCCTCAGTGGCTTTGTGCAAGCCTTTCGGGAACTGGTCGAACAAGTGGCCGCCGCCGGCCCCCAGGAATTAGCCGCCTGGCGATCGCGCCTTCGAGATCGCTTAGGCGATCACGGTGGGATTCTCCTAGAGACCGTTCCCGAACTCGTCGATCTCATTGGCGAGATGCCCCCGGAACCGGACTTGTCCCCCATGCAGCGAGACAATCGCTTCAACCTAGCCTTTGGGGACTTTGTGCGCGGGGCCGTCGCCGGCGATCGCCCCCTAGTCCTGTTTCTCGATGACCTACAATGGGCAGACTCCGCCTCCCTAAACCTCCTAGAACGACTCCTCGCCGAATCCCAAAACTATCCCCTACTCACCATTGGCACCTATCGAGATAACGAAGTCGGCCCCGGTCATCCCCTCCTTCTCTCCCTAGCCAAAATTGCCAAAACCAGCCGCATTGAAACCCTCACCCTAGGGCCCCTCGATCGCGATGATGTCAGTCGTTTAACCGCCCTCACCCTCCATCGCGATCGCCCCGACAGCCAACCCCTGGCCGACCTCCTCTACGACAACAGCCAGGGCAACCCCTTCTTCGTCAACCAACTCCTCAAAACCCTATACGAGCGAGGGGCGATCGCCTTTAACCCTGAGACGGGAACCTGGGCCTATCACCTAGGTTTAGCCCGCACCCTGGCCCTGACCGACAATGTCGTAGAACTCCTGAGTCAGAAACTGCAACAACTGCCCCCCTCCTGTCAAACCCTGCTGCAAATTGCCGCCTGTATCGGCAATCACTTCGACCTCAGCACCCTCGCCACCGTCGCCCAACAATCCCCCTGTCAAGTCGCCCGCCAACTCTGGCCCGCCCTAGAAGCCGAACTGATTATTCCCGCCAACGAAGCCTCCAAATTCTATCAAGGGGCCAGCAGTTGCGACGAGGCGATAGCCCAGCAAGCCTCCTATCTCTTCCGGCACGATCGCATCCAACAAGCGGCCCATAGCTCCATCCCCCCAGAACAACGGCCACCTCTGCACCATCAAATCGCACGGCTGTTAGTCCAGGCCAGCCCCAACCCCGACAGTGGCGATCGCCTCTTCGATATCGTCCATCACTACAATAGCGCCTGGGACAGTCTCCAAGACAATAACGAACGCCTCCAGGTCATCCAGCTCAATCTCAGTGCCGCACGGCGGGCCCAAGCCGCCACCGCTCATGCCGCCGCCTTTAGCTACAGTCAAACCGCCCTCAAACTCCTAGACCAACCCTGGACTCCATCGCACTCTCCCCCAACCACCACTCTCTACCCTCTCAGCCTGAGCCTACATCAACTCGCCGCCGAAAGTGCCTTTGCCATTGGCGAGTTTACCGCCGCCGAACAACTCATCAAGCTGGCCATTGAGCAAGCCCAAGACATCCTCGATACCATTCCCCTCTACGAAGTCTGGATTCAAGTCCATGTTGCGCGCAACAACCTCAACGCCGCTATTGACACCGGGATTCACATCTTAGGGAAATTAGGACTCTCCATGGCTGAATACCCCGATGAGCACTCCACCGAGGGCATTCTAGAGAATATTCTGGGCCAAATGAGGGCAACAGATATCACCGCCTTAATCAACCTGCCCCTCGTCGACGATCCCTATGAACTGGCCAGTCGTCGCATCGCCTTACGGATTGCCGCCTCAGCCTACATTGCCCGCCCCAATCTCTACCAACTCCTCATTCTGAAACTGCTGCAACAGATTCTCACCTCGGGAGTCTGTAGTACCAGTTCCTATGTCTTTGCCGCCTTTGGTCTCTTCTGCTGTGGTCTCTGGGGAGACTATGCTCGGGGCCATGATGCCAAAGACGCCGCCCTAGCTATCATTGAGCGGTTTGAAGCCAAGGAATTTCTCGCCAAAGTTGATCTCCTAGTCGAAGCCTTTATTCGTCATTGGAATGCTCCTCTGAGTGACACCTTTGCGGGACTGTTACGAGGCTATCAGGCGGGAATTGACAGCGGCGATTTCGAGTTCGCGGGCTACTGTATTAACCATTACTGCATTCATGGCTTTCTAAGTGTCCGTCCCCTGGACGATGTAGCAGAGGACTTCCAACGCTACCGCCAAGCGGTCACCAAACTCAACCAGAAAACCAGTCTCAAATGGCATTCCATCGCCCATCAGGCTGTGGACAACCTTATGGGAAAATCTCCATCTCCTTTAGAACTGGTGGGATCTGTCTATGATGAGCGGCAAGAACTGCCCCAATACCAAAAGACCGGTGAGGGAGGACTGATTTTCTATCTGTTTCTGCAAAAACTCTATTTAGCCTGTCTCTTTGATGACATGGACGCTGCTGTGAGCTATTGCCAACAGGCTCGTCCCTATCTTAACAGCGCGATCGCCACCTATCAATTCTCCCTCTGGTTCGTCTATGGAAGTCTGGCCCACTTCGATGCCAGTCGTCGTCAGGGACAGGACCGAGAAAACTGCCCCCATTGGTCTGAGGCCATAACCCTCAAAGCCCAAGTTGAGAGCTTTGCCCAGGCTAGCCCCACCAATCATGGGCCCCATTTGAGCCTCTTGCAGGCAGAACAGGCCCGCTGCCAGGGAGAGGATCTAGAGGCCATGGCCGCCTATGATCGAGCCATTGAGCAGGCCCAACAGTCCGACGTACTCTATCTCGAAGCCCTTGCCAATGAACGAGCCGCCGGCTTCTATCGTCAACGGCAGCGTCATAAAATTGCCCGAACCTACATCACCGATGCCTATTATGGCTATGTCCGTTGGGGCGCCACGGCAAAGGTTCGTCAATTAGAACAGTTGTACCGGCAAGAGTTGCCCAGCTTAGGTCAGGTATCACCAGTTCCGGGTCATCTCAGCACCACCACCCATGACACCTCCGGTCAAACCTATGGTCATCATGCCACCCTCAGCCCTTCCCATTCCATTGATTTCTCGGCTCTGATTGAAGCCTCTCAAGCCATTTCCAGTGCTATTGACTTGGACGACCTTCTCAGCAAGCTTATGGCGGCGGTTGTGGAGCATTCCGGGGCGGAAACGGCGACACTCCTCTGGCGGGATGGGGGAGATTGGGTCTCGGCGGCTCGCTATACCCTGGAGGGCCAATGTGAAACCGGCACTCATCCCTTGACTGAGGAGAATACCATTCCTCGACTGTGGCTGGGGAGGATTCTGCGCTCAGCAGAGCCGATTGTGGTAGCCGATGCTCGCTGTGAGGCTGTGTTTGCGGGAGATGTGCGCTTTGCTGACCCCTCATCCCGCCAGGGACGACCTCCCCAGTCCGTGCTACTGCTCCCTCTGTGCGATCGCACTCAGACGGTGGGGGCGTTGTATTTGGAAAACTCCTTAGTGGCCGGGGCGTTTACGGGCGATCGCGTGCAAATTCTGCAAACCCTAGGCGCTCAAGCCATGATTTCCCTGGAAAATGCCCGCTTATATCGTCAGTCTCAGGACTACGCCCAACAACTCGAAGGCTCGTTACAGGATCTGAAAAATCTTCAGTTACAACTGATTCAACATGAGAAAATGTCAGCCCTGGGCAATCTGGTCGCCGGGGTGGCTCATGAAATCAACAACCCCATTGGCTGCATTTCGGCTAATCTACAACCGGCGCGAGACTATCTTCAGGATGTCATGGGGTTACTGCAACTCTATCAAGACTGTTACCCCAATCCTGACCCCCGCATTGAGGAGGAAATCGAGGCCATTGAACTCGACTATATCCAGGAGGACTTCCCCAGTCTCCTCACCTCCATGGAAACAGGAGTGAAGCGTATTGTGGCCATCAGTCGCAGTTTACGCACCTTCTCGCGCCATGACGGCACAAGTCCCAGTCTCTTTGACCTGCGCGAAAGTCTCGATAGCACTCTCCTGATTCTCAAACACCGCCTCAAAGCCAACGAGTGGCGGCCGGCGATTCTGGTGGAGAAGGACTATGACGAAAACTTACCTCTGATTGAATGTTTCCCGAGTCAGTTAAATCAGGTGTTTATGAATCTGATTGCCAATGCCATTGATGCCCTCGATGAGACAAACCGCGATCGCAGTTATGCCGACATTCAAAAACAGCCCAATCGTATTCAGGTCAGTGCCCGGCCCGTTGGCGAAGAGCATGTCCAGGTCTGTATTGAGGACAATGGCTGTGGGATGTCTGAGGGGGTGCAGGAACAAGCCTTTGAACATCTGTTTACTACTAAACCTGTCGGGGAAGGAACGGGGTTAGGCCTGTCGATTGTGCAGCAAATTCTCACCACGCATCAGGCCGCGATTAAGGTGCGATCGCGCTTGGGGCAAGGCACGGCATTTGAACTCAATTTTCCCTGCCACCAAGACGGTAAACTAGAGACATGAGTCAGACTTGACTCAGTAGTTCAAGGAATGGAGCGCTATGCAGTTTCACCTTAAGGGTTGGTCACTTCTGATTGCCTTGGCCCTAGCGGGGTTGTGGGTGTTGCTATGGATTAAACCCACGGCCATAGGATAGGCTCAGGGCTGAAATGGGCCGAGGGCGCTACAATCAAAGGGCAAGAGCGGTTGGGTCAAACGACTGCCAAAACACAAACGTCATGTTGACACAGCCCCCCAGTCGGACTGGGAGACTAGGTGAGGGAGGAATGCTATTTTGGATGAGTTGAGAACAGCCTTAGAACTGGCCACGGAGGACGAACTTCAGGGATTAACTGACTTGTTGTTCCGCCCACGCTTCAATCCCCTCGATTATATGAAGCCCGTGGACCCCTTGGAGTTACAAAGTCGCGATCGCCAAAGTTGGATTGATGCCCTCGAAGACCGCTTCCGCTTCCTAGCTGCCGACGGAATGACGGTGTTACGGGGGCAAAGTCAGGAAATTTCCTATCGCAGCGTCTTAATTCAAGTCTGTCACTATCTGCGGATTCCTTATTCTAAATCTCTCTCAACCACGGATTTAGAAGCGGAGATTTTTCTCCATTTGATGGGCCGGGCCTGGGATAAACTCCCGGCGGCTGACCAAGAGGCCCTGATACTTCGGGTTCAGAAGTCCTTAGCCAAAAGTGATCTCCCCCAACCCTTACCCATCCATGTGCAACGCGATCCCATGGGTTGGCTGCTGAAGGGGGGAAGTGCGATCGCCGTCAATTCGGTGTTGCGACCCCTATTGCTCAATCAATTGGCACGACAGTTTGCCCTGGAGTTCGCCCGCCATCAACTGGCCAAGGAAACTCTCAAAGGCAGTGCAGCGGCCGCCGCCAAGATAAAAGGCTATGTGGGAGTACAGATGGCCCGGCGCGGCATGGCCAGTGCCACCGCTCGCTACACGGCCACTCGTTCGGTGTTTGCCGTTGTGGGGCCGGCCTTATGGGCCTGGTTCTTTGCCGATATCTGTTGGCGAGCGGTAGCCACCAATTATGCCCGCATTATCCCGACGGTTTTTGCCCTGGCACAAATCCGCCTGACTCGCTTAGAAACCTGTGAAATGGCCTACGGCTAGGACGTTGATGTAGCCATGCCTAGCGCTGGCTCTCCGGCGTGATAGGAACTCCGGACAAGGGGGCCTGAGCGCACATGAGCAAAGCCCATCTCTCGGGCAATATCCCCCAGACGCTCGAAGTCCTCGGGATGCCAATAGCGACGTACCGGGAGATGGTCTAGGGAGGGACGCATATATTGTCCCAGAGTTAGGCGATCGCAGCCCACGGCCCGTAAATCCGCCATGGCCTCGATAAGTTCCTCTTCCTGTTCCCCGTGACCGACCATTAACCCCGACTTGGTGGGCAGGTTCGGGTCAATCTGTTTAACTTGGCGCAACACCTCTAGGGAGCGATCGTATTTCGCGCCGCGACGGACGGGCCCCTGTAAACGACGCACCGTCTCCAAATTATGGTTAAAACAGGCCGGTTGGGCCGCCACAACCTGCTCAATCCGCTGCCGTTGTAGGCGTTCGGGTGAGACTCCCGCCTCCCGTCCCCCCCAGAAGTCCGGGGTCAGAACTTCGATTTGTGTCTCACGGCTGCACTCTCGAATAGCGGCCATAGTTTTCACGAACCAACCTGCCCCCCCATCGGCTAAATCATCCCGGGCCACCGCCGTCAGGACCACATAGCGCAATTGCAGCACCTCAACGGCGTTGGCCACCTTCTGGGGTTCCTGAGGATCTAAGGGCATCGGCGCATGGCCCTTATCCACCTGACAAAAGCCACAGGAGCGAGTGCAGGTGGGGCCCATCAGTAAGAACGTAGCCGTTCCTTGGGCGTAGCATTCACCGCGATTGGGACAGCGGCCCTCCTCGCAGATGGTATGAATCTGTCGCTGTTTAATCACCCGCTGCACCCGAGACATCTGACTGGCTTGGCCCAGAGGACGACGTAGCCAGGGGGGAAGCGTTGCTAGTTCGGCGCGGAGTTGGGCGCGGGAATCGAAATCAGCCATCGTCGTCCGTGATGATACACATCGAGTAGAGCCGCCGTAAGGAGGAACCTGAGTGGGCGATCGCCCTCCTCGGCCGTCGTTCTCATTCGTCTTTCTCATTGTGGCATCCACTCCGAGTTTGCGCCACCTGATAGACTATATCCGGTGGGGTACACTAGAAAGCAAAATATCTATCCCTCAGCCTATCCCTTCGCGCACCGCTCAAGGAGTCAGTCGTGGCAAGTCACAAAATTTTAGTCATTGATGACAGTCGTGTCATCCAAAAAACTGTTAAGAGTATGTTGCCTCCCGGGAACTTCGATGTGGTCGAAGCCAAGGACGGCGAAGAAGGTTTGAACAAGATTCACTCCGATAAGCCCAGCCTGATTATGTTGGACTTCCTGCTGCCGAAACGAAGTGGCTGGGAAGTCTTTCAGGAAATTCAGGCCGACGCTAATCTCCGCAAAATCCCCCTGTTGGTGATGTCGGGCCGCAAGGAAGAGGTCACGGAAAAAATTTCTGAGCCGTTTGAGTTCTTTGAGTTCATTGAGAAGCCCTTTGAGAAGAAACAGCTTCTCGGGGCCATTAAGGCGGCCATGGCCAAGTCCAAAAAACCTCGGACTGCTGCCGCTGCGCCGTCTGCTGCACCAGCGGCTGCGGCTACTGGGGGAGGTGACGAGGTCGCCGCATTGCGAGCCAAGGTTACCAGTTTGGAGAAAGAAGTGGCCGGCTTGAAGAAACAGGTGTCCCAGATTCTGGCCTTTATCAAGCAAAAATTGAAATAGGCATCGGCCACAACTGCCCCTAGCTCAACGTCGCAGCTGCGAGCCTAGTCAGACAACCGCTCGTCTCAACGGTTGTCTGGGTTCGTGGCGCGACGACTCAATAGCTGACATGGGAGCCGAGACCCTCCCATGTTGATGGGGTCTTGGCTCAGGGGCTAGACCCCCGACATCGATTCAGCAAAATTAATCACGAACTGTCTCAGTCTGTGTTAGACTGTCCTGTGTTAGGATGGTTAGCCCATCCAAGATCTAACGCCGGGATGTAGCGCAGCTTGGTAGCGCACTTCGTTCGGGACGAAGGGGCCGCTGGTTCGAATCCAGTCATCCCGATTGTTAGGGAAAAGTGGTGTTATACTGCTTTTCCCTGTCTGTTTAGAAAAGTTTACCCGAAATGTTCCTGAGTCCAGATGGATTGTTCTCTCGTTTGGGAACTCTAGCTGTAATGGGCAGTCAGGTTGGCTACTGTCAGGCAAAAGTCGGAATGGGAGGTTGAGGGACTGAGTCACTCACCGACTCTCTCAACTTGGGGGAACCTTTCCGGGTTTCAATCCTTCCTTCCTCTTGGGGTGAGGTCCATTAAGTCGTTTTTTTCAGCAGCTTTGCGGAGAAAATCGGTGTAAGTTAGGGATTAACTCAGTGGTGTCACTGAGATTAGAAACGGGTCTAAACATTACCGGAATAACAGACGGTTTGTTCCAGAACCCTAGGACTCTGTAACGGGTTCAATTTCGGAAAAAGACTGCGGTCTAACAGGGATTTAGGAGAACAGCCTCTCCCAAAAGACTGAACCTTGACCCTAGTGGGGATCGCAGAAATCGGGGCAGCTTTGCAGGAAAACCCGCCTGTGATGCGATCGCACCCCAAAGCGATCAAGATCACAGAGTTAGGGTTATATCGATCGCAAAGTTCCCTGTCAATGTATTGCATAGTAAGGATGTCCAGGAAAAGGACTCATTTTAGGATCATGAAATTTAACAAGCTCGCCAAACTGATTCGCTTTTTACAAGACGATTTATCGGTCCCCTCCAACTCCATCGATTTGGCCCTACGCCAGGGAGAAAACGCCCCCAATGCCTTCCCCATGGTGTTATGGCAATATGGACTGATCAACCTCGAACAACTCGATCGCATTTTTGACTGGCTCGAAACAGCGTAAGCTACTCGGTGTTTCAATCAATCGGTTCTTTTACTTGTCGTCATATCGGTTCATCCCCGGTCGTCAGTGTCCCGTTCGATTAAAAAACTGTTTTAAGCACGTAAAACATGCCATACTACATCGTCAGAAGCCGCCCCACTTGAGGCGGCTTTCTGGATCTTGGTTCCCTCCAGCGGACCTAGAGTCCCAGAATCATCACCACCAAGAGCAGAAAAATCGCCCCGTGACTCAAGCCATGAGCTAATAAAATCGCCCGATCCTGGTCAACTCGGATCTGATAGCGAACCAGTCGTTGGGTTTTGGCGCGCTGAAACTGCTGATACAACCCCTCACTCTCAAATGGAAAGATATTAAAGCGTTGCAAGTGATAGAACGCCTGAGTTTTTAGAAAAAAGCTACTAAAGAAGAGCAAAATCGTGGCCACCGCCAATACCGACTCAATCCCATCCCGGCCAGGATTCAGGATAAAATGGCCTGTGAAAATATACCCCATCACCTGAATCATCCAGGGATGAGAGCCAAACAGCTCAACAAGGACAAAGAAGCCTAGCCAACCCAAGGCCACACAGAGTAAATCCAGGGTGAGGGCATAGTGAACTCCCATGCGTCGGCTTACCGCCAAGCGGCGATGAAACACCGTTGACTCGATCGCCACGGCCACCAACAGTAGTAAAATCTGAGAGGCGATCGCCCTCAATGGCAACACCATCATCTCACCCAGCCTCCCGAACCGCGTCGCACAGGCTCATGTTACCCTCTTAAGGCTGTGCCATTGCGCAACAGCCTGCATTTTGACCCGCACCCTTTTCCAATTGACCCACTATGAAACTGGTTTGCACCCAAGGGGAACTCAACACCCATCTATCCTTAGCCATCCATGCCGTTCCCTCCCGTCCAACGCATCCGGTTTTAGCCAATATCCGCCTCACCGCCGATGCCCAACAGCAACAGATTCAACTGACTGGCTTCGACCTTAGCCTGGGGATTCGCACCAGCTTTCCCGCCCAAGTCGAGGCCAGTGGTGACGTGGCCCTCCCCGCCAAACTCCTCAATGATATTGTCTCCCGACTCCCCGAGGGAGACCTCACCCTAGAACAACACGAAGACAGCTATCAAACCACCCTCACCTCCCTCTCAGGAACCTATAAAGTCCAGGGAATGAGTGTTGAGGAGTTCCCTGAACTGCCCGCCATTGAAGATGGCAAAGTCATCCAACTCGGCAGTGAGTCCCTCCTCGAAGGCTTGCGGGGAACCTTATTTGCCACCAGTTCCGATGAAACCAAACAAGTCCTAACGGGCGTTCACCTAGCGGTTCGGGCCGATGGCATTGAATTTGCCGCCACTGACGGTCATCGTTTAGCCGTCGTCGAAGCCCTTAACGATGGGGATAGCCCCGCCATGAATCTCGGCGATGATGAGGTCTTTGAAGTCACGGTTCCCGCCCAGGCCCTGCGGGAATTAGAGCGTACCATTGGCAAACGAGCCACCCCCACCCCCTTAACCCTCTCCATTGACGAAGGACAAGCGGTGTTTGAGGTGGCAGACCGTCGCCTTACCAGTCGTACCCTAGAGGGGGCATATCCCGCCTATCGGCAACTGATTCCCCGAGAATTTGACAACCAAGCCAATCTCGATCGCCGCGCCCTTCTCAGCGCCCTTGAACGCATTGCCGTCATTGCTGACCGCAAAAATAACATCGTCAAGTTTAGCTTTGACAGTGGCAGTCAACAGGTGACTCTGGGGGTAGATGCGGCCGATGTGGGCAGTGGAACGGAATGTTTACCGGCGCAAATTTCTGGCGAGAGTCTAGAGATTGCCTTTAATGTCAAGTACGTCATGGAATCCCTGCGTAATCTCCAATCCACAGAAATTCAACTTCAGTTAAACACCGCCACCTCCCCGGTGATTCTCACCCCCCTAGGGGGAACCAAGATGATTCACTTGGTGATGCCGGTTCAGATTCGCGATTAATCCCGAAAACCCCCAACATCCTGGAGACGTTGGGGGTTTTGCCGTTTGGGGTGGATTCAGCCAGACACCGTTTCTAGGAGTTGCCATTGTTGACTTTCAATGACGGCTGCTTTCACGGACTCGAACATGATCTGACAGTGGTTATTCACTTGCAGGGGCAGTTCTTCGTTCTTCACCACGAAATTCAGCCGTACTTCTGGCTTCTCATCGAGGGGGACATCGATGAGAACATCAACCGTGACCAGTTTTGAAAAGGAAACCCGACCTGGGGTTTCCCGAGCCATAAAGTAGTCTTCGGTCTGGTAGATTGGCTCGAAGTCGCACGCTTGGAGGAGTTCAGGCAAAATCTGCCTGACGTGCTCGACTGGAGCGGCTACAACGAAAATAGCAGTGTAGCGAGCCATAAGAAACTGGGAAGCACGACATTGAGTTTCAGCTTACCACACCCGTAAGCGAAGGGGGGGCGTTTCCCGGAAATAGATAACGTGAGCTGTCTGGGGGGAGTATAGAAAACCGGGCGGCCCACAGGCGGCCCGGTTAGGGAGGGACTGTTAGGAATTAGTCGGAGTTGGATTCAGGATGACTCTTGCGAATCTTCTCTGCGTCTGGACAATCCTCGGCGATTAGGGGTTCAAACCCCCCTTTGGGGACACTGGCCAGTTTTTGGCTGACGGAACCGATGCTGTCGAGACGCACAAGTTCTTCCCAAGCACAGATTTCGTCGTCTTCGTCGGATTCGTAGCGGATGGTTACGAGATCTCCTTCGATATCGATGATTTGGGCGCGATCAATCCAGCGTTGTTGATCTCGTAGAAAGACACAGACTTCACGACCTTCACAGCAGAATTGATAGAGCTTGCGATGTAGCATTCACAGTTTGGGAAAGACGTATGCTTCCTGGCTATTCTAACGCGATCGCTCCCCCACGTCGATGAAATTCCGCAGAGGCGGACGGGGCGATCGCCTCGGTTCCGGTAGCAATCCTGGTTAAGATGAAGGCATCTATGTTTGGGATAATAAATCTAGCCCTGTGAATGCTTCTGTTTTTGCCGATGAACGCCTGTTGTTTGAGCCAGTCTCGCCGCAGTCGAACGCCCTAGAGGTGATTTTTGCCTTTCCCAATACCTACAGTGTGGGCATCACCAGCCTCGGCTATCAGGTGATTTGGGCCACCCTCGCCATGCGTGAGGATGTCTCAGTCAGTCGCCTGTTTACGGATGTCAGTGAACCCCTCCCCGAGGAGGCGGATGTGTTGGGGTTCTCCCTGTCTTGGGAACTCGATTATGTCAATATCCTCAGTTTGCTGGAGTCGTTGCAAATTCCCCGACGATCTGAGTTTCGCCATGAGAACCATCCCCTGGTGTTTGGCGGTGGCCCGGTATTGACGGCTAATCCTGAACCCTTTGCGGATTTCTTTGATGTGATTCTTCTTGGGGATGGGGAGGATTTGATTCCCAACTTCCTCAACGCCTGTCAGGAGGTGCGGGGGGCCTCCCGGGGGGAACAGCTGCGACGTTTGGCCCAGGTTCCGGGGGTCTATGTTCCCAGTTTATATGCGGTGCGCTATCACAGTGCCGAGGGGGCGATCGCCTCAATTACCCCCAGGGAGTCTCAGATTCCCCCCCAAGTCGAGAAACAAACCTATCGGGGGAATACGCTGTCAACCTCTTCGGTGGTGACGCAACAGGCCGCTTGGGAGAATATCTATATGGTGGAGGTGGTGCGCAGTTGTCCAGAAATGTGCCGTTTCTGTTTAGCCAGTTATCTGACGCTTCCCTTTCGTACGGCTAGTTTAGAGGAGTCTTTGATTCCCGCCATTGAACGGGGGTTGGGGGTGAGTAACCGTCTGGGCCTGTTGGGGGCCTCGATTACCCAACATCCTGAGTTTGAGGCGGTGTTAGACTATCTCGATCAAGACCGCTACGATGCCCTACGATTGAGTATTGCCTCAGTGCGCACCAATACGGTGACCCCCAAGTTAGCCCAGATTTTGACCAAGCGGGGAACTAAATCGATCACGATTGCGGTGGAAACGGGATCGGAACGCTTGCGGCGGGTGATTAACAAGAAATTGCAGAATGAGGAGATTGTTCAGGCGGCGCAACAGGCGAAGGCTGGAGGCTTGAGAGGAGTTAAACTCTATGGCATGGTGGGCATCCCCGGCGAGACGGATGAGGATGTCACCCAGACGGTGGAGATGATGACGCAGTTGAAACGGGAGGTTCCGGGATTACGGTTAACCCTCGGCTGTAGTACCTTTGTTCCCAAGGCCCATACCCCGTTTCAGGGCTATGGGGTGAATCCTCGGGCCAAGAAACGGTTGAAGGTGTTGGAGAAGGCCTTGAGATCGCAGGGGATGGACTTTCGCCCGGAGAGTTATAACTGGTCAGTGATTCAGGCTCTCATTGCTCGGGGCGATCGTCGTCTCTCGCACTTGTTAGAGTTAGTACGGGATTATGGCGACACCGTCGGCAGTTATAAACGGGCCTTCAAGCAGTTACGAGGACAACTCCCCCCCCTAGATGACTATGTGCATCAGGATTACGAGGGCGATCGCATCCTCCCCTGGGCCCATCTCCGGGGTCCCCTCCCCCCAGAAACCCTAGCCAAACATCTCACCGACGCCCAACAAGCCATGAGCCTCATCTGAGCATCGTGGAGGCAAGAAGGCGAGAGGGAGGTTTTTCCCGGTTCCCTTCTCTTGCCGACTGCCTTCCCCAAAAAAGAAAGAGGGCTAACCGCTACCGCCTTCTATCCCTGTTAGCGGTTAGCGATTACGCCCTCCTGTAAACCTTGCGTAAATCTACATAGAGTATAACACCCTTTTTTGAATTTGTCAGTAAATCCACCGAAAAGGTTGCCCAGACTGGGTTTCGGGCATTCCTGAAGGCATCGAGGAATGAGTTTTCGGGGTTAGCCCTTGTGATGCTGCCTCATCTCCCCTATACCCCTAACCGCCCTTAGCAGATTCCCTCTCTGGCATATCGAGCCAATGGGACACCTCCAATCCTGTCAGTTGTTGCAAATTAATAACTTCATCATGAAAATAGTTGATTAGCTCAGACCTGAGATGATTAGACATAGAGGGTTTGGGTCCATGGCTCTTGGCATAGAGTAGTTTCCAGATGAACTGACGGATTGCCTTAGGAATAAAGGGCTTGGCCACAGATTTCAGAGATTCACCTTTTTTTAACAAGGTTCTATAGGGGTTAGCCAACTGAACAGAGCCGACATGGAGGCGTGATGATCGATCTGGACAAAAACCTGGATCAACTCCGATAAAATCGAAAATTTCTGCAAAAAAATCATGAGGACTGTTGATAAAGTCTTCATGCAGAAAAAGCTTGACCTGGTCTCGACTAAAGTGCGAAAAATAAGTTTGAAGGTGGGTGTGATACAGCCCAGGCCTCAAAAAGGTTTTGGATGTCATAATCGATTGATGAAAATACTGATCAAGATTATGGATTTCCTCTTGAGTGTAGGCGTGATGGCGATGATCCCACAGGGCATGGGAATAGGCCCGTTCAATGGGATTTCTGAGAATTGCGATAATTTTCAGATCTGGAAATAGGTATTTCATTTTCTCAACAAACTGACTTCCTCGATGTAAATAAACACTTGATACTTCACCTATGACTTGCCCCGATTCGGCTCCTTCAAATTGAGTGAGATATTCCCCTGCTTCATCCAGCTCGTTAAATTTTAAACGGTAGAGAAGATCTAATCCTTTTTTAGGGGGTAAATAAATTTGTGGATGCTGGTTTAGGTAGGTATGCAATGACGACGTTCCGGATTTGTGAGCACCCACAACAATAAATTTTGGAATGTTCATAGTTAAAGCTCAGGTTACCTGTGATATAGCAATTGTCGTTGAAGTGAAGACATTCTGACCAATTCTCCGTCGCTGGGGAGTTCGTCAGAATCAACGTTGCATCTCATGTCCTCTCAGAGAGGTTATTTCAACCCATTTTGCGTGAATCCACCTAAAATATAACACCTTTTTTAGATTCGTCAGTAAATTCGCCAAAAACCTTGCCTGGACTGGGTTTGGCATAGTCCTGAGTCCATCAGGAACCTGTTTTGGCTCATGGGTATTGGAGACTCGCTGGTAGTAGCAGTCCTCAACGGGGAAGGCGAATCAAAAAGCAGCTCCCTTCGCCGGGAACAGAGTTACAGTAAAGCTGTCCCTTATGATTCTGGGTGACAATCTGATAGCTGGTTGAGAGTCCCATCCCGGTTCCTGAACCAATGGGTTTGGTGGTAAAGAAGGGATTAAAAATTTTCTCCTGAACCTGGGGGGTCATACCGATTCCATTATCTTCAATCTGAATCGAGATCATCTCCTCCTCCAAGCGAGTTGAGAGGACGAGTCGGCCTTGATAATGGGAAGTTCCCTGTGCCGCCTGAGAATGCTGCTGTTCCTCGATCGCATCGATGGCGTTGATGAGGAGATTCATAAAGACTTGATTGAGCAAGCCACTGTAGCAGGCCACCTTGGGTAAGTTCCCATAGTCTTTAATGACCTCGATTTCTGGCGTTCCCCCTCGGCCATTGAGGCGATTTTGCAGAATCAGCAAGGTGCTATCTAGGTTTTCATGTAGATTCACGTCCTTAAAATCTGCCTCATCCAAGCGGGAGAAGGTGCGTAAGGACTTGACAATATCGCGGATTCGTTCCGCTCCAACCTTCATCGAGGCCAAGGTTTTGGGGAGATCTTCCTGTAAGAAGTCTAAGTCAATCGTCTCGATACAGTCAGCGATCGCCGCGTCTGAGGTTCCATACATCCGTTGATACTCCCCGAGTAGCTGTTGTAAATCCTCCACATACTCGCCCAGATGGCTTAGATTGCCATAAATAAAGCTCACCGGATTATTTATCTCATGGGCCACGCCACCCACCAACTGTCCTAAACTGGACATTTTCTCGGCTTGAATTAACTGCACTTGCGTCTCTTGCAGTTCCTGATACGCCGCCTGGAGCGCCTCAGTTTTCTGTTGTGACTCCTCATAGAGTTGAGCTTGTTGGATGGCGATCGCCACCTGAGCGGCGATGGATTCGAGTAGCTCAATCTCATTAGCACCCCAAGGGCGATCGCCCTCAACTCGCCCCATTTCAAAGCCACCAATCTGCCCAGAAGCCGTATGAACCGGTAACGCTAAATAGAGATGAATCCCGGACTGATTACAAAACTCCTGCAAAGCCCTATCTTGACAATCATCAACATCTAAACAGTAGATGCAATCGTCGAGAATATGCTCAAATAAAGTTGGAAACTCTCCCCAACTATAAACTCCAAGCCAACTGGGAATTTCAGCAATTTTTCGTTCATTGACCACCTGCCATGTGGGTGGAGTTTCCTCATCCTTGTACCAACCAAACGTACAAATATCGACCTCTAGCTCAGCGGCGATCGCATTCACCGCATTCTGCACAATCGTATGCAGATCGAGGGAATTACGAATCTCATCACTGATAGTACTCAGAAGCTGAGTGCGGCTGACTAACGCTTGTAACGCCGCCTCCGTTTCCAAGCGGGCCGTAATATCCCGCGCCGCCGCATAAATCAAATCTCCATGAGGTCGTGCAATCCATTCAATCGAATGATAATTCCCCCGTTTATCGCGATAGCGGTTGACAAAACGATTGACAACATTGGAATTATCCAAATCCCCTAGAGCCGCTAACGTTGACTCCACATCATCTGGATGTACAAACTCTAAAAAGGCTTGTCCTTCCAACTCTTGTAACTGGTAGCCCAACGTGGTTTCCCAAGCACGGTTGAGACGACGAAACCTGCCATCGAGACCCGCAATACAGAGCAGATCCAACCCCACTGTAAAAAAGCGTTCTAACTCTAACTCAGCAGCTTTACGCTCCGTGATGTCCATGACGGTTCCGAACATCCGTAACACCTGTCCATCCCGGGACTCAAGTTGAATACGACTATTGACATAGCGAGTCTCACGATTCCCGACGATAATGGCACAATCAAAGTTCTGCGGTTGTCCTGACGCAGCTTCTGCCACTCGCTGGCTAAAATACTCTCGGTCGTCCGGATGAATTTGTTGGAGATGTTCAGAAAAGCTCGGTTCGGGTTCATCAGGATTGAGACCAAAAATGCGAAAGACCTCCGCCGACCAACTAATTTGTTCAGTCAGCAGATCAAAGGACCAATGACCAATATGGGCCACCTCCTGAGCCTGTTGCAAAGTCGCCGTCAGTTCAGCTAACGCGGCTTCATTGGCTTTGCGTTCAGAAATATCACGAAACAAACCGATAAATCGGATGGGATTTCCTGCGTCATCTCGTTCAATGACCTGGCCGCGAGAAAGAATCCATTTATAGGTTCCATCCTCATAGCGTAAACGATGCTCGCTTTCATAGAGGGGCGTTTCTCCGCAGAGATAGCGGTTCATATCCTCATAGGCGCGAACTCGGTCATCGGGATGGAGGCGACTCTCCCAATCCTGGTAACTATTCGTCAAGTCCTCCGCCTCACAGCCTAAGAGTTTAGGCCATTCAGAAGAATAGGTCACAACATTGGTCTGTAGATCCCACTCCCAAGTCCCCTCACCCACAGCTTTGAGAACAAAGTCCAACCGAGCCTTACTCTGTTGCAGTACCAATTGCGCGTGCTTACTGTCATGAATGTAACTGGAAATTCCCAGACATTGGTTGGCTTGTGTTTCAGGGTTGTTAAGGGGTGCTAAATTAGCACGATGCCAATAGTAATGACCATCCTGATGCAACACCCGGTACTCTAGCCCGGACACCTTTTGCTGGTTGAAGGCTTTTTGAAAACCCGTCAGACAACTATCGAGGTCATCTGGGTGAATGAAGTCACTAAAGGGCTGATTGGAGAGATCCATTAAGTCATAGCCCATGACCATTTGAAAGGTGGGGCTAACATAACTGAAGCTACTATCTTGGTCTAGGATAAAGACCATGTCATTGAGGGTTTCAATGACATTACGAAATTTATTTTCACTCGACTGTAGAGCCAGTTGGCTCACTTTCTGACTCGTGATATCTCGGATATAGCCATACCAAGTGATCCGACCCGTCTCCTCTCGTTGGGGCATGGCTTGTCCGAGTAACCAGAGTTGGCGACCATTGGGGTGATTCACCCGATATTCACAAGACCATAGGCTCAGTTGTGCGGCGGAGTCTTGGATCGATTGATTCACTCGTTCGACGTCATTGGGATGAATGATATCAAACACAGTCCGACAATCCTGTTGAACCTCGGCGGGACTCAAGCCATAAATGTCTCGAACTGCCTCACTGATATAAGGAAAAGACATGGTCCCATCGGCGTCAAGACAGAACTGATAGATGGCCCCAGGAATATGACGAGCAATTTGTTTGAGGCGATGGTCTGCTTCAGAAACCTCAGATGTGGGTTGCGGGGGGGAGTCTGGGGTAATATCCCGCAAGATCGATAGATGGACATGGGGCAGTAAGTGGGCTGTGGCGGTGTAGTCGACCTCTCGGACTTCTCCATCGAGACGGACTAGGGAAAACTGTCCCTGCTCCTGTCCTTGGTTCAAGAAATTTTGCCAAGCCTGCTCAAAGTCAAACTCGATGGCAGCAAAGTCTTGGATACAACGACCAATGATTTGCTCACGCTCGAGTCCAAACAGGCGACAGGCCACCGGGTTGGCATCAACGTAATGACCGCTATCATCCGCCAGGAGCATAGCATCCAGGGAGGCATTGAATAGAGCCTGGAAGGCGATCGCGCCTTCTAAGCTAATGTTAGCGTTTATGGTTAACGGTTGCTTCTCTTTCGTCGATGGCCACTCAATATCACAGGTGACTCGGTTGGAAAATAGCATATGACATATCCCTGCCAACATTTAGACAAGCGGTGTCGCCCCCCCCTCTCTTGAGTTTATCATTTATATTCAAGATCTGGTAATCTAGAAATGGTTATTTAATAGCCCAGAAAAACCAGGCTTAACCTTAAAAATCTATATGAGTTGCCGCCTACAAGCCTTGTATAGCAAGTAATACAGCTATTGCACAAAGGCTGTATTACTCCAGGTTTTCTTTATTTTATTTTAATAATGTAGAGACTTTTTTTACAGAAACTAAATATAACTCTTGCGGTTTTATGGTGGTTTGCGTAAATTTTTCCGGGTTCAAATCCGTGTTAATTCTGAATATAAATACGTAAAAACACTGAGACCCAAGGGAGATGAGTCGAGGGGCTAACGGATCGGTTCATACAGCCACGACTTCCCTGCCCTGAGAGATGGTGGTATTCTTGAGTCAGTTGATAAATTTGTGCAGCTGTGCTATGAACCAACTTAAATTTCTGATTATTGCCATTCCGGGGCTGGTTGGCAGCTTTATGGTGATTGACTTCGTGCAATATCTATATAAGTCATTCAACCCCAATGCTAAACCCGGTCAACAGGCTCATGCCCTGGTGGTTGAGGCCGTGGATCTCTGTCAGCGGCTCATGGACGCCGAGCGTCAAGCATTCCAGGCCTATCTGAAATCCCCGGATGTGAATACTCTCAACGCCTGGAAGGAGCGTACCGTGCAACTGCGCGAACTTTATGCCAAAGCTGATTTGCGTTACAAACGCCGGATTCAGAAGTTTGCGTAGAAGAAGGAAACAGGGAACAGGGAACGGGGGGCAAGAGTCCCCCACTCCTGTCCCTGCGGAGGGGATAATTTCAGCCTCTCCGCCTGCTGCCTCGTTCCCTGGCTCTGCCTCCCGTCATCGGTGTCTCAGCCCCTAAAGTTTCCGTTCTAACCGTAGCGGGGCCTTGTCAGGAAGTTGCTCAATGGCGGCAGTCAGATCAATCCAAGAGCGTAACTGATTCAGGGAGAAGGTGCGACTCATTACCACATAAATCGATGTCTGATCGCAGCCAATCCCCGCCGAAACGACATCCCGCCAGGAACTCCCGGTGAGTTCGTCTGTGACTACCCATTGTCCATTTTCCCAACTAAAGCGACGCTTGAGTTGATAGGGAGCCGGTTTCTTGCCGGTAATCAACATCCCTTGCAACATTCGCCGAATCAGATTCGGGAAGAAACGCCCAAAGCTGAGCATCACCACTCGCAACAGCATCAGTTTAAATGGGGTCATCTGTTGCTGTTTAGCCCAGCCGAGATTTCCCATCACTGTCATCTCGTGGACTTGGATATCCTGGTCATACTCTCCCACCAGATGCCCCACCGCATTCTTGATTTTGCGTCCAGACTTGACATTTAGGGATATTTGTGTATCTGAAGCCGCCAGTTGACCATCTCGGAAGAGTTTAAAGGTTCCCCCTTTGTTAAGAGCGATGTAGAGTTCGACAGTGGCCTCCTTCGGTGTCTTGGCATCAACGGGGAGCGCGTTGGTTTCAACATCTTGGGGAAGGGGGGGAAGACTGGTGCGACGGTCGATGAGGATTTGAGCTTCTTCGAGGTAGGTGCGTCCGACGCGGCGGGGGGGAAGGGGGGGGCGATCGCCGACAAAATCACGCCAGGCCAGGAGATAATTCCAGGTATGATGGCCGACAATGTGATCGTCGGCGTAACAGGGACCGAGTCCCTTGGCCAGGCCTTGTAGGAAGCGATCATTAATACTCAAGGCCGAGGGCATCCATTGGCCCACCAGTTCAAAGCCATGGGGGAAGAAGTTATAGGTGTTGCGGCTACCATATTCGCCGCCAAAGGTGCCGTCGGGATGGACGAACTGGCCGGCGAGCTGTACCGCTCGGGTGAGGGCTTCTCGCAGTCGGTCATCGGGCTGCGATCGCACCTGTTGCAGTCTCGCCAAACACCAAATGGTCAGGGTATGATAGCCAGGATCACAGCCTTCATACTCCTTAAACCAGCCTTCCTCACTTTGCCATTCCAAAACCCGCTCCAACCGGCGAGATTTGGCGCGGGCCCATTTTGAGGGTTGTTGTAGCAATCCTGAAGCCAGTTCTAAGCAAAGAACAATGAGGGCCTGGTGATTGGTGAGTTGGCCGCTTTCGTTGTGATGGGAGAGCCAATCGGCCCGTTTTTCAAAGAATTTGAGAACTTTGTAGTTGTCCAGTTGCAGGAGTTGGTAGCTTTCTAAACCTGCTAAGAGGGAGAAGGCTGTGGCCCCTCCGGCTCGTTCAAAGGGAAAATAATCATCACAAGAGCCGTCTCGGTGGGCGCTGGTTAACATATACATTAACGCCGCTTCCCCCCATTCTCTGAGGATGGGTTTTTGATAATAAGGGTTATCGGGAATGTCGAGGGAGTAGGCCAACGCCAGGGGATAGACGAACTCCTGAGACATTCCACTGGGAAAGTCGATGATTTTATAGTGCCAGAAGTTGCGATCGAAACAACCGTAGGTGGGGCTATGGGCGTTGCGATCGAGCTGAGTTAGGATTTTTGGGAGTTGGGCCAGGGCCTGTTGGGCAAATTGCTCTCTCATGAAGAATTAGGGGCGATAGAGACGATTTGCTGCTATCTTCGCACAGGTGGGGAATAGGTCACGCTTGAATCGCTCGGGGGGGGACAGACGCTCCAGAACGAACCGTCGTCATCCGAGTTCCTGACTCAGCATGATGCTCCGGCTGCGACATCGACCTCGGGAATCTTGTCAAAATGCTAAACTAGCGGTTATAACCTGCGATGAGAAATGAGCGACTATGACCATCGCCAAATCCTCAGAATTGGGAATTACCAGCCTTCCCGACCATACCCAACTCCCCGACTCCGATGGTACTTTCGTGAAAAACTTTCAGGAGCATCCCCAAAGTATTTTACTGACGGATTCCATCGGGGCAACCCTCGATCTCCTGCATCCAGACCACCAGTATGCGATCGGTCAAGATTGTGGAATTTATTGGCGACTAACTGAACCCCCAGAACGGGGCGCGGAATGTCCCGACTGGTTTTATGTTCCCAACGTTCCGCCCAGTCTTGATGGACAATTAAGGCGTTCCTATGTGTTATGGCAGGAGTATATTCCGCCTTTGATTGCTATTGAATTTGTCTCAGGGGATGGTTCCGAAGAACGCGATCGCACCCCCGTGGCTGAACTATCTGGAGACCGCCAAAAACCGGGCAAGTTTTGGGTCTATGGGCAAATTATCCGTCCGGCGTTTTATGCCATCTATGAAGTCCGCAACGCCAGTGTAGAGGTCTATCGCCTCGTTGCCAATCATTATGAGGTTGTGGCGGCGAATGAACGGGGTCATTACCCCATTGACCCGATGGGGGTTGAATTAGGAATTTGGCAGGGACAGTATGCCAACGTAGAATTGCCTTGGCTGCGTTGGTGGGATAATCAGGGGAATTTGCTATTAACCGGAAATGAACAGGCTAGAATTGAACGCCAGCGGGCGGAAACGGAACGCCAGCGGGCGGAACAAGCTGAGGTTGAATTACAGCAGGAACGCCAACGGGCCGAACGATTGGCGGAGTTGTTGCGGGCCCAGGGAATTGACCCCTTTGAGGGGTAATGGGTCTGATTTAGATTCCTCGCCGTTCATCTCTATCTTAAACTATGCTTTATGACTCATTCGATACTGACAGAGGTTACAAACTACCCAGAATCCGACGATCGCCCCATGGCGGATAATACCCTGCAATTTCGCTGGATTGTCACCATCAAGGAGAACTTAGAAATCCTGTTTGGCGATCGCCCGGATGTCTTTATTGCTGGGGATTTACTCTGGTATCCTGTTGAGGGGAACAATCGCCTACGTCAAGCCCCCGATGTCTTGGTGGTGTTGGGTCGTCCGAAAGGCGATCGGGGATCGTATCGCCAATGGGAAGAAGATAATATTCCCCCGCAGGTGGTGTTTGAAATTCTCTCCCCCGGTAATCGCTTGACGGAAATGTATAAAAAGTTCAAATTTTACGAGCGGTATGGGGTTCAAGAATACTATCTCTATGACCCTCGGCGTAATGATTGTACCGGCTGGCAACGGTCTGATGATGGGTCAGAGTTTGTTGCTATTGAAGACCTTGATCAGTGGCTGAGTCCTCACTTGGGCATTCGCTTTCAACTTGCTACTGAGCGATTGCGTCTATTTTATCCCGATGGTCGTGAGTTTTTGGAGAGTGTTGAGCGAGAACGACAGGCCCGCGATCGCATTGCTGAACTCGAAGCCAAACTACGGGAGGCGGGGATTGACCCCAACTCACCCAGTACAGCCTAACTCCCCGGATGGATATCAAGGATGGATTTGTCCGACTTCTGCCATCTTGGCACAACCGGGGAGTGGGTCGCGGTAGAATTTCTAGCAGGGGACAGAGCCTCCAGAGGAAACCTTTGCCATCCTAGCCGCTCACTTAGCGGATAGTTGCCAGTCATCGTTTGAGTTCTGTTCCCTGCTGCTGGCTCTTGAGTGCCCTCTTATGCCCCAACTTGCCCCCGTTTACGAAACCTGTCAACCTCGCTCTGAACTCCTACAGGGAACCTTGCCCGAAGACCTCTTCGCCGCCAAAATTCGCCCCGTTGTCCGGGGAACGGCCCCGGAGGTGTACCAAAATGCCGATCGCTTTTTTGCCAATACCTTCCCCACTGATGGAATTTCGACCCTAATTCGGGAAGTCTTCAGCCGACTCGCTGGCCAGGATTCTGGCTCTCCAGTGATTCGCCTCGAAACCAGCTTTGGGGGCGGTAAAACTCATGACGAAATTGCCCTTTGGCATATTTGCAAGCAAGGACGACAAATTGCCGGACTTGATCGCTTTACTGATATTAACCTAATTCCTGAGCGTCCGATTAACATTGCTGCCATTGATGGACGAGATCTCGATATTAGTGCGGGCAACCATTATCCAGAAACTGGAATTACCACCTACACTATTTGGGGCGAACTTGCCTATCAGATTGGTGGCATTCGGGGCTATGAACTGCTCAAAGGCTCGGATGAAACTGGAATTAGCCCCGGAACCAGTGTTCTGGAACGATTAGTTGGGGAGGAGCCAACGGTTATTGTTATCGATGAAATTGCTCGCCATTTACGAGCAGCAAAAGGCAAACAAGTTAGCGACAGTAACCTAGCCAAACAAGTCGTTGCCTTTCTTTTTTCCTTGATGGATTTTGCCGCATCAAGTCATCATGTGGTTTTGGTCTATTCCTTGGCTTCCGATTCAGATACCTTTAGTGAAGAAACCCAAGAACTCACCGAACTTCGCAAATCATCGGCGCGACAAGAACGAGTCTTAAGTCCATCCACCGATGTGGAAATTTATAGCATCGTTAAACAACGGTTATTTGAATCCGTTAGCGAAGAAGCCGCCCAAAACGCCGCCGCTGCTTATACAGAACGTTATCGACAATCCCGGTTCGATTTACCTGAAGCTTGTCTCGCTAGCAGCTATCGAGAGACCTTTGCAAAAAGCTATCCCTTTCATCCTGAACTGTTCCAACTGCTGACCAAAAAAATTGCCTCAATCCCAGATTTTCAACGCACTCGGGGGGCATTACGACTCCTAGGCTGGGTGGTGCAACAGATTTGGAAAGACTGTCCTCGTCACGCCACGGCTATCCATGTTCATCATGTCCCCCTGGGGGTCAATTCCCGTGTCACTAATGACTTAACCTCTCGTATTCAGCGACAGTTAATGCGCCCGGCTATTGAAGCGGATATTTATAATAGTACCGGTCGAGAAGCCTATGCCCAAGTTCAAGATAAAGATTGGCTAGCGGCCGATAAGCCACCGATGACAACCTGGGTGGCGCGAACGATATTTCTCCATTCTTTGACCCAGGGACTCTCCTCAGGGATTCGTAAATCGGAGTTATATTTATCTCTGTTGACACCGGGATATGATATCGGCGTGGTGGATGATGTATTGGACAAGTTGCTGGCTGTGGCCTGGCATTTAGATTACGACCTCTTGACGAGTTTGGCGCAATTTAAGGAAGAGCCATCGATTAACAAAATCATCACAGAAGAGATGAATGTTGTGGCTGTGACGGCGGCGAAAGAAGAGTTGCGAAAGCGGCGGGATAGTATGTTGGCATCTCGTCTGTTTGAATTGGTGATTCCTGACTCCCCAGCAGATGTGGATGATAAGCCAGATTCGATTGTACTCTGTCTGATTGACTTTCAGGATGCGACGTTGCACAGCACTGATGAAGGGCCGCCGGATTTGCTGGAACGAATTTTTAATCAGACTGGGGAATCGGGGAAGTTTCGCACCTATCGCAATCGGCTGTTGTTTTTAGTGGCGAATCAGGGAGAAATTCAGACAGCGATTAAACGCAGCCAGGAATATTTGGCAATTCAGGGGATTTTAAAAAATCCTCGGCGAGTGCAAGATTTGTCGGAAAGTCAACAGCGGGAACTTAAGCAACGCTCGGGGCAAAGTGAGCTGAATTTACGCTTGAGTTTATGTAATGCCTATCGTCATCTGTTTTACCCGGCTAAAGATGACGTGAAAGCGCCCACAGGCTTGATACACTATCCGTTACCGCCTCAGGATGCTAGTACACTTAAGAAAAATCAGCAAGAGGTGATTCTTAAGGCATTGCGGGATTGCCATAAGGTACGCCCTGAGGAGGATGACCTAGCGAAACCTTTTGCTCCAGCTTATGTCTTGCAGAAGGTTTGGCTGGGAGGTTTAGAGGCGATGACCACTCGGGCGTTACGGGATGAGTTTTCAAAAAATTTGGCGTTAAATTTATTAATTTCGGCGGAAATCCCTAAACTTCGGAAGACCATTGAGCGGGGAATTTTAGAGGGACAATGGGATTTGAAAGTGGGCGATCGTATTTACCTGAAAACCCCAGATAATAGCCCTAAATTGCCTTCCATTGAGTTCTCAGACCGGCAAACTCTCTACCGTCGTGGTGTTTTAGAACCCCCTAAACCACGCCAGATTGAGCTAACGTATCAGATCCTAGGAACCTCGGAAACTGAACAGCAAGTTGAGTTATCTTGGCAAGCACCCGAGGCAATTTCAACCCAGTTATTTTGTAATGGAGAAGCCTTAGAACAAGCCTTTAAGTGGCGCGATAATTACCGTCTGCCGATTACTCAAGATAGCCGCTATCGAGTTGTGGCCTCCTATAAAAATGAGGAGACAGCCGAACAGGAGGTTGTAGTCTCGATTTTTGGCAAATCTGATGGACAAGAAGGGACGGGTGTTGACCGAGTGGGGACAGGAAGCGAGGGGTATCGTGTTCCAGTCCAAATTCGCCAGACGGAGTTTTCTCGTGATGGAACTCCCAATGGGGTGTTTAACGATTTTGGGGATTTTGTCAAGGATAATCAGGTCAAGACCATTCACCGCTTGAAGCTCTCGGTGGCCATGGCTATGGACTATCGTAAGTTGGGAACTACGATTCCTCTCCTCAATAGCTTGAGTAAGAATATAACCATTGACCAAAGTTTGTCGATTCGAGCCGCAGGTCAGTTTTTGCGCCTGGAATATGAAGGAGATATCCGAGGCTTTCAAGCCTGTTTTTCAACGGCCAATAGTTTTTTGAATCAGAAAGATATTGAGGTAGAATTGTCCTTGTCTGTCCACCTATCCTTTGACCCAGCCATTGAGCCGAGTAGCAATCCTTTGCAAAAAATTAAGCAAAACCTGACTCGTAATCCGGTTGAGCGACTAAGTTTATGGGTTCAGGTGGGATATTAAGGTGGAATTTTAGTCCACTGAGTTACGATTACCTGTTCTTTCTCTGTCTATGCAAGAGTTTCAGCTTCGTGTGGTTCCGACGGGCCATAATAATTTTGCTGTTGAGTTATATCAATGTGCCTATAAACGAGCCGGTGAAAAAAGACGACCAGCGGCGCGGCGTATTGGTCGTTTGAAGGGACAGGCGTTAGTGTTGTCACGGATGCCGATTTATACGGCCCTGAAGCAGAATCACTATGACCCCAAAACCCTCTCCTGTAAGCGCAAAAAACCCTATATTTTAGATGAACGGTCGGGAATATGTTTGGGACTGTTGTTTCGGGCCTTACAACGGTTGCGGAAACTCGAACGTATCGCTAATATCGCAGCGGGAGTTGAGGCGATGACTCAGGAGGAAGCTCATTATTGGTTTGCTAAGATTGAGTCGGAACATTATCCCTCGGCGTTGCGAGCCTTGCGGGTGTTGTTAGGAGAGTAGAAACACCATGGGGTGGGAAGGCTCGATGAGAGGATCTGCTGCCGGGGTTTGGTATATACTGAAAGAAGATGACGATGATGGACGATTTGCTGAGGATTGTCTGTTTTCGACCGAGTGAGAGAGGGGATAATGCGAGAAATAATGCTAGAAAAATTAATTTTATATTTTGTGATACGAACCAAAGGGCATATCACGAAAACTCAGTTGGTGAAGTTCCTGAAGTTTGGGGTTACGGTTACTTGGAGGAATCTGAGCGGCAGGCGTTGGTAGAGGAGTTGCTCAACGAGATATAGTGGAGGGGTTAGTCCAGCGAGTTCTCTGACATCTATGCGTCCCAAACTCTTCATCGAAAAGATTTTCCCCGTTAAGTTGCTCAACCAGCAGGTGAACTACGAGCATGGGGGGAATCCTTTTAAGGGGTTGCATCGTTGGTATTCTCGGAAACCGCTGTCGTTCTCGCGAGCGAGTATCTTGGCCTCTCTGTTGCCCGAGTCGGTGACGTTGGAGGAGTTTGAATGGTTGCTGGGGTTGGATTGGCGGCAGTTTCGCGGCCAACGGGATGCGGTGCGACTCTATAAAACACCGCCGACGGCTGACCGGATTGAGAAGGTTCATGATTATTGTGAGGAGACTTGGGGACATCGCCAAGCGTCGCTGATGGATGCGTTTGCCGGTGGGGGGTCGATTCCCTTTGAGGGGGTTCGCTATGGTTTGGAGGTGTTTGCATCAGACTTGAACCCGGTGGCGGTGGTGACAATGAAGGCAGCCATGGAGTTTCCGCTGAAGTTTGGCCCGGAACTTCAGGAGGAGATTGATACCTGGGTGCAGTGGGTGGGGGATGAGGCCCAACGGCGGTTGGCTGAGTTTTTTCCTTCGCCTCCTGGGGAGACGGTGCAGAATTATCTCTGGGCGCATACGGTGGTTTGTCCGTCTTGTGGTTCGACGGTTCCGTTGAGTCCAAATTGGTGGTTATATAAACGCCCGGAAAAGCGGAATCTACATAAGTGGTGTGCGGTGAAACCCATTCCCAATCCCCAGGAGAAGCGGGTAGATTTTGAGTTGATTCGCGGCAAGAAGGGCAAGGGTTCGACGATTCAAACTCCCGAGGGTGATTTTGACCCAAATGATTTTGCAACTATTAGCCGTGGGACTGGCAAATGTCCCAATTGTGACAGTGTGATTGATGACGAAATCATTAAGTCACAAGCTCAGTCTAAAGGATTAGGACATCAGCTTTATGCGATTGCTTATAAGAAAGGAAAGGGCAGTTTACAATTTCGCATACCCAACAGTGTTGATTTTAACAGATGTCTGGTATCTGATGCTGAATTGGAGCAAAATAGAAGCCATTTATTTCCTAACGAACAAGTTTTGGTTGGTGCAAAAACAGATGAACTTTTGAGGTACGGAATTAACCTATGGTCGGATTTATTCAATCCACGTCAGCTTTTGACCTTGGTGGCGTATGTGGAGATTATCAACGAGGCGAAGTTAAAGATTCAAGAGGAGTATGGATTTGATAAAGCTGAAGCGATAATAACTTATTTAACAATGGTACTTGATAGATGTGCTGATTCCAGTTGTCGCTTGGCGCATTGGGATTCATCTAGGGCAAGTTCTAAAGCCGCTTCTGCCCAACATTCATTGAACCTAATGTGGAATTATCCAGCAACCAGTGGTGCAGGCGAACTTTGGTTTGGTTGTGCTAGAGCGATTACTTCAGACTATTTAAGGTTATGCAATTTAATCGCGGTCACTCTAAAGGTATGGGAAGATGATAGACAAGAATCTAGAAAGACCGACATCACATCAGATTCAGCCGATAACCTCTTCCATATCCCCGACAACTCCCTCGATGCCATTGTCACCGACCCTCCCTATTACTCCACCATCCAATATGCCGAACTCTCCGACTTCTTCTATGTTTGGCAAAAACGCATCCTCGGCGACATTTTTCCCGACCTCTACCTCTCAGAACTAACCGACAAAGACCGAGAAGCCGTCGCCAACCCCTCCCGCTTCCGCAACATGGGAGGTCGCCCCGAAGACCTCGCCGCCCAAGACTACGAAGCCAAAATGTCCATGGCCTTCAGCGAACATTACCGAGTCTTGCGGGATGACGGGGTGATGACAGTGCAGTTCAACCATAAAGACTCCGGGGCTTGGGATGTGCTGACCGCATCCCTGATTGATGCCGGTTTCGAGATTACCGCAAGTTGGGCCGTCAGTACCGAGAACCCGCAAAACCTGCACCAAGCCAAGAAAAACAGCGTCTCCAGTACGGTTCTCCTCGTCTGTCGCAAACGAGATCCCAACGCCCCCCAAGGCTGGTGGGATGACTTGCGGTTGGAGGTTCAACAGACGCTGACGGCGAAAACCTTACGACGGGGAGAGGGAGACAGCCCCGAAAGTGGGATTCCCGCCACGGAGGACCAAGTCGTCAAGGCCGAAGAACGGCTATCGCGGCTGGAGTGGTTAGAGGAATATGGAATTACGGGGATTGACCTCTATCTAAGTGCGTTTGGGCCGGCCCTCAATGTCTTCTCCCGGTACTATCCCATCCTAGACAGTGCAGGGGAGAGGGTACGCCCGGAACTGGCCTTTGAGGAGGCCCGCCGGGCTGTGGCCGACTACCGGCTGGAGAAATTGCTACATGGCAAGGATACCAGTGGCATCGATGCCCTAACCCAATGGTATTTACTGGCCTGGGATGCCTTCGCGGCCCGAGAGTTCCCCTTTGATGAGGCGCGACAGTTGGCCTTGGCGATTGGGGGCTTTAATGTGACGGATTTGGCCAAGAAATACAAGCTTCTCAATAGTGCCAGTGGCAGTTGTAAGTTTTTGGAACCTCGGCAGCGGCTGAAGAAGGGGGCGTTTTCCCCCAATCCTGAGGAGTTGAATCAAAGTCAGATGGTGGATGGTCTACATGGGGCGATCGCCCTCTATGATGAAGAGAATCGTTTGGGGCCGGTTCGCAATTTCTTGCAAAACACGAATCTGATTACCAATCCCCAGTTTCTCAAGACTTGGGAGATTGCCATGCAAGTCCTGCCCGATAAGACTCCTGAGTTCCAAACTCTACAAACCCTCTGGCTATCTATGGAGGAGATTAAGGAAAAGGTCGTTTATGAACAATTAGAACTGGGAAACCCGAACTCAGATGAGGATTCGGGGAGTGAGCAGTTAAGGTTAGATTTGCCCGATTAACTGAACTCTCCCCGATAGTTCGTGAGCCTTTCAGGTTCTCGGGGTTAAGGAACAAATCGTCCGAGCAACCTCTGGATTATGTACCCAGTTCTCTTCATCGTTGGCTGGAGAGCCAATCCGATCAGAATAGGAAACATGGTTCGAGTTGCACTGAACACTGAGAACTTGAAACTTGAAAACTCCATTACACATCGTGCCACCGCTAGGTCCGCGCATTAAGAGAACAGAAATCGAGCGATTACGTCCTTGAACACCCAGGGTCTCAGGATTAGCGTAATATGAACATCCACTGCGTTGCGTGTCAATTATTAGAGAATACCGTTCTCTAATAAATTCCACGGTTTCTGGGTCAGGAAGAGCGGCATGGCTTAAATTGGACAGTAGGCTACATCCAAGCCCTAATGCTAGACCATAGGCTAGAAATTTCTTGAACATCGTTTTATAAGAAAAATGTTATTAGAAAACATTTTCATGCTTTATCGTTCTGAGTATCGCGTACCACAAGCGTAATCGTAAATGACATACGAAGTATAGGTAGCACGAGAAGAACGAGAATTCGGATCAATTCTATGGGTCTGAGGTCTGTCAATAAAGTCATTGGAGAACTGTACAGACAAGTTCCGACAGTTCACTGTCCATTCTGTGCGTGGCATTCCTCGTGCTTCCACCTCTCGCCGACAAGATTCAAAACGGTTTGGTGGAGATTGCCGACACAATTCAAAACTGATGGCTTCTACATCAGTCAGGGTGATAATTGTGACTTCATTTGTCCCCATGCCAGCAGTTGCTACGACGTTCTGACCCGTTCTTAAGCTATCGAGAAATTCTTGGCTATGTCCAGGTTGCGGTATAACGGACGAGCTTAGGGCAACGGTTACACCTAAGGTTAAACCTAGGGATATCTTCCAGTTTTTCATTTTTTTCATGGTGTATAAGCCTATTGTGTTAGGGTGTGTTAGAGAAATCAACAATAACTATTACGGTACATCATAACGTAAATTTTTTTTATCCTTTTTTTATCCTTCACAAAATAGGGTTTAATTTGTCGCAATAGATACAATGATTGGGCTGGGCAACCACAAGAGATTGCCCCTACATCCGGAGTTCCTTCAATTTTTGATCAATCTGGCTGATTCAATCAAATACTGGGGATTCAAAAATTGTAGTTTTTTACATGAACACATCACACAGCTAGTAGCAAATTGAGTCCAGAATTTGGGATCAGTGAGTATTGCGTATCATGATGTTGCCAGAGAAACTACCGCTAGCAGATTAACAATACTGCCATCCCCACCGAGGTGGGGGTGTGCTACGATCTCTGTTTTGTAGGCATTGAAAGGGCCGAACACGACCATTAACTAGTCCAAAACTTTTAACATAGTCACTGCTATATAAGCCATATGATATGACAGCAACATTATTACAATTCCTAATCACATTGGAGGCTATTGAGATTAACATCTGATCAGACTCCATCACATCGAACGCCGCAGGTTGCCTTCTTCTTAAACTGCCTACCACAACACGGAGTTCATAGGGTCTTCCAGAAGGACTATTGAGACTCCAGGGGCGAGAAATTTCTCTGACATCAATCTCAATGTCGACACTTCGACCATCGGCTCGAATACGTCTTCTCAAATCACTCAAAGATGCATTACAAGAATTAGACTGTTTGACACCAAAGTTTATCTCAGATGGGCTTGATAAGCCGGGTTGAGCCAAGCTAGTCATAGCTATTAAACTAGCCAAAATAGGTAGTGCTGGGACTTTCATCTAAAACCATTCTCGGTAAATGATAGTTTGATTGTACATGAGTCAAATCGAGTATTGCTTTAGTCTTAATATTACAGTTATATTTTTACAAATTTCTTAATAATCAACATTGACATAGACTGATATTGCTGGTGGAACAGACCCAGGAATGTTCCAGACTTGTTAGGATGAAGGACAACCACAGACCCGTTTCTTGCCCCCCGAACTGTCTAAGGACTATGTTTTGCGATCGCCCCTGGAAGTTACAGTATTCTACAGATCAGGATAATCCCCTCTTAGATTTCTACATCCCAGCCTTGACTGATGCGCAAAAGTATGATAGAAAGTCGGGGTTCTTTAACAGTCGTATTCTCAGCCAAGTGGCCCGTGGCTTGGGGGCAATTCTGGACCAGAACGGTCAAATTCGTCTGTTGTTGGGCTGTCAATTTAATGACGTGGATATTCGGGCCATTGAAGAGGGCTATGAGTTACGGGAACGAATGCTCGGTTGTCTGTCACAGCAGTTAACACCCCCCAAAACCCTCAGCCAACTCAAGCATTTTGAAATTCTGAGTTGGTTAATTCAAATTGGCTGTCTGGATATTAAAATCGCCATTCCGCTCCTATCAGGAAATTTACCTGACCCGCGATCGCCTCAATTGGATAAACGGCATATTTTTCATGAAAAAGTCGGTATTTTTACAGACATTGCCGGCAATCAACTGGTATTTAGTGGCTCAAACAATGAATCTCTCAGTGGTTGGGATGGAAATACGGAGTCATTTCATGTGTTTGGTTCTTGGCTGGGCGATCGCGATCAAGAACGAATTGCTGAAGAAGCCTACCGTTTTGAGGAACTCTGGAACAACTTAGCCCAAAATGTCCGATCGTTTCCCCTCCCCGACGCAATCCGCCAGCAGCTATTACGGTACGCCCCAACAACCCAACCTCAATGGTCCCTAGAGGATGAGGGAGATCGGCGAGAGATTCCCATTTCGCCACCGCCTCCACCCGACTCTCGGGAACTCGACGATCCCAAGTCAGCCTCTCCTACTAAAACCACCAACCCAGAGGAGACATCATCTTCCCCAGTCTCCCCAGATATCGCCAATTTGGACCCTCCCGTCGCCCCTGATCTGATTGGGCAACAGCTTCAAAACCTGCCCCAGAGTGATACCTGTCTGGATTTTTGCCTCAACTCCATCCCCATCACCCCCTGGCCCCATCAACTCAAAATCCTGCGTCATGTCGAACAGCACTTCCCCTGTCGTCTCCTCATCGCTGACGAAGTAGGATTAGGAAAAACCATCGAGGCGGGCCTGATTCTGCGCTATCTCCTCATTAGCCAGAAAGCCCGCCGCATCTTGATTCTGGCCCCCGCCAGTGTTCAACCACAATGGCACAGTGAATTACGGGAAAAGTTTAATCTGCATTTTTGGAGTTATAGCCAAAACCAGTTCAGCTACAGTTCCCCGGACTTAGCCCCCTGGGTTTCCCCCCATCCCGAGGAGAATCCCTGGAATCAACATGACCTGATTTTGGCCTCTAGCCATCTCGTTCGCCGCCAAGAACGCCGCCGGGAACTCCTAGCGGCCCAAACTTGGGATTTAGTCATTCTCGACGAGGCCCATCACGCTCGCCGCCAAACGCCCCAATCCCGCAAAGATACCCCCAACTCCCTGTTAACCCTCATGCGGGAGTTAGCCGGAAACAGTCAATCGCTGATTTTGCTCTCGGCGACTCCCATGCAAATCGATCCCATTGAAGTCTTTGACCTGCTCAATTTACTGGGATTACCGGGGTTATGGGAGTATGGGGACTTATTTTGTGAGTATTTTGCCAGTTTAGCCGATTTAGACCCGGAGGAGGGGACAACGGCGCGACAGCTTGAACTCTGGCAACAATTATCCCGAGATTACTTTCAACGGGGGGGATCTCCTTGTCCGCGATTGAGCCAAATACTGCGGCAGGGCGATCGCCTCTTGTACTATAAGCTCGAAGATATCTGGCAAAAAGGCAAACCGTTGACACAAGGGAAAAAACTGGCCCAAGATACGGCATTTCTCAAGGCATCTCGGCAGTATCTCACCACTCATACGCCATTGAAAGACCTCATGTTCCGACATACTCGGGACACGTTACGGCAATATCATCGTTTGGGGGTGTTAAAGCAAGATGTACCAACTCGCATTGTCTGTGATAATGCGATCGCCCTCGAACCCCAACGAGAAATTCCTCTGTACAGTGCCGTCAGTCAATATGTGCGAGATTTCTACCGCTTAGCCCAAAAGGAAAATCGCAAGGCCCTCGGCTTTTTGATGACCTTATATCGCAAACGACTCACCAGTTCCTTTTATGCGATTCAACAGTCCCTAAAACGGCGTTTAGAGGGAATTAGTTTCACAGACGATGATTTACTAGATATCGATGATGCCAGTGAGCCGATTTTAGCTGGGTTAGAACCCTATATGGAACCCGTAGCTCCCCAAGAAATCGAGTATTTAGAAGAGTTGTTAAAACAGTTTGAGCAAACAGGAGAAGATAGCAAATTACGTCATTGCTTAACGACCTTACGGAAAGAATTAAATCAACGGGATAGTGCGATTATTTTCACGCAATACACCGACACAATGGACTACTTGCGGGGGGAATTAAAGGCTCTCTATGGGGGCAAAGTTGCCTGTTATTCGGGACGTGGCGGTGAGTTATGGTCTCAAATTGAACAACTCTGGTATAAAGTCCCCAAGGAACAGATTAAACAGCAGTTTCGTGATGGGGAAATCCTGATTTTACTCTGTACGGAATCCGCCAGTGAGGGATTAAATCTACAAACCTGTGGTGTTTTATTTAACTACGATATGCCCTGGAATCCCATGCGAGTGGAACAGCGAATTGGACGAATTGATCGCATTGGACAACGCTATCCGGATGTCCGTATTCACAACTTTTATTATGATGGAACAGTCGAGGCAAAGGTGTATCGTCGTTTACGCGATCGCATTGATTTATTTTCCAATGTTGTCGGTAATTTGCAACCCATTTTAGCCCAAGTTCCCACCTTTTTAGAACGGGTAACAATGAGTGCCGATCCTCAAGAGGAGGATGTATTAATGTCTGAGTTTGAGGACAGTTTTAAATCTGAAAAATTAGTAACTTCAATTGATGACTTAGCTCAAGAAGATGTCCAAGCAGATTTAGAACTCATCAATAAAGCTTTTGCTAAAACGTCTTTGAACTGGCAAGTGTTAGAGGGATGGATGACTCAGTTAAACTCAGAGGAGATTGGGTTTCAGGATTGTGGGGGGTCGGTTTGGCTGTTACGATTTCATGATAAACACTATCGTGTCACCTTTAATCCTCAGACTTACGATGAGTGTCCCTCACTTCAGTTGCTCTCAATCGGCAATCCCTTGTTTGAGCAGTTATGTCTGGCCAAGAAACGAGGAATTGACCAAGTTTGATAATTTGGGTTTTCAGGAAATTGGGTCTGATGTGTTGCATTGAACACAAAATTTTAGGGAAACCCACCCCTAGCCCCTCCTAGCAGGGGATTTTTCGCCCCTACGGGGCATATCAAACGTGAATTACGATATCAAGGATGGATTTGTCCGAGAATCAAGCGTAGGCGATCGTAGTCGTCCTTCAGCAGCAAACTCAACGTCCGCCCCGCCCGGACTAACCAGTCCCGTTCCGTTTTGCGAATTTGATAAATCTCACGAATCGCCGCCGCCGTTAACGCCTCAACCGGTGCATTCGTCACCTCTAACAGCGTCCGCAGGAAGTCTAACCCCTCGCTGAAGTGAATCACCTCTTCTGGGGTGCAATAGGCCACCCCTTGGTGAATCTGGGGAGGACGCGGGGGCAGATATTGATACACCTGGCCCGACTCCGGCACCACAAAGCCGACGATCGCCGCCCGAAATTCCGTCTTTAACATGGCGAAAATCTGCGGTTGGCGATCGCGTAACTCCTCCAGAGACATCCCCAAGGCCTGGGCCCGATGCACCGAATCAATGGGGGTGGTTGTGGCATGATACACCACCCCATAAATGGGATTGCCCGACTCCTCATCGATCGCCTTCACCCAACTGCCAAATGGGGGCATGGTGGGGAAGCGTAACTCATCCCCATCGAGACATTGGGCCAGAAACTCCGTTGTGGCCGTCTCGATTACCTCCGCAAAGCGATCGCCGCGATCGCCGGGATTCTCTGAAAACTGGGGTAGGGGTAAACGAACCATACTCTATCCTAGAGAGACCAAAAGCCGGGCGACCGCAGCTCAGCGATCGCTCGCCGACTGCAAGGGTTCGCCCCATCAGAAGAGGGCGCGCCACTTGCGGTTCGCCCCTACTTTTTGCGTCCGGCCTTGGCATCCACTAACTCCAACTCCGAGAGTAAAAAGGTCACCGAGTGATCCCAATTGCCCCCCTCAAACAAGACTGCCGCTTTCCCATCACTGACCCGTTGCACCGAGCCTGTAAAGCGGTAATAGGTATCTTCGGGGTTAATCACTTCTACAGCCGAGCCAGGCAGAATCATAAGTCTTCAGTCTTTTCGCTAATTCACCATTCCGATTCTAGCCCACCACAGCGCCCCCGCTAAAACTTCAACCGCTGGCGGTGATTATTGACCGATTCGACTAACCCCACCGCCAGAAAATTCGTTAGCAGGGCCGATCGCCCATAACTAAGCCAGGGGAGTGGAATCCCCGTCACTGGGGCCAAGCCAATGGTCATGCTGACATTGATGATGACCTGGAACACCACCATCGACAACACCCCCACCGCTAATAACGAGCCAAAATTATCCTTGGCCGTTTGGGCAATAATAATCAGGCGCAAACAAATCAGCCAAAAGACTAACAAGACGGCGATCGCCCCCACAAAGCCCCATTCCTCCCCAACTGCTGCAAAAATAAAGTCAGTATGCTGTTCAGGAATAAACCCCCCCTGGGTTTGAGTTCCCTGGCCAAGACCACGTCCCCAAAGTTCCCCCGAACCAATAGCAATACGAGATTGAATCAAGTGATAGCCACCTCCAAGGGGGTCGCGACTGGGATCGAGAAATAGCACAATCCGGTCTTTCTGATAGGGTTTGAGCAGGTTCCATAGCACCTCCCCCAAGCGGCCTGACACCAGATTCACCGTCAACGCGGCGATCGCCCCAAACCAGCGTCCGGGAATTGTCAGCCAAGCCAATACCCCCATGCCAGTCACCCAAATAAACCACACCGGCAGCAGCAAACTAAACAGAATCGCCGAAATGATCGGTGACACCAACAGCAGCAACCAGCCGGGATTCGCATTCGCCCAATAGAGCATCCCTAGGGTAACCGCACCAAACACTAACGACGTTCCCAAATCCGGCTGCAAAAACACCAAGGCCCAAGGAATCGTCGTCACCGCCAAACTTTTGAGTACCGTGGGGAAGTTCGCCGCTGTTCGTCCTTCCAACATGGTGGCCAGGGTAATAATTAGCCCTAACTTGGCAAATTCCGACGGCTGAATATTAAAGCCACCAATCGTAATCCAGCGTTGGGCCCCCAAAGCGGTAGTTCCCAGGAAAATCACCGCAATCAACGACAAGTTAGTGACGATATAAATAATCCACGTCCATTGGATCAAGTTTTCATAACGCCAGCGGGCGATGGTTAAGGCCATGACTAAGCCAATGGCCCCCGTCACCCAATGTTGCCACCAATCGGTGTACTCCAAATGAAGCTGGCTACTGCGAATCACAAAGCCGGCGTAAATGGTTAAACCAATACTTAAAATTAGTAATGTCCAATCAATGGACTGCCAAGCTTGTAGCCAATTGCGGTTCAGCATAGGAGGGCTGGATTGTTGCGGAAAATTGAGAACAGGGGGGGGGAAGGCAGTAGGGAGAAGAAGGCAAGAGGCAAGAGGCAAGAGGGGGGGAATCCATCTCTGTTTCGTCCTCTGTGTCCTCTGTGACTCTGTGGTTCTCTACCGGCTACTGCCTACTGCCTACTGCCTTCTTCTCCCCTTTTGCCTCTTTTATCGGTTCGCGAAGGCAGCCACAGACACCTTGGCTGCTAACTGTTTGGCCGCCTTAACGAGTTCCTGAGCTGAGGCGGACTCAGGCTGAGAGACGACAATGGGAATCCCCTCGTCTCCTCCTTCCCGTAGGGGAATTTCTAGGGGAATCCGCCCTAATAATGGCACATTCAACTCGTTGGCGGTTTTCTCGCCGCCTCCAGACCCAAAAATGTCATACTGGCGATCGGGGAGGTCGGGGGGGATAAAATAGCTCATATTCTCGATGATGCCCAAGACGGGAACCCCAAGCTGTTCAAACATTTTTAGTCCTTTACGAGAGTCCAGCAGGGCTACCGTTTGTGGGGTCGTGACAATCACCGCTCCCGCCATGGGAACCGCTTGGGCGAGGGTTAGCTGGGCATCCCCAGTCCCTGGGGGCATATCCACAATCAGATAGTCTAATTCTCCCCATTGCACCTGATAGAGAAATTGACGAATCACCCCATTGAGCATGGGCCCGCGCCAAATCACTGGCTGATCCTTGTCAATCAAGAAGGCCATCGAGACCAGTTTTACCCCGTGGTTGAAGGCGGGTTCTAACACTTCTTTGCCGTCGGCCCCTTCTCGTACCATGACTTTGGCATCTCCGAGTCCCAGCATATTGGGACCATTGGGGCCATAGATATCAGCGTCGAGAAGTCCCACTTTCGCGCCGGTTTGAGCTAAGGCCACGGCCATATTGACAGCGACAGTGGTCTTACCAACCCCTCCTTTACCACTGGAGACGGCGATAATGTTTTTAACGCCATCAATCCCTTGGCGATCGGGGAGCGAGGGTTGTTTGGGGGTTTCGGCCGTCACCTCCACCTTCACCTCCTCCACGCCGGGAAGAGTCCGCACGGCTTTCTCACAATCTTCGACAATAAACTCCCGCAGGGGACAGGCGGGGGTTGTTAGGACAAGGGTAAAACTAACCCGTCCACCGTCAATTTCCACGTGACGGATCATGTTCAAGTCCACCAGGCTTTTATTGAGTTCGGGATCTTGAACCGGCTGTAGTACCTTTAAAACGGCTTCTGGGGTCAGTGCATTGCTCGATGTCAAGTTCACAGATGTCTCCTCTTAGGTTAGGGGTTAGCAGATCGATGGCAAGACGGATGGCTTACGGGAACGATTCAGCCTTGTATCGTTTTATTATTAAAACTATACATTTTTGAACAACGATAAAAAAGTTCAGGGCCATTCTTCTATAATGCGGGGTGGCCTTCACCTCTAGCCTAGCATTGACAGGGATTCCCCTGAGATCACCTGATACGATGACAGCTTAGCACCCGCCTTTGGAGTCGCTCACTCTTGGGCGATCGCGGATTTCGTCACACTTTGTAATTTATCGCAATTTTTCTTAATAAAAAAGCATGAGTTCAACATCAACGCCTCCAGTCTCTCCAACCTCCACTCGTCCCCCGGAGGATTCCCAGGCCCGCATTAGTGCCTTCATGAAAGACCTGCAAGAAAGTATCTGTGCGGGGTTAGAACGCATTGATGGCGGCGGTCAGTTTCGGGAGGATATGTGGGAGCGTCCTGAAGGTGGCGGCGGGCGATCGCGGGTAATTCGCGAGGGGAATGTGTTTGAACAGGGAGGGGTCAACTTCTCAGAAGTCTTTGGCGACAAACTCCCCCCCTCGATTCTCAAACAACGGCCCGAAGCCGAAGGTCATGGCTTCTACGCCACCGGAACCTCCATGGTGCTGCATCCCCGCAGTCCCTACATTCCCACCGTTCACCTCAACTATCGCTACTTTGAAGCCGGTCCCGTCTGGTGGTTTGGCGGTGGGGCGGATTTAACCCCCTACTATCCCTTCCCCGAGGATGCCGCGCACTTTCATAAAACCCTGAAAACCGCCTGCGATCGCCACCACAGCGAATACTATCCCGTCTTCAAACGCTGGTGCGACGAGTATTTCTATCTCAAGCATCGCCAAGAAACCCGAGGCGTGGGTGGAATTTTCTTCGACTACCAAGACGGACAAGGAGACCTCTATCGCGGCCCCCATGCCGACGGTCCCGCCGCCGACTATAGCCGGAAACTCGGTGAAATTGAAACCCGTGATTGGGAGTCCCTGTTTGGCTTAGCCCAATCTTGTGGTCATTCCTTCCTCCCCGCCTACGAACCCATCGTCGAACGTCGTCGTGGACTCGAATACGGCGAACGGGAGCGCAACTTCCAACTCTATCGACGGGGCCGCTACGTCGAATTTAACCTCGTCTATGATCGCGGCACCATCTTTGGCCTGCAAACCAACGGACGCACCGAATCCATCCTCATGTCTCTTCCCCCCTTAGTTCGCTGGGAATATGGCTATGAACCTGAACCCGGAACTCGAGAAGCCCAATTGTACGAGGAATTTCTTAAACCCCAAGATTGGGCTAACTGGACTGCTACGTCTGAGTCAATCTAGGTTAGGATGACACTAACGAGGGGAATCTCCGTGGGGGGTGAAGCTGAACAGTCACTAATCTGGTAGTGTATGCCAACAGGGGAGTGTTCCGAGTCCGGTTTCTCACCGTGCGCGAATCCCCGTTGTTAGTAAGTGCGAGGAAGGGTCAGTGATCCACATCGAGCAGAAAACTCATACCACTCAAGACGGGACAACTGTCATCGTTCTAGCCCCGGCTGGACGACTGGATATCACGACGGCTTGGCAGTTTCGCCTCAAGCTTCAGGAGTGCATTTCCAAATTAAGCCGCCATGTCGTCGTCAATCTTGGACAAGTCAATTTTATTGATAGTTCGGGGCTGACATCCTTGGTCGCCGGAATGCGCGATGCCGACAAAGTTAAAGGGAGTTTCCGAATTTGTAATGTTCACCCGGAAGCCAAACTCGTGTTTGAAGTCACGATGATGGATTCAGTGTTCGAAATTTTTGAGACGGAAGAAGAAGCCCTTGAGGGAGTCCCTCGTAACGTTGCCAGCTAGTCTAGCCATCCTTCCGCGCTCTGCAAGTCGCTCGTTCCGGCAAAACGGCAGTGTCTCCCAATCTCGGGGCAATTGACTTCCCCAAGTCTCGGCCCCGACTGTGGGACCTGCGAACTCGCTGAACGGGCGATTTCCCCCGCTTCCGGTGTCAGCCAGGAGCAAGATGGGGGAATCCCCAAGCGTGTCGCCTGTGTCATCAGCGGGAGTATGGGAAATTGTGGCCTAGACTAGCGAGTCTCAGACTCATGTGCCAAAAATCTGTCAACTCGGATACGGCTGTGACCCACTCAACTTGCCTCACCCTTGGCAAATAGTCATCAAGCCGTCACAATAGAAATTAACTTGAATCTTCCCCTAACGCCCCGTGGATAACGTTCGTACTGTCTCCGATACTAAACGAGATTTTTATCAAACTCACACACGTCCGATCAATTCCCTGTATCGTCGTGTCGTCGAAGAGATGATGGTCGAGATGCACTTGCTCTCGGTCAACGTTGATTTTACCTATAATCCGGTCTATGCTCTCGGGGTCGTTTCAGCGTTCGAGCGCTTCATGAACGGCTACCGGCCAGAGACGGACGTAGACTCCATCTTTGTGGCACTATGTCGAGCCACTGGAGGTGACCCTGAGCAGTATCGTCGCGACGCTGCCAGCATCCGAGAGGCGGCCGCTCAACTTTCCCGAGCTGATTTAGTCGCTCTGGCATCTGAGGGGGAGATTCCCTCAGGGGATAATGCCTTTGGGCAACAGATGGCTCAGTTTGCCCGAGGAGAAGGGTTTAAGTATTGCCGTCTGCTAGCCATTGGCTTATTGTCGGCGATCGAAGCCGTGGATGGGGAGTTACTCAGCCGTGATAAAGAATTGGCCGACCTTCTCAATCAGTTGGGAGCGAGGCTTAATGTCTCCGATGAGAAGCTACGCAAGGATTTAGAGCTATATCGGAGCAACCTGGAGAAAATGGAACAGGCTCAAAGCGTGATGGCGGATATCCTAGAGGCTGATCGCAAAAAACGAGCTGAACGGGAAGCCGAACGGGAAGCCAAACGAGACGCAGACAAGGCCAAGCAGGCGGCTGCATCAGAAACTTCCGAGAAAGGCGAACCGGAATCGAGCAGCTAGTCAACCCGGAAGTGGCCGGAAAACACGAAGCCCCGGATTCGACAGCCGAGTTGGCGCAGCCAGCGAGCCACGAGATGGTTACAGGTATGCCAACCGGTGTAAGACTCTGCATCAGGGACAAAGTATAAGTCCACCTTGGGGTTGTACTGGGGTTGGCTATTGGCGGACTCATAGCGCTGGTTCAGCTGCTCTAGGAGAGTTTGCACCTGTTGACGCTCCACCTCCAGGGCCAGTTGTTGTCCCCGTTGAGGGTTTCGCGCTTTGCGACGCTCCCACTGGGCCGTGTTGAAGGTTTGTCGCCCCAAGACGGCAGGAGTGGGGTACAGGACTGCTTGAGCCAGGTTAATGAGTCGCCCCCGATTATAGGCAAATACCTCGCGATCGCCGAAGGAATATTCAATCCACCGCCCCGAAGACTCGGGCAGAATTAGGCTGTTGTGGTAGAACAAAGATGTCACCGGAGAGCCAAGAACCCAAACCTTCACAGGATCTTCGGGAGAAGTGGGGGGAATAATGCGTGCCGGAATAGGAGCCAAAAGACGAAAACCGAGAAAAAGTCCCCCAACCAACAGTCCAGCTATCAGGACTCGACGTCTGAAAACCCGGTTCTGCCAAAAGTTGGGGGTTGACATAGCAACATATATGTGATATGAGGTGCGGGCGCGATCGCCCCTTTAAGGCTGCGCCGCGACCGGCTCCACCAGTTGGTTCTCCTGACGCAGGTAGGCCTCAATAAACGGATCGAGTTCTCCGTTCATCACATCATCGACCTGAGTCGTCTCGACGCCCGTGCGTAGGTCTTTGACCATCTGATAAGGATGGAAAACATAGTTACGAATTTGGTTGCCCCAGGCGGCTTCGACCATATCACCGCGAATCTCGGCAATTTCCTGTAAGCGTTGAGATTCAGCAATCACCAGGAGTTTCGCCTTAAGCAACGCCAGGGCTTTCTCCTTATTCTGAAGCTGCGATCGCTCCTGAGTACAGCGTACCGCCAAGCCAGAGGGCTTGTGCAGCACCCGCACCGCCGTCTCCACCTTGTTGACATTTTGTCCGCCTTTCCCCCCCGAACGCGAGGTGGTGATTTCCAAATCCGTATCAGGAATCTCCAACTTGACGGAACTATCCAAAATGGGCATCACTTCCACCCCAGCAAAACTGGTTTGGCGTTTACCATTGGCGTTAAACGGCGAAATACGAACCAAGCGATGGGTTCCCTTCTCGGACTTGAGATAGCCATAGGCATAGCGGCCCCGAATCTCCAGGGTGACGGACTTAATCCCCGCTTCATCCCCCTCCGAGAGTTCCATTGTTTCGACGCGATAGCCTTGTTGCTGACCCCAACGGGTATACATCCGCAGCAGCATCTCCGCCCAATCCTGAGCGTCTGTTCCCCCGGCCCCAGCATTGATGCTCAACACCGCACCGCCTTTGTCATACTCACCCGAGAGCATCTGTTGGAACTCCCATTGTTCCAACTCCCGATTCAAACGAGTGAGCGTTTCGACAGCTTCGGCCATCAAACTCTCATCCACGGCATCATCCTCAGCCAGCAGTTCCACCACCGTCTGGGCATTTTCCAAGCTATCGAGCCACTGGCCATACTGACTCACATTGGACTTGAGGTCATTGAGGTCTTGCATAATGCCTTGGGCCCGCTCAGCATCCTCCCAAAACTCGGGTTGTGCAGCCAGTTGTTCTAAATCCTTAATTTTGGCGTTGAGTGCAGGCAGGTCAAAGATACTCCTGGGTTTTCCCCAGGCGTTCCGACAACAGTTCCAGTTCCTGCTTCAATTGCGACAGTTCCATAAAATTGGTCAACATTCTCTCAAAAGGTCTCGATCGCCATTGTGCCACACCCAGTCAACCCATCCGACAAGAAATCGCCCAACTGCTAAAATTGGGGACACCCAATTCCCCCTTGCCCCTTGCCCCTTGCCTTTTGCCTTTTGCCTCTTGCCTACTGCCTACTCCCTATGACCCCAAACACGCTCCAAACCGACGATACCCTCATGCAACTCAAACTCGCCATTAACCGGGCGATCGCGCGCCAAGAAAAGCATTGGGGCTATTTCCAGGTTCATCGCCTTGACGATGGCAGCATGAGCCTGGATATTCCTTCCCTGCCCCGAATCCGCTGCATTGCTAATCTCGATCGCGACATATATAAACTCTATTGGGGACGAGCCGAAAAACCCGCCGTCTACAGCCGCAAAAAGAAAAAGAGCATCACCGACCCCACAAGCCGTCAAACCCAAGTGCAACGGGTCTATGAAGTCATGTATCAACTCGACGGACGCGCCAGCGTGCGCCAGATCAATCGCATCATGGCCCAGACCATTCGCGATCGCATTGTCGATCATGCCACTGCCCAAGCCGACAACGAACTCGAACCCTTGGTATTAATGACCGAAGCGTTGTCCTAACCGGGCCACCCGGCCGCTGCTCTTGTTTGCTCCTTTGTTCCTGCTTCGTTCGTTATGGTGATTCCTTCTCCGACCAAGCCCTTAGGGCGATCGCGCCAAGCCAAGCCCGATAACCGCCTCCTCTGGCTCAATATCATTACTATCTTCCTCTGGGGCGTGGTGATGATGCAATATTGGCTAACTGGCAAACTGCGGCTTCTCGTCCATCCCGCCTTTTCCTGGCTCTGTATCCTGGCCGGGTTTTTCTTTCTGCTGATTTCCATCTGGAAAGCCCTGCAACTGCGATCGCGGCGACGAGTCCCCGAAGCCCCACAACAACATATCAGCCTCTTTCCCCCCGGCTGGAGTACGGGACTCCTCCTGGCCTCAGCCTGTGTCGCCCTCGTCTTCACCCCTCGTCCCTTCGCCAGCCAAGTCGCTCTCGAACGGGGGGTCACAGACTTTCTCTCCATGACCCGCATCGAACCCGAAAGCTTCCGAGGCGCCAACAACCCCGAAGACCGCAGCATCGTCGATTGGACCCGAACCCTCAGCGTCTATCCTGAACCCGACGCCTACGCCGGACAGCCGGTGGATGTTAAAGGATTTGTGGTGCATCCCCCCAACCTAGACGATAACCTCATGATTGTGGCCCGGTTCATGATTACCTGTTGTGCCGCCGATGCCTATCCCGTGGGGTTGCCCGTAGAATTGCCCGCTGGAACCTCCCGCAACGAGTTTGAACCCGATAGCTGGCTGCGGATTCGGGGTGAAATGAAGTCCGATCGCATCGAAGACCGCCGCCAAGTGGTCATCCTGGCCGAAACCCTCGAACCCGTCCCAGAACCGGCCGATCCCTACGGCTATTAAGCCTATTCTTCCTTCAGGGCCAGCCTCGGCCATCGGGACCGAGAGCCAGTGCCGTCCAAAGCGTCCCCGCTCAGGGTAGAATGACTTGGATCAACGTATATCGATAACCCAGTTCGGACTCCCGTTGCAATGGCAGAAACCCTATTTTTCAACGCCTTGAAGCAAGCCATCGACGAAGAAATGGCTCGTGATGAGACTGTTTTCGTCCTCGGTGAAGATGTCGGTCACTACGGCGGCTCTTACAAAGTCACCAAAGACCTCTACGACAAATATGGTGAGCTGCGCTTACTCGATACCCCCATCGCCGAGAATAGTTTTACCGGCATGGCCGTCGGCGCCGCCATTACCGGCCTGCGTCCCATCATCGAAGGGATGAATATGGGGTTTCTCCTGCTGGCCTTTAACCAAATTGCCAACAACGCTGGAATGTTGCGCTACACCTCCGGCGGAAACTTTACGATTCCCATGGTCATTCGCGGTCCCGGTGGAGTCGGACGACAGCTGGGGGCAGAACATTCCCAACGCCTTGAAGCCTATTTTCAGGCGGTTCCGGGGCTGAAAATTGTGGCTTGTTCCACTCCCTACAATGCCAAAGGCTTATTGAAAGCCGCCATTCGCGACAATAACCCGGTGCTGTTCTTTGAACATGTCCTGCTCTATAACCTCAAGGAAGAGTTACCCGATGGGGATTACATCGTCCCTCTTGATAAGGCCGAAGTGGTGCGTCCCGGCAAGCAGGTGACCCTGTTAACCTATTCGCGGATGCGTCATCACTGTGTCCAAGCGGCGAAAACTCTAGAACAAGAAGGCTTTGACCCGGAAATTATCGATTTGATTTCCCTCAAACCCTATGACCTAGAGACCATCGGTGAGTCGATTCGTAAAACTCACCGTGTTATCGTCGTGGAAGAATGTATGAAAACCGGCGGAGTGGGGGCGGAAATTACCGCCAGTATCAATGACCATTTCTTTGATGAACTCGACGCACCGGTGTTACGCCTGTCTTCCCAGGATATCCCCACTCCCTATAACGGAACCCTCGAACGTTTGACCATTGTTCAACCTCACCAAATCGTTGAGGCGGTTAAGAAAATGGTGGCGTTGCAGGTGTAACGTTTGTTGAACAAAACTTGCGATTTTCCTAACTCTGTGCTATGCGTCGTCAACAATCTCTCCTAATCCTGATTTTCATTCTCCTGGTGAGTGCGATCGTCATTCTGGTTCAACTGCCCCTGCGGTTGGGGTTGGACTTAGAAGGGGGATCTCAGTTGACCATTGAAGCGCAGCCAACGGAAGAAATCCCCGTCATCAGCGATCGCGACCTAGAGGCGGTCTTGCTGGTGGTGCGCAACCGCGTCGATGGTCTTGGGGTGAGTGAGCCGATTGTGCAGACGGTTGGCGAAAATCGCATTTCTGTTCAGCTTCCGGGGGTGAGTGACCCGGCCCAGGCGGAACGAGTTTTGGGGGGAACCGCCCAACTCGAATTTCGTGAGCAAATCAGCAACCCGGAAGTCCAGGCTCAGCTTCAGGTGCGCCAGGAAGAACTCCTAGAGTTATTCCAAGAACAAGAACGACTCATCGGCGAAGGCCGGGAAGCGGAACTGGCGGCGACTGAACAGGCCATCGCTGACAAAGAAGAGCAAATCGAAGCATTAAACGAGCAGCTTTATCAAAGCGTTGGACTAACCGGGAAAAACCTTGAAGATGCCAATGTCACCTCCACCCGCATTGACGGAGTCTGGAGCGTTGTCATTGACTTTGACCGAGAAGGGGGCGAAAAGTTTGCCGAACTCACCCGCAACATTGCCGGAACCGGACGACGCTTAGGGATTTTCCTCGATGATGAACTGATTAGCGCCCCAGGGGTAGGGGCGGAATACGCCGAAACCGGCATTAGCGGTGGGGGGGCGCGCATTGACGGTCAGTTTAGCCTAGAAGATGCCAATACCCTGGCCACCCAACTGCGCGCCGGGGCCCTCCCGGTTCCCGTGGAAATCGTCGAAAACCGTACCGTTGGCGCGACCCTGGGACAAGATAGTATTCGTCGCAGTATCTATGCTGGGGTGGGAGGTCTGATTTTGGTGCTGGTCTTCATGGTGGTGTATTATCGCCTACCCGGGGCGATCGCCAACATCTCCCTCAGCATCTACGCCATCCTCACTCTTGCCTGTTATGCCCTGTTGGGGGTGACCTTAACCCTACCGGGGATTGCCGGGTTTATCCTCAGTATTGGCATGGCCGTCGATGCCAACGTCCTCATCTTTGAGCGAACCCGAGAAGAACTACGAGGGGGCAAAACCCTCTATCGCTCTGTGGAATCGGGCTTTTATCGCGCCTTCTCCAGTATTTTAGATAGTAACGTCACCACCCTGATTGCCTGTTTAGCCCTATTTTGGTTCGGGGCCGGTCTCGTGAAAGGGTTTGCGGTGACCCTCGCTATTGGTGTAGGGGTGAGTATGTTCACTGCCATCACCTGTAGTCGTAGCCTCATGTTCTATGTTCTCACCCTACCCGACCTGAAAAAACCTGAATTTTTCTGTCCTAACCTGCAATCTCCCCTGGCCAAGAGTTAGGGGTCTCTCATCAGCCTTGTGATCACCGCGCACCTTAAGCCCCCATCCCGACGATGAAACTGAGCGTAACTCGACAACGAACCATCTGGTGGGCGATTTCCATCGCTCTCGCCCTGTTCAGTACCCTAACGATGGGACTGTCCATGGCCCAGTTTGGCGCTCCCTTGCCCCTCGGCTTAGACTTTACGGGGGGAACTCGCCTTCAGCTAGAGCGAGACTGTAGCCTCCCAAACGCCTGTGATGACCCCATTGATGTCACAGCGGCCCGCCGTATTCTGGCCGCCGAGGGACTCGGAACCAACGTTCAGGAGTTCGGGGAAAACGAACAGGGACTGGTGGTGCGCACAATGGACTTAGATGTGGAGGCGCGATCGCAGCTCGAAGCCGCCCTAGAAGCGGAACTTGGGGCATTTGACCCGGAGAAAACCCAAATTGATACCGTGGGGCCAACCGTGGGACGGCGCTTGCTGCGATCGGGCCTACTCTCCCTATTCGTTGCCAGCTTGGGCATTGTCGGCTACTTAACCATTCGCTTTCAGCTTGATTACGCCCTCTTTGCGATCCTGGCCCTGTTTCATGATGTCTGGATTACCATCGGCGTGTTTGCTCTATTCGGGCTGGTTGGCAACTTTGAGGCCGATAGCCTCTTTATCGTGGCGCTGTTGACCATTGTCGGCTTTTCCGTCAATGATACCGTTGTCATTTATGACCGGGTGCGGGAAACCCTAAAATTTAACCCCAATGACGACATTAACGACATCGTCGATGATGCCGTTAACCAAACCTTGACCCGTTCCATCAACACCACCGCCACCACCGTCTTACCCCTACTGGCGATTTTCGTTTTCGGCGGCGAAACCCTAAAATACTTTGCCCTAACCTTGATTATTGGCTTTATCCTAGGGGCCTATTCCAGTATCTTCATTGCGACCGCAGCCCTGGCCCTCTGGCGGAAAAAACATCCCCAGGCTGCCCCTGAACCCCCTGTAGATGGCAATGTGGCCTCAGTCGAGGAGTCTTAACCTCAGCCAATCTTGGCATAAATGGGCCAATCCGGGCAATAATCAAGATGCGGGGTGTTTTAGATTGAGCCAAACTTGTTATGTCAGACCCCCAACTCTCCCTTTTTCAGCTTCAACTCCAGCGCCTCCATCGTCTAACTGTCCTGGCCCGTTGGTCTCTCGTTGTTTTCCTTTGGATCAGTGTAGGGAGTCTTAGCCTCTGGGCCCTGCGCCGGGAAATTTCCCTGTGGTTAGAGCACTTTACCTGGGTCGCCATCTGGTATGCCCTGCGATCGCATCCCTGGCCCGCCTTAGGACTAGGACTCTGTGTCGGTTGGACCGTCTCGGTGTTAGTCTGGCAAAGTCGTAACATCATCTGGGGACTGCCCAATCCCGAACGTCGGCGACTTGAGCATCAACTCTGGCGAATTCGTACCAACGGAGCGAAACATCCCTTATGGAAATGGGTGGTCGTCTCGACAACTGACCCAGATCCCTCGAAAAAGTCAACATCAGGACGTTAAGATGAAACCCATGCAGGTGTCATGGCTGGCCTTGGGCACCTTGGCGGGGCTCCTGCAATGCTCCTGACTCCTTCAACGTTTTTGACGATGGCACTTCGCGCTCTGAGAAACGTCAAGTTTCCCAAATCTCTACCTGCGCTTATGTTCGGTCCGACTTCTTTTCGCCGCATCTTGCTGTCGCGGATTCTCCTGCTGAGCGTCCCCGTCCTCGTGATCGGACAATATGTGACCTTCCGCAAGGCCCGTTCTAGCTTGCTCGAAACTGCCCGTCAGAATCTGACTGAAAGTGCTATCCGCAAAGGAAATCGTATTGAAGATCAGGCAAACGCCCTCAAAACCCAATTGCGTCTTGCGAGCGAAACGGCTGCTTTGGAGTCAGGATCTACTCCTAGAGTCCAAGAATTTTTAGAGAGTTTCCGCGAACAACTCCCCGATACCGTCCGATGTTTACAAGTGACGAATCTGGAAACTCAAGAGGCGATCGCTCAAACCTGTGACCAAGACATTTTTACCGCTCCTCCAGAAGGCTGGTGGAGGGGGTCCGAGAACAGTCTCAACCGGCGGCTTTTCATCACTGCCGACATGGCTCAGATGCTCAGTCCCCTACCCCGCGCTGAGTCCCACAATTATCAACAGACGGAAATTACCTATAGTGCCCCCATCTATCCCGAAGACACCAATGAGCCGGCCTATGTGGTTAGTCTGCGCTCAATTCTAGAAAAACCGGATGAACCCGTCAATCGTCCCGGCTCGCTGACGGGGTCCACCGTCGTCATTGATGACTGGGGGGTAATTTTAGAGCATCCCATGCCAAACTTGATTGGGACGACCATTCAGAGTCAACCCAATGCCGAACGGCTCGAAAGTCTCGTCGGTAGCGCCTTGGTGGGACACCAGGATTTTTTGCATCTGTCATCCTTCACCAGTCCCTCCCAAGAACTCCTCAGCGGTTATACTGCCATTAATTCTCCCATCTCCTCTCTCGATGAGGAGGGTCGTCAGAGGCACTGGGTGGTTTTAGCTATCACCCCTCTCGATAACGCTTTAGCTGGACTCGAACCCATTCGCCAGGTGATGTTTAACCTCGTGCTGGGGTTGTTGGCCGCGAATCTCATTGCCACCCTCTATCTGGCCCAGGACTTGGCCCGTCCCGTCGAAAAATTGGGGGAATATGCCCGCAATATCGAGTGCAACACGGCCTCGGAACCGATGCCGGCGAAGTTCTTCATTCAAGAGTTTAACCAACTCTCAAAAGCCCTCAATCGGGCGATCGAACGCTTGAAAACCTGGGCCCAGGAACTCGAAGATGCCTGGAACGAGTCCAAAAATGCCAACCGCCTCAAAAGTGAGTTTTTAGCCACCATCTCCCATGAACTGCGGACGCCCCTAAATGGTATTATCGGCAGTCTGCGGCTAGTCCGCGACGGTTTCTGTGACGACGAAGCCGAGGAACAGGAGTTTTTGCAACGGGCCGACGATGCAGCCGTTCATTTGTTGGGAATTATCAATGATATTTTAGACATCTCTAAAATCGAGGCCGGAACCCTCTCTGTGGCCATTGAAGCCGTCAATCTGATGCAGTTGATTGATGAGACCATGGAATTGAATCAGGCCACAGTGCGGGATAAGGGGTTAACCCTATCCGCTAAGGTCGAAGGTGATGAGCCAATTTGGGTTCGGGCCGATGCCGCCAAACTCAAACAGGTGTTACTCAATGCCATTGGCAATGCGGTTAAGTTTACCGAAACTGGGGAAATTCGCATTGAGGTTAGAGTGGCGATGGTGGCGGCGGATAAGAATGGGGCACATTATGGGGGTAAACGAGTCGTGGTTGACATCATTGATACTGGCATTGGCGTTGACCCAGAGGACTTTGAAAAATTATTTAAGCCCTTTGTGATGGTCGATGGCTCGAAAACGCGCCGCTTCGGTGGAACGGGTCTTGGCTTAGCGATTTCACGTAACTTAATGGATATGATGAACGGCTCGATTCGCCTTGATAGTGCTGGGATCGGTTCGGGAACTACGGTAACTCTGGAGTTGCCCATTGCTCAGAAAAATGTATCGTTAGAGAAGACCTCCCCCCTAGCTGACGGCGACTCAGATCAAGAGGCGTGATGAGGGGAAACCCTGACTTGTTGGGGGCGATGCTGGAGTCTCTCCCCCAGCTCAGCTCATTGATACATCTGTTAGAGGATTGGTTATGATTATTTCGACAGACTCCCGTCCGTGGGTCACGCTCTTAATGTTCAGCTCTCGCCACAGCACGACTTTATAATAGAGGCTGTGAGGTTTTCGGAGTCTCACTCAGCCGATTTCCCTATGAAGACACTCCAATTTTTGACTCGGCGCATTGAGCGTAAGTGGCATCACTGGCGTGATGGCCGCACGCCAGGCCATCCTATGGAGCTAAATCCAGCGGGTGATGCTGCCGGTACTGAGGGGTCAACGGCTCAACTCGGAAAACCCCCTCGTAAGCTAAATCTATCTGGCCCCGTCTCAACGGTGGTGGCAGTGTTCTGCTTGACGGGCGCGTTGGGGCAACGCTTCTATAATCAGCCTAAACTGGATGTGGGGAGTCGTGCGCCGCAAACGTTGCTGGCCCCCCGCTCGGATCAGGTTGAGGATCGCAAAACGACGGAAGAACGCCGCCGTAGTGCTCGTTTAGGGACGTCTCCGGTTTTGATGGGAGATCCGGTGATTAATCAGCGGGTACTCAGTCAGGTAAAACGCTATCTTGAGCAGGGCAATCGACTGCGAGAGGAGTTGGGAGATTTTCCCTATGTGGAGACGGCGATTCTCTCCCAGGAGGTGCAACGCTATCTACGCAATGCCTCGAATTGGGAATGGCGGGCGATTCAATGGACTCTCTCCCAACGCCTCGAAGAGAGGCAGGCTCTGGCGGCTGAGACACCAGTTGCTGTGCTTGATGAATTGTCGTCGCTGGCTGAAGTGGAGCCGGAGACCATTGAGAATCGTCGAGAACAGATTTTACAGGCGACTCGTTTGGGGGCAGTGAGTGGGGCATCTCAGGTTCTATCAAACCTCTTGCAGACTCAGACTAGCCCCATGAATCAGTCTATCGAGCAGTTGCTAGCGGCGTCGCAACGGCTTGATGAGGAGGAGTTTGAGGGGGTTGTCAGTGCCATTGAAGCGGCCCGTGAGCGGTATGCGCAGGCCCTGGAGCAGTTGTCGGCGGTGTCCTACTCGAATGGTCGGCCCGTGTATACGAATACGCTGCTCAATTTGTCGGCGGAGGATTGGCAAAAAACTCGCAACACAACTTTACAGATTGGACGACAGATGTTGTCTCAGGGGATTGCGCCTGGGGTTCCGCCCACGATGTTACAAGATTCGGTGGAGATGCAATTGTCGTTGGCGTTGCCCGATGCCCAGATTCGTCATTTGATGAGCGCTCTGTTGATGAATGCTCTGGAACCGAATTTGGTGACGGACCCCGATCGCACCCGTGAACGGGCGGAGTTGGCTGCCCAGGCTCAAGAAGCGGTCTATATCTCCGTTGAGGCGGGTGAGGTGATTGTGGAGGCGAATGAGGTGATTACGCAGCGCCAGTTTGTGCTGCTGGATCATTTTGATTTGGTACGCCGCGATCCGGTGAACTGGTTCGGCTGGATTGCTTTTGGGGGCACGGTGTTTGTGGCGGTGTCTCTATATGGGGTGGTTGAGCGACGGGTTCATCCGAAAATTTGTAATGGCGATCGCCTGCTGATTCTGCTGTTAACGTTGAGTGCCCCGGTGATGGTTCTGTTGGGGTCTGCCACGACCAGTTTCCCGGCGATTGGTTTGGCGGTGGGCAGTTTTTATGGCTCCTGGATGGGGGTGACGGTGGTGGCCCTGTTGAGCCTGATTATGCCCATTGGTTTGGAGATTGAGTTGGGATATCTGGTTGCGGGTGCGATTAGTGGGGCCCTGGGGGGGGCGATCGCGGGACGACTGCGATCGCGCGAGGAGTTGGCTCTATTAGGGGTAGGAGTTGGCTTGGCCCAGGGGCTGACGTTCCTGCTGCTGACGGTGATTGGACTGTTGTTACAGGGCAGCACGGGTCCGCTGTGGTCGTTGTTGCTGGAGACGGCTCTGATTCAAGGACTCTGGGGCGTGGCCTGGAGTATTGTGGTCTTGGGAATCAGTCCTTATTTGGAGCATCTATTCGATTTGGTGACCCCGATCCGTTTGGCGGAATTATCGAATCCCAATCGCCCCCTCCTGAAACGTCTGGCGGCGGAAGCCCCCGGAACCTTTCAACATACGCTGTTTGTGGCAACTTTGGCGGAGTCGGCGGCGAAGGCCCTCGGCTGTAATGTGGAGTTAGTGCGGGCCGGCACTCTCTATCATGACATTGGTAAGATGCACGATCCTCAAGGCTTTGTGGAAAATCAGATGGGAGGACCGAATAAGCACGATCGCATTAACGACCCCTGGAAAAGTGCGGCTATTATTAAAAAGCACGTCACTCAAGGGCTGGTGATGGCTCGTAAAAGCCGCCTTCCGAAAGCGATTCAAGCGTTCATCCCGGAACATCAGGGGACGATGTTGATTGCCTATTTCTATTACCAGGCCAAACATAGTAATAGCCGTGAGGTGAATGATGCGGATTTCCGCTATGATGGTCCGATTCCGCAATCGCGAGAAACGGGAATTGTTATGTTAGCCGACTCCTGTGAAGCGGCGTTGCGATCGCTCAAGGATGCCACCCCAGATGATGCCCTCTCGATGGTGAATAAGATTCTTCGCGCTCGCTGGCAGGATAATCAGTTAGTGGACTCTGGACTGACGCGGGCGGAAATGGGCAAGATTGCTGAGATTTTTGTGCAGGTTTGGCAGCAGTTTAATCACAAACGAATTGCCTATCCGAAAGCTGTTTTATCGAATAAATAATACCCGTGAGCATCTTGCAGCTCCTGGGATTATTGGGGATGAGTTAGGATTTCTAGGATATATTCTCCCTGGTTGACTGAGGCGTTGCTGGATAGGTCATACACCAATCCCGATTCTTCGCTATGGACATCAACTAATTGTGGCAAACGGCCCTCTCGGTTGAAGACTAACAGTTGATAGAGGAGTTGTCCTGACGTGACCCAGGCCCCTAATAGAACCCGAGATTGCAGCATTCCACCCTGTTGGGCATAGTATTTTTGAGTTTTACTTTTTGGGAAAAACTGCACGGTTTTTGAGGCGGTTTGAATCAGAGGGAAACGGTTAATGTTTAAGACCCCTTTACTAACTAAATAGTTTTTAATCCCTCGAACTCCTCGATAAACGGAGTCGGGGTTTATCTGCATCCCAGACCCTAGTTCTAATGTCCAAGCTTCTCGGTCGAACTGAACAGATTTTCCTGACTTTGCTAGTTCAATTTCCAGGCTCAACCAAGGCTTAAGAAATGCTTCATCAAACGCGTCTCCATCATAGGTATCGAGAAGAATTGCTGTATTAAGAAGAAAGTATTTGGCGCTCTGTTCTCGCCCTTGGAAACAGTAGAGATAATCAATAGATTGGTTAGTGCTGCTATGTAAGTCTAAGACATAGTTGGCATCTAAACATAGGGATTGTAAGCGGTAGCGGTACTGCTCTTCAAAGGGAAGTCCTGAGGCGGTGTTTTCTTTTTTTAACTGCTCTTGGAAGCGGTGGTTGAGGGCTTGACTAAACTGAGCCTCGATTTGCTTAGGGTCTTGGTCAACTTGGCATTTAACAAAGTCAGCTAGGGACATCTGATTGGAACTTTCACTCTCTTTTTCATAATCCCAAAAAATACGGTTCCAATCCATGCCGGTGTAGGGATTATAGCGACCGCTGGCATAGTGGTGCGATCGCTGATTGGTGGCCAAAGGATTACAGGTGGGAACCAACCAAATCTCTCCCTGGAGTTGTGAGGAATCGAGGCTGCATAGAAACTGAATCAGTTGGTAGATAACTGCATTTCCTGAAAGTTCTGCGCCATGTAAGTTGGCTTGTAGATAGGCTTTTTTCCCCGGGTGCATCTCAGTTAGGCGCGATGAGTATATTTACTCAGGACAAATGGGTGTACTTGGAGTAATTAAGCCGCCAAGTCCCCATTCAGGTAAGCACAGCGATGCTTCAACACCTTTGGCACATTCTCCTCTCGCCATTGTGCCCCAGGCAATTTCACCCTGAGTCCAATTTGTTTGACCAGGGACTCGACTTGACCCGAACCAATTGAATGTCCCGCTTCCTGCCAGACCTGGTAGTCAATGATGCGCTTAGAATGATGCTTCAAATAGTTGATAAATCTCGTAGCTCCCCGACATCGCTCTTGGCGCAGATAGCGAATCACCTGACGGGTCTCCCCTCGCCACAACAAGGCTCGTATCCGCGATAGCTGGGCAGCTGTGCCTTGTACCTTATGAGCATTCTCCATCAGATGATACCAATCGAGGACTTCGATACGTTGCTCTGGTGTCCCGATACCGTCAAAAATGTTCCAGACCCCATCATGACCATCTCCGAGACTGATAAATAGCTCGGCTAGTAGCTGGATATTCACCCAGTCGATTAGTCCTTCATTATCTTTAAAGAACGCTACACCTCCATGCTCGTGGACATTTAAGGCTTTGTACTCTCGCCACTGACCCGGTTGACCCTCCTCAGTTCGAAGGCGAATCATCCCACCATCGAGGCTGAGTTCCTCTATTGGTTCAGTGACCTCGACCTCACACCAGTCCTCTCGCTGGACAAAGCGTTGGAGCGTACTGTGGGAAATGCTCAGCCCAGTCAGCATGGCGATATCTTCTTCGGCTCTTTGGTAAGAGGCGTTGGCAGTGACAACGGCACAACACTTGAAAAAATAGGGACTCCAACGAGTTCTGGGTTCGACTTGTAGTTGTTGGGCTTGAGCTGTGGTGAGGGTGAGTCGGCCCAGGATGCTGGTTAGGGTGCGTTGTTTTCCGGTCGGTCGGTCGGTCGCCGCGTTGATAAAAAAATTCCCAGTTGAGGCAAAACATGTTCTTGGGCTTGAGCTCGAACGTTTTTCTCAATGCCTTCGAGGGTGGTCAGTTCAGCCGGGTCAGCTTCCTGGTAGAGAATCTTGGCAATTGCATCAAGATGTTGTTGGAGTTCAGCCTGCTTTTGAGGATTCATGGCTCAGGGGTGGTCAACAAGGCCTCCATTGTAATAGATGGACTGTTTCGAGGGAAACTGTCATTGAGTATAATTACTCACTCGCCTAACTGAGATGCACCCTTTTCCCCGGAGTTGCTCCTCGGAATTTATACACCTGAATCGCAAGGGTGTCTCCTGAGGCGAGATGAGCGATGTTAAGGGACTCAATATCGGGAATCATAGGGCGGGAGCAAGATATCCATCAAGATGACGATTTAGGCATCATCTGGGTTTAATTGAATCATAGCCCAGGTCGTATAGGTACCGATGGGACTCCAAATTAGATAAGGGAATAGCAGCAGGGTGGCTAGGGTGGAACGGGGTTGAATGGCAATAGCCAGTAGAATAGCTAACAGCCAACCGGTGGCCCCAATCAAGGTTCCAGCTTTTAAACTCTCCAGCCGGCACATAATGGGGGTGTAGGAGAGAGTCACCAGTTCTAACACCAAGTAATAGCCCAGCAAGACCCAACTATTGGCAGAACCGGGGTTCTGGTTCCAAATTAACACGGCGGACCAGCCCACACCAATAAAGACAATTGTCCAAATTAGGGGAATCAATCGCTCGAAGGTGAGCCACCGAGGCCGTTGGAGGCGATTAAACCAGCGTAAGTTATCGGCACTGAGGAAGCGGTTACAGCCGACACCAATTAGGATCATCGCCAGGGGAATGAATAGCCAAGAGGGAAGTGACATAGGGAGCAAAGGCCGATTAAATGTCTTCTGTCACTGTGAATCCTGTGACAGTGGGGGGAGTCCCTGTGATTCTATCTCGTTTGGGGGGGGTTACCTCGGCTACATAGATGGCATACTAGAGTTTATCAAAACAATTGACCCCAATGTCTTTGACTGTCCAACCCCTGGAATCGATGCAACAGCTTAATCTGTTTGAATTAGAGCCAGTAAATTTAGATCCAGTCCCCCCCAGTTCGCCAGGTGCTAAATTTACCTTTGTCGATTTATTTGCGGGGATTGGCGGCTTTAGAATTGCCTTGGAACGCTTGGGGGGTCAATGTTTGGGGTATTCAGAAATTGATGCCGAGGCGATCGCCGTCTATCAGAAAAACTTTATCACTCCTGTTGGTTCTTCTGAAGGCAACTTAGGGAATGTACAAAAAATTGGCAAGTTACCGGAATCCGTTGATCTGATTGTCGGTGGGGTTCCCTGTCAGCCTTGGTCAATTGCGGGGAAAATTAAGGGATTTGACGATAATCGCGGCAAACTTTGGTTTGATGTGATTCGGATTATTGAACAGAATTACCCTAAAGCCTTTATTTTTGAAAATGTTAAAGGTCTCATGGAACCCCGCCACCGTGAGAGTTTAGATTCGATTGTAACCGAACTAAGTCAACGAGGCTATGAGGTCACGTTTCAGGTTTTGAATTCCTATGATTTTGGCTTACCCCAAGACCGCGATCGCATTTTTATTGTTGGCATTCAAAACACCATCAAAACCCAATCAGAGTTTAGGTTTCCTGAACCGTTAGGGGACAAGCTGCGACTCTATGACTGTATTGAGGGGGTAGAACGTCGTGCTATTCAGAAACAGAAATTTCCGCCTGAGCGTTTATTTGGCGATCGCATCCCCGCATCCCGAGGGCGTTTTCAAAAAATTGATGAACTGAATGACTTTTTCCTCTTTTCAGATGTCCGAGATGGCCATACCACGATTCACTCTTGGGATTTAATTGAAACCAGCGAACGAGAAAAAGAGATTTGTTTGACCCTACTTCGCAATCGACGCAAGAAGAAATATGGACCCAAAGATGAGAATCCGTTACGTTTTGAGCATTTACAAAAGCTGATTCCTGATTTAGCAGTTGAGGAGTTGGAGAAACTGGTGGAGAAAAAGATATTACGTCACGTTCAATCTAACACCATTTTTCGAGATATTGGCTATACATCTGATACTGAGGAGGGCGAACAGCCGTTCGCCCCTACAGATATCTATGGTACGACTTCTGAAAAATGTTATAACAAATATGAGTTTGTCAATTCAAAAATTTCGGCAGGAATCAATGGTGTGGCTAAAATCATCCTCCCTCATGCTGATGCGATCGGCACTTTAACGGCTACCGGAATGCGAGATTATGTTGCGACATGTTCGTTAAATTGCCAAGACCCCAACAGTTACAAACAGGAGTTTATCGAGAAGATTTATAAGCCAAGAAAATCTAAACCCATTTCGGCTCGTGATTATGCCCGATTACAGGGGTTTCCCGATAACTTCGTGATGGCGAGACGAGAGGCCATTGCTCGTAAACAGTTTGGGAATGCGGTATCGGTTCCTGTCATCTATCATTTGACGCGATCGCTCCTGAATGTGTTGTCAGGCTTCAGGATTAACCCCTCTTTCCTCGTCCGTGAGAGGGGTTAAGTCCAGGCTGGCGTAGATGTCCGCCAGGGGTGCGTCAAGATTTAGGCTTTCAATCCTGGCGATCGCCTCTAAGCCTTGATAGGTATCCAACAGCCAGCGATCGCCCTGAGTTCGCTGGAATACCTCAACCATGTAAGTTTGGGAACTCACCAGAACATAATCTTGCAAACTGGGAATACTCCGATAGCATTGAAACTTTCTACCTCGGTCAAACGATTCGGTTGATTCAGATAACACTTCAATGATGACTACAGGTTTATCAACATAAACGAGACTGCTGTCGTCATTGGGATCACAGGTGACCAGCAAATCAGGATAGAAAAAGCGTCGTCCCTCATCAATTCTAACTTTAAGGTCAGCAAAGTAGGTGCGACAGGGAGAGTGGTGAAGGGTGTTACGCAAGAGGAGGTAAAGGTTGCCGCTGATGATATTATGGGCTTTCCCTGTCCCCGCCATCGCATAAACCTCCCCATCGAGATATTCATGCTTGATGGGGCTATGACGTTCTTGCTCTAGGTAGTCTTCTGGACTGATGTAATTGTCAGATGTTAAAGCAATCATGGGTGTTCGAGGAGTCACAGGGCCTCCAGTATAACTGGGATTCTAGGACTGCCCATCGAGCCATCGCTGTAAGATAACAGCGGCGGCTTTGCGATCGATTGCCCCTTTATCTTGAGACGGATGTCGTCCCGAAGCCCGGATTAACTCCTCAGCTTCGATGGAACTGAGACGTTCATCGACAAACTCGATGGGAAGTCCTAATGCGGCACTGATGCGGTGGGCCAGTTTCTCCAGCCGTTGGGCCTGTTTACCCATGCTTCCATCGTCGAGAGTATAGGGCATCCCCACCACTAAAACCGTGGCCTGACGTTCGTTGACGAGTTGACGCAAGGCCTCGATATCTTGGGCGAAACTACTGCGTTTGATGGTGGTGAGTTCTGTAGCTAGTAAGCCTAAGCCGTCGCAACCGGCCACTCCGATGCGACGGCGACCTAAATCTAGGCCTAAAGCAGCAACTCGCGGCTTCATGGGCGATCGCCATTCCCGTTTGGCTGAGGAGGATGGGGATGTTCCTGAGAACGCTCCTCTTGATGGTTATTCTGCTGATGGCGTTCGTCTTTCACCGGTTGCGGGGATTGATGGGACCAAATCATTCGTCCGGGGACGGGTTTACGAGAGGGTTGTAAGCCGCCTAAGACATCAGACAGTTGCAGGCCTTCTAGGGCGACTTGTTTGGTTTCCCGTAGTTTGTGCCAGACGGAACGGGACATTAACAGGGTGTTGGCGATGGGTTCAGCCCCGATACTGGTTAAATACTCTTCTCGTTCCGGCTGATAGTCCGTTGAGGCCAGCCGTAGGGATTGGGGGGGCAACTGTTGAGTGATGCGGGCCATCTGGGCCAGGAGTTCTGGGTACAGCCAGGTGTAGGCGGGATGAACCGTCAGTTGGGCTTCGTGGTGGCTGCCACCGTCGCGGCTGAGGCGAATTTGGAAATAGCCGATCGCCGCCTTGCGTTGGGGTTCAAAGACATAGCCGCTGACGACTTCTGTGCGGCCAAACCACTGTTTGATGCCCGAGAGGATGGATTCAAAGAGGCTGGTTTTGAAGTCGAGAATGTGGCGATCGAACACCTGACGCACCAGAGGCGGCATGGAAACGGTGTCGAGTTGATAGAGGAGTTGGGCGTCGGAGTTGCTGACGGGGGTGAGATTGGGTAAATCGGGTTCGCGTTCCCCAAGTTGGGCCAGCAGTTCCGGTTCAATGGTCCAATAGGTCATCTGGGCCAGGGGTTGAAAGCCATTCTGGCGGTAGAGGGCCATGGCGGGGTTGTCGCTGACTTCAACCTCGACAATCCAGGTTCGGGCCTCCCAGATGGCTTCGAGACAATGACGCAGTAGAACGGTTCCCGTGTCTTGGCTACCGGCGGCCGGATCGGCGATCGCGCGATCGACTCGCCAGGTGGTGGAGGTCCGATTGACCGGCGAGACTTGGATGGCCCCGAGGAGGCGGCGATCGCATTGGGCGATATAGGCCCGCAACAAATTGCGGTAGGGGTTGGGAAAGAGACTCAGGAGTTTGAGGAGGCCGTAATGCTGGCGGATGCGATCGAGATCCAGGGCCAAATCCAGTTCATCACTGGGGCTTTTGGCGGTAAAGGCATCGGCTTGTAATAGAGATTCGATATTATCCAAGTCTCGATATTGGATGGGGCGAATATCAATTCTTGGTGTCATCGAGGTTGGCGGAGTGGGAGTTGAGGACGTCATAGGGAAACCTGGGGGGATGAGGGCAACCGAGGGGGGCAGTGGAATCACTACCGCCATTTTAACGAAGATTCTCAACTTCCCCAAAGGGTCTAGGAGGTTCGGGGACGAATGAGAACTACAGGGGTTTGTTCGTCGGCGTTGCCGGCGGGGTTACTCCGGAGGGCGGTTTCGAGGAACGTATGGGGTAAATCTGGGGTGGCGGCCAGGACTTTAACGGCTTGTAAGTCATTGACATCGACAATGGCCGCTGATAAACCGGTTTCCCGTTGAATCCGCTCGACGACAGCTTGGGGGTCATCGGGGCCGAGGACGATAAATTGGTCGTAGGGGGGAAGGGTTCCGGTGACATCATCAATCAGGCGGGCTTGTTCTCCGGCGAGGCGATAGAAGCCCCCCCGTTGCCCCAACAGACGCAGGCCGACACCCCCGAGGAAGGCGAAAAAGACGCGAGGGGTTCCCACTTGGTCGATGAGGGTTTGCAGGCCGCAGGCGGTGGCCAGGCTGGAGGTGGGGAGGAACCAGTAACAGAGTCGCCGGGCCAGCCAGCCGGGTTTAACGGTGGCGGGATCTCGCAGTCGCCCTTGGATGATGGCGAGGGGGGTTTCGCCGATGGTGACGATATCGCCATTTTGGGCATGGGGCATGACATAGCGACGAATCACCTCCACCGGATCGTCGAGATGGGTGAGGAGATGGGTTTTGACGGGAAACACCTCGGCGTTGTCTTTAGTGAGCCAGTTGGGAGGGGTGTCTGCGTCGGGGTATTGCAGGGGGAAGACGATATGTCCGGTTTTTGGGATGCGTCCGCCGGGGCCGTAGCTGAGATAGTTGAGTCGTAGCCAGAGGGTTTGTAGGCGATCGAGGTTCGGCCCGGTGAGGGCTACGTTGAGTTTGATGTGGGTACTGTGGCGGGCTTTGATGATGTAGGGGAACCAATAGCCATCGGGGCGGGCGGGGGCATCTTCATGGGCGGGGATGACCTCAATCTGGCAGGAGATGTCGGAGACGGAGGCTTTGGAGAGGAGGGTGGCGTTGGCGTTGACATCGGGAATCATGATTTCGAGTCCCCCGGTGGCGTTGAAGAGTTCTACGTCCCCTTGGATGTGGATGCGATCGCCCTCCTGGTGGGTGATGGCCCAGGTTCCGGGGCGAAATTCCAGGTGGTTGCCCGGTTTACGTCGGTAGTTGAGGTCCAGGGCGATCGCCCCCAGAACCATCACCAGAATGATGATGCCAATTACAATGCCGATAATTACGTCGATCGCCACGATTCCCGTCTTGCCTCACAAATCCTAAAAACTCCCCTGGTTATACCATGAATCATGGACGATGGATATCGGAGTCTTGATTAGACGTGGGTTGCCTCCCCTGACTCATCCATTTTTCGGCTTTTTGGCGTTGGCGATCGCTTACGTTTTATCAAACATCGGGTTCCCAAATATCCCAAAATTGCAAATCCCAATCCCAAGAACATCGCTACTAAAAACGGTGGAAATGGCAACTCAAGTTCAACAGTTTCCCCCTTCCAAGACCAAGGTTCCGTTAATAAACCAGAGCGCCCCGCAGCAACACCCCCCAAGGTCAACCCAACCCCAAGGGCTTGGAGATTATCCTGCACATCTTGGTTACTTTTAGCTTTCTCAATCTCAGTGGTAGTTCGTATCGTGGTAATAAGGTCGCTAAATAGCAAATCTTTGCTGGGTTCTAGATAGGCTAAATGAGTTTTGATTTGACGTAGATATTGAGGGTATTTTTTATGAGACAAAGTTGACCAAAATACCAGCTCATTGTTTTTATACTTCAGCAGATGACTCAAGCAAGTTTTAAAATTATCTAGGTTATCGTTTATGGTATTGTGATGAACTTCTAAATCTCGCAGAAAACGATTATAATATAACAATTTTTGAGGAATATCTTTAACCAGGATTTCCAGGGAATTAAGGCGTTGTGAAAAGGGTTGTTTGACAATCTCATCTAAGCGATCCATTGTTTTTTCTAGTCCCCCATAAATTTTACGAGCTTCTTGATAGGATTTATGGGCTTCTCTGTAGGTAGCTAAAATCTTTTTTTGAGTCCAAAATAAATCTCTTAACCAGTCATAGTCACTATTAGCTTGCTGGGAATCAAACTGATTCGGCTGGCTCAAAGCAATGATTATAGTTACATCATCTGACTCAAACAAAAAACAGGGACAGTTAAATAACTTTATTTCAGATAAAAATTGTGGTTCTAATGGACTATTAGCGCAGAGTGCGATCGCCCACCGTTCTGCTTCATTTAAGGATAGTTGACTCTCTTCATCGCATTCTCCATATAGAGTCAGGACTTTCCCTAAATCAGCCGTGATATTGTTAATTAAAACTTGAGGTTTAAAAGCTGCAATTTGCCTAAATTCAATCTCAATTTCTCCCACTTCAGGCGTGATAGTAATATCCAGACAATAGGTGTCATGGAGGCGAAACGGTTGCAAAGTCCCCCCCAACTTAAACCCTGACTGGGTTAGAATCGGGGTAAATTCTATGGGTCTCCCATTCTGGGTTAACCACTCTGTTTTTAGCACCTCCTCTCGTTGTGGCTGATATTGATAGTCGTCAATTTCTTTATCATATTGATAGGAAATGAGTTGAGATTTTAGTGTTTTTAACTCTTTAAATGGCAAGTATTCACTGACCTGAGTAACACTTTCCCAGATGCCTTGCGCTTCAAAAGTTGCTGCATTTGGAGCATCATCAAGGTAGTCTCGTTGGTGAAACCCATAAAGACTAAGAGAAACATTTTTCACGATTTTTTATCCGATTTTTGGTCTTCTTCAGGATTTTTAGTTGTTTTTTTGCGGGCATTTTTAATCATGTCAGGGAGGGATTGACTAGGGCAATTGGGTTGAGCCTGACTCCCTCCAATTCCCATTTCTACATCTTCTCCAGCTAGAAGAGGGTTCGCCTCAGAGAGAGTCTGTAACTCCTCTTGATAGGCAGAGTGGAGGTCTGAATAGTCCTCAACCCACTCTTCAATGGCTAACGCATTTTTTTCGTCATCATCTCCCAGTTTAGCTTCAATTTCATCTAAGTTTTGCAAATATCTCTCTACAATACCACTCCATTTTTCAGTAAATAGAATTTTAAAGGCTTCTATTTTAGTGCTATCACTTGCCATAGTTTTGCTCTCCTTCTCCAACAACCGTGAAAGCTGCCCAGTGGTAGGGGGATTGATAGGGACAATGATTTATCCCCTGCTCTGTATTCCGCCCCATCTTAGCAAAAACAGGTTTTAATGCTTCGCGCCAGTCGGAAGAAAATAGGGAACATTCTTGTCGCCAGTGTTCAAAACCGCTGACGGTGGTTTCTCGCAGCCATTTTTGAGCCGCTTGCAGGGATAGGGCGAGTTGACCCGGTTGTTGTTGCAGCAGTTCGTAGGTCCTAATCAGCAGCAGGGCGGTAGACACCTGATTGACGGACCAGAGGCTAACCAGGACACTCGGGCTACCCGCCAGGATAAAGCCACTGGAGAGGCTGATATATTCGTCGGTTCGGTCAACGGCGACTTGTCCGGTTTCGCAGGCGGAGAGGGTGACCAGGCTGCAATGGCTGAGGTTCAGGTTGGCGATGATGTTTTCTAAGGTGAGAATTCCATCGGCCAGGAGTAAGCCCGAGTCTAGGGGAGAGGTGGGGTTAAAGGCGGCGTGACAGGAGAAGAACAGATGATGGGTTTGGCTGAGTATTTTCTGGCGTTGTTCGTCCAGCAGTTTGGCGGTAGTGGCGTTGGTTCTTGCGAGGGTGTCCCGGTCTGGGAAGAGGGTGCGGATGGTTTCAACTGCCAAATCAGTGTAATTAAGGTCTTCCCTGGGGTTTTGGATAACGAAGAGGCGGTTAAAGTCTAGGCGTGAGCGGCTTTGGGCTTGTTGCAGCAGTTGGCAGTTGGGGGCGTAAGCGACTCCTTTGGGGAACAGATCCTGTAGGAATTTGCTCTCACCCTCCTCTGTGGTAACAGGTAAGGCGTGGAGGGGGAACAGGTGCAGGTAGCGGTGAGGGATGAGGATGAGTTTTTGGCAGTTGGGGAAGTTTTGCCGCAGGTTCGCCAGGATTTCATCCAGATGCAGGATTGGGGCGAGTGCTTCCAGGCTTTCCGCCAGGGTATTGCGCCATTGGCTGTTGTCTCGGTTGCGGTAGTCGCGAAGATAGGAATTTCCCCAATCGATGAGTTTATCTAGGTCTTCTTTGGAAGATGTCCAGAGGTTGAGACGTTCGGCGGTGAGAGTGAAGGTGAGGAATTTTTGACCCGGCAGGATGTACCATTCCAAAATCGCGGTTTCCTCATCCAGTAACCCTTGCATGGCTTGGAAATGCAGGGGTTTGTAGGGTTCGAGTTTTTGCTTGTCTTGCCGCAATTGGTTGAGATGGCTATAGTCTGGGTTCTCCTCGTCTTGCAGGCGGCGTTCTGCTTGGGCGATGGCGATTTTGAGGGATTGCAACTGTTGGCGGATGTTCTCGGGAATCACGCCCCCCGGATACACGTCACGGGTAGCGATGAGTTCCACCAAGTTACGGGCTTTACTGCGGTCTACATATTCAATGGCATCGGTGTATCGACCCAACTCTAGGCACACTTCCACCATGCCGCGATAAACTCGGTTCCATTCTTCATTAAAGTTGCGTTTATAGCCCTCACTATCCGCCCCAATTTCCCCCCGCAGATATTCCACCCGTTCCAGGGCTGCTTGAAAGCTACGGTAGGCATTTTCTAGGGCTTGTTGTTTCTGGGTGGAACTGTTCCCCGCTAGGCGAGATTGAGCTTTGTAGGCAAAACCAAAGTTATTCAGGGTTGTTGCTAAGTCGCGGGCTAACCCCAACCGCCGCAGAATCTCTGCCGCTTCATCGTAGGCGGCGATGGCAGCTTCGAGATTGGCGGCCGGGTTGATGCCCATCTCGGCTTGGGTGAGGCGGGCAACTCCGAGGTTAGTCAGGGTAGTGGAGAGGTCTTTGTCTAACCCCAACCGCCGCCGAATCTCTGCCGCTTCATCGTAGGCGGCGATGGCAGCTTCGAGATTGGCGGCCGGGTTGATGCCCATCTCGGCTTGGCTGCGGCGGGCAACTCCGAGGTTAGTCAGGGTAGTGGAGAGGTCTTTGTCTAACCCCAACCGCCGCCGAATCTCTGCCGCTTCATCGTAGGCGGCGATGGCAGCTTCGAGATTGGCGGCCGGGTTGATGCCCATCTCGGCTTGGCTGCTGCGGGCAGAACCGAGGTTAGTCAGGGTTCTGGAGAGGTCTTTGTCTAACCCCAACCGCCGCATAATCCCTGCCGCTTCATCGTAGGCGGCGATGGCAGCTTCGAGATTGGCGGCCGGGTTGATGCCCATCTCGGCTTGGGTGAGGCGGGCAACTCCGAGGCCCGTCAGGGTAGAGGAGAGGTCTTTGTCTAACCCCAACCGCCGCATAATCCCTGCCGCTTCATCGTAGGCGGCGATGGCAGCTTCGAGATTGGCGGCCGGGTTGATGCCCATCTCGGCTTGGCTGCTGCGGGCAGAACCGAGGTTAGTCAGGGTTCTGGAGAGGTCTTTGTCTAACTCCAACCGCCGCCGAATCTCTGCCGCTTCATCGTAGGCGGCGATCGCACTATCGAGATTGGCGGCCGGGTTGATGCCCATCTCGGCTTGGCTGCTGCGGGCAACTCCGAGGTTAGTCAGGGTAGTGGAGAGGTCTTTGTCTAACTCCAACCGCCGCCGAATCTCTGCCGCTTCATCGTAGGCGGCGATCGCACTATCGAGATTAGCGGCCGGGTTGATGCCCATCTCGGCTTGGGTGAGGCGGGCATTTCCGAGGTTAGTCAGGGTAGAGGAGAGGTCTTTGTCTAACCCCAACCGCCGCATAATCTCTGCCGCTTCATCGTAGGCGGCGATGGCAGCTTCGAGATTGGCGGCGGGGTTGATGCCCATCTCGGCTTGGGTGACGCGGGCAACTCCGAGGCCCGTCAGGGTAGAGGAGAGGTCTTTGTCTAACTCCAACCGCCGCCGAATCTCTGCGGCTTCATCGTAGGCGGCGATGGCAGCTTCGAGATTGGCGGCGGGGTTGATGCCCATCTCGGCTTGGGTGACGCGGGCAGAACCGAGGTTAGTCAGGGTCCAGGAGAGGTCTTTGTCTAACCCCAACCGCCGCATAATCCCTGCGGCTTTATCGTGGGCGGCGATGGCAGCTTCGAGATTGGCGGCCGGGTTGATGCCCATCTCGGCTTGGGTGAGGCGGGCAGAACCGAGGTTAGTCAGGGTTTGCGCCTGTTTTTCGGGGTTATCCGCCCGCAGTTCTAACACCACCCCATAGCCGCGAATAGCAATCTCTAACGCTTCACCATACCGACCATAGGGAAATTGTTGAATACTGTTGCAGGTATTTTCAACTAAGCCTGCCATTCCTTCGGCTTGGTCGGGATTCTGAGCGAGATATCCTTGCACAAACTGGGCAATAGTATCCCCCAGGTTGGGAACAATCAACTCCATATTTTGCCGCATCACCTGATGGACTGCTGTTGTGCCGCCCTGCATTCGTGCTTGCAGCAGTTGCCGCCAAAATTGAGTCAAGGCATCCCCAGAGTTCTCGGCATTGAGCAGGTTTCCTAACCCCGTCCCCCCCATCGCCATCTCTGCCACGCGCCCCATCAACTCTGGACGACTGCGTAATACTGTTTCTAGGTCATCCGGTGCAGTGCCACTCTCCTGCAATGCCCCAAAAATATCTTGTATCAACCCTGCCAGTTGTGGGTTTTCCAGAAGTTCTCTCAGTTGTGGGTTTTCCAAAAGTTCTCTCAGTTCTGGGTCTTCCACAAGTTCCCTCAGTTCCGACGGCAATTCTGCCCTGGCTGACCGTATTCGCTCCGCCCTGATTTGCCCTATTTTTTCCTCAAACCCCGGCTCAATGCCAATTTCTCGACATCGCTGCAACAATTCCCGATGCTCCTGCAATACTCGTCTTTCCTGTTCCTCTCCCGCCGCCATCTCGATTAACTGGCCCAACAGTGCATCGACTTCATCCCCCAATAGCTCTGGGTGCTGTGTCAAATACGCCTGAGATTCGGGCCAGGTATCTGCAACAATGAACTGCTGTAAGGTTTCTAAAATAGGCGTCGCGTTTCGCATCTGGGGCGTTGGCTGATTTCCACCAGTCCCCTCTCCGACCAAAAACGCCCCCACCTGTTGCGCCACATCCCGCAAAAACTGCGCCTGATTTTCCTGTCCCGCCTCCTGCAACTGTGCCGCCACCTGCTCGCACACCTGCACAAACCCCCCATCCAGCAACTCAAGGGACTGGCTGAGGATTTGCGGTTCCTCCCCACTGGGACATTCCAGGAGTTCTTGAATCAGGGAGAGATACGCCTGCACTCGTTGTTCATCCATCGCCGTGCACCAGGTAGGGGACTATGACCCCAATTTTACCCCATGCCCAACCCTCAGAAACCCGGTTTCTTTGTTAAATCTTGGTCAAGGAATCAAGATGCGGCTAGAAACCCGGTTTTTTTGACCCCACCCGCTGTTTTAGAGATTTGCACTGCACAATTGGGCTACAGTTTTCTAAAATAGACAATATCCAACCCATTAAATCACTCCCTTATGGCACTGACCCGAATCACCGCTACTGGAACCGCCACCATTCCTCCAGAAATTATCGACTGGCTGAACTTAAAACCGGGCGACCCCATTAATATCGCCATTTCTCCCGATGGTAAAGTCTATTTAGAACCCGCCCCAACAGCCGCTCAAATTGATGTCCGTACCTTATCTGGTTGCCTCTACGACCCAGACAGAAAATCTGTTTCTCTAGCGGAAATGGAACAAGCTATTGTTGAAGGGGCGGGGGAATCCATGTGAAAGGTTTGGATACTAATGTAATCGTTCGTTTTCTAGTTCGAGACGACGAAGCACAATGGCTGCAAGCGGATCAATACATAAATAAAGCCCTGGAAAATCATCAACTCTGCTTGATTAATAATATTGTCCTCTGTGAAGTGGTTTGGGTATTACGAAGTCGGTATAAAATTAGTCGAGACCAACTCATTACCATCCTGGAAAGTCTCTTAAATACAAATATTTTTAGATTTGAAAATCCCGATGATATAGCTTGGGCAATTCATCAAATGAAGTCAGGAAATGCTGATTTTTCTGATTATTTGATTGTTCGCCTGAATCAACGGTCTGGCTGTGATGAAACCTCATCGTTTGATGTCAAGCTAGGACAATTATCTCAAGTGAAACTGCTGGGTTCATAATTTCCCTCAGCCAAGGCTGGAACTGTGCCGCCACCAACTCCACACCCGCATAAACACCCCGTTCATCCATAGTGGCGCACCAGGTAGGGGACTATGACCCCAATTTTACCCCATGCCTAACTCTCAGAAAGCCCGTTTTTTTCCAACATCGCCCAACTCTCGCACACCGCCTAACGTAAGGGTGGACGTTGAGTTTAATGTGGGTCTTGTGGCGGGCTTTGATGATGTAGGGGAACCAATAGTCATCGGGGCGGGCGGGGGCATCCTTATGGGCGGGGATGACCTCAATCTGGCAGGAGATGTCGGAGACGATCGCCACGATTCCCGTCTTGCCTCACAAATCCTAAAAACTCCCCTGGTTATACCATGGATAATCGACAATTCCTCAATCGGCTCCTGAATCGACAGCACATTTTCCGGCGACGGATTCGGGTCTTTCTCGTTTTTTCACATCGTCATGGGTCGATGATCGGTCAATCATTTGGTTGACTCTTATCAACTTAACACTCTAAAAATAGCTGTTTCATGAAGTTATAAAGTATCGTTTGATTCGCCATTTTTTAGGCGGGTTAAAGCTTAGAACCCTGGTTCCTATTTTTTCTCCCCAGACGCCTCAACTGTCTTGTCGCAACACACTCAGCCTCTCCGACTCAACTTTTTTCAGTCAATCCGGAAAAAGTGTGTTACCGTGTTTTTACGTAGATTTTACGTACTCAAGTGATGGCGACCCGAGATCGGCATTGGTAGAACTCGGTCGCCGTGTCAGGAAAAAATCTCTGTAGCCACCCGTGGCTTTTTGGAATTATTCAGAATATTAAAAATCCCTTACCCTTTGTGGGGTAAGAGCTTTTTATTTTTTTTTGACACGGAGATGTTTGGTTTTTCGAGCTGTAGTATTGCGTTCGGTTATGTTCGGTTACAAAACCATTCAGCTTACTTTTTGAGTAAGAAAAGTTTCTCATGACTAATAATACCATTGCCACCGCAATTCCGCTCGGTGATCTGAGCGGGCCAGTCACAATTAACTCCTCTATCATCGGGAATCGACAGCCTAGTCCAACTGATACAAATTTTTATCGAATCGATCTGGATCGAAGTGGTAGCTTGATTGCTACGTTTCAAGTGGATAGCACCAGTGGCTTTCCTCGCCTCAGCATTGTTTCTGATGCAAATAACAATGGATTAGTTGACGCTCCAGACGAAATTATTGTCAGTAAACAAGGTAGCGTGGAAGGTGTTTCTACCACAGTTGACTTGGGGGCAGGAACTTTCTTCATTCGTACAAGTTTCGGAACTGTACTACGAGAAACTGAAACCCGCTACACGTTCACCTTGAACAATACGTCACTCGGTACTCTCGCTACAGACCCAGGAAATACAATCCCTTCGGCACTCGATATCGGAATTTTGCGTGGCGGAGAATCTTTCTCTGATGCGGTTGGCCCCTTTTCGCTAGACCCATTTGACTTCTATAAGTTCACGTTAGATCGGACAGAGGATGTCAATATCACGGTATCGGATGCAACGGGTTCAACTAGCTTTGCCCTGATCCAAGACTTGAATAATAATGGTGTTGTTGACAGGGGTGAGATGTTAAAGACTGGAGATGCAAACCAAGACCGTCCAGGTTCGATTAACGAGACTCTGGAACCTGGTACATACTTTGTTCGGGTTGGGTCGAGACTCGATGCCAATAGTGTTAACTACACCCTAAACTTCTTCACCGCTAGCGACAATAATCGCGGCAACGATGTCGTCAACGGAACCGAAGGCGACGACACGATCGCCAGCGGTGGCAGCAACGACATCATCTTCGGAACCGAAGGCGACGACACGATCGCAGGCACCAACGGCAATGACACCATCATCGGAAATGCCGGCAACGATATCATCAACGGCGGCAATGGCGACGATATCCTCGCAGGCGGCGACGGTAACGACATCCTCGACGGCGGCGATGGCAACGACATCATCTTCGGAAACACTGGCAATGATACCCTCTTCGGCGGCCCAGGCAACGACATCCTTTTCGGCGGTCAGGACGACGACATCCTTTTCGGCGGCGATGGCGATGACACCCTCTCCGGTGACTTCGGTAACGATACCCTCACTGGCGGTGCAGGTGCAAACACCTTCATCCTCCGCGATGTGCCGGGTTCCGACCTCATTACCGACTTCACCGTCGGTACAGACAAAATCGGACTCTCTCAACCGTTGACCTTTGACGCCCTAACCCTGGAAGTTAGCGACAGTAGTACGACCATTAGCTTCAGCGGCGAACTGCTGGCAACACTCTCCGGGGTCGCGAATCTCAGTGCCAGTGACTTCGTCTCACTGGGCTAGCTAGGGTAAGTTCGGAAGAGGGAAACACCTCGTAGGTTAATTTCATATATTTCCCCATGCTCAACTCTCAGAAACCGGGTTTCTTTGTTAAATCTTGGTGAAGGAATCAAGATGCGGCTAGAAACCCGGTTTCTTTTCCGGCGGCTCACTCCAATTACCTCAAAACTCAAACCGAACGATGACCCAGCCATCCACTCAAAATCAACCCCAGGAAATCGAAGCACGAGTCACCAGCTTGGAAATCGAACTCACTCAAATTAAACAAGTCTTAGCCACCGTCACCTCCCCACAACAGCCCTGGTGGGAACGCATTGCTGGAAGTCACGCCAATGATCCCACCTTTGAATCGGTGATTCAACTCGGACAAGAATGGCGCAAAACGGCTGAATAAAGTCAGCAAAATCTGATGTATATTCTCGATACTGATCATCTGAGTCTCATTCAACGCAATGGTGAACCCGGTCAACGAATTTTGGCAAAAATAGCAACCGTTGAGAAGATTCGAATTGCCGTCACTGTCATCACTTATGAAGAACAAATTAGAGGAAGACTCAATTTTCTGTCCCAAGCGAAAACAGTTGAGCAACAAGTTATCGCCTACGAAGGACTGCAAAAAACGGCAAAAGATTATTGTCTAATACCCATTTTACCCTTCGATTATCCGTAGCCATTCAGGGGGGTATGGTGTAAACTGGGGGACATGGAAGAGAGTATAACGATAGGCGGCATCAAGATTCCTCGCGCCGACTGGGAAAAGACCCCAGAAAGCGTGAAAAAGTTGGTGAGCAATCTTGAGCAACGGATCGCCGCTATCGAAGAACGTCTGGGACTCAACGCCTCAAACAGTTCCATCCCCCCCTCAAAACAACCTCCCCAAGCCAAAGCCGAGAAGAAAGACAAAGGAAGCGGACGTAAACGGGGAGGGCAAAAAGGACACAAAGGATTTGGACGAGACTTATACGAACCGAGTCAGTGCAGCGAGATCATTGAGCATCAACCCGAGACTTGCAAGCATTGCCAAGCACCCTTAACAGGAGAAGACCCCCAGCCGTACCGGCATCAGATTGTAGAAATTCCCCCAGTCGAGCCAGTGGTGAGCGAACATCGACTTCACGCCTTGACCTGTCAGTGCTGCGGTCAAACCACTCGTGCCCAATTGCCCGAAGAGGTTAACCCCAGTGGTTATGGAGAGCGTCTCCAAAGTCTAGTAGCACTGTTGAGTGGAGCCTATCGTCTCAGCCACAATCAAGTCAAAACACTGATGGCAGACTTGTGGCAAGTGCACCTGAGTACGGGAACGGTTAACCGTATCCGTCAACGAGTCAGTCAGCAACTCAGCCAGGTGGTCAATGAAGCCCGAGCCTATGTCATGGCCAGTGACCAGGTGAATGTGGATGAAACCAGCTGGAGTCAAAACAACGGTGATGGGAACAATCCCGAAAACCGCTTGGGCTGGTTGTGGGTGGCAGTGGCCTGCCAAGTAGCGGTCTATCAAGTAAGCCTCAGCCGGAGTCGCGGGAGCCTCGAAGCTCTATTAGGAAAGAATTTTGCGGGTGTAGTTACCAGTGACCGGTATGGGGTCTACAAGCAATATCCGGTTGAGCAACGGCAAGTGTGTTGGGCCCACTTGATACGAGACTTGCAACGCATAGCTCAACGCCGTGGGGTCTCCAAAGAGATTGGTGAAGCTCTGCTTAAACAAGCTCAGCGCCTGTTCCGTTGGTGGCACCGAGTGCGAGATGGAACCTTATCAAGAGAGTTATTCGAGGCGGCCGTGGCACGGCTGCGTCAAAGGGTTCACCAGTTGCTCACTGAAGCGGCTAGCCTTTGTGATTCGAGCCGAGAGCAAACGCCCTTGGCCCGAACCGCACGCACCTGCCAGGAAATTTTAAAGGTTGAACCGGCCTTGTGGACGTTTGTTGAGGTCGAATCCGTTGAGCCGACCAACAATGCAGCCGAGCGCGCTTTACGCACGGCGGTCATTTGGCGTGACTTGAGTTATGGCTCCTGGTCTCGTGCGGGCAGTGAGTTTGTCGAACGCTTGCTGACGGTGGTTACGTCTTTACGGTTGCAGGAACGCCCCCTGTTGGAGTTCTTGATTCAGGTTTTGCGTTCTGAGCCAGTTTCTCTCCTCCCTCTACCCCCTGAATAGTTACGATTATCCTGCCGCAATTGAGCATCAGCGCCTCCGCAAAGCTTATCGCCGTTTAGGCAATATGGACTTGAAAATTGCTGCCATTTCTTTGGTTCAAAATGCCACCCTCCTCACGTGCAACGAGTCTGAATTTTGGCATTATCCAAGAACTCTCTATCGAAAACTGGTCAATTAACGGTTCTTGAATCAGGGATAAATAAGCCTGCAAAGGATATGGATTCTGGGATCTCCTCCACTGGCTTGACGTTAAGCCAACCCGCTTCAATTCCCTTCAAAATGGTTTCAGAGTTAGGAAATCCTGATTCAACGGTGTCTGAGTAAACCGATTGGGGAATGACTATCTCCGTAAACAAGGATTTTAAGATATCTAAGCGGCGAATACTAGCAAAGTTAATCAGTAGCATTACAAATAATTTCAACCATCCCACAATCCTGATTTAATCCCTTCAATATCTTCTGCTAAATCCTCTTGATCGTATTGCCGAACCACATGATTTTCTCCCAACAGTTTTTGAAATTCCCACACTGAATAATTCAATAACCGACGGGCTTGACCAAAGGTAAATATCTGGTTTTCATAAAGCTGTATGGCAATTTTTTCTAAAACTGCCGTCTCCCCTTGCTCAATTAATTCAATGGGAATTTGGATATTAATGGCTTGCATTTATCATCACCTCATCGTCTGAAACTATATTGATTGATTATTGGGCGATCGCCCCCTGACCCTCCCCACTGGGACAGTCTAGGAGTTGTTGAATCAGGGACAGTAGTTGAATCAGGGAGAGTATACGCCTGCACTCTTTGTTCATTCATCGCCGCGCAGTGGGTAGAGGTGGGGTCCCAACAATGATTGATGGTCTTTCATCAACCATCAATCTAATTCTCCCTGCCAAAGAACCGTTTGTTCCGCCTCATGGTCTCCCAGACGGCGAGTAATTATCAGTTCCACCTCTACCTGGGCCCGAGAGGGAAAATTCCGCATTTCTAGAGGAAGCCCGGATAAATCCAAGACAAAGCGGTTATGATCTCGGGAGACCAAATGACCGGGAATCTCTCCCTCATAGCGAGTTTGATAATCCCGAATATGACGAAGCCCCACCCGTGACCCCGTTGAGCGAATCTTAACGGCAAAGTCAGTCTCTAAAATCTCCGATTGTTGCGCCGTATCTACCAGGGCAATGTTGAAATCACGAGGATTACGATTGGCATCGGCGATCGCCAATTCTGTGGCTTCTTCTCCCCGCAAAATATGATCGATCTGATAGGTCGTTAACCCCTCCTCCTCCAAGATGGAACCTTGAACCCAAAGATCCTCGGGAAAATCGGCCTCAACGGAGTCCTGATCCGTTAACGTGACTGTCACCTCCAGATCCGAAAAGTCTGACTGAGGGCGATCGCTCCCCCAGTCTAGGGCCACCGCTCGCTCCAGACGGTCCACAAATTCCTCATACTCGTCTGCCACCACCGATCCCGAGGCTAACAAAGACCGGGCCCCACCGCGACGGACCCACACATGTTTAGATAAGTCCAAAGGGCGATCGCCGAACTCGGACAATCGCAGCTTAGCAGAGGGCTGTTCCGGCTCCAGGGGCGTGGTTCCCTCCACAATCCGCAAACGGCCCAGGGTTCCATCCTCTCCTGTGCGGCCATTGCGTCCCCGGCGTCCCCAACTGCCACTGGTACAGTGATAGCGGCGATCGTTTACCGTCCAACTGCGACGGCGACAGGAACAGCCCCGGCCCCCATGACCGCCATAGCCCCCATAGCCGCCTTGGCCGGGTCGAGCATCCACATAAATCTCCCGTAACTGCTCCAACTCCTGATAATAGAGTTTGACATGGCCGCCATCGCCGCCATCGCCACCATCGCCGCCATCGCCGCCATCGCCGCCACTGGCCCCACGCAAATTATGGCTCACTCCACTCGGTTGAGAACAGTTCCGTGCATCCCCACCATGGCCGCCATCCCGGCCATCACGTCCTGAATCTCCCATCAATTGCAGAGATTTCGGCTGGCCATCGACAATCAGAGTTTGATTCGCTCCCGATTCCCCACTGCGTCCATCACTCCCACTAAACCCCCGTCGTCCTGAGGTCCCAAACCTTCGAGCGGCGATCGCCCCCGTTGCCAAAACAGTCCCCAATAACAGGAGAGACAAAGGATAACGCCAGTTTCGACGTTGGTCTGGGTTTTTCTTGGATGTTAAGGTTTTGGTTAATCGGTTCATGATTATCCTCCAAATTGCGATCGCACCACTGCGATCCTGTTTTAACCCCTCTACCGGAAGAGAGCGACCCGACCTGTTGCCTATTGCTAGCGTGCCTACTGCCTACTGCCTAGGGCGACCACGGTTCGGCTATCGCTCACCGACCACAAGGGTACGCCCCTACGTCTTTATCTTGTGCCTACTGCCTTCTCCCCCCCTCTTGCCTCTTGTCTCTTGCCTCTTGCCTTCCCCCCTAAGGTATCATCGGGAGAAACGACCAACAGAGGATCTCATCAATGGGAATTGGAGCAGCCTTTGGCAACGCCTTTCGCCGGGAAAGCATCTTGGCTCGCTATGAACAACATCGTCCCCAAATGAAAACCGGAGATGTGATTGGCTTTTCGGGTAACACTGGCTTCTCCGACGTAATCAAGTGGGGGACAGGTTCCATGTACTCCCATGTAGGAATCGTCCTCACCGCCAGCATGGGGGGAGGCTTCGGCGATAGTGTGCTAGTGGTGGAAGCCACTACCGAAACCAGCCACCAGGTGGCCTCCAAAGGAGGCAAAGAACTCATCAAAGGCGTGCAGATGAACTGGCTCTCCAAACGCACCCTCATGTACGATGGCTCGGTGTGGTGGCTTCCTCTCAAAGAACCCCTATCCCCCGACGGCCGATCTAAAATGGAAGCCTGGTTACGAGAAACCCATAGTCAGCGTGTCCCTTACGACAATATCCAAGTAGTGGGGGCGGGGATTAAACTCTGGGAACGGTTAGGACTCTCCGGCCGAGAAGACTTATCACGGCTGTTTTGTTCCGAACTCGTCACTAAGGCCCTGCGTGTGGCAGGTGTGGTTGACCCCAATATTAACCCCTCCCGGCAAACTCCCGCCGATGTGATTAACTTTCCCTGTTTAGATCATCCCGTCCTCATCAAGGGGGATTCCACCCCCGTTCAGTAGTCGGGGTGCAGTGGTAGGATTAACATAAATACAGTGTTTCAATCCATTGACTGAACGCGATGCCGACGCTTTCAACCCCAAGCGTGCGATCGCCAACTCTTGTTATAGACGCTTCCCGCTCCTCCTATGCTTAAACGACTGTTCGGCGACCCCAATACCCGGAAACTCAAGAAAATTGAGCCGCTTGTGGCGGATGTGAAGGTTCTTGAGCCAGATATCCAACCCTTGACTGATGAGGAGTTGGTGGCCAAGACCGCTGAGTTTCGGGAAACGTTGTCCAAGGCGCGATCGCGGGAAGAGGAAGATGAAATCCTCGATGAAATTCTCCCAGAAGCCTTTGCGGTGGTGCGCGAAGCCTCCCGCCGGGTACTGGGAATGCGCCACTTCGATGTGCAAGTTCTGGGGGGAATCGTCCTCCACAGTGGCGAAATTGCCGAAATGAAAACCGGGGAAGGGAAAACCCTCGTCTCCACCCTTCCCGCCTATCTCAACGCCATTAGTGGCAAAGGGGTTCACGTCGTCACCGTCAACGACTACCTGGCCCGCCGGGATGCGGAGTGGATGGGACAAGTTCACCGCTTCCTGGGCCTGTCGGTGGGGCTAATTCAACAGGGAATGACCCCCGATGAACGGCGCAAAAACTATAACTGCGATATCACCTATTGCACCAACTCCGAGTTAGGCTTCGACTATCTGCGGGACAACATGGCCACCTCCATTGAGGAAGTGGTGCAACGGCCCTTTAACTACTGCGTCATCGACGAGGTGGACTCGGTTCTGATTGACGAGGCCCGCACCCCCCTGATTATCTCCGGCCAGGTGGAACGGCCCAGTGAGAAATACCGCCGCGCGGCAGAAGTGGCGGCCCAGTTAATGCGGGGGACGGAGGACGAACCTCAAGATTATGAGGTCGACGAAAAGGCCCGGAATGTGCTGCTGTCTGATGAAGGCTTTGCCCGGGCGGAAGAACTACTGGGGATGACGGATTTATATGACCCGGAAGACCCCTGGGCCCATTATATTTTCAACGCCGTTAAAGCGAAGGAACTCTTTGTTAAGGATGTTAACTACATCATCCGCGATGGCGATGTGGTGATTGTGGATGAGTTCACCGGACGGGTGATGCCGGGACGACGCTGGAGTGATGGACTTCACCAAGCCATTGAAGCCAAAGAACATCTAGAAATTCAGCCGGAAACCCAAACCCTGGCGACCATTACCTATCAAAACTTCTTCCTGCTCTATCCCAAGTTAGCCGGGATGACGGGAACGGCGAAAACGGAAGAGTCGGAATTTGAGAAAATCTATAAGTTGCGGGTGACGGTCATTCCCACAAATCGTCCCTTGCTGCGGCGAGATTTGGCTGATGTTGTCTATAAGACAGAACCGGCTAAGTGGGAAGCGGTTGCAAAAGAATGTGCCGAAAAACATGAGGCCGGCCGGCCGGTGTTGGTGGGAACCACCAGTGTGGAAAAATCGGAGGTTCTGTCCAAACTGTTGAGTCAGTTGCAGGTTCCCCATAATCTCCTCAACGCCAAGCCAGAGAACGTAGAACGGGAATCGGAGATTGTCGCCCAAGCCGGACGAGGTGGGACAGTCACCATTGCCACGAACATGGCGGGACGGGGGACGGACATTATCCTCGGCGGGAACGCGGACTATATGGCCCGTTTGAAGTTGCGGGAGTATTTTATGCCCCGGTTGGTGAAGCCGGAGGATGAAAGCAGTTTTGCCCAACCGAAAGCCTTAGCCAGTCGCAGCCGCAGTAAGGGGAAAGGCTTTGATACGGTGGCTAAACCCAAAACCTGGAAAGCCTCGCCGCAGATTTTCCCCGTGGAACTCACGCCTGAGTTGGAGAAGCAACTGAAGGAGATGGTGGATAACGCGGTGAAGACCTACGGTGAACGGAGTTTGCCGGAGTTGGACGCCGAGGAACGCATCGCCATCGCCGCTGAGAAGGCCCCCACGGATGACGAGGTCGTGGCTCAGTTGCGGGATGTCTATAAGAATCTCTTAAAGCATTATGAGAGTTACACCGAGAAAGAACATGATGCGGTGATTGAACGGGGTGGCTTGCATGTGATTGGTACAGAACGCCACGAGTCTCGCCGGGTGGATAACCAGTTGCGAGGCCGTGCGGGCCGACAAGGTGACCCCGGTTCGACGCGCTTTTTCCTCAGTTTAGAGGATAACTTGTTGCGGATTTTTGGCGGCGATCGCGTGGCCGGCTTAATGAATGCCTTTCGGGTTGAAGAGGATATGCCGATTGAGTCCGGGATGTTGACGCGATCGCTCGAAGGCGCGCAACGGAAGGTCGAAACCTACTATTACGATATCCGTAAGCAGGTGTTTGAGTATGACGAGGTGATGAACAACCAACGTCGGGCGATTTATGCTGAACGCCGTCGGGTGTTGGAAGGGCAAAACCTCAAGCAGCGGGTGATTGAATATGCAGAAATGACGATGGATGACATCGTTGATGCTTACATCAACCCAGAACTGCCTTCGGAGGAATGGAACTTAGATAAGCTGGTGGACAAGGTGAAGCAGTTTGTCTATCTCTTGGAAGAGTTGCAGCCGAGTCAGTTGGAGGATATGGCGGTTGACGAGATTAAAACCTTCCTCCATGAGCAAGTGCATATCGCCTACGACATGAAAGAGTCGCAGGTGGATAAAATCCAGGCGGGGTTGATGCGTCAGGCGGAACGGTTCTTCATTCTGCAACGGATTGACACCCTCTGGCGGGAACACTTGCAACAGATGGATGCGTTGCGTGAGTCGGTCAGTCTGCGGGGTTATGGTCAGAAAGACCCGCTGATTGAGTATAAGAGTGAGGGCTATGAGCTGTTCTTAGAGATGATGATTGATATCCGCCGTGATGTCGTTTACTCTCTGTTCCAGTTCCAGCCTCAAGTTCAGCAAACAACGGTGAATAGTTGAGGTCACTGATGATTCCCGCGAAACGTCTGGCGACGGTCCTGGCCCTGCTGCTGGGGTTCGGCTGTGGTGGGCCCTCGCAGGGTGAGGCGACTCAACCCACGCCGACGAGTCCTGGGGAGGTGTTGGTGCAAACCCCATCCCCCCAGTTGACGAATGCTGGTTGGGGAGAAATTTCTGGGGATACGCCATTTGAGGGCGATCGCATTCAGGATAAATTGAGCCAGTATCGGGTGGAAACTGGGGTCATCTCTCGTGAGGGACTGTCCTACCCGGTGATTGAGGTCTTTGAGGGGGACACTCGGGTGGCGCAACTCGACCCAAAAGACCCCAATCGTCCTGAGGAGGGGATTCTCCGCATCACCCTTGAGGACTCTTCGATCGCCGGGCCCGACGGGGTGCGGGTGGGGATGACTTGGGGAGAAACTCCTGGCCGGGAGCAATTCAACTGTTTCTCCGGTGAAGGTCCTACGACGGGATATCTGATTTGTACTCCCCCCAATGCGCCCCAACTACAATATCTTTACCGTCTAACAGGGGGTGAGGTGGGCGATCGCACTCCCATCGATCGCCTCATCTGGCTGAATATTTAAGGCGGTTCACTGGTTGAGGCCAGGGCCGACACAACAGCAGTCCTGCTCATGGTCTCAGGTCTTCGATGATAGAATCAAATAACTACTGCGATGAACTCCTTTCAACCATGACCATCGCCAAATCCTCACAACCGGATCTAAAGACCCTACCGGATCATACCCAACTCCCTGATTCTGATGGAACCTTTGTGAAAAACTTTCAGGAGCATCCCCAAAGTATCGTCCTGACGGATTCCCTGCAACCCATCTTAGAGCGGCTACATCCGGATCAACACTATGCCATTGGTCAAGATTGTGGCATTTATTGGCGCATCACAGACCCTCCAGAACGGGGGGCCGAATGTCCGGACTGGTTTTATGTTCCCAATGTGCCACCCACCCTTGAGGGACAGCTACGCCGTTCTTATGTGTTGTGGCAAGAGTGGATTCCCCCCTTAATTGCCCTTGAGTTTGTCTCGGGAGATGGCTCTGAGGAACGCGATCGCACTCCCCTGGATCGAACATCAGAAACCCGTCAAAAACCCGGCAAATTCTGGGTCTATGAACAGATTATTCGCCCTGCCTTTTATGGAATTTACGAGGTTCAGAACGCCCAAGTTGAGGTCTATCACTTAGTTGAAAACCGCTATGAACTCGTCAGTGCCAATGAACGGGGTCATTATTCAATTCCACAACTGGGGGTTGAGTTGGGGATTTGGCAAGGACGCTATGGCAACATGGTCTTACCCTGGCTACGGTGGTGGGATAGTCGGGGAAATTTGCTATTGACGGGGGATGAACGGGCCAAACGAGCGGAATTGGCCTTAGAAGAGGAACGCCAACGGGGAGAACAACGGGAACAGGAATTACAGGAGGAACGCCACCGAGCAGAACAACGGGAACAGGAATTACAGGAGGAACGCCAACGAGCAGAACGACTGGCGCAGTTGTTGCGATCGCAGGGCATCAACCCTGACGAGGTATGATCAGGTGATGAACAACCAACGTCGAGCGATTTATGGAGAACTCTGCCGGGTGTTGGACGTGTAAAACCTGAAGTAGTGTGTGAAGCTCTATAGTCTGACGGGAGGTTAGATTAGGTGGGCGATCGCACTCCCATCGATATGAGTTATTCCCAAGGATTGATAATTTCCAGTCTGCAGTTGATGAAATCATCGACATTGCGAGTGGCGATCGTTGCTCCGTGTGCCCGACAAATGGCGGCAATTTGAGCGTCAAATTGCGAAATGGGGAGGCCCTGGCTGCGTCGATTAGCAGCAATATGGGCAAAGTATTCCGCAGAGTCCAAGTCGAAAAGCAGAATTTTATTGAGGAAATCCTGGTCGAATGTGGCCCGAGCAGCATTCTGGAGCTTCTGTTTGCGGCGTCCCTCTGGCAGAAGGGCAATGCCATATAAAATTTCGGCTTGCGTAATGGTGGTTGTCACCAAATTTTCCCTAGGCTGTGAGTTGGCCCAAGATTTAACCGTTGGAGAACCCCTTGGATTCATTAACTCGGAAACAACATTTGTATCGAGAACAATCATTCAAAAGTCGGGGGCGTTCTGATCGCGTCTCTGGGCATCTCTGGAATTTCAAAATCTTCGATGTCAGCAAAGCGGCGCTGTATTGCCGTCGCCAAACCTGCGGGGGATGGTTGGGATGGTTTTGGATTTAAGACGCTCTCCAAAATCGCGGCAATTTCGGCTTCGACAGTGCGACCATTTTCGCTGGCGCGTTGCTGAAGCTGTTCGGTGATTTGGGGGTTGAGGTGATTTAAGGTGATGTGGGTCATGATGGTTTACCTTGCGTTTGCATCAAGGGATGGACCCATAGGAGTTTGTCCGATCATAACCTACCACATCGGATCAACTGAAAGTATAACCCAGCCCGCAACGCAGCTTTATCTGACTGCTAAAACTGGACGTGGAGTTGGGTATTTGCGATCGCCCGGCATCAACCCTGACAAGTTATGATGGGGGGCGATCGCGCTGTAAACACCCCCAATTACACCGATGCTGACCCAGCTTCGAGAACTCCCCCCCGAACCGATTACCGCCGAGAGTTTTGCCCCCTATGGCCAACTGATTACCCCTCAAGAGGATGGCAAACCCTTTGACGAGCAAGATGCCCAGTTAGAGTTAAACCAAGGACAACCTCGCTTCTATCTGATGCGACTGCATCATCGCGGCTATCGCTTCCACCAAATTACTCGTCATGAGCGTTGCAGTCAATGTTTAGGGTCCTTACAGGGACAAAACTGGTATTTGGCGGTTGCCCCTCCCACTCAGGGCAACTGCCCCGATGCAACGCGCCTCAAAGCCTTTCACATCCCCGGAACCTGTTTCGTGAAGCTGCATCGCGGAACCTGGCACGCTGGCCCCTATTTTGAGGCGGAAACGGTCGATTTCTATAATCTGGAACTGACGGATACCAATGTGACAGATTACCTCAGTTACGATTATCTTGAGAAGGATGGAGTCGAGTTTTCCATCATCCCCAAACCGGACTAATCTCCATCCGCTCACCCCTCACCCCTCCTGGTCATGACTCCCCCAGCCACCGTCTCTGATTCCCTACAAGCTCTCATTGACATGGCCCGAGAGGTGGGACTGTTGGTGTCAACGCCGCAAGATGGAACGGAACTCCTCGAACAACTCCCCCATGAGGAGATGGTGAGCGCCTGTCACGAGAGTCGCGTCGGGAAACTTCTCCCCCGCGCCTTCTATGTCCATCGCAGTGCGCTGGAGAGTCTTCCCCTTCCCCTGCGCCTCTATGAAGCTTACGCCGCCACAGAGGTTGAACAACTCGAACAGACTACCCTCGTCAAGTTCTCTCTGACGCATCCACAACTGTCTTATCTGTCTTATCCTGACTTTGATGCCAATCCGCATCCGGCCTTGGTGCAAAGTATCCTGGTGAACTTACAACAGAAAACTGTCAGTCAACGCAACTACCACAGTTCAGAAAATCCCCCGATTCTGCATCGCAAGGAAACTTTTGTACAAGAGAATTATCCCGGTTATGAGCAGTTTGTTACCTTAACCCAGCAAGAGGAACAGTTAGGCCTACTCGACAATACCCGCCATATTGGCACTCGGGCAAATTGGCAACGCTATTTGCAAGATATGGGGGTCGAGATTCAGGGACATCAGTTAATCCGCCGAGAAACCCATAACCCCCTGAAAGCAAGCATTGAACGTCACCGCGCAGCGATGGTGCGCCATGATTTGTCTCGTCCGATTAAGTTAGCATTGGAGGCGGGATTGTTAACCCCTGAAACGTCCACTTTTGACTATGGATGTGGCTATGGTGGGGATGTAAAGCGGCTCAATGAACGGGGGATTGTAACTCGGGGATGGGACCCTTATTATCAACCGGATACGCCCTTAGAACCGGCTGGGTTTGTGAATTTGGGCTATGTCATTAATGTGATTGAAGACCCTCAGGAACGTCGGGAAGCCTTGCAAAAGGCTTGGCACTTGACGGAGGAGGTTTTGCTGGTGTCGGCTCAGGTGTTGGTGGGCGATCGCGATGAGGGAGAATTGGTCTATGGCGATGGAGTGGTTACTCAGCGGGGAACGTTTCAGAAATATTATGAACAGGAGGAGTTAAAGGCTTATATTGACGGCGTTTTGAGGGTGGATTCCCTCCCGCTGGGGTTGGGAGTATATGGGGTGTTTCGTAATTTGGAACAGCGGGAGGCCTTTCGGGTATCTCGCTTGCGTTCTCGCACTCAAACCCCTCGGGTACGAGTGTCGGTACAGCGGTTTGAGGAGTATCAGGAAACGTTACAGCCGCTGATGCAGTTTTTTGGCGATCGCGGCCGCCTTCCTAAACCTACGGAGTTACCCGAAGAAGCGGATATTGTGGATATCTTTGGCAGTGTTCGTCGCGCTTTTCGCGTGGTACTGCAAGCCACCGATGAGGCGGAGTGGGATGAGATTTCCGAACGTCGCCGCCAAGAACTATTGATTTATTTAGCTCTAACCGCTTTGGGCGATCGCCCCCGTTTTAGCGATTTAGATTTAGCCATTCAATATGACATTCGCGCCTTTTTTGGGAATTATAAGCAGGCGTTAATGGCGGCAGATTTAATGTTATATGGTTTGGGAAACTTAGAGCGATTGAGTCAGTTGTGCGATCGCAGTGACATTGGGCAGCGATCGCCGAGGGGACTAACCGTTCATATTAGCGCCTTCAATCAGCTCGACCCCATCTTACGGCTCTACGAAGGCTGCGCCAGCCACACCATTGGCAGAATGGACGACACCACCCTAATTCAGATTCACACCCAGCGCCCCAAAATCTCCTATTTCTACTGCCCCGATTTCGACCAAGAAGGACATCCCATCATCAAAACCATCATGCAAATTGACCTGCAAGACCTGCGGGTTCGTCGCTACGAGTATGAGTTATTTGAAAACCCCTTTATTCTGCATAAAAAAGAAGAACTTGTCACCCCAGACTATCCCCAATACGACCGTTTTACTCGACTCAGCCGACAAGAACAAAAATGGGGACTCCTCGATAACCCAGAAGCGATTAGACGATATCGACCCTGGTTAAAGTGCCTGCAAGACCATGGAGCCGAGGTGCGAGGACATCGAGTCTATTGGCGTAAAGATGTTGACCCCTATCAGAAACGAGTCATCGAAGCTCAGAAAAAAAGCAGATTGAAGCGTTAGTTTAGCAATGACTTATTTGTCAAGGCTTTTCCTGTTAAGATTCATTCAATTTTGTTAAAAAAAAAGTCTTGACGACAGCAATCGCAAAGATTAGGATTATGGCAGAAGTTGGCTGAAAATAACGACACATCACAGAAAGCCAGTCATCCTGTGAGGGAGTTATTTACGCTCACCTTTTAGGGTATTCCTTTTTTTTGGGACTTTGCCCAGGAGAAATCCCCGACCCATGTATTCCCTAGGTGTCTGAACCATGACGCCTCAACTGTCCTGCGTTCATTTAGCATTTCGACTAACCCTATGACCTCATTACCGAACGATCCCCTCTTTGGCCTACAGTGGTATCTCTACAACACCGGTCAAGACGGTCGAACCCCCCGAATTGACCTGAACCTCATCGATGAAGATCCCAACACCTTTAATGTTTGGGATGACTACAGCGGCCGAGGCGTGACCATTGGCATCGTTGACAGTGGCATTGATGCAACCCACGAAGACCTCGCCGCGAACTACAATAGCCAGCCCCTGGGTATCATCTACAACCCTGACGAGGGTACTCCCTTGGAACCGAGCAATGCCCATGGCACCAATGTAGCCGGCATTATTGCTGGGGTTGCCAACAATAACATCGGGATAACGGGGATTGCCTTCAACTCAAAAATTACAGGCTTTCGTCAAGACGATGTCACCCAGGAGGATGCAAGTATCATTGCCCGTCAAGCCGCCTTTGATATTTCTAACAATAGCTGGGGTGGACTCAATCCCTTCGAGATCAACTTTGGCAGTGATCCCCTATTTGTCCAGGCATTGGAACAGGCAGTCAGCACCGGACGAAATGGATTAGGAACGGTTTTTGTCTGGGCAGGTGGCAATGAGCGCCTTGAAGGAGGTCGTAGTGACTATGGCAGTCCTGAAAGCTCCCGTCATACCATCGCCGTTGCAGCAATTGATGGCAATGGCATTCACGCGCCTTACAGCAATCCTGGAAGCAGCCTATTGGTGTCTGCCTTTGGAGATGGCGATGACGAACGGAATATTCCCGCAAGTATTGTCACAACAGACGTCATGGGAGACGTTGGAGCAAACCCGCCCTTAGATGAGAGTGCTCAAGACCTAGAAAACGTTAACTACACCCGCCTATTCAACGGCACCTCCTCAGCTACCCCCATGGTATCTGGGGTAGTCGCCCTGATGCTCGAGGCCAACCCGCAACTGGGTTACCGAGATGTTCAAACTATCCTCGCCTATTCTTCCCGCCAGACAGACCCCAATAATGGCGCTTGGCAGTTCAATGGGGCAACCACTTGGAATGGGGGCGGACTCCATGTCAATCCTAACTATGGCTTTGGTTTAGTCGATGCCCATGGGGCCGTCCGTTTAGCAGAAACCTGGACAGGTCAACGCATTCGCAGCAATGAACAGGTGGTTACTGGAACCTCAGCCCCTAACCTGGCCCTCCCAGATGTGGGGATCGTCACGGATAGCATCACGATCCCCGTTGAGGTCAATCTGAACTATACAGAACTTGATCTAAATCTTTCCCATGGGGGCCCTAGAAAATCTCGTCATCAACCTTACCTCTCCTGCTGGTACTCAAAGCACCCTCTTTGACGGACCTGGGTTGAGAGAAGTCAATTTAGGGGAAGATTTTGTGGAGTTCGCTGATTTTCGTAAAAGCCCTGCGGACTTCACCGACAATGTTGAGCTTCTCGAACTCGGGGAGTTTTACCAAAAAGGGCTGGACTTCACCTTTTCGAGTAGCTTTAACTGGGCAGAAACGGGGCAGGGGGAATGGACGTTGAGCATTACTGACACTCAGTCCGGGGATCTCGGCACCCTGAATCGCTGGGATTTGCGCCTGTATGGGGATGAGGTGACCACGGACAACACCTACATCTATACCCAGGAGTATGGCACCATCAACGACCCTGATCGCCAAGTGCTGCGAGATCCCCAAGGCAGCAACACCATTAACGCGGCAGCCATTCGGTCTGATAGTTTTCTTGACCTCAATCCTGGAACCCCGAGTACCCTGGCTGGCCAACCCCTTCTCCTAGATGGAGAAACGCTGATTATTGATGCTTTCACAGGAGATGGTCATGACACCCTGGTGGGCAATGATGCTAACAACCGTCTGAATGGAGGACGGGGGAATGATATTATCGCGGCTCGTATGGGCGATGATATCATCACGGCGGATCAGGGCAATAATCTGGTTTTTGGCAATGAGGGTAATGATACGCTCCTGGGGGGAGACGGGGATGATACTCTCTTTGGAGGTCAGGGCAATGACGTTCTCATTGGCGGTGAGGGCAATGATATTCTCTCGGGAGATCTCGGGGATGACACCCTCACCGGCGGCGGCGGAAACGATATTTTCGTTATTCGCGCGGATGGAGGACAAGCACTAATTACTGATTTCAGCGTGGGGAGCGATCGCATTGGACTGTCCCATGGTCTAACTTTAGAAGCCTTAACCCTGGCACAGGCTGGCAGTGACGCTTTGATTCGTCAAGGGGACAATACGCTGGCTATTCTCAATAATGTAGACTCAGCTAGTTTAACCCCTGAAAGTTTCCTGGAGATCAGTTTCACGTGAAGACTCAGTTAGCCGAGGCTGACCCTTGACGGAGTAAGAGTCTCCCCTAACTGAGCCGAACCCACCCAAAGCTTAGACCTTAGAGCTAGCCTTTGGGTGGGTTATCTGTTTTGATCCTCCCTCCGATGTGCGAGGACAAGGACATCGAGTGCTATTGGTGCAAAGATGTTGACCCCTATCAAACCACTCATGACCATTGACGATGCTCTTTGGGCCGATTACAATGCAGGGGAGATATTCACTGACTTAAATCCTTCGCTGCGTGAATCGTCCGTAAGTCGGTGGTCTCTATCCCTAATATCTCCGATAAATCCTTAGTTTCTGTCCTTGGAAATTAAGCTTTTGCCGTTGTCAATTCAGTCGGTGCACTGTTGATGCACCGCCTTTTTGATCTGCTTTTTTCTAATTGAGAGATTAGACTATATAGGGGTGACTATGCAACTACCGAATGACCCACTTTTTCCTCAACAGTGGTACCTTTACAATACCGGTCAAGGGGGGCGCACGCCTCGGGTTGATTTAAATCTGATTGATGAAAATCCCAATACCGTTAATGTTTGGGATGAGTATAGTGGGAAAGGAGTCCGAATTGGTATCATTGACTCAGAGATTCAAGCCAATCATGAGAATCTTCAGAGCAACTATCGCCCTAACTTTAGAGAAGCCCAACTGCTGCCTTTTAGAATACCCCCTTCTTGGATGGATAGCCACGGAACTGCTGTGGCTGGGATTATTGCTGGAGCCGCCAATGGCTTAGGAACAAGGGGAATTGCTTACAACTCAGAAATAACGGGATTTCAGTTTAATACATTTTTCCTACCTTTTGGTCCAAACGTGACTCAACAGTCACTCTTAGCCCAAGCCAGTTTTGACATTTCTAATAATAGTTGGGGACCGAACCATCCGTTTAGTTGGAACTCCAACCAGGAGTCCACCGCCTGGATGGAAGATGCCGTTGAGACAGGAATTATCTCCGGTCGTGACGGGATGGGAACCGTTTTTGTCTGGGCGGCGGGGAATGAGCGACAAGAGTTGGGGCATCACGCTAACTACAATAATGTTGTTAACTCACGTTACACCATCGCTGTGGCGGCGATTGATGGCCATGGGGTGAGCGCCCCCTATAGTAATCAAGGGTCTAATTTGCTGGTGTCCGCCTTTGGTGATGGAGATTCGAGTCAGGGACGTCCTGGGACGATTGTCACCACTGATTTGATGGGACCCTATGGGTCTAACCGGGGACGTTTCCTCTCCAACCGTGCAAACCTGGCAGACCTTAATTATACCAGCACCTTTGACGGAACCTCCGCCGCTGCCCCGATGGTCTCCGGGGTGGTTGCCTTGATGCTAGAAGCTAACCCGAATCTTGGCTATCGGGATGTGCAAGAGATTCTTGCTTACTCCGCTCGCCAAAATCACGTCACTCATCCCGATTGGCGCTTTAATGGGGCTATTAATTGGAATGGGGGAGGTCTTCATGTCAATCATGACTATGGGTTTGGTTTGGTGGATGCTCATGCTGCGGTGCGTCTGTCGGAAACTTGGACGGTACAACAGATGGTGTTACAACCTCCGAATAGCTCACGTCCCGGAACCTGGGAGAGTGAGGCCAGCCTCAGTCAATCCTCAATGGTTCCCGTTACCCTAGTGGGTTTGAGTGACGTCTCCCAAACCCTGACTCTCCCCGCTGGGGTTGAACTGCAACATACCGAGATTGAGATTGATATTTCCCATGACTCCATTGAAGATTTAATCATCACCCTGACCTCCCCAAGCGGAACGGAGAGTCTCCTTTTCAATGGCCCGCAACTGCAACAGCTTAACATTGGAATGAATGGCCAGGTAAGCTTCTCGGAGTTTCGGGACAATCCGGCGGCCTTTACTCTAAGCCCCTATCTGTTGAACTTAGGACGCTCCTATCAACAGGGGATTAACTTTACGTTTAGCAGTACCTTCAATTGGGGTGAAAGCAGCGAGGGAGATTGGATTCTCACGGTTGAGAATACTCAGGGGACGACTCTAGGAACGTTGAATCGTTGGGATTTACGGGTCTATGGCGATGAGTTGATGGCGAATCAGAGCTATATCTATACTCAAGAATATGGCAGACTAGCAGACCCAGACCGACGATATCTGGAGAATCGTCAAGGACAGCATCTTCTCAATGCAGCGGCGATACGGTCTGATAGTTGGATTGATCTCACTCGCGAGTCTACCAGTTTTCTGGCCGGCCAACCCCTGACGCTCGATGAAGACACTCAAATTGTGGCTGTCTTTGGGGGGGATGGGAATGACACGATTTGGGGCAACCGAGTCCAGGGAACCTACCTCATGAACCAACGCGGTGATAACATCATGGTCGGTGGGGCGGGCGATGATACGCTCGTTGGGGGGTCTGGCGATGATACGCTCCTCGGGGGGGCGGGTCGTGATACGCTCGTCGGGGGGTCTGGCGATAATTTCCTGATGGGGGGAGAGGGGAATGACATTCTATTCGGGGGGTTGGGAAATGATACCCTCGTTGGTGGCGAGGGTCAGGATGTCTTTGTCCTGCGTCCTGATGGGGGTGAAAACCTGATTCAGGATTTTACGGTGGGTGAGGATATCATTGGTCTATCTCAGGGCTTAACTTTGGAGTCTATTACTTGGGTTCAAGGGGGAGAGAATGCCTTGATTCAAGAGGGAGACCAGACTCTGGCGATTCTTAATCAGGTTGACTCGGCCAGCCTAAGCCCTGAGAACTTCTCTGTTATCGATTGGGGTTAGAGGGCGACCCCAAGAGGGCGACCACAAGGGTTCGCCCCTACGGGGAGGGCGACTATTAAAAGCCCTCGAAGGCTGACAAATCGAGTTTGTCAAATTGTTGTAAGAAGCCCAAAAGCGTCTTGGCAATTTGACTCACTCCACCCTCTACATTGGACTCGATATTTAGGGGAATCACGGGGTCATGGAGGGATAACCGCAGCAAGAACCAGCCTTGTTCCTCGGGAGATTGACAACTCACGCGCACCCCTTCATGGTTTTTGGGAACGACTTGCCAACCGTCGTGACTCTCGGCAAATTTTTCTAAGGCGTCGATGACTTGGTTGCCGTAAGATTTGAAGTCTTCAACGCCAATTTTCATGCGTAACTCTGCACTTTCTTCGGGTTCCTGCAAATTGGCAATTAAATCAGATAAGGCTTTGCCTTCTAATTTCAATTTAGCCAATTCAACCAAGAGCTTGGTAATCAAATACGCGCCATCATCTAGGAAATAGTTTTCCTTCATGGCTCCGTGACCGGAGGTTTCAATGGCTAACCAGGATTCTTGTCCTTCGTTGTTTAGGCGCATTGCCTCGTTGATGACATTTTTATAGCCCCGTTTGAAGCGATGATGAATGCCATTTAGGTCTTGCTCAATGAAGGTGGTTAAGCCTTCTGAGGTGATGGAGTCGGTGACAATGGTGGAACCGGGATGTTCTTTGAGGACAACGGCGGAAATTAAGGCGATGAGGCGATTGCGGTTGAGTTCTTGCCCTTGGGGGTCAACGGCGGCCCCGCGATCGACGTCGGTATCAAAGATGATGCCAAAGTCAGCGTTTTGGGCTAAGACCGCCTCAGAAATTGCTGCCATGGCCGCTTCATTTTCTGGATTGGGGACATGGTTGGGAAAGGTGCCGTCGGGGTCTAAAAATTGGCTGCCACTGGTGTCTGCCCCGAGGGGTTTGAGGACGCGATCGCAGTAAAAGCCTCCTGCACCATTTCCGGCATCCACAATAATATGAAGTCCCTTTAAGGGCTGTTCAAACTGTTGCGGATGATTGACTCCCTCACGGACGACCTTCACTAAACCTTCGGCATAAACTCCCATGAAATCATGAGGTTCAACGGTTCCTCCCTCGGAGGCTTCTGGGAAGTCTTGATGAGCGGCAAACTTGAGAATGGCGGTAATATCTTGTTTTCCTAAGCCGCCTTCGCCGGTAAAGAATTTGAAGCCATTGCGGTTGAAGGGTAAATGGCTGGCGGTGAGCATGATGGCCCCGTCACAGTTGAAGTCGGGGCTGACGGTACTCATGAACATGGCGGGGGTGGAGGCTAAACCGAAGTCATAGACGCGACAGCCGAGACTGCTGATGGCGGTGGTGGTGGCGGCCATTAAGTCGGGGCCCGAGAGGCGGCTGTCTCGCCCGAGACTGATGGTGAGGTCCGTGGCGGGTTTGTTTAGGGTTTCGCTCAGCCAGCGGACAAAGGCTTTGCCAAGGGTTTGGGCAATATCTGGGGTGAGGTTCACGGGTTCGTCAGGGATGCCAGGAAGGGCAACGCCGCGAATGTCTGACCCGTTTTGAAGTTTGTCCCAGTTAACGTTCTGTACAGTAGCAGTCATAAGGCTTGCAGGATGGATAGGGCAATGGCGATTCGCCCTTACCATAGACGATTTGCCTCTATCCATCAATGCCATAGACTACCGTTTTGGGGGCGATCGCGATCGCCCCTAGATATGTCCCGCTCTTAGCGTCCCGCAGACACGGCGGGAGTCAGAGCGGCTTTCAGGGCCTCGACTTTATCGGTCTGTTCCCAAGGGAGGTCTAAGTCAGTCCGTCCCATGTGACCATAGGCGGCCGTCTCTTGGAAGAAGCGTCCTCCACGTTCGCTAGGGAGACGGGAGAGGTTGAAAGTCTGGATAATTCCCGCCGGACGCAGTTCAAAGATATCGTTGACGACGGCCAACAGTTTCTCTTCATCGACTTTGCCAGTACCAAAGGTTTCGATAAAAATACTGGTTGGCTGGGCCACGCCGATAGCATAACTCACCTGAACTTCGCATTTTTCGGCAAAGCCAGCGGCGACAATGTTTTTAGCAATGTAGCGGCAGGCGTAGGCGGCGGAGCGATCGACTTTGGTGGGATCTTTGCCGGAAAACGCACCACCGCCGTGACGGGAGTAACCGCCGTAGGTATCGACGATGATTTTACGTCCGGTGAGTCCCGAGTCTCCTTGGGGACCGCCAATGACAAATTTACCGGTGGGGTTGACCAGAAAACGGGTCTTGTCGTCGGGTTGAACGGTCATTTCGCCAAAGACCGGTTGCACCACGTGAGTCCAAAGGTCTTGTTGGATGCGATCGCGCACCGCTTTCTCGTCGCTAATCCCGTCAATACTGGCGGTATGTTGCGTCGAAATCAGGATCGTGTCAATCCCCACGGGTTTACCATCTTCATAAATCACCGTGACTTGGGTTTTACCATCGGGACGGAGATAGGGTAAGTCGCCGGATTTGCGAACTTGGGTCAATCTCCGGGAGAGACGGTGGGCTAAACTGATGGGGAGGGGCATCAGTTCTGGGGTTTCGTTGCAGGCGAAGCCGAACATCAGGCCCTGATCACCAGCACCGACAGCATCGAGTTCCGCATCACTCGCCTGTTCGCGCCGTTCTTGGGCCGCATCGACCCCCTGGGCGATATCGGGGGATTGTTCATCCAGAGCCACTAAGACCGAGCAGCTATTGGCAGAAAAGCCGTTTTCCGCGTCGGTATAGCCAATTTCAGCGATTTTTTCCCGGGCCAGTTTGACGTAATCAACTTTAGCCTGGGTACTGACTTCTCCAGTGATTAGGACTAAGCCGGTGTTAACGACGACTTCCGCCGCGACACGACTTTTGGGATCTTGGGCCAGCAATGCATCGAGGATGGAATCGGAGATGCGATCGCAAATTTTATCAGGATGTCCTTCAGTGACGGACTCCGAGGTAAACAAATAACGGCGAGACAATGACTGTTCCTCCTTAAAATCAAATGGTGAACGCAGCGGGGACTTGATAGTGTTCAAACCCAACCCTATCCAACCACAGTAATTTGCTATGGTATCAGGTTTATTATTCGTATGAGTTGAGAGGGGATCAGAATGCTGACTGGAATCGCCTCACATCCAAGGTGGGAAGACATCCCCTATCCTTTCGCCAAAGAATGGCGGCGAGCGGGATAGCCAGCCCGATTCAGGGCCGCCACCGCCTGATCACAATCCATCACCTGGAACTGATGGCCCAGCCGCACCAGTTGACGCTGATGGCCCGCTGCAATCACGCCAATCACTGGAACTTTGGGTTTACTGTCTTCGGGAACCTGGGCCCGCAGCACATCCCGCAGTTGATGACGTTGTTGGATATCCCCAGCCTGTTCGGGATTGAGTTTCACCAGCACCATCTGCACCCGTTCGATGGGTTCGGCATCCTCGACAATCAATTGCACGCTATCATCGCGGCGATCGACTTTCCCCCAAACAATCAGCCGTGCATCTTCAATCAGATGTTGGTGAACCCGCTCATAGGTGCGAGGGAACACCACCGCCTCGACTTGTCCCGTGAGGTCTTCGAGTTGGATAATGGCCATGCGATCGCCCTTCTTGGTGACAATCGGCTTGAGACTACTCAACATGACGATCGCACTCACCATCACCTTCTCATGTTGGTCCTCCATTTCATTCAAGTTCACCGGGGCCAACAGTCGCCCGGTTTTCTGGATCGGTTTCAGGGGATGATCTGACACATAGAAGCCGAGAAGTTCCTTTTCTAACTTCAGTTTCTCCATGGGTTGGTAATCCTGCACCTGGGGCGCTTGAGGAACCCCATCAAAGCCGTTATCATCCTGGCTGCTTTGACTATCTTCCCCAAGTTGGTCAAAGAGATTAAACTGGCCCACACTGCGCTCTTTGGCTCGGGATTGTGCCCAATCAATCACCAATGGTAGATGTTCCATCAGTTGCTTACGATTGGGGTTGAGGGTGTCGAGGGCGCCACATTGGACTAAGGCTTCCAAGGCGCGGCGGTTGACGGCGTGGAGATCAACGCGATCGCACAACTGGGCCAGAGACTCAAACGGCCCCTCCTCTCGCGCCTTCAAAATACAATCAATCGCTCCCTGGCCCAAATTCCGCACCGCCGAGAGTCCGAATAAAATCTTTTTCCCCTCCACCGGCGTAAAATCGACATTGGAATGATTCACATCCGGCGGCTGCACCGTAATGTTCATACTTATACAAGTGGCAATATATTTTTGCACCTTATCCTGATTGCCACTGTTAGCGGTCAACAACGCCGCCATATATTCCACCGGATAATTGGCTTTTAAATACGCCGTTTGATAGGTGACATAGCCATAGGCCATCGAGTGAGATTTATTAAAGCAATTGGAGGCAACTAAACCGGTTTTTAAAATAAAGTTATGGTCCTGTTTAAGACCAATATCATAGACGTGTTTTTGTCCTAGCGGTTGACGAGAAATAATTTTGACCATGTGACTCCTTTTGATTGAATAATAACAGAATTAGAATAGTATGATTGTCTATTGATTTATCGATTCCTCCAGCCCCGCTTTGGCAATTAAAGAACCTCCTAGGCTGGAAGATTTAGTTCGATGTTATTGTATTGACATTTCAAAATAAATATGCTAAGTAGGAAACATGCTATCGTTGAAGCTACGTCGAGCGCGTTACAACAGCGTTAGCCCAGACCAGGCTGTAATCGTAATAATAACAGATAAAGTTAAGGGCGAAAACAAACAGGCTAAGGTTAATTAAACCATGACAAAGGTTGTCGTTTCAGGGGGTGGCATGACCGGGATGAGTGCCGCCCAGGAATTAGTCGAACGGGGATTTGAGGTTGAGGTTTATGAACTCAAAGACATTCCTGGAGGAAAAGCCCGTAGCATTGACGTCTCTGACAGTGCTGGACTAGATAAAAAACGTCTGGACGGCGATCGAACGCATCCTAGGTTGGCTGAGGCTTTGGATGAGGAAGCTTCTGTCGATTCTTTAGCTAGAAGCTAGATCCTATCAGTCCCAACTTATCCGTTTTAAACTAAGACATTAAAGCACGATTTGCTTCCCCACCCCAGCCTCAACTCAATCTCTTGACATTCCTCCCAGACTCGCCCCATGTTCGTCTGTCCTGACGGTCACTCTTGCAACCATGTTAAAGCTGTTACAGTACCAAGTTCTTGAGACCCTATCCGAAAACGCCACCACCATCGTCTATCGGGCAATCGAGCAACCTGAGAATACCCCAGTCATCCTCAAAACTCTGATCAGCGAGCATCCCCAAGTTGCCGACACCGCACGACTTCGGTATGAGTACAATTTAGTCTGCCAACTCAACCTCCCCGGAATTACACAGCCCCAGACCCTAGAACAATGGCAAGGACGACCCCTCTTAGTCTTAGAAGACTTTGGTGGTCGGGATTTAAGCTATTGGTTAAATCATAACCATTTTGACCTCGAACAACTCCTCAGCATTGGTCAAAAAATTGCGATCGCCCTAGGAGAACTCCATCAAAACCAAATTATCCACAAAGATATTAAACCTGAAAATATTGTTTACAACCCCAACACCGACCAGCTCAAACTGATTGATTTTTCCATTGCCTCCCGTCTAAGTAAAGAAAATCCTCACCTAATCAGTCCCAACATTTTGCAGGGAAGCCTGCCCTATATGTCCCCAGAGCGAACCGGGCGTATGAATCGAGTCATTGACTATCGCTGTGACTTTTATGCTCTAGGAGTTAGCCTCTATGAACTCCTCACTGGACAGCTCCCCTTCACATCCCACGATCCCATGGAACTCGTCCATTGTCACATTGCCAAACCGCCCATTCCCCCACACCACATCAACCCAGAGATTCCTGAGGCTATCTCCGCCATTGTTCTGAAACTAATGGCAAAAACCGCAGAAGATCGCTATCAGAGTAGTCATGGCATCAACGCTGACTTAGAAACTTGCCGTCAGCAATGGATTAGCACAAAATCCGTGACCGTTTTTCCCTTAGGGCAACAAGACCAACAAGGACGCTTTATTATCCCCGAAAAGCTTTACGGACGAGATGCCGAAATTGAGCAACTCCTTCAAGCCTTTGAACGCATCAGCCATGGCCCCTCAGAAATGATGCTAGTTGCCGGATACTCAGGTATCGGCAAATCCGCCCTCATCAACGAAATTCATAAACCCATTGTTCGCAGGCGTGGTTATTTTATTAGCGGCAAATTTGACCAATTTCAACGCAATATCCCCTATTCTTGTTTGATTCAGGCATTTCGAGACCTAATCCGTCAACTGCTCACCGAGACTGAAGCCGAACTGGCTGACTGGCACGACAAACTTCAGCGGGCTTTAGGCAAAAATGGCAAAGTGATTAGTGATGTTATCCCAGAAATTGAACTAATTATCGGAGCGCAACCTCCTATTTCATCTCTGCCAGTTTCTGAAGCTCAAAACCGGTTTAATCTCCTATTTCAGACCTTCATTCAAGTCTTTACTCAGCCAGACCATCCCCTCGTCATTTTTCTAGATGATTTGCAATGGGCAGACCCTGCCTCCTTACAACTGATTCAGTTATTAGTCACAGACCCAGATAGTCACAACTTGCTCATGCTAGGAGCCTATCGGGACAATGAAGTGAGTCGGAGTCATCCATTGATGACCACTTTAGCGAAAATTGAGCAGGAAAAACTTAAAATTTCAACCTTAACTTTAGAACCCTTGAGTTTAGACAATGTTATCGAACTCGTCAGAGATACACTCAGGGAAACTGATTCTAGCATACAGCCATTGGCAAAACTATTACTTAACAAAACCAAAGGCAATCCGTTCTTTGTCAGGCAGACGTTAAAATATTTATATAGTGAAAACTTGCTATGCTATAACAGCCAAACGGGTTCATGGTACTGGAACCTAGAACAGTTACTAAGCATTAGTATCACCGAAAATGTTGTAGAACTAATGGCTCATGAAATTCAGCGGCTCGACCCCTCAAGTCAGGCTGTTTTACAACTGGCAGCCTGTATCGGAAATAAGTTTGATCTCGATATTTTGGCAATTGTCAATGAAAAATCTCCTGCTAAAACGGCTGCTGATCTCTGGGATGCAATTCATGCTGGGTTGGTGATTCCTTTAGCGAGAACTAGCAGCGATCTCTGGAACACAATTCATGCCGGGTTGGTGATTCCTTTGCATGAAAACCAGAATGTTTCCGAGAATATCGACGAAAAAGATACTATCAAAGTCGTTTATAAATTCTTACACGATCGTGTCCAACAAGCTGCCTACTCCCTGATTCCCCCTGAGCAAAAAAAAGAGGTTCATTTGCGGGTTGGACAGCGTTTACTTGAGCATAATCAGGCCGAAGCGTTAGAGGAGCACTTATTTGATATTGTCAATGCTCTCAATATTGGAGAGAGCTTAATTGACGCTGAATCTGAGCGCCTTCAACTCGCTAAACTCAACCTAAAAGCTGCTCTTAAAGCCAAAGCATCCGCTGCCTATAGTTCAACCCTCGACTACCTCAAAGAGGCGCGTCAATGTTTACCGGATATAGCCTGGGATAACCACTATAAGCTGACTTTGACTATTTATACGGAATTGATTGAGGTGTACTATATTCAGGCTCAGTTCGCCGAAGCACAACAGATGTCAGATGCGGTGTTTCGTCACGCGAAAACATTGCTTGACAAAATCAAAATTTATGAATTTAAAATTCAATTTTTTATCGCTCAGAATCAAATGATAGATGCGATCGATACCGCTCTAGCTGCCCTGGATTTACTAGGCTATCCTCTAACAATCGAACCGGAAACGTTAAGGTTGGTTCGTCCTTTACCGAAATTAGAGGAACTGCCGGACTATCCTGAAATGACAGATCCTCAAAAACTGGCGGCATTACAGATTTTAACAATTGTTAGTGGTCCTGCCTATCAAGCACAGCCGGAATTGCTGCCCTATATCACTGCTCACGGCCGCAATCTGTGTTTGCAGTTTGGACATTCCTCCTTAGCTGCCTACTCTTACGGAATGATTGACACTACCTTTCCTGAGATTGAGATGGCCTATTATACTGGGCTGATTTCACTAGGAATTTTGGAACAGTATCCCTCCGACACCCTCAGATGTAAAGTCCATATGCTGTTTAACTCTTTTAACAAGCATTGGAAAGACCCCCATCAGCAAACCATTCCGGCCCTAGATGAAACCATTGCCATGGGGATGGAAAGCGGTGATGTTGTTTATGCTGCTTATTGTGCCATGTGGTCTTGTGGCTATATGGTCGTTATTGGGATGCCTTTGGCTGATGTGGCAGAGCAGCAGCAAACTTATTTAGATTTGTTGGAAACGATTAAACAAAATCATGGACTCTATCCCGCTAAAACTTGGCGACAACTTGTGCAGAATCTTCAAGGAGATATCTCTACAGTCCTGACCCTAGAGGGGGATTATTTTGATGCTGGCGATCGCGCCCTGTTGGAAATGTCCGAAAATCGGATGCTGCTGTTTTTCGTCTATTTTGCTGAGGCGTTGTTAGGCTATATCTTCAAGGATTGGGCCTTAGTTCAAGAAAAAATGCCCTTCGCCTCAGACTATAAGGATGCAGCGTTTTCCTCCTTGCTGTTTTGCTACTACTATTTTTATGAAACCCTGATGAACTGCGCCATTTACCCTCAGTTATCTGCTGAGGCGCAAGCCATTGCCTGGGAGACCATTCAAGAGCGGACTGCGCGGTTAGAGGAATGGCGAGAGGCGGCTCCTGATAACTATCAAAGTAAATGTGAGTTGATTGCGGCGGAACAGGCTCGGATTCAGGGACATATCGTTGAAGCTATGGACTATTACGATCGCGCCATTATCTCGGCCCAAACCCATGGCTTTCTAGCAGAAGTGGCGATCGCCGCTGAACGAGCCGCTGACTTTTACACCAGTTTAGGACGCCAAAAAATTGCCAATCACTATCTTCAGGATGCTTACTATGCCTATGAACATTGGGGAGCCACCGCTAAAATGGCGGCGCTACTCAATGAGCATCCCCAGTTATATCGGAGAGTGCTACAACAAAAGGCTTCTGGTTCTCTCCTCTCTAACAAACTCACAATCAATCAGAATAACACCAGCGCAAAAATCACAGTTAACCAAACCTCATCGCGATACACAAGCAACTCCAATGATGTTTTAGACTTAGGAACTGTTATTAAGGCAACTCAAGCTCTCTCGGGTCAAATTTGCCTATCGGAATTGCTGGAACAACTGCTCACCTTAGCCTTAGAAAATGCCGGTGCGCAACGAGGCTATTTATTATTAATGGAGGAGTCTCATCTGGCGATCTCCGCCTCAGGACAGGTCGAATCTGACATCGGCGTCACCGTTGAATCTAAGCCTCACCCCATTGACAATCAGACTGTCCCTATCTCACTCATTCACTATGTTCAACGCACTCAGGAACCGGTCGTTCTCGCTGAGGCCCTTGAAGAAGGGTTATTTACTCAAGATCCCTATATTCAAAGCCAGAGGATTCAGTCAATTCTCTGTTTACCTATCCTACAACAAGGACAGATTCTGGGAATCCTCTATCTAGAAAATAACCTAACTAAAGGGGCCTTCACGCGCGATCGCCTGGAAGTCCTACAAATCCTCTCAGCACAAGCTGCCATTTCCATTGAAAATGCTCGCCTTTATCGTCAACTGACCGAATATAGCCACCATCTCGAAGACACCGTCGGACAACGCACCCAGGAACTGCAACAGAAAAACCAAGATTTGCAACAAACCTTAGAAGAGTTGCAGCAAACTCAGACGCAACTTATCCAAACGGAGAAAATGTCAAGTTTAGGACAAATGGTGGCTGGAATTGCTCATGAAATCAATAACCCAGTTACCTTTATTTCCGGCAACGTTGCCTATGCTCGCGAGTATTTTAAAGATTTGCAGGATTTAATTGAACTCGTTCAAGAGGAATACCAACCCCTGACGGCTTCCATTCAAGACAAAATTGATGAGATTGAGCTTGATTTTCTATATGAAGACCTCAGACAAATGTTAGCCTCGATGGAAAAGGGGAGCGATCGCATTCGTCGCATCATTCTTAGCTTACGCAACTTCTCCCGCCTCGATGAATCTGTCCGCAAAACAGCCGATATTCACGAAGGACTGGATAACACGCTTCTAATTGTCCAACATCGTCTAAATCGTTCTACCAGACAAGAACCGATTACAATTGAGAAAACTTATGGAGAGTTACCTAAAATATCTTGTTATCCTAGTCAACTCAATCAAGTCTTTTTAAACATCCTCAATAACGCCATCGATGTTCTCTCCTCCTCTGAGAATCAGCCGAACCCCGAAATTCAGATTAAAACCGACCTAACGAATACAAACACCATCACCATTCGCATTCTCGATAACGGTCCAGGGATGAGTGAAGCGGTGCGTCAGAAGATTTTTGATCCCTTCTTTACCACCAAACCCGTTGGACGAGGAACCGGCTTAGGACTGTCCATTAGCTATCAAATCATCACCGAACAACATAGCGGACGGCTTGAGTGTTACTCCCAACCCGGAGAGGGAGCCGAGTTTATCATTGAAATTCCCGTGAATCACACCTAGACATTGCTCCCAGACATCGCTCCTAGACAATGACTTTAACTGGCTATGGGAACCTCTAACTGCGGTTTAATGGATTTCAACTCCAGATTACGCTCAAAAATATCATCAATCGCTAACATTTCCCCCGACTCTGTCATAAACTTGTGGTCTGGGGTGGCCCGGATGATGGAACCATCCTCTAACTGATATTCAAACACCTCTTGCTGACCGCGATCATGCCATTGAGCAATAGGTTGTGTGTAGATATAACCATTAGCATCAACTGTGTACACCTGACAAGAAATCCGTTCCTCAACCAGTTTACCAATCGGCATCACCCCATATTCAACCGTCAGAACTTCTGTCTCATAGGTCAAACAATACTCCGCAAACTTGATCATCTGATCAAACAGCGCCTCAGCGGTCTTTTTATCCACCCCATTTTTGGCACAACCATCAATAAAAATGCCATGATGCTTCTGCATCTCCGCCATCTTTTTCTTACCCATGGCCCGACGCAGTAAATCCGCTTCTCCCAAGGAATAGCCGGCCATATCCTGAGCGATTTTCATAATCTGCTCCTGATACACCATTACCCCATAGGTTTCCTTGAGAATCGACCCCAACATAGCATGGTCATACACAATCTCCTCACGACCATGTTTGCGGTTAATAAACTTAGGAATTAGTCCCGCATCCAACGGCCCCGGACGGTAGAGCGACAAAATCGAAGAAATATCATCAATACAAGAGGGTTTCAAATCTCGCACCACCTGGCGCATCCCCGATGACTCCAACTGAAACACCCCTTCGAGTTTTCCTTCAGCCAGGAGTTTATAGGTTTTTTGGATATCTTTCGGCAATTGACTCTCGGGATTACGCGCTAGAATTGCTTGACCTTTCCGTTCATGAATCGCTAACTCATCGGGGTCGATGTGGATTCCTTGGCTTTGTTCCACTAAATCCAGGGTTTTCTGAATCGTGGTTAAGTTCTTTAAGCCCAAAAAGTCCATTTTTAACATCCCCATGGACTCTAAATCTTCCATAGGATACTGGGTGGTAATCCCCCCATCTTTGTTGCGCTGCAAGGGAACAATCTCATCAATGGGGTCAGCGGAAATAATCACCCCCGCCGCGTGAACTCCCGTAGATTTGTTAGTTCCCTCAATGCGAATGGCCATATCCAGCCACCGTTGCACAATGGGGTCACTGTCATAGGCTTCCTTAAATTCCGGGACCGGAGTGGCATCAGAAATCATGACTTTCAATTTTTCCGGTTTCCCCCGCGACACCGGAATCATTTTCGCCATTTGGTCGGCTTGTTTGTAGGGAATATCTAACACCCGCGCGACGTCTTTTAAAACCGCTTTAGAGGTCATGCGGTTAAATGTGACAATCTGCGCCACTCGATCCACCCCATATTGTTGGGTGACATATTGGATCATGTCATCCCGACGTTCGATGCAGAAGTCGGTATCAATATCCGGCATTGACTTCCGTTCGGGGTTTAGGAACCGCTCAAAGAGGAGTCCGTGATGCACTGGGTCAATGTTCGTAATTCGTAGGGAATAAGCGACCAAAGACCCCGCCGCAGACCCACGTCCAGGACCGACAGGGATGTTATTATCTCGGGCAAATTTGATGTAGTCCCAGACCACCAAGAAATAGGTGGAGAACCCCATCTGTTGCATCATTTTCAGTTCAAATTCCAGCCGTTCTTTATACTCCTGGCTTAACTCACTGCGGCTTTTGGCGTTGAGGCGATCGAGTAAGCCGGCCCAAGCTACGTCTTCGAGATAGGTGTCGGCGGTGTAGCCGGAGGGAATGGGAAAGTCGGGAATGCGAGTGTCGCCAAAGAGGTCGTAGGGTTTGATTTTTTCGGCAACCTTGAGGGTATTGGCGATCGCCTCCTCAATCACGTCATCTTCTAAGTGATCGCGGAACAGTTGCGCCATTTCTTCGGCGGTTTTCAGGTATTCTGTGCCGCTATAACGCAACCGTTTATCTTCAATGATGGATTTCCCGGTTTGAATGCACAGCAGCGCGTCATGAGCTTCTACGTCATAGCAGGAGATATAATGGGAGTCGTTACTGGCAATAATTTCAATATCGAGTTCCCGCGCAATTCGCACCAATTCGACATTCACCACTCGGTCTTCACGAGAGCCGTGGTCTTGAATTTCGATGTAGAAATCCTCGCCAAAGGTATCCTTATACCAGGTGGCAATACGACGGGCCACATCGAGGCGGTTACGGAGAATCGCTTGAGGAATTTCGCCCCCTAAACAGGCACTGGTGACGATTAGTCCTTCGCGATATTCAGCGAGTAGGTCTTTGTTGACGCAAGGACGGGAGAAAATGCCTTTTCCTTGATAGCCTTCTAGGTGGGAAATGGTGGTGAGTTTGGTTAAGTTTTTATAGCCAATGTTATCTTTGGCGAGGACAACTTGGTGATAGCGGGGACGGCGTTCTTGTTTGGTGATGTCGCCATTGATGACGTACATTTCGTTGCCGATGATGGGTTTTACGCCTTTGCCTCGGCAGATTTTCACCAGTTGCGCCGCGCCGTACATCACGCCGTGGTCTGTGAGGGCGATCGCGGGCATTTCCAGTTCTGCGGCGCGATCGACCAGTTGTTGCAGTTGACTGGCTCCATCGAGGAGACTGTAATCGCTATGAATATGTAATCCGACAAAAGACATTTTAAATTCTGACCTGTTAAGAGTTAATGATTAAGAATTAATTGCGATAACCTTGGGTTGGGTTGAACGAGAAAACCCACAGCTAATTTTGTCTAGCTAGGCCGTCCATCACTGACCTTCTTGATGCAACATCTGAGCATACTCATTCATCCCGAGTTGAGCAAGTCGTGAGTCTTCCTCAGCAAACTCGCTGGCGAGGGATGCCAGTTGATCCTCATGTAAAACCTGGCGATGACGGCGATCGCGAAATCTGAGAAAGGCAATGAAATCAGCGACCTGCCGGAGTTGTTCCTCAGTTAATCGGTCGATATCGTTTTTAACCGTATCGGGGTTAGGCAACATGGGGATGACTCCTATCAGTTCTGTCCCAACCCAAGGCGGTTGAGTTTTGGAGTAGCCTAGGGCTTTAAGAAGCGGACCAGTGCCTCTAGTTTATCCCAGGCAGCGCCACTTTTTAGGATGTCGCGGGCGATCGCAATCCCCCCTGTGGTGTCCCCCATGGGAACCGTTCCCGCCACCTGTAATGCTAGGGCCGTGTTTAGGGCCACCACATCTTGCTGGGCCGGGGTCCCTTTTCCCTGGAGGAGCGATCGCAAAATCTCCGTATTCTCCTCAATCTCCCCACCCCGCAAGGCTTCCGTGGGAGCCAACGTCAGACCTAACTCTTGGGGATTGAGTTCTTGAGAAGTCACCTGGCCCCCCTCCAACACCGCCAAATCCGTAATATCCGCCAATCCCGCCTCATCGAGACGTTCTCGGCCATGGAGGACAATGGCCCGCTGGGTTCCCAACTGACCCAAGGCCCCAGCTAAAATGCTCAACAAACTCGGATCATAGACCCCCATCACCTGTCCCGTCGGACGCAGGGGATTCACCAGCGGCCCCAGAAGATTAAACACCGTCCGCACTTTCAGCGTTTTCCGTAGCGGAACCACCGCCTTCATCGCCGGGTGCCAACCGGGAGCAAACAGAAACGTCACCCCCACCTCAGACACCGCCGCCTCAATCCGTTCACTGGGAGCTTGTAGATTAATCCCCAAGGCTTCCAACACATCCGCCGAACCCACCTTGCTCGACGCCGAGCGATTGCCATGTTTAACCACCGTCACCCCCGCCGCCGCTGCCACAAAGGCCACCGAAGTGGAGATATTAAACGTCGAGGCCCCATCGCCGCCTGTACCGCAGGTATCAATACGGGGTTCCGGGAGAGGGGCCTCAGTTGTCGCGTGACTGAGAGATTGTAGAACCTGGGCCATCCCCACCAGTTCCTCCCTGTCTACCCCTTTGGCTTGCAACGCTGCCAAGATGGCCCCCGAGAGGACTGGGGGAATCTCCTCATTCAGCCAGCCTTGCATGAGCTGACTGGCCTGCGATCGCGTCAGGGACTGACCATCGAGCAGTTGTTGGAGCAAAACAGAAGGATTCAGAGTAGCCGCAGATGTTGAAGCGTCAACCATAATTGTTCGATGTTTGCCCCCAATTATGAAACAAAAGGGGGTGGCTGAAAAGCCTTCCCCCCAAATCATCCAATCCGATCCAACGACAGACGCCGTGACCTCAACGCTTACGGCGTGACGTTCCCGCCTCGGCCCGGGCCGCCGATTTCGTATCAATCAGGGCCACCCCCTGACGTAACGCCTCAACCCGAGATTCAAACACCTTTTCCCGAGTTAAGGCGGCTATAACCTCCATGCGATCGAGACGCTCAAGCACCCGACCGTGGGCCCCCACCAAAAACACATCGCGGCGATTCTGGTTCGCTTCCAAGACCATCGTTTCAATCGCTAACGAGGCCGTCACCCCCAAGCGAGGAACATTGGATAGATCTAACACCAGCACATCATAATCATTCACCATCGTGATCTGCTGAGAAATGGCCTTCGCCGAGCCAAAACTCATCGGACCACTAATGGCAAAGAGCATCAAGCGACCCTTAGCTTGCTGCAACAGGTCTTGCTCTTCGTCATTAAGGGATTCATCACTGGGGCTAACAATGGCCTTAACTTGCTTGGCCTGTAACTCGCTTAGACCCTTAATCGTCAACAAGTTGGCGAAGAACACCCCCACGGCAACAGCGGTAATCAAGTCCACAAAGACCGTCAGGAACAACACCCCATACATCAAGCCGGTGGCCTTCAGGGAAATGCGATGGGCCCGTCTTAGGAAGCTCCAATCGATAATATTAATACCAACTTTAATCAAAATTCCAGCCAAAACCGCATGGGGAATGGGTTCCGTGAGGCGACCGGCACCCAACATCACCACCAATAAACATAAACTATGCACGACTCCTGATAAAGGAGTTCGTCCTCCCCCTTGCACATTGACCACCGTTCGCATCGTGGCCCCCGCACCGGGTAAACCGCCAAACAGTCCCGCCACCATGTTACCAATGCCTTGGCCGATCAGTTCCCGGTTCGGGTCATGTTCCGTGCGGGTGATGTTATCAGCTACTAGGGAGGTGAGTAAGGAGTCAATCGCCCCTAAGGTGGCTAACATCAGACCATAGCCAGTCATAGTTCTGAGGGCTTCCCATTCAAACTCCGGTAAGCGAAGTTCAGGGAGTCCGCTGGGAATCTCGCCAATGACCGGTAACTCCGTCTCCCCGAAAAACAGTAGGCCCATCACGGTTCCCACCACGAGGGCCAACAGCGGCGACGGGACAATCCGGTTCAGCCGTCGCGGCCAGGTGAAGACAATCACCAGGGTCACCGTTCCTAAAATGACCGCCGGCCAATTGGGTTCACTCAGATAAGTGGGCAAATCCCGGGCTGACTCCAGCACACTGGCTGAGGCGGGATGGCCTAAAAAGGGGCCCAGTTGCAAGGCCACAATAATCACGCCAATCCCAGACATAAAGCCGGAGATGACCGTGTAGGGCATCATGGTGATGTAGGTCCCCAGTTGCAGGGCCCCGAAGATAATCTGGAACAGGCCCCCTAACATGACCACCGTAAAGGACATGGTCAATCCCTCTTCGACCCCATATTGAGCGGTAAATACGGAGGCCATCACTACCGTCATCGGACCCGTAGGACCGGAGATTTGCGAGGGGGTTCCCCCAAAAATGGCGGCAAATGTCCCGACAAAGATGGCCCCATATAGCCCCGTAATGGCTCCCGCACCGGAGGAGACACCAAAGGCGAGGGCTAGGGGCAGCGCGACAATCGAAACTGTTAACCCCCCAAGGAAATCCCCCTTGAGGTTACGCAAGTGGAGGTTGGGAAACCACCGTTTAAATGTGTAGAGCATTGAAAAATTCCGATAAAATGCAAAGACCAAGCGGGCATTCTGGACAATTTAAAAACAGCAGACTTAACGGTAGAGCAGCACAGGAATGTTACTGGAGCGCAACATTTGGGCGGTGGTACTCCCGATAACTAAATGACGAATTCGGCTATGACCATAGGCCCCCATAACTAACAGATGGATATTGTAGTCTTCGATGTACTTACCCATAACCTGTTCAGGTTCTCCGGTCTGCAAGGAGCAAACTGGGGTGATTCCTGCATCTTGTAGCTGATGACGAGCCTCTTCAATACGGGAAATGCCAACGGAATCTTCGGCGGTTTTGGCAATGGTCACGACGTGAATTTCTAAATCCTTAAAGATGGGAGATTCAATTAAAAAATTCAACATCTTTTTGGCCGTTTTACTGCCGTCATAGGCAACTAAAACTCGCTCAATGTCATGGTAGTTGCGGGAGGTGACGAAACAGGGCTTTTTGCTGCTGCGAACAATGCGTTCTAAATTCGCCCCGAGGTGGCCTGATGCAAATTCAGCTGCCTCGCCTCGTTTTCCTAAGACCACGAGATCGGCCTCCTGCTCGAATTCATGAAAGCAGTCTACAAGAAATCCTGTTTTGTGAATCAGGTTGATGGCTTTTAAACCGGTGTTTCCCAAAATTTTCTTGGCTTTTTCTAAGATGAACTTAGCCCGTTGATTGTTGATTTTGGCTTTTTCATGTTCTAAGTCAACCAGCTTTTTGAGCAGATCTTGGGAGGAGCCAATGCCAATACTGCCGCTGAGATTGCCCGTTGATGCGACTTGCTGGCTGCGAATGTCAGTGACAAACAAGACACTTACCTCAGCAGATAAGCGGTGGGCCAACCAACTGCCATAGTAATAGCTTTTTTCAGCAAAGGATGAACCATCGGTACAGAGAAGAATTGTGTTCATGAGAGCTAAGTTAGGTACAAAACTGGACTTGGAGACGCATAGTTGGATTATTGTTGCTCCACTAAATTGGGGTTTTCTTGAACGGTCAATTTATCTAGGAGGGTGGCACTGGCTTCATTTAAGCCGAGGAGTTCAACATCAGCACCATTACGACGAAACTTGAGAACCACTTTGTCAATTGCCGCCACGGCCCCTTGATCCCAAAGGTGGGCATAGGTCAGGTCAATGGTGACGCGATCAACCAGTTCACTAAAATCAAATGACTCTAGAAATTCTTCAATGGAGACAAAGAAGATCTGACCGGCGACTTTATAAATGCGGTGGTTGCCATCCTCGCTCAGCACTTTGTCCACAAAGACCAACTGGGCGATTTTGCGCGAGAAGAATACGGTACTCATGATAATGCCAGTGGCAACCCCTAGGGCAAAGTTGCGGGTGGCGATCGTCAGTAACATGGTGGTTAGCATGACGACGGTTTCAGTGCGAGGAATCCGGGTAATGGTTTGAATGGAGGTCCAGCGGAAGGTGCCAATGGAGACCATAATCATCACGGCCACCAGCGTCGCCATGGGAATTTGTTGCACCCAGTCACTTAAGGCCAAGATGGCAAATAGTAACAGGACACCAGCGGCAAAGGTGGAGAGTCTGCCCCGGCCTCCCGATTGAACGTTAATCACGGATTGGCCAATCATACCGCAGCCGGCCATGCCCCCAAAGAAGGAGGTGATGATGTTAGCAATCCCCTGTCCTTTGGCTTCCTGGTTCTTGTCGCTGGGGGTGTCAGTCAATTCATCAACCAAGGTGGCGGTGAGGAAGGAGGCTAACAATCCCACAATCGCCATGGTTAGGGAGGTGGGCAAAATGATCTGTAGGGTTTCTAGGTTTAAGGGAACATCAGCTAGGCTAAAGACGGGTAAGGCCGTGGGCAGTTCTCCCATATCGCCGACGGTGGGAACGTCAAGGTCTAAGGCGACATTGGCAATGGTCATGACGGCGATCGCCACCAGGGGAGAGGGGAAGGCTTGGGTAAACTGGGGCAAAATATAGATGATGCCCAAAGATAAGGCCGCAATCACATACACCGCAGCGGGAACGTCGGTCAGTTGCGGCAGTTGTGCCAAGAAAATCAAAACCGCTAGGGCATTAATATAGCCGGTGACGACTGATCGCGGGACATATTTCATTTGCCGACCCAGTTTCAGGACACCAAAAATCACCTGGAAGATTCCGGTGAGTAGGGTGGCAGCCAGGAGATAGTCTAAGCCATGATCGGCGACTAAATCGATCATCAGCAAGGCCATGGCCCCGGTGGCGGCGGAGATGGAACCGGGCCGTCCGCCCAGGAAGGCCGTTACCACGGCGATGATGAAGGAGGCGTAGAGTCCCACTTTGGGGTCAACGCCGGCAATAATGGAGAAGGCGATCGCCTCGGGAATTAAGGCCAGGCCGACAACGGCTCCGGCCAAAATATCACCTTTCACGTTCGAGAACCATTCTCGTTTCAGGACAGTGGGATTTAAGTTCATAGAGAGTTCACAACAGTTTCATTGCCTGGCTTTTGCAGAAAAATACCACGCCAAGGCTAGTCACTTCTTTGAGCGACGGCTGGGATAGGGAAAATCGATCCAAAAAATTGAGTAATCTTACTCAAGGACACACCAATAAACTCATCTTCCCCCAGGGACTTGGGGGAAACCGAGTTTACGGAGATGCGAGCATCGACCCTTGCCTTGCGATCGCCAGTCCACCGTTAACTCAAGGACGAGCTAACGAAATTCAGGGGGGACAACTGATAAATTGAAGCGTTTGCCAGTTCACAGATATCACAGATCTCATCGAAGACCTGACCTAAATGAAGATACAAGGGGTCTGAAAACAACTGACCATTCCTCAGCATCTTACAACCTAAGGGGGCATTTTTCTCGCAAATCAGGAGAAAATATCTTAGGTCAGGGGTGTTGCCTTTGGCAAGTGTTCAGCCACAAATTACGCCAACTTGCGGATTAAACTGACATCATCTCAATCTTTTTTAGGCTTTAAAATCTTTCAACTCTTGACTGGCTAAGGCTTTTATGAAGGCATATCCTTCATGATATCCATCAGTTCACCTAAGTCTAATAGGACGAGACAATGCAAGTATAATTGACCAAGCTTATGAGTTTGTTAAGAAAATCTGAATCCATCAAACTCTAGGGGGTGCCCCTATCTGTTTTCCGGGCCGTGCAGAGGTTAAGGACTTGTCCCCAGTGCCCAACCGCTCAGTTGAATCAGGACTTCCCGGAGCGATGTTCCCACAGGAGGGCGATCGCAGCCCCGGCGGCTTCAGCTAGGACACTCATGAGACGATAAACGGTCACAGCCGCCAACACTGTCCCCATAGGAAACCGGGTTCCCAACACCGAGACAGCGGTGGCTTCGAGAACCCCAACCCCCCCAGGGGCCCCCGGAACCACTAACCCCAGTAACCAAGCAAAGCTAAAGCCGCCAAATAAGAGGGGTAAATCTACTAGGGAAATGGGGGCGATCGCCAACCAAACCAAGAGAAAGCCACTGGTTCGCAATCCCACAAACAAAAACTCCCCCACCAGAGGACGGAGGGGATAACGGCGGATGCGAAATTCCTTAGACGGTGGGGGAGACGCATCAGAGGTCGAATCCCCATTCGGGAGAGATTTCCCCTTGAGTTTCAACTGAGCCACCCATTCCAGGATCGGGTTCAAGAAACGGGGATGAATGCCCACACAAACCGCCACTAACGCCAAACCGCCCAGCCAACCCCGAGACTCCCCCACCGCAAACAACACCACCGGTAAAGTTGCCGCCGCCATCAGCAGGGGTTCGAGGAGAACACTCGCCGTCACCGCTACCCCCGATAACTCCGCCTTTTGCCCTTCCCGAATTCGTCCGTAGAAATGCCAGATATTGCCCGGGAGATATTTAGCAATGTTAGTTTTTAGAAAAACGCGGGTGGCCCAGGCTTGAGACACTGGCTGGTTAAACTCCCGCAAAATCCAACCCCAAACCCATCCTGACCAGGTATGAGCCAGTAAAGTGACGCCAAGGGATGCTAGCAGCCAACCTCCCCCTCGCGGCCGTAGCCGCATCTGGCTCACCTCACTCCAATGCTGGTAGAGGGTTTGTAGCAGAAAAAAGAGGGTCGCCCCTAAGATAAACCAACGTAGATAGGGTTTGAGGCGGCGTAGGAGTGATTTCACAGGGTTAAAATGACGTACATGAGGAGGGTTTGCTGTTCCTCGTAGGTCCTACAGGGAATTTGATTATGAGAATGTCCAATCTAACAAGGTTTGAAGCGAGTCAGGGAACCCAAGCCACGACCCTGGATTCTATTCTCGATCGCGCCCTAGGGGGGGACGCGATAACTGAAGCCGAGGGGGTGACTCTCCTAGAACAAACCGATACTGGGGCGATCGCCGCCATCCGCGAGGCTGCCGATGAGTTACGACGGCAACAGGTGGGGGATACGGTCACCTACATTATCAACCGCAATCTTAACTTCACCAATATCTGTCAGCAACATTGTAGCTTCTGTGCCTTTCGTCGCGATGCGGGGCAGGAGGGGGCCTATTGGCTCGATTTGGAGGTGATGCTACACAAAGCCCAGGAAGCGGTTGAGCGAGGGGCCACGGAACTCTGTATGCAGGGAGGCTTGAACCCCGAGGCCAAACAGGAGGGTTCGTCCCTGGCCTATTATCTAAATCTGGTTCGTGAGTTGAAACAGGCCTGTCCTCAATTACATTTTCATGCCTTTTCCCCCCAAGAGATTCAATTCATCGCCCAACAGGATGACCTAAGTTATGCGGCGGTGATTGCGGCGTTGCAAGAGGCGGGCGTGGGGTCGATGCCAGGGACAGCGGCAGAAGTGTTAGATGAGCAGGTTCGCCGCATCCTCTGTCCTGAGAAAACCGATACCGCCACTTGGTTGGAGATAGTCGAAACCGCCCATCGTCTGGGGATGCCCACCACGAGTACCATGCTCTCGGGCCATATTGAAACTCGTCAGCAACAGATGGGACATTTTGGCAAGTTGCGATCGCTGCAACAACGGGCGGGCGATCGCAATTATCCAGCCCGAATCACGGAATTTATTTTACTGCCCTTTATCGGTCAAGAGGCGCCAGCCCCCCTACGGCAACGAGTGGGACGAGATCAGCCAATTTTAGAGGATGCCCTCTTACTCACGGCTGTGGCCCGCCTATTCCTGGGACAATGGATTCCCAACCATCAACCCAGTTGGGTCAAACTGGGCTTAACCGGCGCCACCACCGCCCTCACCTGGGGCTGTAATGACATTGGTGGCACACTCATGGAGGAACATATTACCTCCATGGCTGGCGCTCAAGGGGGAACCTGTATGGAACCCGAAACCCTGCAAGAGGCTATTCGTTCCCTGGGCCGAACTCCGCAACAACGGGATACGCTTTATTGTTATCAATAATAAAACCTAAAAACACCTCAAGCCAAAATTGCCCTGAACAGGTCACCATGAAAGACCAACAACATCCTCAAGCTAAAATTGATCGCATGGCCATCAACAGTCTCTTGGCCGCCGAACCCGACGACCTCAACCTCGCTGAACTCGCTCGCCTGCGAGTCCGCTATAACGGCTTTCCCGGCGCAAGAGATATCCAAACTGACCTGAATACCCTACTGAAACGTTGGAATTTGACTGAAGAAGACCTATTTAAGAAAACCCGAGAACTCCATAGCCAGGCCCGTGTTTTTAACGTGGGAACCCGCAAAGCTGATGAAGAAGATTGGAGTTAATTTGCGCAAGTTAATTACGCCGGGAAAATTCCAAACTGTTTTCCCGAATCGTGACATCATAACCTCTGAGAAAATCTTGCCCCAGCAACCCCAGTTGTAACGCCTCCGAACCAATGGTGACGGGAGTATTGCGTAGAGCAATGCCATTGATTTCCATCGAAGACACATAGCCGATATCCATTTGCACCCCACGTTCACTGGCTGTATCAATGATCGCCGTTCCCGCTCGGGTAATATTTAAATCCTGGGCCATTTGTGCCGTAATCACCGTGCCACTCGCTCCAGTGTCTACCAGCATCTCATAGGAGCGACGGCCATTGAACATCACCTCGACCACGGGAATCCCCGCCACCCGCCGTTGAATCGGCACTTCCACAAGGTTCGCAGCTTGCGATCGCTCCCCAGGAATAACACTCGTCGGGGCTGAACTGTCTGCATTTCCCCCGTTAGACGGACGGGGACAGAGATTATCTAAATTAATCAGCTGACCATGACCATCAATGAAAAAGCAGCCTTCAAATTCCTGAGATAGAGCACGTTCTGGCAGTCCGAAAACGGCGATCGCGGCAATTGAGAGCAAAACAGTTCGTTTCATGGTGTTTGTATCGAAAATATGGGAGGAGTCCCCCTATCACTCTAGCAAATGCACCCTTAGCTAGAGTGATTTGACAAGATGCCCTTGTGACAGATTCGCAACTGTCCGAGTTCGGGGGACTGTTGAGATGACATTTGTGGGGATACCCTTCAGTGTAAACGGGACAGCGATGAAACTGTATCAGAGGGTTGAGGCAAAGCCAACCCAGGGGATCATAGACTAATGGCAGTTGTTCCCTTGCCGTTCCATTGCATCACGTCCTTATGAACCCCACGGATTTAGCCTTTTCCTCCGCCCTCGATCAAGCCCGGTTAATTCGCTCTGGGGAGATCTCCCCTCTGGAATTAACACAGGTGTATCTCGATCGCATTGCCCGCCACAACGATCGCCTCGGGGCTTATATCACCGTCGCCGAAGAACGAGCCATCAGCACTGCCAAACAACAAACCGACCACTGGCATCAGGGCGATCGCGCTCAACTGCCTCCCTTCTTCGGCGTTCCCATGCCCATTAAAGACCTGGCCCCCGTCGCCGGGTTGCCCTGTCTGAGAGGCTTAGCCGCCCTGCGCGATCGCATTGCCGAGTATACCCCCGCCCATATCCAAGCCATCGAAGGGGCTGGATTTAACCTGCTTGGGAAAACCTCCACCTCAGAATTAGGCTCGATGCCCTTCACTGAACCGATGGGCCTACCCACCGCGCGCAATCCCTGGAATCTCGACTATACCCCCGGCGGCTCCAGTGGTGGGGCAGCCGCCGCCGTGGCCGCTGGACTGGCGCCCCTAGCTCATGGCTCCGATGGGGGAGGCTCCGTGCGTGGCCCAGCGGGATGTTGTGGCCTCGTGGGCTTCAAACCCTCCCGAGGACGCATTTCTCAAGCCCCCGAAGGGGAACACCTAATGGGATTAGCCACACCCGGCCCCCTAGCGCGAACGGTACGGGATGCGGCGGCCCTCCTGGATGTGATGTCGGGATATGTGGTGGGTGATCCCTACTGGCTCCCCAATCCTGAGATTTCATTTCTGGAGCAAATCGAGCAAGAGTTACCCCCCTTAAAAATCGCCGTGGCCACCGAGATTCCCGATTGGCCCATTCACCCCGACTGTCAAGCCGCCGTGCAACAGACCGCTAAGCATCTCGAACAACTCGGCCATCACCTCGGGGTGGGTTGTCCTGACTTTTCAGGATTAGAAGAGCCATTTCAAAAAATCTTTGCCGGGGCCATCGCCGCCACCGGAGTTCCCCCAGAAGCCCTCAGCCCCATTAACCGTTGGCTCATGGAGCAAGCTGGAACCGCCGCCGAACTGTGGCAGGCGATCGCCCAATTGCGGTTTATCTCCCGGCAAATTGTCAGTTTCTTTGATGATTGGGATATCTTACTCCTACCCACCTATGCCCATCCCATTATTAAAGTTGGGCAATGGTCTTCTCACAGCCCCGAGGCCGCCTTCAAAGCCGTCAGCGAATGGGTCATGCCCTGTCCTCCCTTCAACGCCACCGGCCAACCGGCAATTTCCTTACCCGCTGGTTTTGACTCCCAGGGATTGCCCATGAGTGTACAATTGGTAGGCAAGCCGGGTGCTGATGCTCAAGTTTTACAACTCGCAGCACAATTAGAGAAACGTGCAGGCTGGACTCAACATCGTCCACCTGAACCGGTAAGCTAAAGACGCAGTACAATCGGCGGGATGCAAAGACCCCCCTTCACTGGCTATGAACGCAAAAAAAGTGGGTTTCTGGGCCACAATCTTGATTGTCATTTTCTTCATTCTCGATGGCGATCGCTGGGAGTTTCTCCCACAACCGATGCGCAATGCAAGTTTTGAGACGAGGACGTTCTTAATTGGCTTGTGGCCGGAATGGTTAAAACCTAGAGACCGCGATGAACAACGGCAAGAAGAGATTGATCGCTTACAAGGCCAAGGTCTTGAACCGGTGACTCTCCTCAAACCTCGCGCCTAACCCGATCCGTCTACGACCTATGCCCCGTTTTCCTCTGCTGGTCATCTCTAGTTTGACAGCGCTTTGGGTGGCGGCGATCGCCATCCTGGCCGTGCAAAATGCCACCGCCGTCTCGGTGCAGTTTCTCATGTTTGCCTCCGTTCCCATTCCCCTGGGAACCCTCATGGCCTTTTCGGGAGCCTTGGGACTGCTGACGGGGGCGATCGCCATTGCCATCACCGCCAAATAAGCCATATTCTGCAAAACGTCCTTAATCCAATCCTTGAATACCATGACGGATCTTGCCATCGGCATCATTGGCGGTAGTGGACTCTACCAAATGGACGACCTGGAGAATCGCCAAGACCATCAGCTTGATACCCCCTTTGGTCCTCCCTCCGATGCCCTCATCAGCGGAACCCTGCAAGGGGTTCCTGTTGTCTTTTTAGCCCGACATGGACGCAATCACCATCTGCTGCCATCGGAACTTCCCTTTCGAGCCAACATTCACGCCTTTAAACAGCTTGGCGTGCAATATCTGATCTCTGCCTCGGCGGTAGGATCTCTGGCCGCAGCCATCAAACCCCTCGATATGGTGGTTCCGGATCAGTTTATTGATCGCACTCAACATCGTACCGCCAGTTTCTTCGGTGAGGGGATTGTCGCTCATATCGGCTTTGCCGATCCGGTCTGTCCTCAACTGGCGTCTCTGATTGCCGAAACCGCCAGCAGTCTTCCCCTAGACGGAGTTGATGTTCACAGCGGCGGCACCTATATCTGCATGGAAGGGCCCGCCTTCTCCACCCGGGCTGAATCCCATCTCTATCGCAGTTGGGGCGCGAGTGTAATTGGTATGACCAACCTCACCGAAGCCAAACTGGCCCGAGAAGCGGAAATTGCCTACGCCACCCTCGCCCTCGTCACCGATTATGACTGTTGGCATCCAGACCATGACAGCGTCACCGTTGAGATGGTGGTCAATAACCTCCGTCTTAATGCTCACAATGCTCAACAGGTGATTCGCGAAACAGTGCGCCGCCTCCATGATGCCCCCTTTGTCAGTGAGGCACACTCGGCCCTGAAATTTGCCGTGTTAACCCCTTGGGATAAGGTTCCTGAGACGACTAAGGGTAAATTAGAATTACTGCTGCGACCCTATCTTTAACGTCAAGGTTTACCCAGTTCCCGCTAGAAGTCTGTCCCTAGATAGAGGCTAACCTGGACTCGACCTCGATAAGCTAGTCTCAGATCGCGCTTCTCAATTCAATTTAAACCTGAATCCCTCATCCTGCCACCTGGAAGGATGAGGTTTTTCCAAAGCTTTAATCAACTCGATAGACACATAAAATAGGACGTTTGTATTTTAAAAAGACGCGACTCAGTGGTCATAGTTCCGATGCTCCGCGTCTAGTTTTAACTGTCTATTTTTAAGGAGAGAGTCTAAAATTCGTAAACATTTAAGGATTAGTTGAGGATTGGCTGTGGTTGTAGATTTTTTGCCCCCAGAAACCTTACTGGCACAACTCATTGAACTGCGTAAAGCCGTGATGCGGGATGCTGCCCACTCGTTTGAGACCTGGCGGCCCTTAATCTGGCGTAGCAGTTTCCGTAGTGCCGCTTGGAATCTAGCCTATTACCTGGCCTTACGGCGACGGGATGCCCAAAAACTAGAACGGGCCCTCATGCCTTGGGGGTTATCCTCCCTCAACAGTGGCATTAGTTGTGTCTTGCCCCATCTTGACGGAACCATCGCCTCCCTTGGGGCCGTCTGTCGTATCAGTCCTACTCTACTGCCTCAACATCCTTCGCCTCGAGCTTTTTTTCGGGGTGAACGGCTCTTAAAACGCCATACCTATGAACTGTTTGGCGATCGCCAGCACAGCCATCATTGGATTATGCCCTGTCCTAACGCCCCCTTAGACTCGCAGTGGTTCGAGCAGTTACAAGAGCAGGGAGTCAGTGCCTTACGCCTTGACTGGCAAGAGAACCCAGAGCAGGCCCAGGCGGCGATCGCCCAATTCCAGGCCCATCAGTCATCAGCGGCCATGGGTTCCCGCAAACCCTGCAAACTTTGGCTCACCCTTGCACCACAAGATCTAGAGGGCGATCGCCCCCGAGCCAGTCAGAACAATCACCGCCAGGGCAACCCTAACCCTCAACTGGCCCAGGCCCTAGAGGCGGCTGATATTATTGAACTGAGCCAAATCGCCGAGCCGCAGCCCTTAGCATCTCTCCACCAAGCCATCCAAAAACAGATCCCCCCCGAACAACCTCGCCCGGGTGTGATTGTCAGCCTTGATCCAGACATCCACCTAGAACAACTCCCCGAACTGATTGTGCGCGGGGCCGGACGGTACCCCTTTGGCATTGCCATCCCCCCTACCCTAACCCCGAACGGGCATCTGTGCGATCGCAGCCGAGCCTATCAAAAAATTCTTGACCTCTGCCAAGCCGCCTGCATTCCCGTTATCCTGATGCCTCCGAGGGAGATGAGTCCCAGTAGCGGACTTGATCGCAGCGCGTCCCAACTGGCCGCCATCGTGCGATCGCCCCTTCAACTCTCCTCATCCTCAGCCACCTCATAGGATTGGCCCCGAGCCAGCACCACATCCCCCGGAACCAACTTACGACCCCGACGGGTTTCCACCGTACCATTGACCTGCACCTCGCCATCCTGAATCAACAGCTTAGCCTCACCGCCAGTACTCACCACACCCACCCATTTCAGGAATTGGTCCAGTTTAATCATCTCAGAATCTTCAATCATCATCCCTAGCGGCGGCCGTTAGACCCACCATGGATACGGGCCACCTGCTCCGAAGAGAGCCAAGGCATTTTTGCATCGCGATCGGCCGCGGCCACCTCCGTCCGCTCCGAAGATTGTCGATGGCCCGGTACCAACTCCTCCACATCCTCCGGTAACGAGAGGACACATTGAACCGGATAGGCTTCGAGCATTGCATTCTCATCCGGGGTCACAAAATCATGACGGATACTGTCGTACTCAAGCACCTCTCCCGTCTCAATGTGATAAATCCAGGCATGTAAATGAAGCTTATTACGATACAGCTTCGAGTGAATCACCGGATAGGTGCGTAAATTCTCAATTTGCGTCAGCACATTTTCCGCCACCGCCACCTCCAGCAACGTTTCTCCCTCCAAGTGGGAATAATTTTCCTTCAGTAACTGACGGGTGGCCTCCGCATGACGCAGCCACTCATACACCAATGGCATTTCATCCTCCAGGCTGCTGCGTTTGAGCAATCCCTTCATTGCCCCACAATGGGAATGACCGCAAACAATGATATGTTCGACTCCTAACGCCTGCACCGCATATTCCACCGCTGCTCCTTCCCCACCATTGGCAGCACCGAAGGGGGGAATGATATTACCGGCATTACGAATTACAAACAGCTCTCCCACCTCAGCATTCGTGATTAAATTAGGGTCAATGCGGGAGTCAGAACAGGTAATAAACAGAACTCTTGGCTTTTGTCCATGGGAGAGTTGTTCAAACAGTTCTTGGTGGGTACTAAAATAATTCGACTTAAATTGCCGCAGACCCTTAAGCAGTTTTTTCATTATTCTTAAATCTTGATTCTGTAAACGCCTTCGAACCCGCCCAGGGGAGCAGGCAGGAGTTGCACTTGAACTCCATCAAACCATCTCCCTTGAGCCGATCGCCCCCTTCCTAACATGGCGCAGAGGATTACAACTTCGTTTCTAGCAGACGTAGGAACTCCGTATTGACACCCGACTCGCGGGTTAGAGCGATCTTACCGGTTCGGGCAATCTCACGAATCCCAAACTTCTGTAAGACCTTGGCAAATGCTACCATCTTACCAGGATCTCCCACCACCTCCAGAATCAGGGAATCATCGGCCACATCCACCACCCGCGAGCGAAAAATCTGGGCTAACTCCACAATTTCCGAGCGAGTGCTACTGGTAGCATTGACCTTGACCAACATCAGTTCCCGTTCCACACAGGGAATCTCCGTAATATCCTGAACCTTGAGGACATTGATCAGTTTATACAATTGCTTGACAATTTGTTCGATGACCTGGTCATTCCCGTTGACCACCATCGTAACCCGGGAGACATCACCCTGTTCCCCCGTACCTACTGCCAAACTTTCGATATTAAAACCACGACGGGCGAACAGTGCCGCGATGCGAGTCAGCACCCCCGCCTCGTCTTCTACCAAAACCGAGAGCGTGTGTTTCATTGTGTGTTTATTTCTTAAGAATGTCCTAGTCAACCCATCGTCACTTGTATCATAGAAACGGCTCGAAATTGTAAAAACAAAGGGAAATCTATCTATGAGTTGGTTAAGCCGAATTTTTGGTAAAGACGAAGAGAAAAAAGCCCAAGAATCTCCAGCGATGCCCATCAAAGAAGCCGTCGAGAAAGCCGGAGGCAAAATCGCGGCGGCCGCCACCGGTGCCACCTCCGCCGAAGCGGCTGAAAAGGGGGAGCCGATTCCTCCAGAACGGGTTGGCTTGGACGGTAAATACGACCAAAGCGGATTGGCCAAGCGAGTCGTTCGGGCCTTTGACGACAACTCCGAGACCGATGACATTGAAACCGTCTGGGTGGCACAACTCGGAACCAAGGTGGTGCTAAAAGGCAAAGTCCCCAGTCAGAAAGACCTAGACCGGCTTGTCGCCATTGCTAAAGGCGTTGAAGGTGCGAGCGATGTAGATACGAGTGAAGTCGAGGTCGTATCCTAGCCAGGCCGCCAAGAGAGACACCTGAGGGTCAATCTCTCTTGGCCCAATCAGCGTTTCAGCAACGACGTCCTGGGTTTGAGGGCCAGACCCTCACGCCTAGGCCTCTTCAGCCGTGGGACTCGCCTCATCGCTTCGTTCGAGAACCAGCCGTAATAGAGGGGGGGCTACAAACGTAGTGACGATCACCATCACAATAATAGCCGCTTCCAAGGATTCTGAGAGAACCCCACTAGCTGCACCGACGCCGGCGAAAACCAGACCCACTTCACCCCGGGGAATCATGCCAATCCCAATGGCCAAACGATTGGTATCCGGTTGACCAAAGATGGTAAAGCCGGTGATCACTTTGCCGACAATGGCCACCACAATTAAGAAGGTGGCAATAATCAACCCTTCCCGGTTACTGGGAACCGCCGGATTCAGCACCGCTAAATCTGTGCGCGCGCCCACCACGACAAAGAAGACCGGAACCAACATATCGGCGATGGGAATGACCTGTTCCTCCAACTCATGCCGTTTTTCCGTTTCCCCGAGAATCAAGCCAGCCGCAAAGGCCCCGAGAATTGCCTCAAGTTGAATCGCCGCCGCCACATAGGCCAGCAGGAACATGACAATCAGCGAGACAATCAGTAACGGGCCACGGGTTTTCAGTTGTCCGACTAGCCCCACATAATAGGGAGCCAGCAGACGACCCAGTAGAATGGTACCAATCAGGAAAGCCCCAGCACTCACGCTCAAGAAGAGAATATTCGTCACCTGGACTTCGCCGGTTTTAACCAAACTGGCCACCACCGCCAGGACAACGATGCCCAAGATATCATCGAGAACCGCTGCCCCGATGATGATTTGCCCTTCCTTAGAACTGAGTTTGTTGATTTCCGCTAGCACTTTGGCAGTAATCCCAATACTGGTAGCCGTTAACGCCGCACCGGCAAAAATCGCCGGAATCGCCGGAGTGCCAAACAGGTAAATCAGGCCCGCCGTTCCCATGGCGAAGGGAGCAACCACCCCCACCACGGCCACAATCGCCGCTTGGGGGCCGTATTTAATCAGTTCTCCGAGTTCCGACTCTAAGCCAATCTCAAACAGGAGAATGATGACCCCGAGTTCTGAGAGAATATTAATCACCTCACTCTCGGCTGAGAATGAGGCGGCTAAGGTTTCCGGGGTTAACTCTCCTGTGGCTTCAATGAAGCGAAAAATCATCGAGTCACTGGCTTGGGCCCCAGTTTCTGGAAAGACAATCAGATTTAAGACCGAAATGCCAACGACAACTCCACCAACCAAATCCCCTAAAACGGGGGGCAGGTTAATCCGGGCACAAATTTCGCCGCCGAGCTTACTGGCGAGATAAATCACGATTAAGCTCAAGAGAACTCCGCCTAAGACGGTCGCCCCATCAGCTTCTGCCTCCGCCGCAGTGGCTAACAGAGGCGACAAGCCACCAGGGTCAATTAGAAAATTAAATGAGGGTGATAAGGTCATTGTGAATCAATAACAAAAGGTCTTCAGCAGCATCTACCCTGTCTAATGTACTAGAATTGCCGCAACCTGATCGCCCCAAGAGGCTGACCACCCTCCCCAATCCGCTGGCCCCTTGTTAGAATTCTTGCAGATTCTCGAACTCCCCACGAGGGTCACATTTCCTATGAGAGCGACTTCTCTGACCGGCCTCAATCCTTTTTGTTCTTCACTCAACCACGATGCAAAAGAGACTGCCCTATCGATTTCCTGTTCTGCAACTGCTCCTGCTGCTCGGTCTGGGAACGGTGGCGTTGGTGGCGGGGATGTTCCTAGCTAGTCGTCGTGGCCCCGAGGCCTTGCCCCCCAGTGCTGATGAGTCGGAGACGGTGGCGGCCCTATCTCTACCGGAGTCACAACGGCAACAGCAACTGCAACGTTTGGCTCAGGGGCCGGCGTCGGCGGAACGCGATCGCGCGGCCTATAGTTTGGCGGTTCAAGCCTTGGAGACGGGTCAAGCGGCTGAGGCGCTATCTCTGTTGAGTCCCCTAGATGGCAGGTCCTCCCATCTGGGGGGCTATGTCTGGCTTAAACAGGCTCAGGCTCAGGCCCTGGCAGCCAATGACAGCCAAGCTCGTCGCCTGTATGAGCAAATCCTCAGTGACTTTCCGGAGGACCCGGTGGCGGCTGAGGCCCTGTATGAGTTGGGTCGCCAAGAGCCGGAGTTTTGGGATCGGGCCCTGGCTGAGTTTCCCCGTCATCCCCGCGCGGCAACAATTGCTCTGCAACGGCTGGAGAGTCAACCCAATGACCTGAACTTGCTGCGAGTTCTCTCAACTCATCTCTATTTGAGCAATTTTACGGAACTGCTCGATCGCCTGGTGAGTCAGCATCGTCAAGTCCTGACCCCAGAGGATTGGGAAACCATCGGCTTTGGCTATTGGGAAAAAACTCTCTATGGCCCAGCGGGAGAGGCTTACGCTCAAGCGGCTAACACTCCTCGCAATCTCTATCGTACTGCCCGAGGACGACAGTTGGGAGGAGACGAACGCCGCGCTCGTCAAAGTTATCGGGTTCTGATTCAGGCCTTCCCGGAGGCGGAGGAAACCGGCGAAGGGTTGTTACGGTTGGCTCGTCTGGTGGAGTCGCCTCGGGAGGCTCTGCCGCTGTTGGATCAGTTAATGGCAAATTTTCCTGAGCGGGCCCCGGAAGCGCTATTGCTGCGATCGCAGGTGTTGACGCAACTCAATAGTACGCAATCGGCCCAACAGGCTCGTCAGTCGATTTTGACCCAATATAGTGACTCGGATACCGCCGCCGAGATTCGCTGGCAGAATGCACAACGGGCCGCTGAAGCGGGGAATCTCCGTCAGGCCTGGGATTGGGCCCGACAGTTGGTGACGGAGAATCCCCAGAGTAACGATGCCCCTCAAGCCGCCTTCTGGATTGGTAAATGGGCCCAACAACTGAACCGTCCTGAGGATGCTGAGGCGGCGTTTAAGGCTCTGCTACAACGCTATCCGGAGTCCTATTATGCCTGGCGGGCGGCCTCGTTGCTGGGTTGGAATGTGGGGACGTTTACCACGGTGCGATCGCTTACCCCCAATGTTGACCATGTGGCTGAACGGCCGTTATTGCCCGCTGGGTCTGATCTGACGGGAGAACTGTACGCCCTCGGCTTTGATGAGGCCGCTTGGCGACGTTGGCAAATGGAGTTTCCTGACCCCATGAATCCCACGGTGGCAGAACAATACACTGAGGCTCTAATGCTACAGGTGATTGGCGAGTATATTGACAGTTTATTTATGCTGTCGAGTTTAGGCTGGCGCGATGATCCTGAGGAACTGGCGGAGTATGAGGCGTTTAAGGCCGAACGGGCCTATTGGTATAGTCTCTATCCCTTGCCGTTTCGGGAGCCGATTTTACGCTGGTCTGCGGCCCGTCAGCTCGATCCGCTGCTGACGGTGGCCCTGATTCGCCAGGAGTCGCGGTTTATGCCGGGGATTCGCTCAGTTGCTAATGCGATCGGACTGATGCAGGTGTTGCCCGAAACCGCAGATTGGATTGCGGCGAAAAGGAACGAAGACCCCCCGAGGGATTTAAGGGACCCTGATGATAATATCCGTTTAGGCACGTTGTATCTCGACTACACTCACAATGAGTACAACAACAATACGCTGTTTGCCTTAGCTAGTTACAATGCGGGCCCTGGCAATGTGGATAATTGGATCGCCCGCTTTGGCTTTCGTGATCCCGATGTCTTTGTTTCCCAAATTCCCTTTCCGGAAACACGGGGTTATATTAGTTCTGTGATGGGCAACTATTGGAACTATTTACGCCTCTATAATCCTGAAATTCGTTCCCAACTTGAGCAACTCCAGGAGTAGGGGTTATAGGGATGGGGGCAGATTGCCGCTGTTGGCGATCGCCCACAAGTCTACGAAGCCCAACAGTAAGGTAAACCCCAGCAGAATTAGATACATCCAAGGTTGAGCCAGGGGACGGACATCTTGGGTATCAATCCCCGTTTTGGCTTCGACGGTCTGCACCAGCCGGGAGAAACCGGCCACCCGCATCGGCAGTAAATAGCCCTCCCCAGTCTGACTGAGGAAATAATAGACCAATCCCCCCTGACCGGTGGTTTTGGGTTTCAAGGCTTTAACGTTATCCCAGGGTAAAAACCAACCTTTACGGAATAGCCAGGCAAACCAACGGGGATAGGTGACCCGAATCCCCGCCTCATCGAGTAGGACTCGCTCACTTAAGGCACCATAGAGGGCCAGCCCGCCCAAAACTAGGCCCAGCCACAGCCATATCGGGGCGATGGGGGCGTTCGTGGCCTCGGCGAGAACCGGTAGGGGCAAGGTTAGGGCCAGATACAAGCCCAAGAGGGTGATACGAATTAAGGGGGAAATGCGAAAAATTGAGGGGTCAGAGGAGGCCATGATCAGGGGGGCAGATAGTTTTGCACGACAGTCCAACCACTCCACGATACTGCCAGAAAGCCCAAGGCGAGAAGTAGGTTACTGGTGACGTGAATCTGTCGCATTTGGGGCTGTTTGGGGTGAATTTGCCAGCCACTCCAGGCGGAGATGAGGACCAGCAGCACCACAAGCAGCCCGGCCGGGAGGTGCCAAGAATGACCCAGACTCCCGTAATGACCCAGGGTGCCAATCAGACCGATGGCCAACAGAAATAACACCAAAACCACGAGGCTGATGCCCAAGGCTCGGTGAACTGGGGCCAGCCAGGGGGGACGGGGCCGTTGATGACGGCGATCGCCCCACAGGAGCAGCCCACTGATGGCTAAGAATCCATAGGCCGTCAGGGATAGCCCCATGGACCAAGCCGCAAAACGCCATAACCAGAGGAAGGACGGAAGATCCACAATCGGGAATTTCTAAACTGCGATGTCGATTCCGATCCTACCCTGACTTGAGACGGGAGAGACCCCAGATGGGGATGGGAGTCGCGAGGGCGATCGCCTAGGGGGGTTAGATTTGGCGATTCTGACCCTGGCTCCCAAAGGACTCCCTAGTCCACAGAGGCTAAGGCCGGGGCTTTGTGATCGCCGCCCACCGGTCTAGGACTTGAGCGAGGGATCGGTTCATGATTCTTTACATTCTGAAAGTCCTCTTTTGCGGTAGAATTGCTGTCACCGTCGACCTCGGGGTCCGATTCGGATTCCGTTTCAGGCTCAGTGGTCACTTTTAGCCGTTGGCAGGAAATTGTGTCAGAGAGAATGGCACTGGCCATCATCCCTGTGTGAATTTCCAGTTGTGCCTGAGGCATAGCCTCAAACACAAGCCGCTGTCCCGGAAACACAACCCGCTCGAAATACCAGTTTTGAATGTTGGTGATGCGGGCGATTTGGATTTGGCTAGTTGCGTTGATATAGCAACAAAGGATCGGGTCAGAGCTGCCCTTCGGTAAGGGATCGAGTATTTGAGCCATAACGTTTAAAAGTCTTAGTCTGGTTAAAATCCAATCGATTGTTATATCTGAAGACTAACACCTTGCGATCCCGAGTGGCTGTAAAAGCGAATACCAACTCTCCAAAAAATAAGACCCTCCCATTTGTCCCTCTGAGTCCGAGATATCAAGATTCAGCGGCTTCGGAGGGCCTTGTCCGAAATTTCGAGGCGATCGCCACAAAAAAATTCTCCCACGTCCTCCCTGGGGGGAACAGGGGAGTTTACGCCCTGAGACGCCCATTTGAACGGGGGGTCCTTGGGGCAAAATTTTTATTTTTTTTTTCGATTTATCCCTCCATCCCCGCCAAGGTTGCTCCTCATTGTCCCATTGAGCAAGGATTTGGCACAAGTGTTATGGTGAAAAGCAAAGATATATGAAGCATCTTTATGACGACGAACATTGATCGCGTCCTCTATGTCCGCCTCCCCTGTAACCCCATCTTTCCCATTGGGGTCGTTTACCTAGCGGACCATCTACATAAACTCTTCCCCGAGGTGAACCAGCGAATTTTCGACCTCGGGGCCATCCCGCCTCTAGACTTCAATGGAGCCTTAGACCAGTGCATTGACGAGTTTAAACCTCAGTTACTGGTCTTTTCCTGGCGGGACATTCAGATCTACGCGCCCGTAGGTGGGCGTGGTGGCAATCCTTTGCAGAATGCCTTTGAGTTTTACTACGCCACCAACCCTCTCGTCAAATTGCGCGGAGCCATCGGGGGATTGCGCCTGGCCGGTTCCTACTATGGCGAGTTATGGCGTAACCAGGGACTGATTCGTCGCGGCTTAAAACGGGCCCGTCGCTATCACCCCGAGGCCCGTGTCGTCGTGGGAGGCGGGGCCGTCAGCGTCTTTTACGAACAACTTGGTCGTAGTCTCCCCAAAGGGAGCATTATCTCCGTGGGAGAAGGAGAGGCCCTGCTCGAAAAACTGCTGCGGGGACAAGCGTTTCAGGACGAACGCTGTTACATCGCCGGGGAAACTCAACCCCGAGAGCGGCTCATTCATGAAAAACCCGCTCCCATCGAGAAAACCGCCTGCAATTACGACTACATCGCCAGCATCTGGAACCAATTTAACTATTACTTCCTCGATCAAGACTTCTATCTCGGGGTTCAAACCAAACGCGGTTGTCCCCATAACTGCTGTTACTGCGTTTATACCGTGATTGAGGGGAAACAAGTCCGCATTAACCCCGCCGATGAAGTGGTGGCCGAGATGCGCCAACTCTATGATCGCGGCATTCGTAACTTCTGGTTCACCGATGCCCAGTTTATCCCCGCTCGTCGCTATATCCAGGATGCCATTGAACTCCTGCAAAAAATCATTGATTCGGGGATGGAGGATATCCATTGGGCGGCCTATATCCGTGCCGATAACCTGACCCCCGAACTCTGTGATCTAATGGTCAAAACGGGGATGAATTACTTTGAAATTGGCATCACCAGTGGCTCTCAGGAGTTAGTCCGCAAAATGCGTATGGGCTATAACCTGCGGGTGGTGTTGGAAAACTGCCGCGATCTCAAAGCGGCGGGGTTTAATGATTTGGTCTCCGTTAACTACTCCTTTAACGTCATTGACGAGACCTATGAGACCATTCGCCAAACCATCGCCTATCATCGGGAACTCGAAGCGATTTTTGGGCGCGAAAAGGTCGAACCGGCGATTTTCTTCATTGGCCTGCAACCCCATACTCACCTCGAAGACTACGCCTTAGAGCAAGAGGTGTTGAAACCGGATTATAACCCCATGAGTTTGATGCCCTGGACGGCTCGGAAACTCCTGTGGAACCCGGAACCCCTCGGCTCCTTTTTCGGGGAGGTTTGTCTGGAAGCCTGGCAACGCAATGCTAATGATTTTGGCCGGGAGGTGATGGATATCTTAGAGGAACGGCTCGGCCGTGCCGAACTTGACGAGGCCTTGAGTGCGCCCATGGTGGACGCGTCTCCCGCCGCCTCGACGTCTCTGGTGGCGACGTCACGCTAGGGACTGAGTTGGCTGAGGAGGGAACCCAGCTCACGGGGCCGTCATGACGCAGTTACGTCCGGCGGCCTTGGCTCGGTAAAGGGCAGCATCGGCACTCTGAATGACCGCTGATGCTGTCGTTCCCTGTTGGGGAAAAACGGCGACGCCGAAGGAGGCGCTGATAGAGCCAATGGCTTGGCCTTGATAGTATAGAGCCTCTTGGGTAATGGCGACCCGCAAGGCTTCCGCGCGATCGCGGCTGACATCGAGGGGACAACCGGGCAAAAGTAGCATCATTTCCTCACCCCCATAGCGACAGGGAATATCAGAGGCTCGACAGTGGCGGGTTAATAGCTCACTCATCCGTTGCAAGACTTGATCGCCAAACTCATGACCGTAGGTGTCGTTGAAGGTCTTAAAGTGGTCGATATCCAAGAGGATGACCCCAATCGGCTCTTGGGTCCTTTGACTGCGGGCGATGGCCTGTTCAAAGTTTTCTTGCAAATAGCGACGGTTAAATAACCCCGTCAGGGGATCGCGGATACTCTGACGATGTAGGGTTTCTCGTAGCTTCAGGTTCGCGATGGCTAACCCCAGTTGTTCACAGAGGGTTTGTGCCAGTTGCTGCTTGACTTCACCGAGGACGCTCTCCGTCCGGGTTTCGAGATAAAATAGCCCAAAGGTCTCCCCCTGAGCGATGATGGGGATGCAAAAGGTTACCGCTAAATTTTCCGCATTATGCAGATGATGACAGCGGGGGCTGGTACTATGCCAATGAAGGTAGTAGGGACGACCTCGCCGCAATGCCCAGCAATCCTCAATCTGGAACTGCTCCTGAGACTCGATGGCCTCTCCCCACTGGGAAACTTTCTCGATGCGGGAGTTCGAGGGATTCACCTCAAATAACGCTCCACTACAATGGGGAAAGAGGCGCGCAATGAAACAGCTTAGGGTTTGATAGACCTCGTCAACCGTTAGACAGGCTTGTAGGAACTCATTGATTTGACTTAGGAGCAGCATTTCCTGATGGCGTTCTTTGAGGTCGGTTAGATGCTGTTCTAAGTTTTGATTAGCCTGTTGCAGGGCTTTTTCCGACCGTTTGGCTTGGGTAACATCCCGAAACGTCACCGTAAAGCCATCTCCGAGTTTGACGGCGATGGTCTCAAACCAACAGTCAATTCCCTCATGTTGATAATAGAACTCTTTAACAAACGGCTCTGCTGATTCCACCACCTGAACATAGGCATCAAAGAGTCCGTCGGTTTTATTCCCGGGCATTTCTTCTAGGAGCCGTTTTCCGACTAGATCCTCGGGCGATCGCCCCAGCAGTTTCCCCGCCTGAGGATTACTCAACAGCCAGATGAAATCGACGATAGTTTCTTGGGCATCTCGCAAGGCTTGAAAGGCCATAATGCCATCGAGGGAGCTATTGAGAACCCCACTTAACTGGGACTCAGACTCCCGCAAGTTCGCCTCAATCTCGACCATCGGTGTAATGTCGCTGAGCAGTTTAATACAGCCGTCATACTCTCCCTGGGACTTAAATTGGGCGGTACTGGAGATCAGAACCCAAAGGGGGGTTCCATCCCGCCGCGATAGGGCCGCTCGACGCTGTTGAGAGAGCGCGCTGACATGAACTTGAGCGAATCCGTCTTCTTCCTCGAGGAGGTAATCCTCAAAAGGCGTTCCCAGGAGGTCTTCGATGGGATAGCCCAGCATGGTCGCCAGTTGTTGATTGACGAAGCAAGTCTGATTTTGGCCATCTAAGACCCACACGCCTTCTAGGGTGGTTTCGATGATCGTTCGGTATTTGGCCTCGCTTGCTTGTAGGGCTAACTCTGCCTGTTTGCGATCGGTAATGTCATAGTCAATCCCCGTCATGCGAATGGGGGTTCCTTCTGCATCCCGTTGGATTAAAGCCGCTTCCCGAAGCCATCGCTGTTCCCCATCAGGTCGGCGAATCCGAAATTCGAGATCAATCGGGGTTCCCTGTTGTAAGGCGGCGTTCATGGCAGTTTCCAAGTGGGGGCGATCCTCCGGCTCAACGAGACTGATCCAATCCTCATAGCTGGGATCTCCTTCTAAGTTAGAGAGTCCCAGCAAATCGTACATTCGTTGATCCCAATGGGCAACATCACCAAATGTCCAATCCCAGGTGCCAATCTGTCCGGCATCCAAGGCTAGATTGAGACGGGTGGATAGGGCTTCGAGTTGAGTTTGGTAGTTGAGGCTTTCTGTGATATCACGAGCGGCGGAATAGATGAGGTCTCCTACGGGAACTGAGCGCCATTCTAGGGAGCGATAGGAGCCATCCTGACAGCGATAGCGATTGACAAAATTCAGGACCTGCTCTTGATTGGCTAATCGCGAGAGTTGGCTGCGAGTTTTGTCTAAATCCTCAGGATGGATATACTGAAGACAGTTTTGACCCTCTAAGTGTTCGAGAGGATAGCCGAGGGTTTTTTGCCACTGGCTGTTCAGGCGGACAAATTCACCTCGAGTGTTGGCAATACAGAGCAAATCAAGGGCTACGGAGAAGAAGCGATCTAATTCTTCGGTTTTAGCTTGTAGTTTTAGTTCGGATTCCTTGCGCTGAGTAATATCTTTTATGAAACAATAATGTCCAACAAATTCACCATCTTGATCATAATCTGCCACTAAATATAAATGCTTGTAAAATAAAGAGTTATCTCGGCGCAATCCTCTAACCTCGAGTTCGACTTTCCCTGTTCTCAACATCGTCTGATAGGATTCCTTGACTATGGGAATATCATCAGGATGAACCGTTGGCTGCCAAGAGTGACCAATGAGCTGCTCGGGGGCATAGCCACAAATACGAGCGTAGGCTGGGTTTACGGTCTGATAGTATCCCTGCGGGTTGAGATAGGCGATGCCTTCAACGGCATGTTGGAGGGCTTTATTTTTTTGTTTTAATTGTTGATTTACGGTAGCAATTGCAACGTTGTTGTTAGAGACTTCGACCTCTAATTGTGCTTTGGTAGCCGCTAATTCTTCTAGGAGATTAGCCTGGTTAATGGCGACTTCACTGTGAGTGGCAATTTGCCGAAATCCCTCAATTTCTGAAGCGTTCCAATCTCGGGTAGCACAACAGTGATGAGCCGCGAGTAATCCCCAAACTTGATCGTTTTGGAAGAGGAGAATGACCAAGGTGGCTTGGGTCTGGAGGCGGCTAAGAAAGTCGAGATAGCAGGGATCTAAATGGCTTTGCTTCACATCGGCGATCGCCCGTAGGGTATCCTGAGGCTCCACGTGATGTCGTCTGTGAAAGCAGAGATCTTGAATACGCCGTTTTTGGAGGGACCAGATGGGATCTGAGACGGCCTCGACCACCACCTCACCCCACTCTTGGTCATAAATCTGATAAAACAACACTCGATCGCACTCCAGTAAGGCCTGGACCTCGTCGACGGTCGTTTGCAGAATCTCATGGAGTTGTAGAGATTGACGAATCCGCAAAGCACTGCGAGCAATAAGTTCTCCCCAGGTGCAATGGGACGAGTCATCGGACGTCAAAGGAATTGATGAGCGGGTTCCCTTGGCGGTTCTTTGGGTATCTCTAGGTTCAGGGATTAGACTCATTACCGTTAGGATGGGTTGAGCGTTGGCGTTTGGGTATTGGCTCTATTGTAGCCACTGTCGCCTGGTCAACCTCTTGAGCGTTTTTCACGAGATGTAGGGAAGGGATCTCGAACCTGGAGATGGCACCGCTTCGAGAGAAGACGCCTCGGGAATCGTGACGAAAGATGACAGGTTGCTCGACTCGGGCAATCGCTCCGTCACAATAGGAAGGAGCACATCACGTTATATCAAAACTTATTATGCAAGCTGCTGAACGACTACTCAAACGCTATGCTGCTGGCGAGCGTAATTTCCGAGATCTCGATCTATTTCGTGCTGACCTCAATGGGGCCGATTTGAGTGGGGCCAGTTTTTTCCGAGCCAATCTCTTTGGTGCAAATCTTTTCCGTGCGAATTTAATTGGAGTGACCTTTTACAATGCTACCCTGATTGGGGCGAATCTCTATTGTGCCAACCTCAGTGGGGCCGATCTCAGTGGGGCGAATCTCACCTGCGCTCATTGTGAAGGAGCCGATTTGAGTGGCGCGGATTTAACGGCGGCGGATCTCGGTGGGGTTGATTTTAGCCATGCTAATCTCAGCTATGCCAATTTAACCCACAGTAATCTAATGCGGGCCAACCTCGTGGATGCCAAACTCGACCATACGAATTTTACCGGTGCCGATTTGAAATGGGCTAATCTTAATGATGCCCAACTCAGTGACACTCAGGTGCGCTCCGCTCAGTTTGCTCATGCGATCGGCTTAACCCCGGAGTTACAGGCCCGCTTACAAGAGGAAGGGGCGATTATCTCGGCCTAGAAAGAAGGTACTAAGACTGAGATTGGGGTAACGGGGCGAATAAAAGTAACCCGGCCAAAATGGTCAGGATCGAGGCAGCATAAAATACGGTTGCTAGATCCCAGATGTTAAGGACAACCCCCAACAGCACCGGCGAGGCAAATTGCCCCAGAAAACTAATCCCGGTTCCCACAGCCAAAATACTGGCTCGGAGTTCAAAGGGGGAGAGGTTGGCGAGGGCGTTATATAAGTTAGGCAGGACAATGCCAAAGCCAAGGCCAAAGATGGCAGCCGCCACTAAGACCCCCCATAACTCCGTAATCCAGGGAATTGGGGCGAGGGTGGCGGCCATAATGCCAAACCCTAAGGCGGTGGACTGGTTTAAGCCGATCATCTTGGCGAGGGGTTTGGCCCCAAAGGCGGAAATCAGAGCGGCCCCAATGGCCCGCGAGGCCAGAACCATTCCATTGAGTTTGGGGGTTAGGCCCAAGGCTTGATCGAGGTAAATTGGGGCATAAATGACCACCGCATACATGGCGATGGAGGAGAGTCCCATGGTCAGAAGCAAGCGAGCGGTGACGAGACGCGAGAGTTCTCGGGTGAGTTTGCCACCTAAGCCCTGAGAGGGGCTAGATTTGGAGACGAAGGAGGGGGAGGAGTCGAAGGCGTAGAGTCCCAGAAGGGCGAGGGGGAAGGCGATACCGTTGAGGTAGAAGGCATATTGCCAAGAGCTGTTGCCCACCAGACCCCCCAGAAGCGGATAGACAATTCCCGTTAGGGTGAGGGCGGCTGTGGCAAAGCCGAGCATTCGGGTTCGCTCTTCTCCTTCATACAATCGTCCTAAGACCCCTAAGCAAGAGGCGGCCAGTCCTCCGCAGGCAATGCCCAGTAGCCCCCGCACGAATAGTAATGACCAAAAGTTCGGCATCCAGGCTCCAACAACGCCGAAAATACCGTAGAAGGTCATGGCGGGGAAGAGAACTCGCGAAGGTCCGATTTTGTCGGCTAGCAGCCCCAGGAGGGGACTGCATAGGGCTAGGGTGAGACAGTGGAAACTGGCTAGGGTCCCCCCCCAGGCTAGATCGATGTCGAGTTCTTGCATCAGATCGGGCAAGACTGGGGCGATCGCCCCCCCAGCCATGGTGGTGAGAGACCCGGCCCCCAACACGACTGGCACTCTGAGCCTCTCGCGGCTAAATTGTCGAACCCAATCCGTCATATTACCTCCATAGCTTGCAAAGAAAGTGCTATATCATTGCACATCAGGCCCCAGACTCCTATTTTGGAGTAGATGGGGGCTAGCCTACAATTGACCCTAGGCACAATCTCAACTGTCCTTAGGGTCATGATAGGTATCGGGGATAAAATCCTGCTATCATCGCTGTACCTTAACCGATCCCATTTGGGGACGATTCATTGCAAAATCTATGGGTTATCTCATTTTGCCTGGCTTTGAGGCGGTTCTCTCAAGATTGTGGCCGATTAAACCCCTCATTTTAGCGGGGAGTTGCCGATTGCGATCGCAGCAACGTGCCAGTGCTCTTGCCTGTCAGCGGGGATAACAGGTATCTTATCTAGGAAATTAAACTGAGATGTTAGAAACGGCAGCCCATCGGCTATCAAGACCAACGGTGAGGGGAGAAAGCTAGTGCAAGTTATCCAAGAATATGTGCAGAAGTTACACGCACACGGGTTTTACCCCGATGAGTACATCTGTCACGGCAAAGAGGGCAATCTGATTGATATCGAGGAACCGGTGAGTCAAAGACGACTCAAGGTATTAACCTTCTGCACCAATGATGTCCTCGGACTGGTGCAGAATCCTCGGGTGAAACAGGCCGCCATTGATGCCATTGTTCAATATGGAACCTCCAATAGTTCCTGTGAGGCGTTGAGTGGTCGCATTGATCTCCACCGTCAACTCGAACGGGAGATCTCCGAGTTCAAGGATTTAGGCCATACCCATTTGTTTGTCAATGCTTGGATGGCGTTACAGGCTCTGATGGATGCTTTCTGTCATCTGGCCATCCCGATTCCTGGATTTCAGCATACACGAGAAACGCTGATCCTCAGTGATGTCCTCAATCACGGTTGCATCATCTCGGCGATCGCCAACTCGAATAATCGCTCGGGTAAGGTGTTCAGCCAAAGCCCACAGGTGCGGGTGAAGGCCTATCGCCACAATGATGTCAATGATTTGGCCCGCAAACTGCGACGTTATGCGAAGCCCGGCGATCGCATCATGTTAATTTCCGATGCGGTGTTCTCGATGGATGGGGACATCGCTCCCTTACCGGAGTTCCTCGATGTGATGGAACAGTATCCCGGTAGTGTCATCGTCATGGATGAGGCTCACGCGAGTGGTTCTGTGGGTCCCTCAGGACGGGGGATTTATGACCACTTTGGGATTTCACCTCAGGATGTGATCCGGCGGGGGATGGTTCCGATTATTATGACCACCTTCTCCAAGTTTGCGGCTTCGGCGGGGGCGGCGTTGAGTAGCCCGAGTCCGGAACTCAATGACCTCCTGACGGTGTCGCCGACGTCGATTGGGACGATTTCTCTCCCCCCCCCGATTACGGCGGCGGCCTTGGAGAGTATTCGTCAGGTTCGGCAACATCCTGAGTTGGTGCAGACGCTTCAGGCGAACACCCGCTATCTGCGATCGCGCCTCGTCGAACATGAGTTTCAGGTGATTGGTGAAACTAACGTGATTCCGGTGATTCTCTCTCCTGAGATTAATCCCAAATACTTTGCGCGGCATCTCATGGATCGCTATGGGATTTGGATCTCGCCGATTTGGTTTATCGCCAAACCTCGGATGCGGATTACGGCTAATGCTCTGCATACGAAGGAGGAGATGGATCGCCTCGTCGAAGCGATGGTGGAAACCCGAGCCGCTATGCTATCCTCGACGGCAACTGTTAGTGCATAACCCGTCAAGATGGCTCAGATTACGGTTCGACCGGTGAGCAGTGAGGAGGATCGCCAAGGGTTTTTAGAGGTGCCCCAGTTGGTCTATCGAAATGATCCCAACTGGGTTCCTCCTCTGAAAGCCTCGATTGCCGCGCAACTGTCCCCCCAAGATAACCCCTTCCTCAGTTATGGGGAGTTTCAAGGGTTTTTGGCCTTCAATGACCAGGGACGGGCGATCGGGCGTATCGTGGCCGCCGTCAATCAGCGGTTGATTGAGCGCGAAGGTCAGCGTCTTGGGCTATTTGGCTATTTTGAATGTATCGAGAATGTCGCCGCCGCTGAACAACTGTTCGAGGCGGCGTTGTCTTGGCTGGGCGATCGGCAAATCGAGGTCGTGCGCGGCCCCATTAACCTCTCGACTCACAATAACTGTCTCTTCCTCGTCGATGGCTTCGATAGCCCCCCGATGATGATGATGCCCTATAACCCCCCCTACTATCCCCAATGGCTAGAGGAGATGGGCTGGGTAAAGGCTAAAGATGCGTATGCCTACGACTTCCCCATGGAGCCATTATCAGACAAATTCGAGAAAGCCTATCACATCGCCCTTAAATCGGGAGTCACCTTTCGCCCGATTCGCACTAAAGGGGAAGGCTTTGAGGAGGATGTTCGCAGTCTTTACCGCCTATTTACCCAAGCCTTCGCCAACAATTGGAGTTCCACCCCCCGCACGGAAGCCGATTTTTGGGAGGAAGCCCAACAGCTTAAAGACCTAGTTGACCCCGATATTTTCCCCATCGCCGAAGATCACGGTGAGATGGTGGGCTTTTTTATGGGACTCCCGGACTACAACATCGCCTTAAAACGGGTCAACGGAACTCTGAATTTTTGGGGATTGCTCAAATTTCTCTGGTATCGCCGCCAAATTCGTCAAGCGCGGATGATTACCCTCTGTGCTTTGCCCGAATACCGCCGAAAAATGGTTCCCCTAGCTTTAGTCTATCTAACCATGAAAGGTGGGGAAAAACGAGGCTATCAGCGGGCGGAATTGTCCTGGATTTGGGAGGACAACCACCCCTCTCGCCGGATTACAGAAGCCTCCGGCGGAGTGATTGCTAAAACCTACCGGGTGTACGAGAAACAGCTTTAACGCCTCAGCCGGGGTAAACAGAAGATGCAGTTCACCCCAGCCGAGTAGCTTAAATTTCGTCCCAACCTCCAACGCCAGAAGACATCACGTAACTGGTGACTTGCGCTTCAAAGAAGTTGGCCTTGGTATGGCCTTCGGCTTTGGTATCCGAGAACCGCTCTAGGTGAGTGTAAGGACTCTTTTGATAGCGGGGTTCGGGATAGAGAGGCTCTAAGCCAATGGCTTTGAGACGGATGTTAGCCAGGTATTTGGTGTATTGTTCGGTGCTGTGTTCGGTAATCCCGAGGATATTATTCCCCACGATGTGATTTGTCCATTTGCATTCATGTCGAACGGCGGTGTCCATCATCTCATAGACGGCATCTTTGGAATGGGGAAAGATGGCCATGGCTTCAGGGATGAGTTTTTGGAACAGCCGCACATGACTGAGTTCGTCCTTTGTGTTCAGCTAGAGGCGCTACTCCTAACCCGTGGTGTACGTGCGCTTAACCACTGCTACCCGTCACCGAGTAGAACAGACCATATCATAATCCTTTTCAGGATCCCCCCCGCTTCGATACCGCTTGGTATCTACTCCCTTTCGGGATGGTCGTTGCTCCTTTTGTCAAACAAATCCCAAGCATCTTTCCAGGTTTTCCTGTGTCGGACATTGCTAATAACAGAACAATCTACATCAATCATACGAGCCAACTCTTTGTTGGTCTTTGATGGTAGCTGACGGATTACATCGACACGAATATCCAGTGGTATTTTGCTAGATAGTCCTCCGCTTTTAGGAGCTTCAGACACACCTGTAGCATCGGTATACTTTTCCCAGATTCTGATGAGTCGTTTCTTGTGTCGGATTAAAGAGACATAACGTGGATGAAGTCCATACTCTTTTGAGACTTCATCATTACTCGCCCCCTTAACCAGCCGATCAATCACTTGATAATACTCATGATCGGTAAGCTTGGACATGGAGTTGTCTTGTCCAGGCAAACCTTTCTTAAGTCCGGTTTCTACCGCGTGGCTCATGTTCTGTTTTGGGGTGACTAGCTCAAGGTTAGACAAACAATTATTCGATTTGTTGCCGTCCTTGTGGTTAATTTGCATTCCTTGAGGGATTTCCCCAACAAAACACTCCCAAACCAGCCTATGAACTAAACAGGCTTTTTGCGTCCCGGTATGTTCAATGTGAAACGTGATCTGATGATATCCGTGCTTGTATCTAGGGCAAGGCGAATAAACGTTTGAGTCTATCCGTTTAACCAGTCCGTCATCTGTTACAAAGCAAGGTAGCTTAGGATGCTTCTTTTTCACGGTAAAGGCAAAAACTTTTGATAGTTCTTTTATACCATGTTGAAGCTCGTCTAACAACTTGGATCAGGGTTTTCTCACAAATGAGATGTTCCCTGAGTTCAAGGGGTTTTCGACTACCGTTTCCGATAGAAGCCGCCAAAGTTAACGGTTGATCATCTTAAAGATGTCGGCACTTCCCGGCATTAACATCCGGGAGGCGAAATTGTAGAAGGTGATGAAGCCATTATAAAAGTATAATCCTTCAAGAATATAGTCAGTCACCAGGGACATGAAGTAGTTTTCGACGGTGGGATTGTCAACATAGCGTTGATATTGTCCAGCAATGAACTGACAACGGTCTTTTAACACTTTATCAGTGCGCCAAAAGTCGTAAACTGCTGAGCGGCGATCGCTGGGAATAATGGTCTCAATCATGTACTGATAACTCTGGTTATGGAGAGCTTCTTGACTGATTTGCTCTGCCATACACATGGAGACTTCCGGCGCGGTGATACTCACCTTTAATTGAGGTAAATTCACCGTTTGCACAGAATCCAAAAAGGTGAGATAGGACAAAATCCCATCAAAGGCTCGCCGTTCATCGAGAGTGAGATTCACGTAATCGGTGACATCCTGGGTAATATCGAGTTTTTCTGCAACCCAGAAATTTTCCCGCATTTGGCGATATAAGCCAACGGCCCAGTTGTAGCGAACATCGTTGAGTTGCATCAGGTTGGTGGTATCCCCAAACCAAATACTACGATGTTCTGGATCATCATTTCCCAGGGGATTGAAGATTGGGTTAACTGGCATCCGAGACGGATGCGTTTTGCTTGGACTGTAAGTCATAAAAGTCCGAAAATGAGTGCATTTTACTCTCTAAATTATAACAAATGTTTTACAAAAACAACCCCCCTTCAGAATTTATTTATTTGGGACGTATTAACAAAAAAAGACGTACCGAAGTACGCCTTGTCAAATCAAACTAAACTCGCGAGTTAGTTCGCACAAGAAACACAGCCATCACCGGATTCTTTGAAATTGTCCTTCTGAACGGTGCGAATGTAGTAAATCGCCTTACAACCGGACTCCCACGCTAAGACTAAGGTGTCAAAAATATCCTTCGCTTTAATGCTGCGTTCCGGCTCATCGGGGAAATAGACCCCAGCATTGAGGTTGAACATCAACTCCATGGAAATCCCTGTATCAATCCATTGCTGCATGGTGGCCACGGCTTTTACGACTTGGGTTTGAGGGATGGATTTGTTTTCCGTGTAGTACCAGAAACGATCCTTAATATAGGGTGGTGCAATGGGGACAGTTCCTTTTGCCCATTTATCGTAGAAAAAGCGGCTGTAGGTTGGGAGAATGCTGGCGGTGCAGCCTTGAACCAAGGATGAGGACGTATTGGGGGCGATCGCCGTAATATGAGAGTTACGAATCCCATCGCGTTGAATATCCTGGGAAAGCTGTCGCCAACGCTCGGGTTGACGAGAATGTTCATCAAACCAGGAAACCGGTTTGGCCCCAATCAGATGTCCCCGACTCCATTCACTTCCGGAAAAGGCGGCATAAGCACCCCGTTCCCGTGCCAGTTTCATGGATGCCTCGGTGCAATAATAACCGATATCTTCAAAGAGATGGTCAATCTCTTCAATATGATTGTAGGAGAGTTTCCGTTTGGCTAGCCAGTCCGCCAATCCCATGGCCCCAACCCCAATGGTGCGATATTTATCATTGTGAGTTTCGCTGGCGGCGAAGGGAGTTTGTGTAATCTCAATGGTGTTGTCGAGAATGCGAACAGCAATTTCGCAAATTTCTGGGAGTTCCTTGGCGTCAATGTTGGCGAGATTAAGACTATCTAAATTACAGGTATGCGCCTCTGTCCCTGGTTTCACATTTGACCAGCTTTCTTGACAAAGGTTCCCTCCCGGAATATAGCCCTCGTGTTTGTTAGGATTGGCGCGGTTGGCAGTGTCTTTGAACCAGAGATAGGGCATCCCGGTTTCGACTTGAGTGCGCATAATATGCTTAAACAAGTCTCGGGCTTGAATCTGTTTGTAGAGCGTAATGGTCTCTCCCAAGTTGGCTTCAATTTCCCGGTAGGCTGCTTCAAAAGCTTCTCCCCATAATTCAGCCAGTTCAATGCCGAGTTTATCCCGCACTTCATAGGGGTCAACCAAAGTCCAGGTTTCAGCATTAACAACCCGCCGCATAAACTCATCACTGATGACAAATTGGGGGAAAATATCATACGCTTTGCGTCGTTGATCACCATTTTCGGTTTGACATTCGAGAAATTCAGGAATGTCTAAGTGCCAACTATCTAGGCTGACCGTTACAGCCCCGGCTCGTCGTCCCATTTATGTTTAGTTGAGGGCGTTAACCTCAACCCGCTACCCCTAGGTAAACTTAGAGCAGCCGCTACCTGTCGCCAGGTAGATCAGACCATATCATACTCCTTTAAGGAGCCTCCCCATTTCGCCTCACTTGAGGCTACGAGCAATCACGCTCTGGTCGTTGAACCTTCCCTATTGTTTCTATATTGTGTACTGTGTAGGGCTTGGCTGCTGATTGCCTCACGGATAGATGTGAGGGTTCCCAGCAATTAGAGGAGTTTGCTACCGCCATTGCTGACGGAAGGGGCAGATTTATTTACCCTGATTGACTGCGATCGCCGTATCGTTGAGGAGTTTAATCCAAGGGATGACTCCCCCTGAGGCGTTGGGTTTGCCCATCACCCAGCTTCCGGTGGCGCGGATACGGCTGACATTCACTCCAACGCCACCGCCATTTTTGGAAATGCGGGCCGTGTCGGTGATGGTTTCAAAAATGCTTTCGAGGTTATCATCCATGGCGGCGATGAAACAGGAGGAGAGGGAGCCGCCGGGAACCCGAAGATTCGCTAAAATTGGGGTAGCCAGGGACACTTTACGAGTGGCAATGGCTTCATAGAAGCGTTTGGCCCATTTGAGGCGTTCATCGGGAGCCTCACGGTGAGCCAACAGCAAGGCACAGGTTAGCAGGGCTTCCTGGGGCAACTCGTCAGGTAGGAGATAGCGTTTCGTCAGCAATACCGCCCCGGCATAGTCGTAGTCCATGTCCCAGTCCGGGTTAATCCACTCTGAGGCCGCTTGCAGTTCATCGAGGGTGTACGTCAGAATACGAGAGTCATAACTCTGGGATTGCACCTTTGCGAACACGGTACGAGCGTAGTCACCATACTGATAGCCGCGACTGACGAGGGTGTCTTTCCACAGACTCCAGATGTGGAGTCGTCCCGCCACATAGCGCCAATCCGGCTCCCCTGGAGAACACATTTCCAAGGCACAGCTAATGAGGTTGTTTTGAATGTCCCGTGTTGTCACCCCAGTCCGCAGACGAGCGGTGAGTCCAGCTTCTAGGGCAATGGGACTGGCCTCAAGTCCTTCACAGGCCCAGTTGACCACACGCCGGATTTTCGTGACATCAAGCGGGGTGGACGAGCCATCCCGGCGAATGACGGAAATCTTGGCAGCTTGGGTGGCAATGGCGTTGAGTTCTAAGGTTGAGTGCATAGGGACTATCGTCATAAGTGCTGTATTAGCTCTACTCGCAGTGGGTTGAATCGTCTCAGGGGATAGGGGAGGACTCGCGTCACTCCCGAGGCTAATCTCCACGGACTCGATCTAGTATATAGTCTATATAGTGTTTTTTCAGAAACAAAATCGACTTAATTCACTAGATGTAGTGTGCTATTTTTTGAGGCGATCGCCCCTTCTCTGACCTGCGATTGGGGTTGATTAAAAAAACAATACTCACTCAACACATTGATGACTCCAGTACAAATGCCTAAACGTCGGGGGAAATTGAGTCATTTTGTCAGGAGTTCGCCTAACTTTGTCGCAATTTGTTAACATTATTAACGGGCGATCGCAAAATCTTAAACAAGCTTTTAAAATAATTAAGAGATCAGATCCGGATCATTCCCTTGAAACCACGGTTGCTACAACGCCCATGATGGGGATCAATATGATCCATCCTTAAACCCATTCAAACCTCAGTAAAAATACCGAGACTTTCTAGCCTAAAAACTCTGATCTCAGACCCATCAACCGTCACTTAGAAGTAGCAGCTTGACTTGCAGCCCTAAGTGGAGAGTAGGAGTTTTAACCATGAACTGTGATGATATTGTTCAACGATATCTAGCCGGAGAACGTAACTTTCGTAGAGCCGATTTAAGGTCTGCCAACCTCATCGGAGCTGAGTTTGTTCGCTGTGATTTCTCTGACTCGAATTTAATGGAAGCGTCCTTAGCCCGCGCTCACCTAGAACGCTGCTTTTTGGTGGCATCGAAACTCAATGGCGCGTTTCTCTACAGTGCCAATTTGAGTTTTGTCAAGCTCAGGCAAGGGTCTTTGATTGAGACGGACTTAACCAAAGCCAACTTGCAAGGCGCTCAACTGATGCAAGCTAATTTAGAAGGTGCAACACTCAGTGGTGCGATATTGCGCGGGGTGAGTTTGTACCGCGCCAATCTTCCGGGAGTTAACCTCTGTGGAGCCAATCTCGATGGGATTAACTTGCGCTCAGCGAATCTAGCGAACGCCAATCTCAACTGGACGAACCTCAATGGCGCTCGCTTAAGCGGTGCGAACCTGCGAGGGGCACAACTCAATGGCGTTAAGCTTAAAGCCGCTTGGATGAATGGCTTAGAACTCAATGACGTTGAATTTGTTGGCATGGAACTACAAGAGGTCAAATTGGGGTGCATCTCAGTTAGGCGAGTGAGTAATTATACTCAATGACAGTTTCCCTCGAAACAGTCCATCTATTACAATGGAGGCCTTGTTGACCACCCCTGAGCCATGAATCCTCAAAAGCAGGCTGAACTCCAACAACATCTTGATGCAATTGCCAAGATTCTCTACCAGGAAGCTGACCCGGCTGAACTGACCACCCTCGAAGGCATTGAGAAAAACGTTCGAGCTCAAGCCCAAGAACATGTTTTGCCTCAACTGGGAATTTTTTTATCAACGCGGCGACCGACCGACCGACCGGAAAACAACGCACCCTAACCAGCATCCTGGGCCGACTCACCCTCACCACAGCTCAAGCCCAACAACTACAAGTCGAACCCAGAACTCGTTGGAGTCCCTATTTTTTCAAGTGTTGTGCCGTTGTCACTGCCAACGCCTCTTACCAAAGAGCCGAAGAAGATATCGCCATGCTGACTGGGCTGAGCATTTCCCACAGTACGCTCCAACGCTTTGTCCAGCGAGAGGACTGGTGTGAGGTCGAGGTCACTGAACCAATAGAGGAACTCAGCCTCGATGGTGGGATGATTCGCCTTCGAACTGAGGAGGGTCAACCGGGTCAGTGGCGAGAGTACAAAGCCTTAAATGTCCACGAGCATGGAGGTGTAGCGTTCTTTAAAGATAATGAAGGACTAATCGACTGGGTGAATATCCAGCTACTAGCCGAGCTATTTATCAGTCTCGGAGATGGTCATGATGGGGTCTGGAACATTTTTGACGGTATCGGGACACCAGAGCAACGTATCGAAGTCCTCGATTGGTATCATCTGATGGAGAATGCTCATAAGGTACAAGGCACAGCTGCCCAGCTATCGCGGATACGAGCCTTGTTGTGGCGAGGGGAGACCCGTCAGGTGATTCGCTATCTGCGCCAAGAGCGATGTCGGGGAGCTACGAGATTTATCAACTATTTGAAGCATCATTCTAAGCGCATCATTGACTACCAGGTCTGGCAGGAAGCGGGACATTCAATTGGTTCGGGTCAAGTCGAGTCCCTGGTCAAACAAATTGGACTCAGGGTGAAATTGCCTGGGGCACAATGGCGAGAGGAGAATGTGCCAAAGGTGTTGAAGCATCGCTGTGCTTACCTGAATGGGGACTTGGCGGCTTAATTACTCCAAGTACACCCATTTGTCCTGAGTAAATATACTCATCGCGCCTAACTGAGATGCACCCTCAAATTGGGGTGCATCTCAGTTAGGCGAGTGAGTAATTATACTCAATGACAGTTTCCCTCGAAACAGTCCATCTATTACAATGGAGGCCTTGTTGACCACCCCTGAGCCATGAATCCTCAAAAGCAGGCTGAACTCCAACAACATCTTGATGCAATTGCCAAGATTCTCTACCAGGAAGCTGACCCGGCTGAACTGACCACCCTCGAAGGCATTGAGAAAAACGTTCGAGCTCAAGCCCAAGAACATGTTTTGCCTCAACTGGGAATTTTTTTATCAACGCGGCGACCGACCGACCGACCGGAAAACAACGCACCCTAACCAGCATCCTGGGCCGACTCACCCTCACCACAGCTCAAGCCCAACAACTACAAGTCGAACCCAGAACTCGTTGGAGTCCCTATTTTTTCAAGTGTTGTGCCGTTGTCACTGCCAACGCCTCTTACCAAAGAGCCGAAGAAGATATCGCCATGCTGACTGGGCTGAGCATTTCCCACAGTACGCTCCAACGCTTTGTCCAGCGAGAGGACTGGTGTGAGGTCGAGGTCACTGAACCAATAGAGGAACTCAGCCTCGATGGTGGGATGATTCGCCTTCGAACTGAGGAGGGTCAACCGGGTCAGTGGCGAGAGTACAAAGCCTTAAATGTCCACGAGCATGGAGGTGTAGCGTTCTTTAAAGATAATGAAGGACTAATCGACTGGGTGAATATCCAGCTACTAGCCGAGCTATTTATCAGTCTCGGAGATGGTCATGATGGGGTCTGGAACATTTTTGACGGTATCGGGACACCAGAGCAACGTATCGAAGTCCTCGATTGGTATCATCTGATGGAGAATGCTCATAAGGTACAAGGCACAGCTGCCCAGCTATCGCGGATACGAGCCTTGTTGTGGCGAGGGGAGACCCGTCAGGTGATTCGCTATCTGCGCCAAGAGCGATGTCGGGGAGCTACGAGATTTATCAACTATTTGAAGCATCATTCTAAGCGCATCATTGACTACCAGGTCTGGCAGGAAGCGGGACATTCAATTGGTTCGGGTCAAGTCGAGTCCCTGGTCAAACAAATTGGACTCAGGGTGAAATTGCCTGGGGCACAATGGCGAGAGGAGAATGTGCCAAAGGTGTTGAAGCATCGCTGTGCTTACCTGAATGGGGACTTGGCGGCTTAATTACTCCAAGTACACCCATTTGTCCTGAGTAAATATACTCATCGCGCCTAACTGAGATGCACCCTCAAATTGAGTGGGGCTAAGCTTGTCGGCGCGAATTTTACCGGTAGTAATCTCCGTCAAGGTCAGTTGCGCAATAGTCACCTCAATGACGCTAACTTGCAACAGAGTAAACTCAACCAGGCAAATTTACGTGGCAGTCGTTTGATTCATGCCAATTTGATGAAAACGGATTTGCGAGAAGCCGACTTACGCAATGCAGATTTAAGCCATAGTAATCTCAATTTGGCCCAACTCAATGGTGCCGATTTAACCGGGGCCGATTTACGGGGAGCCTATCTCTGGGGTGCAGATTTAGATGGGGCAATTTTGCGAGGTGCAGATTTGCGCGGCGCTAGTTTACGAGGGGCTGGATTAGTCGGGGCTGACTTACAAGATGCTCGTCTGGAGGGTGTCACCCTTCCCGATGGCTCGATTCAGGGTTAATTCCTTTTCAGCTAAATTTTGTCGGGGAGAGTCTGGAACTTTCAAGGGATAGCCGGAGTCTCAGCATCTAAGGACGTAACATCCTCGTTAACAGTCCTTTAACACCGGTATCCTCATGATTTTGGGATACCCTCGCCGTCGCCAACGGCTCGCTGTTCAGGGCATAACCATCTACTGCCTGCCGAAGTAGAGGTCAGAATCATGAGACATTCCCAGAATCCCCCCCTATCCTCGATAGAGGAGACTGGACTCATTCGGCATCGCCTGATCTTGAGTCTGATCATTGTGCTATATGCCGCTTTCCAGATTGGTGTGTTTCATCTCCCCTCGGCCTCAGAGTTGGCCAGCTCAACCTTGCCGAAACTGTCCCGAGTGGCGATGACGCATTCCCAGACGGTTTTACCCTGTTCCCCTTCGGTTCCTCAATGGGTGTCCTCCCTGAATGTAGTGGCCCCGTTGGCGGGTCTGTGATTTTCACGGGGCGATCGCCTCTTGTTTGACCAACAGCCTTTACACTGATTTATGTATTGCCTATGGATGTCCGCATCATGTGACATCTGGTGTTGGGTTGTTTAACGAAGGGGGTCGTTATGGCTGAGAGTCAAAATACAACATCAGTCGAGGAGCTTGCATCCCGCGAGGAGTTACGGGAACTCGTGCGATCGCAACTGCAAATGTTTCTCGAACAGGGGAACTTCCAAGGGGCCAAAACCGTATTAGTCCCGGTGCAACCCGCCGACGCGGCCCATGCGATCGAAGGATTACCCCCAAGTCTCCACGCCATCGCCTTTCGCTTACTCCCCAAGGATAAATCCAGCGAAATTTACGAACATCTGGATTCAAGCGTACAGCAAGCCCTAATTGAAGAGTTCAAAAATCAGGAATTACAAGAACTAATCGATCGCATGTCCCCCGATGACCGGGTGCGACTCCTCGACGAACTCCCGGCGGACTTAGTGCGGCGACTGCTCAAACAACTCAGTTCCAGCGAGCGACAAGCCACCTCCCTCCTCCTCGGCTACGAACCGAACACCGCCGGGCGCATCATGACCCCGGAATATGTCTCCCTTAAGGAGCATTTCACCGTTAGCCAAGCCTTCGATCGCATTCGCAACCTGGCCAACATTACCGAGACCATTTACGCCCTCTACGTGACCGACGGAACCCGACATCTGACGGGGATTCTCTCCTTGCGAGATCTCGTCACCGCTGAACCGGAACAGACCATCGGTGAGATCATGACGCGAGATGTGGTCTCAGTCCATACCAACGTCGACCAAGAAGAGGTCGCCCGCACCATTCAACGCTACGACTTCTTAGCCGTTCCCGTGGTGGACAGTGAACAGAGGCTGGTGGGGATCGTCACCGTCGATGATGTCCTCGATGTCCTCGAACGGGAAACCACAGAAGATATCTACGCCCTCGGGGGTTTACAGGCTGATCGGGAAAACTACTTCCAGATGAGCCTCTTTCGCATTTCCAAGCGACGGGTAACCTGGTTGTTAGTGCTACTGGTGACGAATATCTTTACCGGTGGGGTGATTGGCGCTAACGAGGATATGCTCGAACAAGTGGTGAGCTTGGCCATGTTTATCCCCCTGCTCATTGATACCGGAGGGAATGTGGGAACCCAGTCCTCGACGGTGATTATTCGCGGCTTGAGTATGGAGAAAATCCGCACGAGCCTGGCTTGGCGGATTATACGCCGAGAAGCCCTGGTGGGGATCTTGCTCGGCTTCATGATGGGTATCATTGTAGTGGCCGTGGCTTATGTCTTTCTACAGGATTGGCGAGTGGCCTTGACGGTGGGGTTAAGTTTATGGGGGATTGCTACCCTCGCCTCGACCTCAGGAGCGGCTTTACCGATGATCTTCAAGTCCTTGGGGTTTGATCCGGCCTTGATGTCAGCCCCCTTTATTACCACCTTTGTGGATGTGTTGGGGGTTTTGATTTATTTTTATGTCGCACGGGCTTTGGTCGACTTTTAGAGTCGAGTTGCCCGGGTCAATGGGGGCCTCACTTCGCCGCCTATTCGCCATTAAATTAGCTAAAATCACCACAATTGAAAAACTTAGGGAGGGGTCACTTTGGTACAAAGTCAAGACGTTGAACAACCCATTTCATCACGACGCGAGTTACGGGAGTTGGTGCGATCGCAGCTCCAGATGTTTCTCGAACAGGGACAGCTTCAGGATGCCAAATTGCTCCTGGTTCCCGTTCAGGCCGTCGATGTGGCTGAGGTGATTGGGGAACTTCCCGAAAAACTCCATGCGATCGCCTTCCGACTGCTTCCCAAAGACGAAGCCACGGAAGTCTACGAATACCTCGATCGCAGCGTTCAGCAATCCCTCCTGCAAGACTTCAAAAATCAGGAGATTCGCGATTTAGTCGAGCAGATGTCCCCCGATGACCGGGCCCGTCTGTTTGACGAACTCCCGGCTAAAGTGGTGCGTCAACTCCTCCCCAAACTCAGCCCCAACGAACGGGAAGCCACCTCACTGCTGCTCGGCTACCAACCGGACACAGCGGGGCGCATCATGACCCCAGAATATATCTCCCTAAAGGAGCATCTGACCGTCAGCGCCGCCCTAGAGCGCATTCGTCATCTGGCAGATATCACAGAAACAGTCTATGCCCTGTATGTCACTGATGCGGCTCGTCATCTGACGGGAATCCTCTCGTTGCGAGACTTGGTGGTGGCCCAGCCGGAGCAAACCATCGGCGAAATCATGACCCGCGATGCCGTCTTTGTCCATACGGATACGGACCAGGAAGAAGTGGCTCGCACCATCCAACGCTACGACTTCCTGGCCGTTCCTGTGGTGGATAGTGAACAGCGGCTGGTGGGGATTGTCACCGTTGATGATGTGATTGATGTCTTCGAGCGGGAAACCACGGAAGATATCTATGCCTTGGGGGGCTTACAGTCCGACGGTGAGAACTACTTTCAGATGAGCCTGTTTCGCGTCTCCCGTCAGCGGGTGTCCTGGTTGCTGATTTTATTGGTCACTAATGTCTTGACAAGTGCCGTAATTCGTGCTAATGAAGGCGTGTTAACTCAACTGGTAAGCCTAGCCATGTTTATCCCTCTCTTGATTGGCACGGGGGGCAATGTGGGGACTCAGTCGTCAACCGTGATTATTCGCGGCCTGAACATGGATAAAATCCAGACTGGGGGAGCTTGGCGCTTGATTCGTCGGGAGGCCACGGCTGGGTTAATGTTGGGGACGATGTTAGGTCTGTTAGTCGCGGTAGGGGCCTATGTCCTGCAAGGGAATTTAATTGTAGCCCTTTCCGCTGGCTCCAGTCTGATTGTGATTGCCATATTAGCCTCGACCTCGGGGGCGGCGTTACCGATTCTGTTTAAGTCCCTCGGCTTCGATCCGGCGTTGATGTCAGCCCCCTTTATTACCACCTGTGTGGATGTGTTAGGGGTTCTGACCTATTTCACCATTGCCCGGATTTTATTAACCCTGTTGCCCTTGGAAGCGAGTATGGGTTAGACGCTAGGATACAGATATCTATGCCAACGCTCAAGCCTCGGGAATCTGTCTATGCTCCTCGGTAGTAATTATCCCTCCTCTACCCTGCGCGATCGCACCCTCGAAACCATCCTCCATGAACGGCGACAACGACTAGCCGAGTTAGTGGATTTTCCGGTAATTCTTTGGTCCGGGCGCAGCAAGTCCCGCAATTTCCCGGCCAACAAATACCCCTTTCGCCCCAGTAGTCATTTTCTCTATTTTGCCGGATTACCCCTAGAAAATGCCGCCATTCGCCTGGAATCCGGGCGCTTGCACCTCTTCTATGATGATCCTCGTCCCAGTGCCGCCCTCTGGCATGGGGAACAGCCCAAACGCCACCAAATCGCCAGTACCATCGGGGCTGATGCGGCCTTTCCCCTCTCGGAACTGCCGGCCCAGGCGAGGGGTGCGGCGACGATTCCCGTGCAAAACGATGATGTGCGGAGTCTTCAGGCGGGAGTGTTGGGGCGATCGCTCTCTCCCCTAGATAATCTACAGGGGATTGACCGCCGACTGGTGCGGGCGATCGTCCAGGTGCGCCTGACTCATGACGCGGGGGCCTTGGTGGAACTGCGTCACGCGGCGGCGGTGACAGTCGAAGCCCACAAAGCAGGAATGCAAGCCACCCCAACGGCTAACTTAGAAGCCCAAGTGCGCGGGGCCATGGAGGGGGTGATTCTGTCCCACAACATGAGTTGCGCCTACAACAGTATTGTCACCGTTCATGGGGAAGTTCTCCATAACGAGCAGTATCATCATGCCATCAACGCCGATGATTTGATTTTGGCGGATGTGGGGGCAGAAGCCCCATCCGGCTGGGCCGCCGATGTCACCCGAACCTGGCCGGCGAAGGGGACGTTTTCCCCCAGTCAACGAGACATTTACGACGTAGTTTTAGCCGCTCATGACCGCTGTATTGAGGCGGTGAAGCCGGGGGTGGAATATCGCCACATTCATCTGTTGGCGGCCCAGGTTATCGCTGAGGGCTTAGTGGATTTGGGAATTTTGCGCGGACGGCCTGAGGATTTAGTGGATGCCGATGCCCATGCCCTGTTTTTCCCTCATGGGATTGGTCATCTGCTGGGGTTAGATGTCCATGATATGGAAGATTTAGGGGATTATGCGGGCTATGAGAAAGGACGGGCCCGTAGTAGTCGCTTTGGCTTGGGCTTTTTGCGTCTGCATCGTCCGCTGAAGCCCTCGATGTTGGTCACCATTGAACCAGGGTTTTATCAAGTTCCGGGGATTCTCAATGATTCGAGTAATCGGCAGCGATACCGGGAGATGGTTGATTGGGAACGTCTTGGGGGGTTTGCTGATGTGCGCGGGATTCGTATTGAGGATGATGTGTTGGTGACGGCGGATGGCCCGGAGGTGTTGACGGCGGCGTTACCGACTCAGGCGGGGGCGATCGAGGAGTTGGTGAGGGATTAACGCTCTGACTTCGGGAAGCCCAGACCTGTTGACCCAAGGTTTGGATGTTGGTTAGTCTATGAACGTCTTGATGGACTTCATCGGTAAATAGAGCTTCATCGGCTCTTGCCTAAAGGCTTGAAAGCCATACTTGAGATAAAAATTCAAGGCTGTTTCATCTAAAGCTTGTACAATGACGGCTAAAGAGCCAACGTCCTGAGAGGCTTCCCAGGACTTTTTGAGGGCATCTATCAGTAAGAGTTCCCCTAACCCTTGACCTTTGTGAGCCTGATCGACCGCAAGACGGCCTAATAAGGTTGCGGGTAATGCTGGATAACGGGGTAACTTCTGCGCAAAGCTTTTTTCTAAATCTGTCACCCTAACGGTGTAGGACGATAGGGTGTAATAACCCAAAACCGTCAGGTCAGGAGCATCAATTAAAACAAAGACTGTGGAAACTCGTTTTTTGACATCTTGGGAGGCTTGTTTTTGGATATAAGTATCTAAGCTCTCTTGTCCACAGCGAAAATCTGAGCGGATATGCCTTTTAGAAGCAAGATGGGTGATTTTAAAAGCCATTAATCCGCGATGATTTGCTTGTATCGTGAAGCGGCTGATTTTAAGGCGTCATTAGGTTCAGGGGGATTGAGCAATGCCTCTATAAAGGCTTCGCTATCCTCACGATTTAGTTGTAGGCTTTGGTGACGCTCAATCACTTTGTAGGCTTCGGCTTGGACACTGGCAACCACAAAATCCGTCAGGGTTCGTCCTTGTAGGTCTGCTGCTTTTTGAATCAAGGCTTTCGTTTCTGGGTTAATGCGGGCTTCTAGCCGGGCTGGGGCTGTTCGCTGGGTGGGATGAGTCATCGGATTAGACCCTTAGAATAGGATAGGCTGACACTCTGAGTATATCCGGCATATTGCCGTACGTCAATTTCAGGCGGGAAGCCAGGCGATCGCATCAATCCACCCCCCCCCACCGCTAGAATAAAGACGAAGACTCAGGCCTTGGTGAGGGATTAACGCTCAGGGATGGGTTAGGCTGTCCTGGGAGGGTTGAGTGAGAGGTGAGTGCTATGGCGGTAGAGGTTCGCGACAGATTAACCCTGGCTGAATTTTTACAACAGCCGGAGATTGATGAGTCTCCGGCTTGGGAGTTGTTCGATGGAATGTCTGTGCAAAAAGCTATGCCAGGACTGCAACATAGTCGGTTACAAGGACGATTGTTGTCCTGGATTAATGGCGTGGAGGGAGAGTTTGAGGCGTTTCCTGAACTGCGGTGTAGTTTCGGCGATCGCTCCCTTGTTCCCGATATTGCCATTATCCCCTCTGAGGCGATTCCGCTGACGGAGACGGGAGAGATTGTTTCAATGGGACTGATGCAGGCTCCCCCTTGGCTGATTGAGATTTTGTCCCCCGGTCAAAGTATGACCCGAGTGACCCGTAAACTGTTACATGGCTTACGTCATGGGACAGAGTTGGCCTGGTTGATTGATCCAGCCGAGCGAGTTGTCTTGGTGTTTCAGTGCGATCGCCTCCCCGAAGAATGGCCGCCCCAAAACCCGTTGCCAGTGTTATCTGGTTTGTCCCTAGAGTTGACTCCAGAGAGCCTATTTTGTTGGTTACGGTGAACTCCCCGAAATCTAATTTAAAAACAGAGGTTTCTGATGAATAAAAAATTAGTCCAATCCTTAGTCGAAGTCATTTTTTCATTGTCCGAAGAAGAACAAGACTATCTACAACGGGAAATCGGTAAACATTCCCTTACTCAAGAAATTGTTAAAATAGAACAGAAGTTAGAAGAGTTGGAAAATAAATATCAGATGAAATCAGATGATTTTTACCGACAATTCCAAGCTGGAAACCTGGAAGATTCTATGGATTTTTTTGAGTGGAACACTTACTATGAGATGCTCATGAATGCAAATATAAAAGCCTCTTAAACCTAATGAACTTAGAGCAGTATATAAAACAAAACCTCACCCCCATCTCACAGACTATGACTCCCCGCGAACAACTGATTCAAGAAATTCTCCTCGCTCCCGATTCCTCGGTGAATCTTTTACTCCAACTGATACGTCCCCTCCGTACTGATCCAAATCATCTCACCCAACAACTTCAAGAGTTTCTAAGCACCACTAACTATCCTCCCTCAGACCCATCTGCTTCTGCCTTTGACCTAGCCAGTGATCTAGCTGGCTGCCTTAACGCTCCCCCAGATCTCTCAACCAATCCTCAATACTTGGAAGGCTTTGGCCAATGACTCAAACGATCATTGATACTGGCCCTCTAGTTGCATTCCTCAATGCTCGTGATTCGTGGCATGGATGGTTGTTAGATCAATGGCGAACGATTCAACCTCCATTGATCACTTGTGAACCAGTAATTACAGAAGCCTGTTTTTTGCTGCAAAATATTTACGGGGGGCGCAATGCGATTATGGAGTTATTGGCTAGAAATATTGTGCGTCTAGATTTCTCTCTCAGCCTAGAATATCAAGCCGTTCATCAACTTTTAGAACGATATGAGTCAGTCCCAATGTCTTTGGCTGATGCTTGCTTAGTGAGAATGGCTGAATTGTATCCAAACAGTCAAATTCTCACGTTAGATAGTGACTTCTACATCTATCGCAAACACCGGAATCAACAAATTCTCCTCCGAATTCCAGATTCGCTCTAACCTAAAATCCTCATTTCTACTGTCAACTCTGATGAATGGGTATCAGGAGGGAACGACACCGAAGGCTTGAATCCTCGGGAGCGTCAACTGGGATTAGTATAGGGAAGGTGAGTTAGGTCGAGGAGCCTTTATGGGTTTGCAGGCGGGCGATATTCTCGATGGTGGGAAATATCAGGTGGTGCGATCGCTCAACCAGGGGCGAGTCGGGATTAGTTATCTGGCTGAGGGTAAGGGGGGCGATCGCGTTGTCCTCAAAACCTTGCGGGATGAGGTTTTGGCCCAACTCACCCCCGAGGAGCGAGACAAATTCAATACCAAGCTGATCAATGAGGCTGTGAAGTTGGCCCGTTGCCATCATCCCCATATTGTCCGCTGTTTCGGTTCATTTCTCGAACAGGGTCAGGCCGTTATTGTCATGGAGTTTGTGGCGGGGGATGATTTAGCTAGTTTACCCACCGCAACTCTGGCGGAGGAGGAGGCGTTAACCTATATCTGCCAAGTGGGAGAGGCGTTAACGGTGGTGCATGGGGAGGGGTTGGTGCATCGGGATATTAAGCCTGCCAATATTATGCTGCGGGCGGGACAATCGGAGGCGGTGCTGATTGATTTTGGCGTCACCAAGGGGTTTAATGAGACGCTCACCTCGATTCATTCGAGCAATAGCGATGGCTATAGCGCCCTGGAGCTTTATGACTCCACAGAGAAGGCGCAACCCTATTCTGATGTCTATGGGTTGGCGGCCACGCTCTACACTCTGTTATCGGGGGATGTGCCTCCTAATGCGGAGGAGCGGCGGAAGTTGGAGCGCAAGGGTCGGAAATTGCCCCCCATTTCTGGGGTGAGCGATAAAACGAATCGGGCAATTCGTCAGGGGATGAAGGTGTATTATGGCGATCGCCCCCAAACCATCGAGGATTTTTTAGCCTTGTTGCCCGTTCCCCAAGGGGCCGAACCGTCGCCACCGCCGACAGCCGCTGATCCAGGTGTTCGGCTCAATCTCTATACCCTCTATGCGACAGTTCTAGGGATTATTGTGGCGATTATTTTGGGGATTTTTGCCCAAGATATCCGCAGGGGACTTGATGATTTGTTTTTTTCGCCGGATGTGGAGGAAAGGGATGAATCCTAGGGGAATGGACTTGCTCCCCCATCGCAGCGGGGTTCGTGACTCACCTTAGTTCTACTGACCCACTGTTAGAATAAAAGCAAAATCCCACTCTCGAAATCCTCAAAATCTTGATTAAGGAAGGTGTCCGGGAAGTCATGCGTGAAGAATGGTACAATTTTTTTGAGATGTTGCTGCTGGATGTAGATGATGCGGAACAAGCTGATATCGAAGCAGCCTTTAACCCAGATGACTATGTAAACGAGACCTTTCAAGACATTACGGACTGGTTTTAATCGTGAACGTTAAACTCAGTAAGTAGGCTGTCAATAAAACGCGATCGCTTCCCGTATATTATCAAGGGCTTCTTGTTGAGTCGTCCCAGCAGAGGTACATCCCGGAAGTTCTGGACACCAAACTGCCCATTCGCTTGTGTCTGGATCAGGTTCAAGTATGACTCGCCACTTCATAGTTACTAGATACTTCTAAGATTTACATTAGATTATAGTGAGCTAATTGAGGAGTGTGCTTCCGATAAACTGAGTTTGTTGCATCTCTCTCTATTCCCTCTAGCCCCTACCAGAAGCACCCTTTACCTCTCGTGCCGTGGCTCTGCCATGGCATGGGGGTTGGGCGGCTCTGCCGCCTGGAGATACCTTTGATACAAATCAAAGTTTTTTGACAAGTCACTCGGCACATTTTCCCATTCAGAATCTGGGATTTTTGCCCCAATTTCTACGGCAATTTCCCAAATGGGCTTTACTTGATCATCATAGTTGAGATTTTGCAGGTCTTTTTCCTGTTGATGGGTAGCCGTGTCTCGCACTTGCTCAAAGATTTTATCGAGCAGCCAAAGTTTATCTTCTAAGGATAAGTGATGGATAGATTGTTCAAGCTTTAATAGTTGAGGGGAAATCATAGTTAGTCCTTGCGATGTGATCTTACAATTTTAGCTCTTGTGCCATGGCTCTGTCATGGTATTGGCTCTGGGTGCAGCCCTAGAAACCGGGTTGTTTGCACTTCCCTCTAGCCCCTACCAGAAGCACCCTTTACTTCTCGTGCCGTGGCTCTGCCATGGCATGGGGGTTGGGCGGCTCTGCCGCCTGGGGGGAGGGAGGCAGAGCCTCCGGGAGGGCGTTACTTGGCAGAGCCAAGTAACGAGGAAGGGTTAGAAATAATCCGATCCCCAAGGGTGAATTTATGAGTTTTGGGCAATCGGTTCAAAATGGGGACATACCACTGAATTAGGTCATAGGTTTTCTGGATAATCGGTAGTTCTTTCATGAAAAAAAAATAAAAAAAGCTCCCTGCGGTCGCTTTTAAAAGTGTAAAGGGAAAAAAGAGCAAAGGGCAAGAGGGCTAAAGAGCAAAGGGCTAGAAGAGTCCTGCGCCCACCAGACAGACGCGAAACCCAAAGTGGGGGTCGAGGTTGCCGCGCGAGTTGTGGAAGCGGTAAGCGCAACGGCAGGACATCGGGTAGCTGCCCCAAGAACCGCCACGCAGCACGTATCTTTCATCGCTTTTCTTCAATAAAACCTGAAGATTTGCTGAAGATTTTTGATAACGATTATCATTCACATTCTCATCCCAGACTCTACCATCCCCAGGCGCACCCTGATACTTATCATGGAAGGGATCGAAACACCACTCCAAAACATTGCCATGACAATCATACAAGCCAAAGCCATTGGCAGGAAAGCTTGTTACTGGGGTGGTTTCTTGTCGGTATTGTCCCTTGGCTGCGTTGCCGAAGCTGTAGTTTCCGTTATAGTTAACCAAATCTGGCGTGATCGTCTCACCAAAGGCAAAAGGAGTGGTAGTTCCGCCACGACAGGCATATTCCCATTCTGCCTCGCTGGGGAGGCGATATTCCTGACCCGTTAGCTTGCTCAAGCGAGCGCACCACTCCACGGCATCATACCAAGACACCTGTTCAACGGGACGATTCCCACCTTTGAACCGAGAGGGGTCGGGGTCTAAGTCTCGGACAATTTTGCCCACTTGCGTCACCACAACCCGCCATTGGTCTTGGGTGACGGGAGTTTTGCCCATCAAAAAGGGGGAAACCTGCACCGAATGCTGGGGGCTTTCCCACCTAAACCGGTCCCTATCATACTTTTTACACAACCGCTCAATTTCGGACTCCTCTGTCCCCATCAAAAACCTACCACCGGGGAGTTGCACCATATCCAACTGCACCCCCTGACCCAAGTCCTGGGGATAGTACCGCGCCTGACCGGGGATTTTCTGGACGATTTGCCCCCGGTCATTAACCCGCACTGTCTCAAACGTGAATGACGGTAAACCCCCGCCACTATTAGGCAACAGTGCCAACCAGTCCGCCACGGTTTGCGTTCTATCCTCGGGTTTCACCGCCATCCCCTGCTGAATCGCGTTGCCTAGTTCGGGCGACCAATGCTTGGGAATATCCAGGCGGTCCCTCCGCACCCGCATCGTCGCAATCGGCGGCAATTTTCCCGTCAGCAGACAGTACAGCGTCGCCGCCAAGGCATAGACATCGGTAAACTCTCCCCGGTGTTCCTGCTCGTCATACTGCTCAATCGGTGCAAAACAGGGGGTAAGAGCGATAGTGTGGGTTTGAGTCAAATTGGGGATAAACTCCCGCGCAATGCCGAAATCAATCAACACCGCTTCATCGGCGGGCAAGCGCACCATAATGTTGTGGGGCTTAATATCCCGATGCAGCAATCCCTTCTCGTGCATCACCATCAACGCCTCCCCCACCTCCCGGATATAGCGCAAGGCCAACACCTCTGGTAAAGCTCCCCCGCGCATCACCCGTTCCGCTAAATCCTGCCCCTGAATGTATTCCATCACCATACAGGGCAGCCCCTCATGGATGAAATGATTTTCCACCTGGACAATGTGGCGATGGCGACAGATGGCGATTTTCGCCGTTTCCCGGTCAAAGTCCCGCAGAAACTTATCCCGGTAGGGGATATACTCGGCCTCGGTCATCACCTCATCTTTGAGGGTTTTCAGCACCCACTGCCGACCCCTGGGGCCGTTGACGAGGTAGGTGATGCCAAAACCGCCCGTTTTGAGCCGCTTTGCGACGGTGTAACGATCGCCAAAAATTTTCGTACCCGGTTGCCAAACCATAGAACCCAACACGACACCTTCCCCAGTCTATCCCAGTCCCCGCCCTCAGCCGCTCAGGATTGGCTGGGGAATTGCGGGCGATCGCCCCCCTGGGGTGTTCCCCCAGAGAAACGATGCTTTATAATTTGGTGAAGACCTTAACTGATCGACTTTCGAGAATACCGTCATGTCGGATAACCGCTCCATGTCTATGCAAACCGACCAACGCGATCGCCCTGTAACTCCTCACGGTCAAGCCGATGCCGATCGCCTCTTGAATGAGGTGTTCCGAGACGTCGATCAGATGCTCGATCGCGCCCAAGAACTGCCCCAAGAACCCGCCAACCACAAACCCATCGCCCTCAAACCGCTGCAAGTGCCGCCAATTGTCGTGCAGCCCCTGGTGGCCCCGGCCATGCAACCCCCAGCCGTCGAGCCTCCCTCCGTTGAAGTAGCTATCAACTCCCAGGGAAAACGGGCTGAGGACAAAAGCTTACTCTGGTTCGATCGCCTTCTCCTCGGTGGCGCCTTTGTCTCCCTAGCCGTCGTTTTGGGCTTATGGCTATTCAATCGCGGCTATTTCAGTCAGTGGTTTGGGGGAGATGCCGCCCCAACCGAAACCAGTAGCAGCCCCGCTACCCCAGCGAGTCAAAGTTCTGGAAGCGCGGTAGATCAAGACTTTATCGCCTACATGGGCCAGGCCCTCGATCGCATCGAAAATCGTCAACCCCTACCCGATACCCTAGACCCCCCCGCCCCCGTCTCCCCATCGGAAACCGGAACCCTACAAATTCCCGTCGATGCCACCTCTCCCGATGCCGTCGCCCAATCCCTCAGTCGTATCGCCAACGCCTTAGAACGCGTCTCAACCACCCCCGTCCCCCTGCCCAACCTCCCCAGTGGAGACTCTTCTGTCGCTGAGAGTGACGCTAACGGGGATGAAGCCGTAGTGCAGGTTCCTCAAGTCCCTCCAGTCCTCCAGGAAGTTCCCCCCGCACCTTCTAGCGCTGCTGCGGCGACCCCCTCCCCCGCCGAGAAGGAACCTACATCCAGCACACAGCCTTCTAGCCCACAACGAACTGCCGCCGCCCCTGCGGGAATTTATGCCCTAGTGGGAACCCTGGAACGAGGCGAAGGTCAACGGCCCGCCGCTCTGTTTGAAGTCAACGGGTCCCCCCGCTGGATTGATATCGGTCAGCCTGTGGGCGATAGTGGTTGGACCTTAACCGAAGTCACCGGCGATCGGGTTTCCATGCGCCGCAACGGTGAAACCCGCACCATCTACGTCGGCCAACAGTTTTAGTCCTAAGACAGAAGAGGGCACGTCGTTTCTCCCCTACGGCCTACTGCCTACTGCCTTCTGCCTTCTTCTCCCTCTTGCCTTCTTCACAAAACAAGGATAGTATCGTGGGTTTATTTGAAGACCTCAGCCAATTTTTAGAAACGCGTTTAGAGGAATTTTTAGACGCACATCCCCATTTAGAATTACAGGCCATCGAAGAACAATTACGGGAACAGGAAGAAGATACCCTGCGCCTAATTGCCAGCCTGCAAACTCAGGAAAAAAGACTCGAAGAAGAGATCCTAAGTACCGCCCAAGATATCCAACGCTGGCACATTCGCATTCAGAAAGCGCAAGCCGCCGGACGTGAGGATTTAGTTAAACCGGCCCAAGAGCGCGAAGCCTTGCTCCTACGTCGCGGGAATCAACTTTGGGGACAACGCCAAGGTGCTCAAGAGCGGCTCAATCAGGCACAAACCCTGAAGGAAAACATCCAAGCGCGTCGCCAAGAAGTTCACGCCAAAGCCGCTCAATTGCGCACCGAACAGGCCGCATCAAGCAGCGAGCGGGTATCTAGTTGGGATAGTCCCAGCCAGACCCGCTTTCAAAAAACCGCTGTCGATCCCCTAGAGCAAGTCTTTAGTGATTGGGAAACCGAAGACGAGTTAAATCAACTCAAACGGAAAATGGGTCAGTAGAACCGCCTCGCGCGGTCAACACAACCCTAGTCTAAATAGCCCATGAGCGAGTCAATATCCGCCGTTGCATTGGCAGCAACGGGGCGGTTGCCCATGATGGTCACGGTGTCACTAATCACAAGGGTACTCGCCGAAACTGGGCGGATGCCCGAGGACTGGATTGTTGAACTCACTTTCATCCCACTCACGGAGACGGGACGGTTGCCCATGGCGTGATAGGTTTCGCTAATGGCGAGAGTGCTAGCAGAAATCGGACGAACACCGGAGGCTTTCATAGTATGGGTAAAATCAACATCATTGGAAAAAATGGGACGTAACCCTCCCACGGCAGAGAACGTATCCACAATCTCCCGATGGCTGACGCCAACCGGACGGTTACCGGGGAGATAGCCTGCCGGCTTGAGATCTAGGGCTTTACGAGCTTCTCCTCCCTGAACGGCTAGAGCGGAGGCTTGTTCTTGTTCCGTCTGATTTTTGGTCTCTTCTGGTTTGCTAGAACTGCTACTGCGGGTTTTCGCCGTGCGGGTTTTGGCGCCACTGCTGCGGCTGGTGGACTTATCGGCGGGTTGATCGGTGGTGCTCATTTGTAAAATTCTCTGATTTGACAACAAATTGGGGTCGTTTGCAGGGGCATCCCCCAACTCAGATGGGCGATCGCCAGTCACCTGCCTCTAAGACCCATTCTCGTTTGAGGGAATCCGGCTAAACGGACAATTCCGACTCACGTTCAGAAAGCCCATGGTTGAATAGGTTTTGGCTATGAGTTTAGAATTGCTTAAGCATTTTTGTAAAGGACTCTTAAACCTATGATACATAGTCCTTGCCCGGTCGCGATCGCCCCGAGCCACTAGAAAAGCTAATCATCCCCTTTATCGGCGGTTATCAGTCTCTCCACACAGCCGGCCCGACAAGCTCTAAGTGCATCCCCAACCGGTTCTCTCCAACCCAGTCCAAACAGAGTATAGATTTCGACATCAGCCATGAGATTCCGGCAATCCCGCTTCCATAAAGCTTTTGCGCCTTATCCTCCCTAGCCAGTTTACCTCAGAAACGGAACAATTTTGCCCCCCGTCGATTGTCGATTACCAACAATCGGATATATGGTTGAGATCAAAGCCCCCTAGGATTGAGATCTCCTCAACCCTGCCGAGTCACGCTAACATCACTGGTCGAACTAGAACCTCCATGTCAACCCTGGTCATCGTCGAATCCCCCACCAAAGCGCGCACCATCCGCAAATATCTCCCTAACGACTACCAGGTCGAAGCCTCCATGGGACATATTCGCGATCTGCCCCAGTCTGCCAGCGAAATTCCGGCAGCCGTCAAAAAAGAGAAATGGTCACAACTGGGCGTGAACGTTGAGGCAGACTTCGCACCGATTTACGTCGTCCCCAAAGATAAGAAAAAAGTCGTCAAGACCCTCAAAGACGCCCTCAAGAACGCCACAGAACTGGTTTTGGCCACTGACGAAGACCGCGAAGGGGAGAGTATTAGCTGGCACTTGCTACAAGTCCTCAAGCCCAAAGTGCCCACCAAGCGCATGGTCTTCCATGAAATCACCGAAGAGGCGATTCAAAGCGCCCTCCATAACTGCCGAGAACTCAACGAGCAGCTCGTCCACGCCCAAGAAACCCGGCGCATTCTCGATCGCCTCGTCGGCTATACCCTCTCCCCCCTCCTCTGGAAGAAAATCGCCCCCAAACTCTCCGCCGGGCGCGTGCAGTCCGTAGCGGTGCGGCTCATTGTCATGCGGGAACGGGAGCGGCGAGCCTTCCGCATGGGGTCTTACTGGGACTTAAAAGCCCATCTCAGCAAAGACAACACCCCCTTCGATGCCAAACTCATCAGCCTCGATGGGACCAAGGTGGCCACCGGAAGCGACTTCGACGAAAACACCGGCCAAATTAAAGCCGGCCGTAACGTGCAGCTGCTGAACGAGTCCCAGGCTAATGCCCTCAAAGAGCAGTTATTGGGTAAACCCTGGAGCGTCAGCAACTTTGAAGAGCGCCAGAACCGTCGCAAACCTGCGCCCCCCTTCACGACCTCAACCCTGCAACAGGAAGCCAACCGCAAATTACGGCTGTCGGCCCGCGATACCATGCGCGTGGCTCAAAGTCTGTATGAAAACGGTTACATTACCTATATGCGGACGGACTCGGTGCATTTATCAGAGCAGGCGATCGCCGCCGCTCGCGAATGCGTTACCGAGATGTACGGCCCAGACTATCTCAGCCCCAAACCCCGGCAATATGCCACCAAAAGCAAAGGGGCCCAGGAAGCACACGAAGCCATCCGCCCCGCCGGAAATCGCTTTCGGACTCCCCGCCAAACGGGACTCAAAGACCGAGAACTGGCTCTCTATGACCTAATCTGGAAACGCACCGTCGCCTCCCAGATGGCCGAGGCCCGGCAAACCTCCCTATCCGTCGATTTAAGCGTGGAGAATGCCCTCTTCCGGGCCAACGGTAAGCGCATTGACTTTCCTGGCTTCTTTCGCGCCTATGTCGAAGGCTCAGACGACCCCGATGCGGCCCTGGAGAACCGTGAGGCTATTTTACCGGCCTTGGCCGTGGGCGATCGCCCCGACTGCCAAGACATCGAAGCCGTCGGCCACGAAACCCAACCCCCCGCCCGCTTCACCGAAGCCTCCCTCGTCAAAACCCTCGAAAGTGAAGGGATTGGGCGGCCGAGTACCTACGCCAGCATCATCGGCACCATTATCGATCGCGGCTATGCCCAGATGCAGAATAACGCCTTAGTTCCCAGCTTTACCGCCTTTGCCGTCTGTAGCTTGCTGGAAAACTACTTCCCCGACTTAGTGGACTTACATTTCACCGCCAAAATGGAAGCCACCCTCGATCGCATCTCCACCGGGGACGTAGAGTGGATTCCCTATCTACGAGAGTTTTACTCCGGCGAGAAGGGCCTCGACACCCAAGTTCGCGAACAAGAAGACCAAATCGAACCCACCCAAGCCAAAACCATCGTTTTGGAGAATCTGCCGGTGAAAGTTCGCATCGGTAAATTTGGCCCCTATCTCGAAACCGAAAAGGACGGGGAAACCATCACCGCCTCCATTCCCCAAAATCTCACCCCCTCCGATTTAGATCCCGAACAAGTCGAAGTCTTGTTGCGGCAAAAAACTGAGGGACCCGAGAAATTGGGGATGCACCCCGATACCGGAGAACCGATTTACATTCTCATTGGCAGTTATGGCCCCTACGTCCAACTGGGAGAAGTCAGCGACGAGAACCCCAAACCGAAACGAGCCTCCCTCCCCAAAGGTCTAACCCCGGAAACCATCACCCTAGAAACTGCCGTCGGCTTATTGTCTCTCCCCCGGTTGTTGGGAGTCCATCCCGAAACCGGCAACAAAGTCCAAGCGGGCCTCGGTCGTTTTGGTCCCTATGTCGTCCATAAGAAGGGTGGGGAAGATGGCAAAGATGACTATCGCTCCATTAAAGCCTCCTCCGATGATGATGTCTTGACTATTACCCTAGACCGGGCCTTAGAGATGTTAGCCGAACCCAAACGGGGTCGCGGTCGCCGAGGTAGCCAGAAAAAGCCCCTGCGGGAATTAGGAGACCATCCCACCGACAAAGACCCGGTGAACATCTACGATGGTCCCTATGGCCCCTATATCAAGTACAAACGCAAAAACATCTCCATTCCCGATGGAGAGTCAGCGGAGGAGTTGAGCTTAGAACGGGCGGTGGAGTTAATTGCGGCCAAGTCGTCCTCTCGTAAGTCGTCATCCCGCAAATCTTCGACCACTAAACGCAAAACCACATCCAAAAAATCCTCAACAACGAAGAGTAAAACCACCTCGAAAAAGAGTTCCAAATCGGACAGCTAATCGGGAGGTAAGGGAGTAGCAATCACAGCCCCAACACCCAAGTAAGAGACCGAGTTTCTTCAAGAAACCCGGTCTCTGGTATTCGACAGAGGTCGTCGAGGTTTATAGCTTTTATGAAGCCAATCTACAACCACGACGACGAATTCTCATCCCTCAAATCTCGCAAATCTGGCAAATCTCGCTGGGCCGTTGCAAACGCCTCAGTTTCGGCAAAAACATCCTCAAGGCTCAGCAGATGAGTCGTCAACGTTTGAGCCATCACTCCCCCAGCAAACGCCTGTAACCCTTCATAAAAGGACTGAAGACGAGTCTCGTATCCCGAAGTGCAGCCCAATCCTGACAGCAGAACGCCCACATCCGCCTGATGGATGACCAAGTTTCCACAAAAATCCGCTGCAAACGAAGCATCTAGCCGCTTCGCATAGAGCTTACATTGGAAGTAAATGCGCCGTTGGTTCAACATTCCCCAGCCATCAACTCCCCCATCGGCTCCCGCCTTTCCGGGTTCCAACCCGAGACGGAGGGCAAACCGCCGTCCCAAATCCTGCTTCACAGCTGAGTCAGAATTGAGAATTCCGGTGACTAAGGCATCGATTTCCAAAAAGTCCATGGAGATTCAGTTTAGGTGTGTCCAGCCGGGAGTTGAGTCGCTCTCTCCACCAGTTGATGATAGAGGAGGGCAACGCCTAAATAGATGGATTCTCCAATCTCATCCCCCATGTTGAGTTGGTTTAGTTTGTCCAAAATTTCTCCATCCAAATCTAATTTTTTGTAGTATCTCTTTTGCTTGATGGGGTCATCTTGGGGGATTTCTCCCAGCTCCTTTAACTCTCGTAAATACTCTTCCTTCTTGCGTGTCTTCCAATTTTCCCAATCCTTACTGTCCCGTTCATGACTCTCAGTTGTAGAAGCCTGTTGGTCTGGATTCAGATGATGTTGCATCTGATGGTTGACAAAGCTCAAATAATGAATGGCTCGACGTGGAACATCCTCACTATTTAGCCTCAAAGCCTGATTGACTTTTTTCATGTCTTGGAGTTCATTTTCGGTTAGACGATAGGTCACAGTTTCAAGTTCACTTTTCTGTCTTTGGAATCTCTCAGATCCTTCCCGGATCGCTTCTTTTACTAAAAAATCATCAGTTATTGATTTAGTGTCATTGTTGCTTTTCATGGTTTTTGTTTTCCTATCAAGGTTGACAAGTATTAACATTTGGCAATTATTTTTGCCCTCAGTTGTTTGTGTTGTTTTTATGGCAATATCATGTCAATTTCTAAATTGTGACTAGAGCATCGAAGTAACGGGTAAGCTTAGAGTATCCATCCCCATAACTCCATATATACCTATAGTCCTGGTAAATCGCCTTTTGCATTTCCTTCTGTAAATCAGGTAAGCTGGGCGCCGTTCGAAAGCTTGTAGGCTTATTTTCGAATTCTATCTGACCGACAACATTTCTGACAGAATCCTCGGATACACCTAGGGGAACCACAACCACCTTAGGATTAAATCCCGTGTTTTTACCAATACTCGACAAAACTTTTAATGTCTGAGGTAAATTGCGGAGTGCTTTGCGTTCTTGAGAGGCATTGATGGGAACCAAGACCAAATTTGGCTGACTCCCAATAATGACCTCAACGGTATTAGCTAGTGGACTATCTATATCCAACACAACATGAGCGTAGCCAGCAGGCTTGGCCACGTCTTCGATAGATTCTCGTCTTTTATTCCAAATAACGGTGCTGTCTTCCAGAACATGAGAATCTTTATGTTTTCCTGGCTTCCTACCACGGGAAAAAAACTGGAAAAAATCTGCTTGATCATCACAGTCAAGCATTAGCACGTTATCACCTTGTTCGAGCAAGAAACCAGCGGTATGGACAGCAAGAGTCGTTTTTCCAACTCCACCATTGTTATGAGTACATAGAATTTTCAAGTTTTTTTAAACCCTTTGAGGTTAAGACTCTAGCCCGTATGATACACCATCAACCATCGAGAATGCCAAGAGTCAACTTGAAGATGTCCATCACGAAATACAGGTTGAGGTCCTTAAAACGGAGTAAAAACCTCTCAAGGCTAAAAACATAGTAAAAATCGAGGGAATAGAAGATACTATCCCCTATTCCCTGAAACTCCTAACCCAACGCCTCCATCAACTGTGATTTCGCCGCCTCCAAAGCCGCCGGTAACTGACTCGCATCCCGTCCCCCTGCTTGGGCGAGATTGGGACGACCCCCACCGCCACCGCCGCAGAGTTTGGCAATTCCACCGATGAACTTGCCTGCTTGCACTCCCTTCTGATTCACCGCAGGACTAAAGGCTGCCACTAAACTGACTTTCCCCTCACTGGGAATCCCCCCTAACACCACCGCCGCATCACCGAGTTTCTGTTGTAGGCGTTCGGCGGCGGTTTGTAGGGACTTGCTGTCAGCGGTTCCCAGGTTGGCCACGAGAACCTTGAACTGGCCCACGGTTTCCGCGCCTGAGAGGAGTTGGTCCGATTTCGCTACCGCTAGTTCAGCGTTGAGGGCAGCCAGTTGCTTCTGGGCCGCTTTGAGTTCCTCTTGCAAACTGGTGACGCGATCGCCCACTTCCTCCGGCTTCACCTTAAAGCGATCGCACAACTCCTTCACCACACCATCGCGGCTATTGAGATAATCCAACACCGCCGGGCCCGACACCGCCTCAATGCGCCGCACCCCAGAGGAAATGCCCGACTCAGAGATAATTTTAAAGGCGCCAATTTCGGCGGTATTACTCACATGAGTGCCACCGCAAAGTTCCATGGACACCCCAGGGAAGTCAATCACCCGCACCACATCGGCGTACTTCTCGCCAAACATGGCCACGGCCCCCTTACGTTTGGCATCCTCTAAGGGCATTTCCGCCACTTGCGCCCCATGGGCTTCAGCAATCCAAGTATTGACTAAATCTTCTACCTGCTGCACATCCTCGGAGGTGAGGGCGCGGGGACAGTTGAAATCGAAGCGGAGGCGGTCAAAGGCGACGAGAGACCCCGCTTGGGAGACCGACTCATCCACCAGTTGTTTGAGGGCGGCTTGCAGGAGGTGGGTGGCGCTATGGTTAGCTTGGGCGCGACGACGACAGGCCCGGTCAATTTGCGCTGTTACCGTATCCCCAAGGTTGAGGGTTCCCCGTTCGATGCGTCCGAAGTGGATGAAGATGTTGCCTTCTTTCTTCACATCCTCAATGCGAACCACGAGGGTTTCTCCCGAGAGATAGCCCCGATCGCCAATTTGTCCCCCAGACTCGGCATAGAAGGGGGTGCGATCGAGGACTACTTGCACCGTTTCCCCAGCCTCCGCTGACTCGACTCGATGACCCTCGACTAAAACCGCCGTCACTTGGACATTGGCTTGATTGTCCGTATAGCCTAAAAACGCCGTCGGATGGAGATGTTCTGCTAATTCATCTAAACTGCCCTGAACTGTCAAATCAATGGTCTCATGGGCGGCCCGGGCGCGATCGCGTTGCCGTTCCATCTCCACCTCGAAGCCATCGATATCAACCCCAATGCCCTGTTCCTCGGCAATTTCTTGGGTCAACTCCAGGGGGAACCCATAGGTGTCATACAGCGTAAAGGCATCTTCCCCAGAAATTTGTTGCGGGTTGGTCGCTAGAATCTCCCCGAGGAGTTTTTCGCCCCGTTCCAAGGTTTTCAGGAATTGGGCTTCTTCGCGAGATAATTCACGGTTAATGAACTCCTGCCGTTCCCGCAAATTGGCATAGGCATCTTCCGAAACCCGAATCGCCGTTTCAGCAACTTGAGTAATAAACGCGCCCTCAATGCCAATCAAACGACCATGACGCACCACCCGACGAATCAGACGACGCAAGACATAGCCCCGGCCGATATTCGAGGCGCGCACCCCATCGGCAATCAGATGGACGACGGCGCGCACATGGTCGCCGATGACTTTCAGGGAAACCTGGGTTTTGGCATCGGCGTCGTCATAATGAAGCTGGGCAATCTCCGCCGCTCGTTTGATAATGGGGAAAATCAGGTCTGTTTCGTAGTTATTGGGGACCGTTTGCAGGACTTGGGCCATGCGTTCGAGTCCCATCCCCGTATCAATGTTTTTGTTTTGTAGGGGGGTGAGGCTACCGTCGCTGTCCCGGTTAAACTGCATAAAGACCAGGTTATACAGTTCGATGAAGCGGCTATCGTCTTCTAAGTCGATGTCGTCATCCCCGAGTTCGGGGTGGAAGTCATAGTAAATCTCGGAACAGGGACCACAGGGGCCGGTGGGACCGGATTTCCAGAAGTTGTCCTCTTCTCCCATGCGCTGAATGCGATGTTTGGCAATACCGATGTTTTTATGCCAGATGTCGAAGGCTTCATCATCCTCCCGGAAGACACTGACGATGAGGCGTTCTGGGGGTAAGCCATAGACCTCGGTCATGAGTTCCCACCCCCAGGCGATCGCCTCGGGTTTAAAATAATCTCCAAAGCTGAAGTTCCCCAACATCTCAAAGAACGTATGATGTCGCGCCGTTCGGCCCACGTTCTCGATGTCGTTGGTGCGGATACATTTCTGGGAGGTGGTGGCCCGAGGGTAGTCCCGTTCCCGCTGGCCCAAGAAGATGGGTTTGAAGGGCAACATCCCGGCGATGGTTAGCAGAACGGTGGGGTCTTCAGGAACCAGTGAGGCGCTGGGGAGGCGTTGGTGTTGGCGGCCCTCGAAGAATTGTAAGAATTTTTCGCGGATTTGGCGACCACTTAGGAACTCAGGGGTGAAAGACATCGTGGGTTAGACTGCGGTGAACGGTTAGCAAGGGGGATTTTACCCTGTCCTCTGCCTCTATTGTAGGGTTCTGTGGCAGGCAACCGGAGCAAGTCGACGCGAAAAATTGTTCACCCAGACAACGGGGCTGGCAAGAGGGTGTATGGGGTCTTGCTTTGACCGTTGCTGTGGCAACCTGGACTGATAGATACACCCCTTACCTCGTACCGTCACTCGTACAGTCGAAGGAAGTGACAGTGTCTGATCAGTTGAAGACCCGTTATCTGGGATAGGAGGGCCCGGGATCGGGCTTAACTGGATTGCTCCAATAACTCCCGCGATTCCTGACGAACTTTCCCGGCCATGGCGGCATCTTGAAGTTTCAGGACGGCCTGGAAATCTTCAAAATCATACTTCGTCGCTAATCGCTGACGGAGTTGGTTTTCAGCTTTGAGAGATAAGTACCCGCTGGCGATCGCCTCCTGTACCAGTTCACGAATGGAAACCATGAGTTGGCTAGTCATACAACACTACGATAACTCGGAACGTTACAAGTATGAGGGGTTTGACCCCCCAATGGAGTGATTCATTTTGGGATAGCTTGTGAGATCGCCTGCAAGGTTGTGCGATCGCAATCACAATATTAACGAGATTGCGATCGCACCGGCAAGTTAACTCCTGGGCGATCGCAAGTTAGGCCGATCCCTCAGGGCGTTCAGATTCACCTGGCGTCTCTTTACTCTCCGACTCAGATGTTGGGGGGGAAGTTCCCTCAGATGGCTCTGGTTCGTCAGAAGGGGTAGCCTCGTCATCCTTTGGCTCGCCATCCGCCGTGTCAGTGCTGGGGGGCGTTTCTTCTGGCTCAGGCTGCTCTAGCTCAGATGGTTCTGGCTCAGGCTGCTCTAGTTCTGATGGTTCTGGCGCTAGCGGTTCAGGTTCCGACGCCTTCAGGGTAGAACTGTCATCAGTTTCTGACAGTTGCGAGTCTGACGGTTCAGACTCCGGTGCAGCCACCGATTCAGGACTGTCCGCATCATCAGTAGATGGGATTTCTGCCTCGGGAGCATCCATTTGGGATGGGGTCAGTTCGGCCGTTTCCTCTGGCTCCAGCGCCTCCTCTTGGGGGGATTCCGGCTCCTCAGTCACCGCTGGGGAGTCGTCAGCAATGACCTCTAACTCTGGATCAACCTCAGATGTTGCCTCAGATGTCGCCTCAGTGGGAGGTTCAGGTTGGGCCGGCGGCTCAGTTGGGGGTTCGACGGTTTCCTGAGAGTCTTTCGTCTCCAGCCGGTCCTCAAACTCCTCAAAATCAAACTCATCAACCTCTGGAGTCTCTGAGGAAGGAGGTGCAGTCGTTGGGGTGGCCTTAGGTTTGCGCTGTAACAACCGTCCCACTTTCGCAAAAACGCCCGTCTGCCAGAACTTGGGTTTGGCTTTAGAGGCAGCTTTGGGGGCAGTAACCGGTTCTGCTGGGGTTTCCTCTGACTCAGACTCAGAAGAATCTGAAGCTATCTCCGGTTCTGGCTTAGGGGAATCTTGGGAGGAGGACGGCTCGGCTTCTGTGTCTTCGTCTGGTTTGGCCGAGTCAGCTTCGCTTGTCGTTGCTGTGGAGCCATCTGTGGTCGTCTCCTCCCTCGGATCTGACTCTAATGGTTTCGCAGCGGCGGTGTCAGTTGTCGTTTCAGTAACGAGTTCAGTGGCGGGTTCAGTGGTGGGTTCGCTGTCAGGTTGAGCCATCTCCTCGTCAGATGTCTCGCTGTCAGATGTCTCGCTGTCAGATCTATCTGTCGCCTCTTCCTCAGCAGGTGCGGCGGCGGGGGATTGAGTTGTCTTACCTTTGAACCATCCCTTGGCGCCTTTTTCGGCGATTGCCTCGGTTGGGGTTTGTTGGCCTTGCGGGGTCACATCCCGGCGTAAACGGAGCGTTTGCCAGCCGAGCCAGCCAATCAAGGCCACGCTGGCCCCCTGTCCCAGTAAAATCGCGCCCGTAAAGCGTCCCGCGCAAAACCAAAGTACTAAGGCATAGAAAAAGCCGACACCGCTCCAGATAAAATCTCCTTTGCGGTAAACCTCTGGAAAGAAGAACGCCGCCATAAACAGCACGAAGCTCCCCAATCCGACGGCAATGGCAAGAAAGTAGGCAAGCATGTCCTCGGTATCCCCCGAATCGTTCTACTGCCCTATTCTACAGGTCCCCCGTCCCCTGATGGTCAATCTGTCGGTGTGTTGAGACACAGTTTTGCCAATTAAGCTGTCTTAAGGTCTTCTTCCAGGACATCCTCCGGGGATCGAGCTACCCTAACAGATGAACCGTAAGTGAACTGTCTTTATACAGTTAACGACCAATCCTCAACGTAACGGATAGATATATGGCATTACAAAATTTTGGTGTAATTGGACTGGCTGTCATGGGGGAGAATCTCGCCCTCAATGTTGAAAGCAAGGGCTTCTCTGTGGCCGTGTACAACCGCACCAGCGCTACCACAAAGGCTTTCATGGAAAAGCGGGCCCAGGGCAAGAATGTCAAAGCCACTTATTCCATCGAAGAGTTTGTCGGTGCGTTAGAGCGTCCTCGGCGTATCCTGCTGATGGTGAAAGCTGGGGGGCCGGTGGATGCAGTGATTGAACAACTCAAACCCCTCCTCGAACCTGGGGATATGATTATTGATGGGGGGAACTCCCTCTATGAAGATACCGATCGCCGGGTGGAGTATCTCGAAGCTGCTGATTTACGCTTCATCGGTATGGGAGTCAGTGGGGGCGAAGAAGGGGCCCTCTATGGCCCGAGCCTGATGCCTGGAGGCACGAAGGCCGCCTATGATGAAATCGAGGCGATCGTCACGAAAATCGCGGCTCAGGTCGATGATGGCCCCTGTGTCACCTATATTGGTCCCAAAGGTGCCGGTCACTATGTGAAGATGGTGCATAACGGCATTGAGTACGGGGATATGCAGCTCATTGCTGAAGCCTATGACCTGCTCAAGAATGTCCTGGGTTTGAGCAATGACCAGTTGCATGAGGTGTTTACGCAATGGAATCAAACCGAGGAACTGGACTCCTTCCTGATTGATATTACCGCTGACATCTTTACTAAAAAAGATGATCAAGGGGATGGCTTCCTGATTGATAAAATCTTGGATGCTGCTGGCCAGAAAGGAACTGGGCGCTGGACGGTGGTAAGTTCTCTGGAGTTGGGGGTTGCCATTCCCACCATTGGCGCAGCGGTGAATGCTCGCATTCTCTCCTCGATTAAGGAGGAACGCACGGCGGCCTCGAAACAACTCCCGGCGCCCATGGGCAAGTTTGATGGCAATACCGAAGCCTTTGTGGATAAGGTGCGTGATGCTCTCTACTGCTCCAAAATGTGTTCCTATGCTCAGGGGATGGCTCTGTTGGGCAAGGCCTCGGAACAGTTTGGCTATGATTTGAATTTGGGTGAAATTGCTCGGATTTGGAAGGGTGGATGTATTATCAAAGCGGGCTTTTTGAACAAAATCAAACGGGCCTTTGATGAGAATCCTAACTTGCCTAATTTGCTTTTAGCACCGGAGTTTAAGCAGACGATTCTCGATCGCCAAGGCGCTTGGCGGGAAGTGTTGATGACTGCCAGTGGCTTAGGGATTCCGGTTCCGGCGTTTAGTGCCTCTCTGGACTATTTTGATAGCTATCGCCGCGATCGCCTGCCGCAAAACCTCACCCAAGCGCAACGGGATTACTTCGGCGCTCACACCTATGAGCGAACCGATACCCCTCGGGGTGAATCCTTCCACGCCGATTGGTCGAGTTAGTCGTCAATGTCTCTTGATGAATTGAGCTGATTTTAGTCCCTAAAAAAATCGGGGAGGTTCCTGATAACGGAACCATCCCCGGTTTTAACTTAGAGATACAATGTCAACCGATTGTTAAGTCAACCGATTGTTAACATCAACCTAAGCTTCTTTTTCAATGTAAATAAATAGCAGTCCCATGGTGACCACCGGCATCAGCCAGCAGACCATCGGAATGAGAATCCAGGGAAGGTAGGAAGCAGCGTAATCACCAGTCATGTCTATAAGGCTCCGATTTCAAAAAATTCAGGTTAACAGTGCCGAGAATCAACGACCAAACCGCGAGGATTAGTTATTCACCAAGCCGCGAAGAATGGCATCAACGGCACCAAAGTTTTCTAACAAGAAAAATGCTAAGAATGCACTTCCCATGCCACCGATGAAAAATCCAGCCGTGAACTGACTCCAGCCCTCGGAGGTTTGCAGGGAATTGTCGCTGTCGCCTTTGCTGCCTTGGAACGTAACCAACCCGTAGGCGGCCAAACAGGCAGTGGCAATGAGCAAGAGGGTTCCGCCGCAGATTAAACCGTTGAGGTTGGCGAACTCCGTAGCCCGTTGGGTTCCGAGTTTAACCCAGGGGCCACCGATGAAGTAGCCGTGAGCCATGCCGATCTCAAGTCCGCGCAGCAGGGGCGACAAACCGGGACGGTAGGCGGGAAGGTTGCCGATGAACGTGCGGGTGAACGCAGAGTCGCTAATGGGGGTGGACAGATGACCCATCTGAGGGTCGCCCTGATAAGGCTTCACCATCTGATTGCTGGTGGAAGTCGTCATGGAAATTTCTCCTATTCTCTAAAATTCTTGATGAAGAACTTTAAGCTAACATTCTAAGGAAGTGTGGGCGATTTCGTCCCAAAAGCGTTAAATAACTTTAGAAAAGTTCATTAAAACCGGGAGGCTAGACGGGCGGCTGGCCCCTCGCTCCTGCAAAATCATCCTGATCTCCTCCCTCAACCGGTGCAGAAACTCAAGGTGTTCTACAGTATTAACCCGCCCATGAATCCCCTCTCTCTTGCTTTAATGTTGGGGACCCTACCCCTTCTGGCTCAGGTGATGCCCCCCTCGCTGCCGCATCTTCTCAGTGGTGAGGCGGTGGTGTCCGAGGTGGGAACTGCCCCAACTCCCCCGCAGACGGCGATCGCCCGCCGGGTTCCCAACACGACGGCTCAACTCTATCAACAACGGTTGGCGGCCCTGGAGGCGGGACGACTCTATACTCGCTTACCCCGTCACAGTTTCCAGGAGGTTTGGGAAACGGCTCGGGAGAATCCCACCTATGAGCAATGGACGGCCCTCCTTTGGGAAGAAGCCAAGGCCACCGCAGCGGGCCAGGCGGATAATCGCCTCTGTGTCACCATTGGCGACTCTCTGACACAATGGCTACCCCCAGGAATCTTTGTGGGCGATCGCCTCTGGCTCAATCAGGGCATCAGTGGCGACAATACGGCTCGCATTCGCCAGCGGATTGGCCTGTTGGAGGGGACTCGCCCCAGTACCATTTTCTTGATGGCAGGGGTGAATGACTTGATTGCGGGCCGCTCGGTTCAGGAAGTGCTGTTTAATCAGCAAGATATTATCTATCAACTGCGATCGCGCTATCCTCAGGCCCAAGTCGTGGTGCAGTCGATTCTACCGACGGATCACCAGGCGGTGAGTAATGAGGATATCCGGGCGGTGAATCGTGAGTTGGCACAGATTGCTCGTCGTCAAGGGGCGGTGTTTCTGGATCTCTATCCCCATTTTAGTGATGAGGCGGGTCGGATGCGCGGGGAGTTTAGCACCGATGGCATTCATTTGAGCGATCGCGGCTATGAACTCTGGCAAACCTTTTTGCAGCAAATGGAAGATCAACTGGCCCGAGATCCGTCGGCGTTAAACCGCATCTAGGGCGAGAGGGTGATTGGGTTGTGGTTGAGGCGATCGCTAAAATCCAGGAGTTTGATTAACACTAGGGCCGTGAGTGCATTGGCATGAAGTCCATCGGTGGAAAAGACTCGTTTGAGATAGCCTTCGTTGTCGGTGATATAGGGACTGATATCTAAAAAGCGAATCTGGGGATGTTGGGCCAACAGATGGGACAGGTTACGGTTGAGGCGGCGAACCTGGGTGTTGTCGACTCGGGCCATGTGAGGATGGGTGAGTTCGTCACGGCGCGATCGCGGTAAGACGGAGACGAGGGTGATGGGAACCTGGGGGTATTTGTTGCGTAAGGCATCGAGAACCTCCAGGGTGTCTTGCTGGATTGCCTCAATGGGACGTTCTTTGAGGAGTTCTGGGGTTCCAGTCCCAAAGAGGATAATCTGTTGCGGTTCGACGTTAGCATCGAGGGCTTGCACTTGCCCCAGGGTGTCTTTTAGGTAGGCGGCTGGAACACCGATGTTGATGTCCTCCTCATGGAGAAATTCATCGGGGATGCCTAAGGCGATGGAACTGCCCAGGATTAAGCGTCGGATGGCTGAACCCTGAGCCAGGAGGTGACGATATTCGCTGGCTTTGAGGCTGAGATAGTCCTCTTTGCTGGGATAGTTTAAGGGATTAGCGGCAATGATTTCTCGTCGTTGGCGGCTTTCTGGGGGTAAGTCGCTGTAGAGCCATCGCGATTGTTCTAAATACCACTGTCGTCCATCCCAGCGGCGATCGCCCACATCGTTTAAGATGGCTCGTTCGGCTCGTGACAGCTTGAGAACGGCGATGGGAGAGGGCAGGTGAGGACTGGGAAGGGGGGGAGTGGTTGCCAGGGGTTGACTGGACCTGGGGATTGGCTGTCGGGGGGCGTAACGCTCTTGGGGGGAGCGAGTGAGCAGGGTTGTTGCACTCTGGCCGATGAGCAAGATTAAGCCACTACTGGCGACGCTGAGATAGAGGAGCATCCGAGGGGAGATGCTCTCAAGGCCCAGATGAGCCAGCAGACGCGATAGGGGGGGCCAATGGGGCGATCGCAAGGTGACAGGTCCTTTAACTCGACGGGGCGGCAAATTCTGAGCGAATGGCCTCAATACGCTGACGGTTAACCCCTAAGTCAGACTCTCCAAGGCGGGAGGCGGAGCGAACTTGAATCACATCGTTGGCGGGATCGGCCCAAAATTCAACGTCATCGACAAATCCCATGATTTTCGAGGTAAATTCCGCATAGAGATAATCCGGTTCGGCGGTGATCATCTGAGCGTTGTCTTGACTCTTGATAATCTCTTGCAAGCGTTGGATGGCTTGGGTGGGACTGCCTTCGATGGCTAGGGGGGCGGCTTGGTGGTCGAGGTCTGAACTTTGACTGGAGACACAGTTGGGTGACTCGGGACAAGGGGCGAGTTGTCCTGAGGTGACTCCCAGGTTATCGGGACGGGAGCCGGAGAAGTGGAAGATACTCGCTAGGGGGAATTTTTGAGGTCCTAATTCCTGAAGAGGAGCGGCTTCGACCACGAGTCCGGGGGTGATGACTAGGCAAAAGACAAGACTCAAAAACGTAGAGATGGCTAGCTTGAAGAGGTTTTGACGCATGACATTCTGCATAAGAAATTAGAAAAAAGGTATCAAAAATGGTAAGTCCGCCTATTTTTTAAGATTAAGAGAAGGCGGGATGTTTTGAGTTTTGAAATGTCGAATTCTCAAGATTTTACTGATTTAGACTTAACCCGTTAGGGAACTCAGCAAATCCTCAATCTGCTTGATACGAGGATCGCCGGCGAGATAGCCAATGCCGCGATGGAGATGTAGCAGAAATTGCTGAGCCAGGGTCTCGGAGTCGGTGGGGAGGTTATCCTGATGACAGCGTTGTTTGAGGGCGATCGCATAGGCATCCCCATCATCCCCAGCAAAGACACGCCAGGTCATCTCCACATTGCTATCGGTGACCAGTTTAACCGGGGAGGGGGGACTCGGTTCAGCCAGGGAGCGGCATAGGGCCCAACGACAGAGAACATTCCAGCGATCAATGCGGGTTTGACGTTTGAGTTTCGTCAATTGGTCTTTGGCGGTTTGAGAGAGTCGCACCCGTTCAATAGGAGGTTCGATCATGACTGAGACCTAGCTTTCGGGGCTGTCGCTGGGGGCGAAAAAGAGACGATAGCCAATATAGCCCACCACAGCGATGACCGCTAGACTAATGCCCAGGGTGACAAGACGCATCACCGTCTGAAGCACCGAGAGACTAAGAACCACCGCGCCAATTCCTACGGCGACTTGGCCAATGGTGGGGAGGGTTTGGAACCAAGTTTTGGCTTGCTGGTAGAGGGAGGAGATGGTGGTTTGAGTCTGTTCGGGGAGGGAGGTGGTATCAAAGGTATCTTGCGATTGAGTGCGATCGCCGAGTTTGCGATCGATATCTTGTTCGAGTTCTTGGAGTCTACGTTGCCAGTCGGGTTGAGAAGCCATAGGACGGTTGCGCCAGAGAGTGATATTGCGGTTCGATGATGACACTTGCATTGTAGCGAATTGCTGTGACGGCTTCCAAGGGCGTTGGAGGCGAAAAGCCCGAACCTCCGCCGCTTGAGCGATGGCGACTGGGGGCTGTTTAACCCACAACCGTCTGGGGAACTGTCATAGGTACAACCCTAGACCCGAAACCTGGGGGCGACAATAGTAGAGTAACGAATAAACCCCAATTGTAAACTCGTCCAAGGGAGGAATAATAAGGTCCTTGGACATTTGGGAGTTGAGGAGGCTAACGGTGATGAGACGCAATTTCCTAGCACAACTGACGGCGATCGCCCTAGGACTGGTGATTGCCACTCCAACTTTAGCCCAAACCGCCCAAACGGGATCTCGGGATGAGGTGTTAGAACTGACGACTGGCTTTGAAGAGATGATCCTGGAAGGGAATTCCGGGGGGAGTAGTAGCAGTCAAGACTGCGGCTATACGGCGGCGGCTGCTAACCATGAGATTACCTTACGGCAAGATTTTAGCTATCTCCGCTTAGAGGTAGAAGCCGAGGGGAGTCCGACGCTGTTGGTGATTGGTCCTGATAGCGGCGATCGCTTCTGTGCCCGCAGTTTGCCCCAGCAATCAGGCTATTGGCAAGCGGGGACCTATCGCATCTACGTGGGCGATCGTCAGGGGAACAGCCAACCCTACCGTCTCTCGATTTCCGAAAACCCCTAGTTTGCTTTATGATAGACCCTAGCAATCTGGTTGTCTGTTATTAAGAAACTATGGATATTTTAAGCGCTGGCTGGGCGGGACTTCTCGCGACGTTTACCTTCTCGATCGCTCTGGTGGTCTGGGGTCGTCGCGGCTTCTAGTCTCCGCTGAGGCTTTGTTTGTTGATTGAACCCGGTGACGCTTCTCCCTGAGAACTCGCCGGGTTTTTGTTTGAACTTTCCGGTGTTAACCATGTCTATTCTCTTTCCCTCGGCTGTCCCCCAATCCTCGAATCTACGGCTGAATCTCGGCTGTGGCTATCGTCCGATGGAGGGCTATGTGAATGTGGATCTCTATGGAACGCCGGATCTGGTTCTGGATTTGGAGACCTTTCCTTGGCCCTGGTCTGATAATACGGTGGCGGAGGTTCAGTTAATTCAGGTGTTGGAACATTTGGGACGTGATCCTAAGGTCTATCTAAAAATCTGGCAGGAACTATACCGCATTTGTCAACCGAGAGCCAAGCTGATTATTGAGGTACCCCATCACCGTCATGATAATTTCTATGATGACCCTACCCATGTGCGGGCGGTGACTCCTTTGGGGGTGCGGATGTTTTCCCAGCGGCTGAATCGGGAGTGGAATCAACGGGGCTACGCTTGTTCGAGTTTGGGGTTGAATTTGGGGGTGAATTTTGAACTGCAAGATATTTCTTATCAGCCGAGTTCAGTTTGGTTTCAGCGTCATCCTGAGCCTGAGGTGAACTGGCAACTCTTGTTACGGGAAAGTCAGGTCTATAACAATTTGATTCAGTCGCTTCGTATGGTGGTTGAGGTGATTAAGCCGGTGTGATGGGTCAATTTGGGTCTTGATGAGTGTCCGCTGGGGCCTAGGGATGAGGGGGGGGGTCTCTTCCGTAAGCCCCTGTTGAGATGCTGGGTTAGGACTTATTCTTTTGAAACTCCAGATACTGTTGATACCAGTCTGGGTAATCTCGCTGGACCCAATCGGGAACGGCTTCGGCTGGGTTTTCTGAGAGTTGGCGATCGAGTAACTCGATGATATCCTCCATCTCATCAGCCAAATCAAACACAAAGATGTTGTTCTTGTTCTGGGAGAGATTGAAGTCCAAATTTAAGAAGGGTTTAACATTATTTCTGACGTCGTCGCCCACACCAATCATGATAATTTTGAGGTATTCCTCATTCTCTAATTCTTCTGAGAGCTGACGAACTTGTTTCTCAAAATTGGGTCGATCATCCAACATACCATCTGTATAAATTAAGATAAAGGCTCCATTTTTATTTGCTTCCGTTTTTGGTGCTTGCTTCCAGTCTTCGATGCAAGCGGCAAATGTTTTAGTAATGAAGGTATTAGCATCGGGAAAGTTCTCGTCAAACACATTTACCTTAATATTTGAATTGGCATCAATCGAGAATTTCCTACCTTTGCGATCGCGGCTGAAGAGATATAGCGTCGCTGTATCACAGACTTTACGACCATTACGATTACGCATCAAATTTTTGACATCCCCTTGCACATTTTCCGAGAGGAGTTGCCAGCGACTTCGCGACTTTCCTGGATCGACCTGATCCATCGTGGCGCTTTGGTCAATCAAGATATAAACATCACGGTTATACATTTTAGCACTCGGCATGAACTCACCCTCCAGGTTCTTAAAATAGGCTTGAGTGGTCTCGATCCAGTCGGAATCGAAAACCTGTTCGTAAATCCGGTTGGCAATTACCAACATCCCGTCCCGTTTTTCAACCAAACCAGAGACGATGAGGCTAAAATCTTCAGGACAGTGACTGAATGGCTCTGGCTTTCCCCCCTTGAGTAGGTCTGAGTACAGTTTAAGGGTTTTTTTGCGATCTTCAACAGCAGTATATCCGTTCTTAAACCAGCGTTCAATTTCTTGGAAGTGGGACTGGTGATCATGTTTTCGCCAATCCTGAACCAGATAAGCATTGACTAAATGTTCAATGTTCTCTGGAAGCGTATCTATCCGGACATTTCGGAGTTTCTGTGCAGCGAAATCACAGAGAAGCTGGGTCAGAAACGGTTTTCCCCCAGTCCACCTTAAAATCTCTTGCAAGACCGCTTGAGGATCTTCACTGACATCCTGTAACCCCTTCAACAAGGGAGAACAGTCCCCACTCAACCCCTTGAGTTCCACGGGGTAAGCCGCATTGAAGGCAAATTGACTGTCGGTGAGGATATCTGGGGGACGGGCCACCCCCAACACCACAAACTTCACTTGCGCAAAAATCGGGTCGCCGGCGATCGCCTTCAGGAAACCAAGAAAGCTATTTTGTAACTTCCAATAGATGAGTTGTTGAATCTCATCCAGGAAAATCACCAAGGTTTGAGACTCTCCCACCGCTTCAGTCAACAAAAACTGTAAGCCCTCTCGAAATTGCAGTCCGGGAGCGACTTGCAGGGGGATTTCAGCTAGAAACGCTTTCAGTTCCTGTCGAATTGAGCGTCCTAGACGGGGTTGCAAGGACTTTTCAATCTCCCACAGCAAGCTCGGATATAGCTGCTCAGGACTTCCATTTCCCTCTAAACCCAACTGCTGGAGATTGACCTGGACAGAAATCATGCCATCCTGCTCCAGACGGTTGGCGATGCGCACCATGAGACTGGATTTGCCCATCTGTCGCGCTGCTAATACATGGGCAACATTGGAGCGAGAATGACAAAAGGTATATAACTCCTCATCCGACTCTCGCTTAACATAAGTGGCTGCCTCCAACGGTAGGGTTCCACCATGAACACCTTGATAGTAAGTATCTATTAGTTCTTTATACTTCATCTTAATTATCTATATTCCCCATAAGAGCACGTTTAAAATATTCCTCATACAATTTAAAGCGAGGTCGAGGTTTATGGTCGCTTCCATCGACATCAATTAGACCACACTTATCAAGCTGAAAAATAGCAAACTCATCTTGAACGAGTTGGCCCTTGAGTATGTTAATCAAGCAAGATTCAAGAGAGGGATGCTCTTGGAGCAGTTTCAAATACTCTTGGAGATAAGTATTAAATTCACCCCCAGCCTGGGTTGCCGATTTCAGAAAATCCTCTAAGGTACGATTCTCCGTCCGCATGGCATAGAGCGATCGATTGAGGAGTTCAGGATGGCCGCCAATCCAGTCCATCAGTTCTTGCACTTGCTCCTTATTGTTATGCCAGGGTAAACCATACAGTTGGATCAACTTCTGAACCTGCGATTGATCAAACTCCCCCAGTTCAATGGGTAGCCCCACATTATCCAGGGGAGATCCTGCCATCTCATAGGCAGCATAGGGATCGGTGGAATAGGCAATCACTACATTAGACCAGACCACCCGCTCTTGACTCACCCGTTTCATTTTGCGTTCATTCCAAGATCGCAGCCAATCTAAAAAGGGTCCTTGAACCGCTCGCTGACCCAAGAGAGAGTCAATGCCATCAATAATGAGGGTCAAGGGTTGGGGAGGATCTAAGTCTTTGATTGGCTGAAAGATTTGTTGCTCTAGGTAGTCCATACAGTTAATTCCTGGAGCCAACTCCTCTCGCCAATGGTCTTGTAAATCCGCCAAGGGTTGATGCTGAGCGGGTAAGGCGGGGGCGAACTCTCGGGCAACACTACGGGTAAAGAACTTGATGAGACTGGGGAAGTCATCCAGGTTTCCCAGAGTTCCTTCTGCCAAATCCACCCAGCCAACGTGATGATGTAACTCCTTTTCCAGAAAATTTTGCAGTCGAACCAGTAAGGAGGACCTCCCCAAACCTCGGGCGCTGCGAAGGCGGCAGAAGACGAGACGCTCATCGTTTTGGCAACTCCGAAATGCCTGCTTGATGGTCTCATCCTCACTTCGCTCAATATAGAAGGGGGAGTTCAGGGGGACAATGCCAGTGAGTCGCTCAACCCGGTTCAGGCGCTGCTCGGGTTTGACCCAATCGGGTTGGTACTGGCTAAACAGTGCCACTAGACGTTGTTTCTTCTGTCTACTCCCTTCAATCTTGAACTTTTTGTAGACATTGGACAGGTGCTTACGAGCCGTCCCCTCTTTAATGCCCTGAGTTTCAGCCGTTTTCTGAAAATCGCCGCCATTCCCCAAAAAATCCCTCAAAAGCTTGTAAGTTTTTGGGCTTTCTGCTTTTAGCGCCTGTAAGTGCTGTTGGAAGGTTTGAGCGTTCATTATGGACAATCTCAATGTTAAGTTTTGTAATAATCCTTCTGATTGGTGATGATCCCTGGTTGCTCCCGATAAGGTTTAGAAAGTTGATCCAATGGTACAGCCCCCCAGAAAAATATGGAAGTTTTAAAACAATTATCTTCTTGGCATTATCAAATGATCCCTATTTTTTGCAAATTGCGTACTCTCTTTTGCAAGTTGTGAAGTTTCGATATAGTTTTGTTCAGGCATCGCTTATCTTCGTCTGGGACTAGAATCAGAGTGTCAAGAAAAACCCCAGGCTTAACCTGGGGGCTTTCACTAATCCACCCACAATTATGACACATCGATATTTTGCCATCCACGAGGAGCTGAAACGCTTGGCAAGACAGCTTCAACAAGCCTCATCTCTAAAACAGCGTCCATATCTTCGAAAAATGATGACACTCATGCTATCCGCCCCTCCAGGCTGCTTTTGGCCAGGAGAGCCGCCCTATTATCGGAACGACCCCTGGTATGTAGAAGCCGCCGACATTGCCTGGGATTATATTGAACGGAAGTTCATAGGGGATATTCGGGGCGGTCAAGCTTATGATCCGGACAAAGGGAATGCCAGCCCCATCACGCTTTGGAATATGCGCTGCAAAGGCGCTTACAAAGATATCTGCCAACGGGAATCTCAACGAGTTCGGGGCTTCGGTGATTCCCCAACTCTAAACGATAACCTTCTCCCACAGCCTGAGGCACAAACCCCTGACCTCCAGAAGGTCTGTGAGATCCTGGAAACCGATCCAACCGGCGAGTTAAGCCAAACCTGGGTTTGTCGCACGGCTACCGCAGAGGTCACTGTACAGGAGGTCTTACTAGAGATTTATGATCGCGCCTCTCGGGGTGAAAAATGGACAAATGCGCTCTTAGCTGAGCATTTCCAGATTCCTGCTGGGACTATGAATAGTGCCTGGAGTCGCAAGCTCAAGCCAGCACTACAGAAAATTGGCGACCTGATTTTGGACGCTGCGCTCACAAACGCATGAGTTGTTTAGAGTCTTCCGACAATGGCACGATGCTGATACCGGGCCCAGTTAGGGCTTCAGCATCGTGCCTTTTGCTTAAATGAGCTTGAACCCGGAACAACCATTTTTAGTGCATACATCGCAATATCAAACTAAGATTTAGCGTATAAATAATACGCACGACCTATGTAAAATCTAATTTTACTGATACTATTAGCACGCATATTTATTAACAGAGTACGCAAAATTATTTTTCTAATCCGCTTTTTGCAGGGCTAAAATCGAATTATACAATAACCGAGTCTTGTAACAAAAAGTAATTTTTCAGTCAGTAAATCGCCTGAATTGTGCTTGTCATTCTTGATTGTATCGACTATGATTTTAATATCCCAAAGAAAAGACCGACCCAGATTGGTGGTCTAGAGTCGGTCACGAATTGCGTTCCGATAGTTTGAATCTCCTGGCGAAACTGGCACGTTCAACAGGGACGTTGCTTATCAAACACAATCGAAGTCATGACCCATTATACTAACCAACAGTTACGTCAGCAATTCTCATTTTAGCGAAAACCTGTTCAAGTACCGGGCATCCCTGTATCGTAATGACAGATTAGAAGCCCAGGAGGGCCAGAGCTGTTGAAAAAGCCAGGTTGGTTTGACACTGTAGTGGGGTCTGTCCGCCAATGCTTGTCGTCGCTACCGGACAAGCGAACGGGTAAAAATCGTCGCTATGGAATGGAGGATGCCGCCTTAAGCGCGTTTAGTATTTTTTTCACCCAAACGCCGTCGTTTCTGGCTTATCAACGTCTGATGGAGGGAAGCAAAGGCAAGAGCAATGCCCAAAGTTTGTTTGGAGTTCATCGGATTCCCTGCGACAACCAGATCCGGGATTTATTTAGATGCCGTGTCCCCAGAGCACCTATTTCCAGTGTTTGAGGAGGTCTTACAAGTCTTGGAAGCCCAGGGGCAGTTGGAAGGCTTCCGTTCCCTAGCTGGCAGTCTATTAGTAGCGTTGGATGGCACGGAATACTTCAGTTCCCACAAAATTCACTGCCCCCAATGCTCAACGCGCACCCCAAAGTCAGGAAAAACCCATTACTTCCATAGCGTCGTCACCCCAGTCATCGTCGCTCCAGGACAGACTCGTGTGATTCCCTTGGCTCCTGAATTTGTCGTGCCCCAAGATGGTCATGACAAGCAAGATTGTGAGAATGCAGCCGCCAAACGCTGGCTATCGCGGCAAGGGCAACGCTTAAGGGCTTTAAACGTTACGGTTTTAGGAGATGACCTCTATTGCCACCAACCGTTGTGCCAGCAGCTTCTGGGGCAGCAACTTAACTTCATCCTGGTCTGTCGCCCCGAGTCTCACACTACCCTCTACGAACACCTAGAGGGCATCGAAATCCCAACCATCACGACCAAGAAGTGGACTGGGAAAGTCGAGAAAACCTATACCTACCGCTATCTCAACGGAGTGCCTCTCAGAGATAGCGATGATGCCCTGTTGGTCAACTGGTGCGAACTCACCGTCACTACGGCTGATGGCAAGGTGACCTATCACAACTCCTTTGCCACGAGTCATCCTCTTAGCGATGACAATGTAGCCGACGTGGTTCTAGCTGGACGGACCCGCTGGAAGGTTGAGAATGAGAACAACAATACCCTCAAGACCAAGGGCTACCATTTCGAACACAATTTCGGCCATGGCAAGCAGCATCTTTCCTCTTTAGTGAAACAGGATGAAGTTTCGGATATAGTATAGGTGGGACTTCTCGATTTTGCGACTGAGATGCCGAAAGCGGGCAGTCTGGTGCACGCGATCGAGGAGTTTAGATTGCTATTGGCCTTCCATGATGCCGGCTGCGGTAAAAGTCTCTTAATTGGAGTGTTATTCTGTAGGTGCGGTCTAATACATAGTTAGAACGCAGATCCTGTTAAGGTTTTATTGACCAAAACCTGCTACAGCCTATCGCATGGGCTTCCGTACACTGTACCTAAGGTAGTGGAGATAAAAATAAAAGCTGGCTGGCTTGTGAGCTTAGTAGTATTATTTTTTTGATAGATATGGAGAAAATCAAGTATGAGCGTTGCAGCTATCGGTTCTACCTGCTTGGGCGTTGTTGTGGGGTGGCTTGTGAGGTATTTTCTCTTTAGATTTGACAAATTCAATGCCCAAATTTTGGGATCAACACTATCACTCCTCGTCGGTGGAGTTGTTATAGGTTTTTTTAATTGGGTCGACCCGGATAAAACTGTCGTTTGGTTCTATCCAATAGGTGTATTGATTGGATTTGTAATCTACACTGTCACAGCACGCATATTTGGTGCTCCTCCAAAGGGCAGCATATATTATTCCTCGATAAAAGAAGATGAACCCAATGACCAGGATTAGACAATTTCACGAACAGCATTAATTGCTTTAATTTCAATAGTCCGGACATTTTTCCGTGCGAGCGCTGAAACCCATATTTTCTCGTCGGCTTAACGGTCTTGAGAGGCGGCTGAAACTCGCATTTTCTCATTGTCAGTCCAAAACTGTCCGGAGTGTTGTTAATTTAATAATTAAACCTAAATTCCAATTTGGGACCATCAAATTCTACACAATACTCATTTAATAGATCACGACCAAGAATTACAAAGTCTTGATCCCAACTCCAAACTTCCGTTTCAAAAGATTTGGCATCAAGATTTATAGATATAACGTATGGAGTAGACTCCTTTTCACCTCCAAATCCCAAAAAGGACTTAGACTGACCAGTAGCCTTGACTTCTATTGAGCGTAGAAAGCGAATTGGCACATGAGTAAAATCAGCCCCTGTGTCTAACAGTGCTTTACAAGTAATACTTCTAGTTTTATCAATTGGATGACTTAGTAATACTTGTATGTAAGGAGCTTGGGGACGTCTGCCTTGAGATTCGTAGGCGTAACTCACGGTTTACTTAATCAAGTGAAAAGGAGTCCAAACAGCAGCTAAACTTTCGGGTTCTGACACAACTTTCTCAATAAACAATGGTTTCATCCCACATTTTTGATAAGCACGCATTGCTAACTCAGCTCTAGTTTCACCATAATCAAGAACAGCTCCATCCTCAAACAAAACATAGCTATCCTTGTATTTCTCAACGAGTTTTTCCCTACAAGCTTCAAACAGTTTGGCTTGTTTCTCTATGTAAGCCTTGTCTTGCTTTTCTTGCTGAATATTCTCCATTTCAAATTTTTCTACAGCAGCAATAGTAGAGCGTTTCCGAGGCTTCGAGATACTCGTGTGAACTCGATAATCCTTGATAGCATCAGCATTGATGGGCTCAATCATATATTCAATACTAGATTTTGGGAATGTCCACTCTGAGATTAATTGGAATGTCCACTCTGAGATTAATGCAATGGCCCTTGAGTCCTCAGAGGACTGGCTTCCTGTAGTTTGTTGCAGTCTTTCTTGAGGACTAGAAAAAGTACTATCACTCTTAGATTTCAAGAAGAAGGAATGTGGACTTTTCTCATGAAAGTCAATCGTTTGAGTGTCTAGCAATTCACGCGACTCATCGTTTAACCAAGGATTCTCTTTTAACCAAGGATTCTCTTTTTGACTGTTTAAACTTTTGGAATCAACTTTTAATGTATGAACAATATTAATAGCAAGCGGCTCTACTGACGCATCTAATTCAAAGATAAGATGCCTGTCGGTAAGTCGAGCGTTCGCAAGTACACGCTTGTGATCTGTGAGGATAGTTTGCTCTTTATAAGGAGCACTGATCGTTCCGTCACTACCCAAAACCAAGATTAGTCTTTTCTCTAAATTCTGGACTTGCTCTTCAGACAAACTACAAAGCTCAGTATCTTCATGCACTGCCTCACGAATTTGACTCGCAAGTTCATCAGCAGAAAGTCCAACCTCGACCCGTAGATCGTAAAGAGAAAATAAAACCCTTAAAATTTCTTCTGCCACTTCCTCATCCAAACTCTTTATGTGTTCAGAAATATCAGTTGCTAACTCCTGACGATTAGCTGCTGGCGGCGAATCCTGAAGAAATTCGGTTAAGGAATGCGCAACTTGACCATCAAGTTCTGCGAGGACTCTTATCCCTGAATAATATTCACTTGGCACTCGCCTGACCTTGAATTTCATAAGTTAAAATCAACCATCGTAACGGAAACTCTCAAAAGTCTTGCCCTACCTGAATCTTACTGTACTTTGTTAGACATAACAAACCGCCACACAGCATAAACCGGAGTCATTAGAACCTTCACTACCCCTATCGTACTCCATGTCTGTATCCCATGAAAAACGCACGACGCAACCGCTGTGTTATCTGAGAGCGGTTGTTCAATATTTTCTTTAGAAGTCCTGTCTCGGGTAATGCCTTGTACAGAGGCATCCCGAAACAGCCAGGTTTTGCAGTCTAACAACCGCGCTGAATGATATTCATCTGGCACCCGCTTGGCCTTAACTTTCATAAAGCAAGACTGAGTACTATCGCATAAAGTTAGAGGGAGGCCTCTAAGTCTCACTGCTGCGATCATACTCCATGTCTGTATCTCATGTCAAGCACGCACATCTCATGTCAAGCACGCACATTTCATGTCAAGCACGCACATTTCATGTCAAGCACGCACATTTCATGTCAAGCACGCACATTTCATGTCAAGCACGCACATTTCATGTCAAGCACGCACATTTCATGTCAAGCACGCACATTTCATGTCAAGCACCCACATTTCATGTCAAGCACCCACATTTCATGTCAAGCACGCACAAGCACGCAACGTAACTGCAGCAATTCTCATTATGAGAACAGTTTTCATGCTTTGACCCATGTTAAGGGCTGAAACGGTGATTATCTCATTTGAGCCAGGTGCCTTCAGAACGCCTAAACTCATACAAACATTTACCCACGAGGATTTACCCCATTTACAGCAACTGTATAGCAAGCCGGAGGTGATGCAATTTTTGGGAGGCGTGAAATCCGAGCGGGAGACGGTCGCGATTTTGCAAGACTACATCAGTCAAGCAGAAACTCCCCTTTGTCCCCTTGCCGTCTTCAACCACGATGGCACATTCATTGGACGGTCTGGCTTACGTCGTTCCCGTAGCTATGAGGTTTTGCAACTCCATCGCCCTAACGGCAAGATCATCTCTCGTCCACTCAACCGAATCATCCAAGTGGGCTATGTGATTGATGTGCAGTTCCAACGTCAAGGATTAGCCAGTGAAGTTACAAAGGCTGTGTTGCAATGGGGATTTCAGCAGTTGCAACTCCCGGAAATCGTCGCCCTGATTCACCCGGACAACTACGGTTCTGTCCGTGTCGCACGGGACAAATCGGGGATGAAACTAGAGGGCTGTTTCCCCTGGAATGGACTCCCCTGGCAGTTCTTTCGTCGGGGCTGAACCTTAAGTGACTGCCCTACATTGGGTGATGGCTCGGTTCCTATTTCTATCCTCAACTTCGAGTGACTGGAGGGAACTGAGCCGATCTCTATACCTTTGGGGGAGTGCTGATGCTAGAATTTCTCGTTAGAATGGGCCCAGGTGGCTCGCTTTTGCCCGTGATTAAGACACCCGAGATAAACTACCACAAACTATAAAATTTGTCAACTTTTACCCGTTTTTTGTAGTTCTAAACGCCGAAGCGACTGCCAGCCTGACGTTTACGGAGATTCTCGTATGAGTAACGAAAACCTGCAAAAACTTGCTGACTACGGTCAAAGCATCTGGATGGACAATCTCAACCGGTCTGCGATCGAGTCCGGTGAGCTAAACTCTCAGATTGACAGTTTGAATTTACGGGGAATTACCTCGAATCCCAGCATTTTTGAAAAAGCTATTATCGGCAACCAAGTCTATGATAGCGATATCCGGGCTGGGGTTGAGGCGGAGAAATCCCCAGAGCAGATTTATGAATCGTTGATTTTTGAAGATATCCGCAACGCCTGTGATATTTTCCGCCCCATTTACGATGAAACCCAGGGGAAAGACGGGTATATCAGCATTGAGGTATCGCCTCATCTGGCCCGGAATATGAAAGATACCCTGGCAGAAGCGCGGCGGTTTAACCAGGTGGTCGATCGCCCCAATGTCATGATTAAGATTCCCGGAACCTTAGAGGGGTTTGGGGCCATTGAACAGGCGATCGCCGATGGCATCAATGTCAATGTCACCCTCCTGTTTGCGGTAGAAGACTACAAACAAGCAGCCTGGGCCTATATTCGCGGCTTAGAAACTCGGGTTCAAAACGGACAGCCGGTGGATAACATCGCCTCGGTAGCCAGTTTCTTCCTCAGCCGCATTGACAGTAAGGTTGATGATGCCTTGGTTGAGCGCCTCGAAGCTGGGGCAGATGCTGAATTGATCAACTCTATTAAAGGGAAGGTGGCGATCGCCAATGCCAAGATTGCCTATCAAGCCTACGAAGACATTTTCAGCAGCGATCGCTGGCAAGCGTTAGCCGAACATGGCGCAAGTCCCCAGCGACTCCTCTGGGCCAGTACCAGCACCAAGAACCCCGACTACAGCGATGTCATGTACGTCGAGGAACTGGTGGCCGACAACACCGTCAACACCATTCCCCCCAGTACCCTAGAGGCCTTCGCCGACCACGGTCAACCGCAACCCGATACGGTTCATCGGGATGTCAAAGCCGCCTATCAGGTGATTGAACATCTCAACCACCCCGATATCCAGATTAACCTGGACTCGGTGATGGCAGAGTTGATTGAGGAAGGGATTGACAAGTTCGTTGAACCCTATGAATCCTTGATGAGTTCCATCGAAGAGAAAACCAAAGCTGTGGCCGAGACAGCCGAGACAGCGGAACAAGTGGCGAGTTAGCAACTTGTAGGGGCGAACGGCCGTTCGCCCTCCCCCAGTGTTAATATCTAGCAAAGTCGTCGAGAAATCCTGTTGGTGTTCTAGACAATTACCTCCGGGATTGGCTCTAACATGAGAGCGATCGCATCCTTAAGCTGGGCGATCGCCTCTTCGCGACTTTCTCCAAACGACGAGACAAAGTTCAACTCTGGACAAGTTGCCGAATACAGTTGAGAGACTTCATCCCACTCTATAATGGCTCTAACGTTCATGGTAAAACCTCTAAAGGTGACAAAATGTCTGGACTCATAAACCTAAAATGCCCCCAGTGATGCGCTCATCGCCGGGGGCATCGTTTAACTAGAGTTTAACTATTGAACCGTCGTAAACTCTTCGGCTTGTTCAAACAATTTCGGCAGTTCCTCATCGGTTCGATGGGGCATTCCGTAGAGATCCCGATAGAGATTATCATAGGCCACCGCCGACTTGCGCCAACTGAAGTCTTGACGCATTGCCCGTTGTTGTAACTTGCGCCAGTCGTTCTTATAGCGGAACGACTCCCAAGCGCGAGCGAGACAGGTATATAAATCTAGGGCTTCATAGCGGTCAAAACAGAAGCCAGTTCCCGCCTCTTTCATGGGATCATGGTGGGAGACCGTATCCACTAAACCCCCCGTGCGACGAACAATGGGGAGACAGCCATACCGCATGGCTAACATCTGGCTAATCCCACAGGGTTCAAAGCGACTCGGCATCATGAAAGCATCGGTTCCCGCGTAGATGCGGCGAGCCAGTTGGTCGTTATAGAGGAGATAGCTGGCCATGCGTCCAGGGTAGCGGGTGCTGAGTTGCCACATCTGGGTTTCGTAGTAGCGATCGCCCGTTCCCAAAAGAACAAACTGACAATCACTATAGGCCATAAACCGATCCAGGATTTGCAGCAGTAAATCAATCCCCTTCTGTTCCACCAACCGGGTCACCATGCCAATCATGAAGGTCTCAGCATTGACTTGTAACCCCAATTCTTCCTGGAGAGCAATTTTATTGGCGGCGCGTTTTTCAACGGTGTCAGCGGTATAATTCTGCTTCAGGGCTGTGTCTGTTTCCGGGTCATAACTTTCCGTGTCAATCCCATTGAGAATACCGCTGAGTTTTCCGCTAATAAATGAGAGCAACCCTTCAATTTTCTCCCCATATTCAGCGGTTTTAATCTGTTCGGCGTAGGTGGGAGACACCGTATTCACCTTGTTGGCGAATTGGACAGCGGCGGCCATGGTGTTATGGCCCTGCATATACCAAGGACACCAGGTGATGCGATCGAGGTACCACCGCCAGGGGCCTTGATAGGCCAAGTTATGAATCGTGAACACCGTGGTAATGTCAGGAGACTGATTCATCCAAACCGGAATCATCCCTGTGTGCCAATCATGACAATGGATGATGTCGGGTTTCCAGTAATTCCAGGCAAATTCCGCCGCCCCATTGGCAAAGAGAGTAAAGCGCCAATCCTCGTCATCACCATGATAGACGCGACGGGGCATAAAGGACGGATGGCCAAACAGATAGAGGGGGACATCCGTCTTAGGAAGTTTGCTCTCATAGACGGCGAAGTCTTGGAACATCGCATGGCCCCACCAAACAGGGTCTTTCGGAATCTCGATTTTGTCGGGAAGGAAGCCGTAATAGGGCATAAACACCCGCACATCATGGCCCAGTTTCCGTAGGTACCGGGGGAGTGCGCCAACTACATCGCCCATCCCACCCACTTTAGCCAGTGGTGCGGCTTCTGCCCCCACAAAGAGAATTCGCATGATCTACCTCGGTTGCACGTCTGGATGTCTCAAATCTGATTGCCACAGTAGCAGATTTTTCCCCTCCCACAACATCTTGAGACGAAGTTGATAGCCATGAAAGGGGAAATACTCAGGTTAAAGGTTGATGTTGAGAGCCTGAAATGCCGATCGCAACTGTTGGGCGTTTTGGACATCGCCTTGCTGTTCGTAGGCGATCGCCGCCTGACGATAGGCCGTCAATAAGGCTTGGGGCGATCCTACATTTCCCTCAGAATTCTGTATATTTAATAACACCCAACCTAAATTATGCTGGGCGGCTGCCAGGTGGGGGGCTTCCGTCACGGCTTGTTCTAAATAGGGTTTAGCCTGTTGCCAGTCTCCCTGTTGAGCCAAAAGAGTTCCTAAGCGATAATTCACCCAGGCACAATCGGGATGCTGCTGCCGATAGGTTTGATACTGTTGAATGGCGGTAGTTAAGTCTTTGAGATGTTCATACACTAAAAGACTGTTTTTGTCAACCCATTCTGGGGAATTGTGAGTTCGACGCGCTAAATCCAGACTGTGACGACAGGCGGCTAAATTTCCCTGTTGATACTGATACCAAGCCTGCAATCCCAACGCTAGAGGATGTTGGGGAACGTCAGTTAAGAAGGCTTGCAGACGACGTTGAGCATCCCCGCCTGTCTTACCGGTGGCTCGTTCTAGGGCGGAAATCACCAGGGGATACACCCAGGATTTTAAGCGGAGTCCGACCTCCCTCGGCGTCTGTTGGGACTTAAAAATCCCCTGACTTCCCGCCCGCACGACGGCTTTCCACTGTCGCTGATGAAAACTAATCCAGGCTTTGACTCCTAAAGAGAAGGTACAGTTAGGATTGAGTTGCAAAGCTTGTTCTATAGAGGTGTCAGCGGCTGGAAAATCTCCTTGTTTTCCCAAGGCCCAGGCGAGATTAGCGTGCATCCAGGCTTCTTTGGAACTCAGACGAACTCCCTGTTGTAACTCCCCCACAGCATCATTCCACTGTTGACGGCGACAATAGACTAAGCCACAAACGCCATAACTGCGTCCATCCTGGGGTTGCAGTTGTTGGGCTTGACGGGCGATGTTGAGGGCGTTGGTTCCATCGTCGTGGTTGAGATGGACGAGAATTAGGGCGAATTCGACGGCGGCTTCTCCGTTGTCGGGTTCCCGTTCTAAACAGGTTTGGTAAAACTGAATGGCTTGATTGAGATTTCCCTGATTTAAATGATTTTTGGCGGTTTGATGGAGGGGGGAAACGAATTTTCCTTGTAAGGCATTTCTGAAGTCTTGGGCGGTTTGAATCCGCTCTTGAATGCGAAGGCGCATTCCGGTCAAAATGACTCGTTCTAGGTGCGGGCTAATGTTGGGATTCAGTTGTCGGGGAGGGATGAGAGGGTCGGGTTTTCCGTCATGAACGGCTGTGGCGCGGTCTGTTGATGCGGCGGGTAATTCTCCGGTGAGGAGTTCGTAGAGAGAGGCGGAGAGGGCATAAATATCGGTGGCGGGAAAGCGTTTGGCTCTCTGGGAATATTGCTCAAATGGGGCATAACCTGGGGAGAGAAAAACGCTCATATCTCCTGTTTTGCCGGCCATAAACTCTCGGGCGGTGCCAAAGTCAATGAGAACGGCCCGGTCTTGACCGTCTATCATGATATTTTCTGGCTTAACATCCCGATGTAATAGACCAATTCGATGAACCTCGTCTAAGGCATTTACGATTTGCAAGCTATAGTTGATTAGCTTATTTTCTGGAAGTCTATTTTGTGTTTTTAAAACTTTAGATAAGTCACGGCCGTCGATAAATTCCATGACCATGTAAATGGTTGAATTTTCCTGGAAGCAATCGTAAATTTTGGCGATATTCGGTGAGTTACATTTTTGTAAGTAAACTGATTCTAGTTTGAATTTCTGAATCTGCTCATTGCGAGAGACGGGGGTAATTGAGGGCGGCCAAATTACGGTGTTTCCTTGTCGATATCCTGATTCCGGCCAGAGTTCTTTAATGGCAATTTTGGCGGAGTTAGGGCAATAAATGCCTTGATAGGTAATTCCAAATCCCCCTTGACCTAAGAATTTTTCGATTTTATAGGTTCCTTGTTTTAAGACCGTCCCGACTTGTAGGTGTAATCCATAGTTTGTGGAGGAATTGGGGGAGGGATTGACAACAGGAACAGGGCCGGAGGCGATGGTGGGGGCGGGTTGAGAATTAAGAGGTGTTAGGGGGGTTCCACAAACGACGCAGTTGACTTCCTGAGAGTCATTGTCATGTAAACAGGAGGGACAAATCTTACTCATGGTTTGGCGGGCTGTATGTTGAGTTTAAGAGCTTAGGATGGGGAGGGGACAAACTCCTGGGGATGAAAGCGACAGCGTGCGGCGATGAGGGTGGCGTTGTCGATCGCCCCCCGCTTGAGGACGGTGTCTAGGATGGTTTGAACGGCGCTGTGGAGGGGAATTGATGGGCTGAATTGTTCTTGTAGTTCGCGCTCAGGAACTAAATCCCAAACACCATCGGAACATAAGACAAGGATATCTCCATCTTCTAGGGTTAGGTCAGTCTGGGTTTGTATGTAACCGCGAGACAGTTGTTGTTTGGAACCGAGGGATTTGGTGAGAACGTTGCGATCGGGATGTTCGTAACTTTCTTCTAGGCTAATTTCACCGCTGGCGACGAGAAGGGCGACTAGGGAATGATCTTCGCTCAGTTGTTGAATGTCTTGTTTTCGTAGCAGGTAGATGCGACTGTCTCCGACATGGGCCAGGGAAAGATGTCGTCCTTGGGCGAAAATGAGGCTGAGGGTGGTTCCTCCGTTCGGAACGGCCTGGGAAATGGCGCTGTTGGCGTTTTTGAGGAGGGATTCTAAGTGCTGGCTGGGGTTGTCGCTGAAGTGATGGGATTGCGATCGCCATTCCTGAAAGACGGTTTCAATGGCTAGTTGACTGGCGACTTCTCCTTGGGCCATTCCTCCCATTCCATCGGCTAAGGCGGCTAAAAGTTGCTGGTTGTCTGGGGTTCCTTCGTCGAGTTGGGCGACTCCGTAATGGTCTTCGTTATGTAAGCGTCGCGGCGATAAGCCAACGGTGGAGTCACTGGCGATTTCCCAATGGAGGCGCTGTTGGTTGAAACGATTGCGGGTTTCAATGAGCAAACTCCGGAATTGTGCGAGGGAAAAACGCTCGTCGCTGATGGGAGTTAGGGAGAGGGACAGCAGTTGGGAGAGATAGGGAATTGCACAGGGTTTGGGGTCTAGGGGGCGATCGCCCCTTGTGCATTCTCCGGACAGGGCGTGATAGAGTAATGCCCCGATGGTATAGGTGCTACTGGCTTCGTTGGGGATGGGCTGGGCGCTGAGTTCGGGTGCGCAGTAGGTTCCCAAACGTCCTGAGGTGAGGGGAGTTTCTTCGGGATAGGCGCAGGTGAGGTCGAAACAGCGCAGAGGTTGACCCATTTCTAGCCAGTCGGGGTCGAGGTCTACCATACACCAGTGCTGTTGATGGATATACCAGAAGAGTTGACAAATTTGGGCGATCGCCGTCAGGGTGTCTTTTAGGCTGGGGGAACGCTCTAACCACTGCGCTAGGGTCTTGTCAGGCTGGGGAAAGGCGGTTAGGAGGAGGAGGCGATCACCCTCATCTCCGGGTAATGGCTCTTCGGGATAATATTCGTCTTCTAAATACTCTGATTCTTCCTCTGTGTCGACTGATTCGGTTGCGACTGATTCAGGGGCGACTGATTCGGGTTCTAGGGATTGAGACTGTTGTGAAGACCCCTCTGTTTCAGATTGAGAGTCTTCAGATTCAGAGTCTTCAGATTCAGAGTCTTCAAATTCAGAGTCTTCAAATTGAGAGTTTCCAGATTCAGAGTCTTCAGATTCCGGTTCGACGGAAGCTAGGGAGTCCCCCCCATCCTCCTCACTGAGGTAAGACTCCCCCACATCTTGGGACAACTGCAAAATCTCGGATAGGTCAGAAATCTGACTCTGAGCCAGTAGAGGCGCAATGAGTCCATAATTTCCTAGGGTGTCCCGGAGTTGTAACTCCTGCTGAAGTAACCCTTGAGCGGAACCAATCCGTAATAATCCGTCCTGAGGGGTGTCTCCGGTTTCAGTCTCCACGCGGACTTTGAAATAGCGAATTTGACCCCGTTGACCCAAATTCGCCAGAACCGTCAGGGAGAAGGGAGATAGGCTGAGGCGGCTGTTTTCGGTAATTACATCTGAAGTCACGATGGCGTTGTCCTATGGTGAGTCGGAGGGGGGATGGGGAGGGGAGGTTAAGAGGCTTGGACGAAAAATTGCACTTTTCCGAAGGCGACTTCATCTCCGGGATTGAGCGGAGTCGGACGGGTAATTCTGGCTGAAAAACGGGGTTGTCCTTGGGGTTTGATGAAGACACCGTTGGTCGAACCGAGGTCTTTCACCATCCAGGTTCCTGCTTCGGGGTAAATTTCGGCGTGATGACGGGAGACGGTTTCTCCCCCGATAAAGCTTTCTAGGTCGATGTCCACGGGACCGCTGTCAGGGTCAAACACGCCGATGAGGGAAATTTGATGGACGGGAAATTCGCTTTGGGGAGCGTTGGTTTGTTTGGCGGTGAGACAAATCGCTGGGGAACTGGCGGGGGGACTGGCGGCGGCTGGGGGGACTGTCTCACGGATGGGAAAACTGGGGGGAGCGGGAGGCGCATTACCGGGGGCTGGGGGAGGGGTGAAGACGGGGTCTTGACTCTCGATGGGGGGGGGACTGTTGGGCGTGGGAGGGGTGAAGACGGGGTCTTGACTCTCGACTGGGGGGGGACTGTTGGGTGCGGGAGGGGTGAAGGGAATAATCTCTGGGGTGCTGTCTGGGGTGCTGTCTGGGGTGCTGTCGGGTGCGGTAGAGTTGCTTTGGGGTTGTGCGCTTAGGCTGAGTTCGGCGCCACAGGCGTCGCAAAATTCGGCGTTGTCGGGATTTCCATCGTAGCCGCAGGTGGAACAGGTAATGGACATGGTTCTATTTTGTAAGTAATTGGGTTGATGGGGTTGATTGGGTTGGGTTGATTGGGTTAGGTTCCGCTGATATCCCGGATTTGTTCTTGGGAGAGTCCGTTGTTGAGGTCATCGCTGGTCATTTTGACGGTTTTTCCTTTGGCCCCCATTTTGACGGTTTTGCGGGTTCCGGAGGAGAGTTTGCGGGTTTTGCGGACTTCATCGATACTGAGGTTGAGGGATTGCACCATGGCGTCGTTGCCGATTTTGACGGTGACTCGTTTGGCGGTTTCTAGGAGTTGGGCGGCTTGGTCGGGGTTTTGGTCGGCGATGGTGGCGGCGCGATCGACGAGTTGACCGATGTTACATTGTTGGACGTAGCCCATGACTTCGGGGTTGGGTTGCGCCATTCCGGTTTGTCCGGGGACGAATTGCACGACTAGGTTTTGGGGGGGAAGTTCTCCGCGTCGTTGTTGGCCGGGAATGTCGTAGGTTAGCCCCAGTTGGGCGATGCGCACTCGGGAACCGGCGCGGCTGTCGATGTCGAATTCGAGGAGAAATACGGTGTCGTCGTGGGCTTGGGCGCTTCCGATGAAGTAGGGTTGTTGGTCGAGGGGAATGTCGGCGCGATCGGGATAGACGCGGCTGATGCGTTGTAGGTTGACGCCTTGGACGGTTTTTAGGTTGAGTTTGAGGTTGTTGACGACTTCGGTTTGAACCTCTTGGACTTGTTGAAAGATGGTGTTGGGAAGCTCGCTGATGGAGATGTCGGTTCCTCCTTGGCTTTGTCCGTCGATGACGTTGAAGAGTTGTCCGCCGGTGCGATCGCTCAGATGGATGAGTAGGTCTTCGTTGTAGTCTCCTACCCCTAGGGCGGTGATGGGGATTCCTGATTGGGCGAATTTGACGGCTAAGTCTCGACAATCGCTTTCGTCGAAGGTTTGTCCGTCGGTGAAAATTAGGGTGCGACGACTGGTGAGGTCGCTGTTTTTCAGGAGGCTGAGGGCTTTCTCCATTCCTAGGGCCATGCAGGTTCCACCGCTGAAGTCTCGTAGTTGGCTGATGGCGTTTTGCAGGCGATCGCTGTCGGTGGCGGGGGTGAGGGGAAGTAGGATGGAGGCGGAGTCGTCGAATTGGACGAGGGAGATGCGATCGCGGGCGTCGGCTTGGCTGGAACTGATGAGGTGTTCTAAGGCTTGGATGACGACGTCGATTTTGGCGGTCCCGAGTTCGCTGCTGTCATACATTGAGCCACTGGTGTCGATGACTAGGCTGAAGCTGCTGGTGGGACGACTGGCGGAGACGTCGGCGCTGGGGCGCAGTTTGGCCATGACAAAGAGTTTTTGTCCGGCTTTGTCGGCGCTGAGAAATTCGAGATGGGGGGTGAGGGTGACGTTGAGCATGGCTGGGGGAGGATGTGGCTAGGGTTAGTTAAAGTTTAAGGGCGGTAATGCGCCTCCTTCGGGGCTGATTTGGGAGAAGTCGGGGGGGAAGAAGGGAGGAAGGCTTGGGTTTCCGCGATCGCTGAGGTTTTTCAGGTTTTCTAATTCTAGGGGAGCGAGTTTTAGAACTAGCCGGGTTGAGCGATAGCCTTCTCGGATATCGTCGAGCCAATGGTTGATGATTTGTGTGAGGTTGGCGTTGCTAATGGAGGCGGCGGTCTTTTCTTGGAGAAGTTGTCGTAAGCCATCGCGATTTGCTTTTGGGAAGAGTGAGTCGGGGTTATTTTCTTGGCTCGGAGACAGATCGAGTTGATAGCTCACTTCGGGCAGGTCGGGGGTATTGCTATTTTTGAGATAGAGGGTATAGAGAACCATGCGGCTTGCTAGTAACCCGGAAGGTATAGGATAATACGCTTAGTTTTTATGGTGAATCTCTAGTAGTATATCACCAAATTTTCGGCGAGAACCATCGGCTAAGGTCTGTTTAAGATTCTTCATGTTTTGATATTTTTCCTGTTCTTGGATTGAGGGATGAAATTCTAGGATGACTTGGTCGTTTTCCAGAAAGACGGAGGCGAATTGAGGGGGAAATCCTTTATCTTAAATGTCAAAAGAAGACTCCCGTTAGAGCCGAAGGCTTAGCGGTGAGATGAATTTTGACTAAAAATATGTGGTAGACTTGTGGAGCCAACGCACCCAAGTGTGCCACGAGAGGCAAGATTGGTGGTTCTCGCCAGCTAGAATGTCCGACCAAAAAGAAGTACCTGATGACAGGGGCGGCATAGTCTAAGAATGAGAAACCGAAGCGTAACCCAAGTTTTGCAGTCTGCTGCCGGACAGTCAGTGGACGTTAAACAGATGCTTGTGGAGGGGAATCTGGACGGGGTTTCGGGGCAAAAATGCTCTGGGGCTAGACAAACCTGATGAAGCAAGAATCCCCCGTTATAATCTTTGATTTAACGGCGGGAGTGTCAACTTTGGGAAGGTAGATGTGAGCTTGGCGGGAACTTCCGAGGTGAATCGGCTCTCGGCCTAGGGTGAGGGTGGTGGATTCGTTGGGAGTCCATTGGATGGAAATCATGGCTTGGCGCAGTAAGGTTTCGGTCAGGGCGATCGCCAGGCCCAGACAAAATCCCAAAATCCAGGCTCCGACTAAACGGCCTACAATGACGCTGGCGACGAGATCGAGCAGCAGAAACCCTCCAGCGCCTAGTAGTCCCCCCAGGAGTCCGGCGAGGAGGGCGTTACGAAGGGGGAGGTTGGGAACGAAGACGGACATTCCGCCACCTACGAGGGTTCCGAGAACAGTCCAGCCGAGAAGACGGGCCAGCCAGGAAAGGTGCGGGAAGTTGGCGCTCGGGAGAAAGGCCAGTTGGGCGATCGCACCCCCGGTTAAGCCAGCGAGAAAGCCGCCAGCGCCGCCATAGAGGGCTTCTTGGGAGGAGAGGAGGCGACGGCGGAGATGGTAGTTTTGTCCGATCATCAGGGCGAGGGAGGTTCCTAGGGCTAAAAATCCTGTCCAAACTCCGATGCGCAGCAGGCCAAAGAGTAAGCCGTAGTCTCCGGTGGCTTCGGATTCGACGAGTTGCTGTTGGTAGATGAGTTGTTCGGCGGCGATGAAGGCGTCTTCGAGGTCTCCTGAGTCGGCGTAGACGAGGCGATCGCGATCGCCGGTGATGTGTTCGAGATAGGCGACGTCAGCATCGCCTGTTGCAATGGCGAAGAGGTTAATCTCTTGTTGGCGCAAGGCTTCGGCTCGTTGAGCGGCGGCTTGGGGATTGTTGGGAACGCCGTCGGTGAATAGGAGCAGATTGGGGGTAAAGTCACTCTGTTGGAGGAGGGATTCTCCGAGATTGAAGGCGGCGATGAAGTTGGTTCCTCCTGAAGCTCGGAGGTTGGCGATCGCTCTGAGACGTTCGGCTTCTCCTGTGTTGAAGTCTCCGATAATCTGGGCTTGGCTGTTAAACTCCACGAGGGCTAAGTCGTGGCGATCGAGATTTTGGCGACTGACAAAGGCGCTGGCGGCGGCTTGGACTTCTTCGAGTCTTCCTCCCCCCATACTTCCGGAGGTATCGATGAGCAAAACGAGGGCTTGGGGACGGGTTTCTTGACTGGGGGGTTGTCGGGTGAGGGCCAGCCAGGGTTCTCCTAGGATTCCGGCGGCGGCGAAACAGCCGAGTCCACCGCAGAGTCCGAATAAAATGGGTTTTGGGAGTCGGTTGAACCAGGAACTCCATCGAGATGTTCTAACCATAATTATGATAGTTTGGCATCGAGAACTGTTGATTTTTTAGCTAATGAAATCCTTGGCATGAATACAAGTTTATAGGGTGCATCTCAATGCGTGCTATCGCTTCAGATAACCCACCCCTACCCCTCCCAAGAGGGGATTTTTCAAGTATTTCCCCTCCTGGGAGGGGTTCGCGATAGCGCGGGGTGGGTTCAACACTTGCCTAACTGAAATACACCCAGTTTATAGACTGTCGATATTACTTATTTTCCAATTTCTATTTATTTTTTCTAGTCTAATGCGATAGTCGTTGGTGTTAGGGCTAGCTGTACTGTTACTTCGATCTACTTCGCCCTTAATATAAAGTGTTAGGTGTTCCGTTATAGTAACATCAATTTTAGCCCTGTTTCCTTCGAGTTGAAAATTTTTACTATCGTCGATTTTGCTGATATGATAGTCATAATAGCCCCTATACCTTTTCAGCCATTGAATAGATCCCATCGCCTTATCATATTGGTCTCCCGTTAAAACCTCAACTGCGGCGTCCCGATCTAAGGAGGGACCGAATAGCTGTGGCTTGGCTTCTAAGTAGTTGTTGATGGCTTGCAAAACTCTCTCTTCTTCCTGACGAGTCAGCAAGATGGGATTCCGTAGGTCAATTTCAAGGTCATAGGTTCCTTGAGGATAGCGAGAAGAAACTTGGATCATGTATTGACCGGTTCGAGTCAGTTCTCCTTCGGAGATGCGATCATTATTGGGTGCATAAACCCAGAGACAGAGTTGTTCCTCATCGTACTCGTAACTGAGGCGATCGCCTTGTTCCCCTTGAAAAACAAACACTAAATCTTCCTCGGCGGTAATTGTCCCCTGTTTACGGACGGTTAATTCGGAAAAGTCTAGGGGTTGGGGATTTCCTAATCCTCCCTGCGATCGCACAGAACAATCAACTGGAGATGATGGAACAATCACAGATTCCTCAACGGATGGACTTGGGGATTCAGGAGAAGGTCCATCACAGCCGAATAATCCGAATATCATCAGGGTGATTCCCCATTGAGATAGGTATTGAGATTGATTCATGGTTTCTTTGAACCTCTTGATTTGTGACTGATTTATGGACTTTCTCTTGTGGACACTTCTCCAATATGAGTTCCCGTTATCTCCGTTCCGACCAACTCAGAAAACGCCTCAGCACGCTCTCGACTGGTAAATGAGGCAATTTGGATTTTATACTGATCAGAATCTGAAATATATTTCTTGTAAGAATCTCGACAAAACAGCGATTTGGCCCGTTGTAGATTTCGCTCAGTATACGGAGCATTCACGGGATAAAAAGTCACGGGATAGGAACTCGGATTCGTCGGAGGAGAATCCCCACATTCAGCTTTGGGAAACGAACTGCGATCGAATGAAATTGATGGCGAAGAGGAGGCTGAACGGCGGCGGTTAGATGTACGAGTTGAACCACTAGATGACGTATCCCCCCTCTGCGAGGTTCGAGACAACTCTGTTGAGACCACCCTGGATTCCGGGTCGAATAGCTCTAACTCTAAACTCGACACTGGGGAGCCGTAACGAGACGCCACTTGGATGGTATAGAATCCCGTTCTGGGTAACGTGGAACTGGATAATATCCGATTATCAGGTGTATAGACCCAAACACAAACCTCATCTTCTGGGTAACGAAACTCAAACTCATGTCCCGCCGTTCCGGGGAAGGTAAAGCCAATATCTTCTCCTTCGGAAAATTCAAGTCGTCGTTGCAGGTTTTGGTCTTGCAAATTTAGGGTTTCTGTGTGAGACAAGCTTCTAATCGGACTATCTGGACAAGTCCGAAGTTCCGAGATTTCTGGCTCAGTCGAACTCGGTTCGCTTCCATCTGGGGATTGGGAAACTGAGCGACAGCCTGATAGTCCCAGAGTTGCCGCTAATCCTAAACAAGATGCTATTTTGCAAATTTTTTTAAGGGAATGATTCATTATCATCATAGAGGATTGATTTGAGAAAAGCAAGATTGGTCTAAAAATCCTCTTCAGCATCTCGTTTCAGTTTTTGACCCCAGAGATAGAAGGGTAACACGCCACCGAATCCTAAGAGAATTAAGAGAAATCCCGTCATAGTTAGGCGAGTTCCGAGGGGGAGCGATCGCCCAAAAACGGGAACCGTATAAGACTGTTTCTCACTCACTACCTCCTCATTATTGACATCAACTTGAACCTGCACTTGACGAATTTCACCCCGGTCAGCAGTTTCCTGATAACTTAGTTCATACTCACCGAGAAGCGCATCCAGGAATAAGCGCAAGGCCTGCGAAATATCATCCTCATTCCCCGAAAATTCAGCAATTCCTCCCGTCGCCTCAGACATTTGCTGTAAGGGTTCCTCCTCAACAAACAATTCCGCTGGAACGGGGTTATCTGGATTATTAGAGGTCTGAACATCATCAATGGTCGCGGGTCGTCCCAAGTCAAACATTTGTCCTAACTGTTCTTGGGTATAGCCATACCCCAACGTATGAACCGTAATATGATTCTCCCGATTGAGGAGGGTCATCAAATTCTCAAAATCCCGTTCTCCATTGGGTCGATTGTGGTAGCCATCGGAGAGGAGAATCACGGATAAGCGAGGGTCAGGCTCTGACGAGTCTTCCGGGAGATAAAATCGTTCATCATCGCGGTTCGCTAATAGACGCACCGCCTCATTCACCGGACCATAAATATCTGTCGAAGCGCAAGGAGTTTCCGATTCCAAATAGCTTAATAAATTCTCCTGTCGCACATCTCCGGGAGAGAAAAACCGCTGACTGATTCCCTCCCGTGTCACGTCATGGCCCTCACAGGTTCCTCCCCCAACGCCAAAGGGAAGAATCGCCACTCGCGTATCACCACCGCGATCGCGAGTTTCCGACAAAAAGCGACGAGTCGCCGCGATGGCGCTGGCGATGCGAGTTTGTCCCCCTGTATCTTTTTGGTTCATACTCCCGGTATAGTCCAGCAAGACCACAATCCAAGCGGGTGGGGGTTGGCTTTCTTCCGGACTGCGCCAGTTGTCAACGGTGATGGGGTCTCCATCGACTAAAACCTCAAACTGCTCCTCCTGAAGCTGCATCACGGGACGGTCGTTGTCATCAGTGACCTGAACTCGCAGTTTTACCCGGTCATTTTCAATCTGGGGACGACCCATCAGGTTCACATTTTGTCCCCAGACGGGGGAAGCCGTGACTAGGGCCAATGCGACCCCACTAAGCCATCGGGTCGAAAAAGCGATTGTAGAAGACCAAGCGGTAGTTTTCTGGGGTTTCGATATCATCTTCATCAATAGTATAGAAGGTCAGGACGTAGTTATGTTTAAGGGTGACATCACGACGGGAACCGAGGCGGGTTCCGTTGACGGCGACGGTTCCATAAAATCTGGGATTAGGACATAAGACGGCTTCTTTTCCTTTAAAGCGGATATCGGCGGCGTGGAGAGGAAGGTTGGGAAGTTGAATCTGGGCCTTGTCCGCTGAACCGATGCGAATTACTCCTTTTGGCGGGAGTTCGATGGATAATCCTTCTTCGATTTTGTCCTCATCATCGTCAGTTTTGGAGAGGTAGGTGATAAATCTTAGCTGGGAGCGATCGATTTTGGGATAGTCTCGCTGGACAATGGTAGCTTGGGGGTCAATGTCTTCATAATCTTCACCCGTATATTCAAAGCCTCGTCCGGCTCTGAGGGCCGGGAGATAACTGGGGGACGCATTGGTGACGCTGAACGCAATCCCTAAACAGAGTCCTAAAAGTGCAAATCCTAGGGGGTCTTCATAGGGTCTAAAAGCTGGGGGGACGGTCTCCCAAAGTTGACGAATTAACTCAAAGATAGATGCAGCCAAGAGACTGGCGAAACTGGCGGCGCTGACACTGAGGAGAAGTCGTTGGCGGAACCGTTTGGGGTTTCCTGCTTCTAAACTATGCCATCGCCAACTCAATCCTTCCGCAAATCCGACCGCCGCTCCCACCACTAGCCAGCCAAAGATACGCACAAAAAAGGCGGGAACGGGGATGTCCGGGAGAAAGAGAATTTGTGAGACAACCCCCGCAATTCCCCCCGCCAACAGTCCCACTCCCAAGGCGATGAGCAGCGGGATTCGCAGCATTCGCAAACTCAGTTTGGGACGGGTGGGGTTACTGACAAAAATTTCGTTGGCGACACTTCCAATGGCGAGGGAAATGGCGATACAGGGGAAGAGGACGACTTCGGGGAAGGGTTGCAACCAGCCGAAATCACTGAGAATCAGTTGTCCGAGATTCCAACCCAGGAGCGCGGAGGTCAGTCCCGCAAGGATATAAAGGTAAGGTCGCATGGGTTAAAATTTCCGTGGCGGTTGAGCGGTGCGGGGAATGGGGGACATATAAATGTTATATAACACGATGGACGCTAGGGGAAGGCAAGGGGTCGGGGAATTGGGGTTAAGGGGAGAGTGTTACCGTAGTTTTTCTCGGATATCTGCTGCTAATTGCTGACTTGTTGCTCCTTCAGGGTCAATAATTCCATCTGGTGGTAGTCCATTTCTATTCTGGTAGGCTTTCACGGCTTGAATAAATGTATCTCCATGTTCTTTGTCTTGAAATATAAGGGTGTATTGAATAGCATCATATGGAACTTCATCTGTGGCTAAAATCTCTTTCAAGAAGTGAATAAAAACTGCATCTCTATGGACGTATGCAGGTAGCCTCTGAGGACGGCGACGAATAAACATATCAAGATTGAAACGTAGTTCCTCTTGTAACTGTTCTAAAGCTGGTTCCGTTCTATTAACATGCAACCAAAAAGTTTGCCAAGACGCTATTTCTTTTTCCCTTTGATTGAGTTCATCTCGAAATTCGTTAGTTCTTTCCTCAAGTACTTTCTCAGTGGAGTTTGCAGAAACAATCAAACCCCCAATACCTCCCATCAAGAAAAACATTAAAAAGACAAAAGCTGCTGTTAAACGAGTCATCTGAATTCCTCCGATATTGACGGTTTCAAAAAAAATAATGTTAATAAAATCATCAAAACAGATTTGTCGCTTTATTTTGATGCCAAACAGCTTTTCTCCCCATTGATGACTTGACACCTTCGTAAACAAAGGCTTAGAAACTCCTCCTTTTGATATTTGATAGAAAAATGCGGCTAGTTTGGGAGTTTTTGCCTCCTCAAACAACTTGGCTAATGGCAAATATTCCTTTTTTTTAACCTTGGAATCTCGGCGAATTACAATGAGTTCCCTCAAAATAAAATACCATTCTGGGTATTCAGTCGCATGGAATGGTAAATTGTTCTGTCCATAAACATATCGATGCATCAAGTCTAAGTCATTTTCTAGCTTAGGATAAAGAGACTTGCGATACTGACTCGACCATAAGCCAGTGGAAGAAGTAAAAAATAGACAGGATTCAGGGAGAACGGTTGGGTTATTGACAAGATTATAAATAATGACACAGATTCCTCGCTGGAGTTGTTTGCTAATCGCAGTAAAATCATAAGATGTTTTGGATAGTTCTTTGTATATTTTTTGCTGTAACTCTAACGATGCTGCATAGTGACTTTGGGAATCTTTCGACTGATGGAGCCAGACCAAAAACTCCGGGAAAAAACTGGGGAGGACGATAGATTTGAGGGTATAGAGACGAGCTATTTGATGGGTGTATATTCCTTGCGTCATGGCGGTTGTGGCACCTAACGCATCGGTCATCTCAAGCCATTCTGACTTAGATGTTTTAGGAATTGCATACTCTAAAGAACTGATGAGGTCGAGGCTGACTTTCCCTCGCAGCATCATTCGTTTAAGAGCGGTTTTGGGGGGAAGCGTGGGTTCCGGTGGTGCAGGTTTGACGTTCGCAGGGGGTTCCTCGGTTGTCGGTGCAATCACCTCCTCTTGGTCAAGGGAAGAATCCTCGGGAGAAGTGTTCTCGGTTGTCGGTGCAATCACCTCCTCTTGGTCAAGGGAAGAATCCTCGGGAGAAGCGTTCTCGGTTGTAGCTGGAATCACCACCTCTTCGCCAATGGAAAAGTCCTCGGTTTCCGATTCAACAACAATCTCCTCGGGGATGTCCACTTCGGGAGGATTTGCAATGGAGTTGGAGGGAGGCGGGGTTAGGGTAGATGGGTCGGCTTTTGGGAACTGCGAACCGGCTTCAGGTTGGAGAATGAGGCCATAGAGTCGGGGAGGGAGTTTCACCACCGATAGGCGATTGACGACGGCTTTGGGAACGTAGCCTTGGGAAATTTGATAGAAAATTGCGGCGAGATGAGGTTGTTCGGTTTTCTCGAAGACAACGGCTAAGGGGTGATAGCGGGAGTCCAGGCTTGGCTCAGTTTCGTCATCCCAAAATCGGTAGATGTCGGCTAATAGTTCTTTGAACAGTGGTGAAGAGACGGACTCCAAGCTGAAGTCTAGGTCGGCGTGGGGGTTCATGTGTCGTAAGTACGATTTTAATTCCTCGGCGACAAGGATTTGATAGGTATTGGACCAGAGACCCCCAGGAGAGGTTAAGAGTTTGATGGCGGGATGGATGAGTTGAGATTGTTTGGAAACCAGTCGATATAATAGAAATGTAACTCCAGATTCGAGTTGTTTTTTAAGGTTGGGGCAATTTTGCAGAAACTCAGGGTCAACGGACTGAATGCTTTTCTGTAAGGTGATAAAAATTTGATAGGCGGACTCAGGAGCGTCAGCCATCCACAGAATTAATTTTGTTACAAATTTAGGAGCCAGTAAGGCTTTCAGGGTACAGAGGTAAATCAATTCTTTGTAATAGAAAAAACCCTTAAGTCCTACAGTGAGTCCTAACTCGTCGGCTATTTTTTTCCATTCAGCTTGAGAGATGAAAGAAACTGCATTTTCTAACAAGCTGACAGAGGAATGAGTGATTTTCCCAGTTTTAATGATGTCCTGAATTGTTTGTCTGGCGATGTCTCTCATGTTGGTCTGGGTTTTGTGTTTCAGTCAAACTGTTGCATCTCGTTTGTCGAGGGTTATCCAGGGTTACTAAATTCACCTCAATTTTTCCCTGATATCTGCTGCTAATTTCTGAATTGTTTCTCCTTCAGAGTCAATGATTCCATCTTGTGCTAGTCCATTTCTATTCTGGTAGGCTTTAACGGCTTGAATAAATGTATCTCCCTGTTCTTTCTCTCGAAACATAGAGTAGTATTGAATATCATCCCGTTGAATATCCTCACCCTCAGGATTCAAAAAATCTTTCAAGGATTCGCTAAAGCTCCAATTATCCTCAGGTATTAAAACTTCTTTCAATAATTGGATAAAAATATTTGTTGGATTGGATGCAATGTGGTTATTTGAACCTGGGGGGTTATCCCTAATAAATGCTTCGAGATCTGCATTTAGGTTATGTCGTAATTGATCCAGAGCGGGTTGGGTTCGGAGGATATGCTTCTCAAAAAGTTGCCAAGATTCTATTTCTTGTTCTTTTTCCGTAAGTTTTCCCCGAATAGTTTCAGTTCTCTCATCAACCAACTCATTCGTAGACCTAGCAGAAATCACCGAAGCTCCAACACCACCCATTACAAAAACTACTGCAAATAGTAAAATAGCCGTTAGTCGATTCATGTTAATTCCTCCGAGATCTACGTTTGCGAAAAAAACGATGTCAATGACATCCTCCAAATCCATCTGTCGCTTGATTCTAATTCCAAAAAGCTGGTCTTGCCACTCCCGCTGCGATACCTTGAAGAATAGAGATTTGTGAATTTCTCCCTTTGAGACTTGATAGAAGAAGGCGGCTAGTTTGGGAGTTTTCGCCTCCTCAAACAATTTGGCTAAGGGCAAATACTGCTTTTTTTTAACCTTGGAAAATTTCCAAATTGAAGTGAGTTCACTCAGAAAATTTTTCCATTCTGGGTATTCAGTCGCCTGGAAGGATAGGCCTTTGTGACCATAAATATGTCTGCGCATCAAGTCTAGGTCATTTTCTAGCTTAGGATAAAGAGACTTACGATACTGACTCGACCATAACCCAGTAGAAGACCCCAGGAGTAAACTAGCTGCATCGAGGAGTTGGGGATTCTTGACTAGATGCGGGATGAGACCGCAAATACCTCGCTCAAGATTTTCACTAATTTTAGAGGTTTTCTCTAAATTTTTGCCCAGTTTGTTGAGGATTTCTGTCTGAAACTTTAGAGTGGATAGGTAATAGTTATTTAACTGCTTGGGTTGATCCATCCAGTCTAAGAAGTTAGGCAAAAAACTGGGGATGACGATGGCTTTGAGGGTTAGAAGACGAAAATTTCTATCGGCATACAAACCGCCAGATATCGCCTGAGATGCACCTTGCTTATCCAGGAGTTTTGTCCAATACTTCTCATCAAGATTGGGATTATCGAGCGCATTTTCAATGGATTGAATATGGTTTATCTTGACGCGACCATTCATACAGGCTTTAATCGCTGTCTTGATATTGGAATCGCCAGGAATGGGGGGAGGCGAGGCGGAACTCCGAACGATCGCCTGTCTTAAAATCCCCTCCGCTTTCCCATCTATCGGACAAATTACCTGGAAATACTCAGGTCGCTCCAACGCCGCCACATTATAGGCCCAAGCCGTTTCCCCAGACGGTTGTAATTCCTGAGTTAAGCGATTGACAATTAAGGGAGTACAAGGAACCGTCGCGGGGATAAGGATGGGGATGTCCCCCGTGAGGAGTGTGCGAAATTGCTCTGGGAGGGGAATCTCTTGGTGGCTGAACTGAGTTCGATGAGGCTGACCCAACGTTTGAGGGTCGAAGGGATCAAAGACGCGAATCTGGCGGCCCATCCAGCGTAAAATGGCCTCAATTCCTTGGCTGGCTTGGGTGAGAAAGTAGCGGTAGAGGGATACGGGCCGACCGCGATCGTCTTTTCCCCGCGTCACCACCGCCACCACTGACCACTGTTCGCCATAGCCAGTCACCGTTCGTCCCACGATCGCCGGATTGTCGCTACTGGCTCCCTCGGCTAACTTAAAGCCTCCGTTGGCGATCGCATCGGAGACGGCTTGAGGAATCGGATTCAGGGTTTGATTCATAAACACCCCAGTAAATCCCCCCGACTCCCAGCCTGAAGCGGTCCGTTTTACTTCAATCCCGGTACTAAATTCGTGAATCTCAAGGGGGACACTTCCAAGGTTTGGAGAATTAGAATTGACAGTCATAGCTATCTCAGCAGTAAAAGAAATTCGGGACACCTCGGGTTAAGGTCAATCCCGCTAATCTCGGTCAAGTTCCCGGTGACGCTCTCCGGTACAGAGCCAGTAAATGGGGGACACTAAGCCAAAGGGTCGCCAGAGTTTCGGCTTTTTAATCACTGATGTGGTTCCATCGCGCGATCGCCGCAAGCGTTTCGAGTTCGGTTCAGGATACTGTCGTCCCAAAATCCCAAAGGCGGAGGTTATGAAATAGTCCACCGAACCATTCCCCCCCCTCGACCAAATCTCCAACTGACTCGACAGTTTAGGAAAACGAGCCTTCACCAATTTTTGCGGTTCATGTCGGTTCACCCACAACTCCGACTGTTCACATTTACTCAATACCAACGCAATCCGTCGCTGCTGGAGTTCGACTTGGGAGCGATCGAGTTCCATCAAAAACTTCTCCATCCCCATCGCATAATCTCGGTCTTTGCGATGGGTGGTTCCATCGACGAGAAACAACAACCCCGTCGCCAAGCAGCAATCCTCTAAATAGTCTTCGAGGCGAGAGTCACCACTTTTATAGAGTAAATCGCTAAAAAACTCCCCCGCATAGTCCTTACAACTGACATTGAGTTGCACCTGTTTTCCTTCCCCCCGTAACCAGGAAAAGCGGTCTTTGAGATTAATACTCAGGGTATAGTCTTTCACCTCATCGATATCTGCATTCAGATCCGTCGGTTCGAGTTCTAATCCTTGTTCGAGGAGATCTCGCGCTTTCTCAACCAGTTCTTCCCCCTCCTCACCGATGGGGGTCACACTATCGACAGGACTGTCGGAATTTGCGTTAGGCCAGTAGGCTAAGGAGGCGAGATAGGCGGTTTTTCCTGAGGCGCGATCGCCGATAATTCGTAGGGTTGAATCACCAGACAATGTTTGCGCTGGAGCATCATTCGTGTCAGATGTATCCTTTTTGTTACGGCGGAAAAATTTCATAATTGAAGCTAAATGAGGCTGTTCAAGCGGGAGAGAGAAACCTGAGATCTAAGTCAAGAACCATTGAGCCAATAGAGAGGTTCAAGCAAATTATAGGGGTTCCAACAGGGGGGATCTCGTAGAATCGAAGCTCGTCCATCACTTCCAAACGCATTCACTCGGTTCGGTCGTGGATTATATTTCCCCAATACGCCAAACGTGGACATGGCGAAAAAGCGTAAGTTTTTGGGAGGAAGTCCTCTCTTAAGAATGTTGAGGGTTTTTTTCAGGTAAACGCCAAATAAATCAATTTCCGGGTCAAGTCGTCCCGGCCAGATTTCTCCCCGTTCACATTTACTCATGGCCACGGCTAAGCGATAATTGTCTAGGCGACCTCGTTCATCGAGCATCTCTAAAAAGCGAGCCATGAGTTGACTATAGAAGCGATCGCTGCTACTCTCCCATTCAGTAAAAAGTAACAATCCCCCATCCACATCCGGCATCAAGCATTCATCGATAAACTCCTCATGAATCGAATCCTCTTCATTGGCGTTGATGATTTGCTCAAACACCTCACCGGGATAATCACGAACATTCAGTTGAATCGAGGTTTTAGGCCTAAATAGCCCCCGATTGGCTTCAATCACAAAGGAGTAGTAGGGAAGGTCATCGACGGTCTGAATCCCATCCCCCAAGCGAGTCGGTTCTACGGATAATCCCTGTAAAATGGTATTTTCCGCGTTAATGGTCAATTCCTTCGAGTCTTCATTAACGGGTGTGATTGTATAATTTCGCCCTGAACCTTTGGCTTCAGCAAAGTAGCTGAGTCCTGCTAGATAGGTTGTTTTTCCTGATGCTCGCGGACCAATAATACAGATGTTACCCATGTTAATTAACTCAGTTATGTTGATGATATCAGTCTTAGGAGTTTCCTTTAAGGAACGTCCCTAAGTAAATCCAAGGAAGCTCTAATAATTCACGATTATAAATACTGGTAATAAAACATTTAACCGATAAACCAGAGGTCCGCTGATTCAGTTGAGCGATCTGGCGGCGAACGGGACGGAAAAAGCGTTTAAAGATATAATCATTCCGCTGCATCCAGTTCATCCGTGAGTTTTGGGGATGATAGGCCAGTTTCTGAGCTTCTCGTTTGAGATCAACTCCCTGGAGAAGATCGGCTTTATTGAGACATAGAGCAATATGTTTGATTTGGGAACAGTCATTTTGGAAAAAGTCAACCCAGCGATCGAAGCGTCGAATCCATTGCTGTTGGGTGACAAAATCATCGGGGTTAATATCGGCTCCCTGGCTGACAATTTCTCGATAGGGAGGAACCACCAGTAATACTCCCTGACAACTTTGAGCAACTGTTAGAAACTTATTCCATTGATTGGCGTTATTTTTTTGCCAATTGGGACGCCAAATTTCTCCAGGCGTGTCAATCCACTCCGTATAAATAGTCTTACGGCGAGTGGGAACCACCACTTCAATGTCCAGGGAACGGTCATGGGTGGATTGAGCGGCCTCTGTCGGTCGCGTTCTCCCCTCGTCATCATCATACAAAAGGGCCTTGAGTCCCTCATAGTCCGGTGAGAGAACCTTAACATACTGACCGTTGGGATTGGCGAGTTCCAGGGCCAGAGAGGTTTTCCCTGTTTCGCGATCGCCAAGATAGATTACACTCATCACCCCAATTTCCCGAAAAAAACCTTGGTACACCTGTTTGGAAGAATTTCCCAGTCAAGCCCCCTAACTAGATTGCCCTAGATTGTTTTGTTTGAGTATCCGTGAAAGTACGCAACTCAGACCACTGATTAGATTCCCTACGGGATGAGGGACGAAGCCAGAACACCGTAAGCTCAGCTTACCGCAATAGATTGGCTTCATGGGTCAAGGGTGATGTTATTTAACAAAGTTTTAACCAAGTTCATCAAAACTTTAATTTTCCACAGAAAAACGTTCTGAAATTTTAAACCCCCATTTAAACCTATCGTTAATTTCAGCCCGCTTTTACGGAGTTCGCAACAAAATGTAACATCATCAACCAAAATGCAACGGGTCAACATCCACCGCCAAGCGAACCTTTGGCGGACAGATATCTCGCAACCGTTGCAACTGAGGTTGTAAGTCCACCCGGTCCTGACTGGGGAACTTCAACAAAATCTGCCAACGATAGCGGTCTGACACCCGCAACACCGCCGCCGGAACTGGCCCAAGCACCTCATACCCCCCCGACGCATCCAACGGGAGTTGCAACATCTCCCCCATCTGCATCGCCGTCGCTTCGACTAACTCCGCATCCAACCCACTCAGACGTAACAACACTAACCGGCCATAAGGCGGATAATCCAACGCCTCCCGCTGTTCTAACTCCGCCTCAACAAATTCAGCATAATCATAACGCTGAACCGCTTGCACCACGGGGTGTTCCGGCGTATAGGTTTGCAGAATCACCCGTCCAGGGTCGTCGCCTCGTCCGGCCCGGCCCGCCACCTGGGTTAAGGTTTGAAAGGCCCGTTCCCCGGCCCAATAATCTGAGAGATTCAACAGTCCATCAGCGGCGACAATTCCCACCAAAGACACCGACGGTAAATCTAACCCCTTGGTTAACATCTGCGTTCCCACTAATAACTGAGCCTCTCCCTGAGCAAAACGAGTTAACAATGCCCGATGTGCGCCCTTATTTCGGGTGGTGTCACTATCAAAACGAATGGCATTTAACTCAGGAAAATTGCGAGCAAGTTCCTGCATGACTCGTTGGGTTCCACTGCCAAAAAACTTGAGGTAGGGGGAACTACATTCAGGACAATTCTGGGGATGTTGGCGAGTGTAGCCGCAGTAGTGACAGCGTAACAATTGATTCGCCCCTTCATGGGTATGATGATAGGAAAGAGAGACATCACAATGGGGACATTCGATGACATAGCCGCAACTGCGACAGGAGACAAAACTACTATGTCCGCGCCGGTGGATAAACAAAATCCCCTGTTTGCCGGTCTCTTGTAATCTCCGTAGTTCTTGTTGCAGGGCGAGGCTGAAAATGGAGCGATTGCCCCGTTTTAGTTCCCCCCGGAGATCGATAATTTCAATGGGGGGCATGGGGCGAGATTCAACTCGTTCTGGGAGGGAAAGATAGTGTCGTTGGGGATGCGTTTGCCGACAATCTAACCAGGTGGCTAAGGATGGGGTGGCTGAGCCTAAAATTAAGGGGCAATTTTCTAATTCAGCCCGCCATTTTGCCACCGTTCGCCCATGATAGGTGGGGGCGGGACGGTCTTGTTTGAAACTACTATCATGTTCCTCGTCCAGCACAATTAGCCCAAGACGGGGTAGGGGGCAGAAAATGGCGGATCGGGTTCCAATGACCACTTGCGGCTCTCCTGTGAGCATCTGTCGCCAGGTATCGAACCGTTCACCATCGGATAGGGCGCTGTGATAGACGAACACGCGATCGCCGAACCGGGCCCGGAAGCGATCAGTCAGTTGGGGAGTTAGGCTAATTTCAGGGACGAGAATCAGGACGGATTTTTGTTGAGCCAAAATGGGGGCGATCGCCTGCAAATAGACTTCAGTTTTCCCAGACCCCGTGACGCCATGCAACAACATCTCACAATAGTCAGACTGTTGCAAAATCTGCTGCAACGCCTGAGATTGTGCCGGAGTCAGGTCTTTGTCCGCATCAGCCGCAACACTGGCCCCTACCTCTCGCCGCAACACTTCCCGTCCCTCGACCACTAGACAATCGCGACGTTCTAAATTACTAATCGTTGGGCGAGTCGTACGAGCAATTTGCAACAAGTCCGTCAGCCAGAGTTCTCCCCCATGACGTTGTAGGATAATGAGCACTTCTTTCTGACGTTTGGTCAGTTCCGTATAGATAACAGGAGAAACATCGAGAAGAATCACCGCCTGTTTCAGTTTCGGTTGGGCGGGCCGGGGGGTTTCAAGGTAACTCTCGGCGTAGCCTCGTTGCACCAAATCCTTAATTCCTCGACTGGCCCCAGGAATTTTCTGCTGTAGATAGGTGGCGCTATAGTGATCAGATTTCCCATTCTCAAGGATATCGAGAACCCGGCGAGCGATGGGATTAAGGAACTGTTCGGCTCCAGGGGGAATCGCCTCGGGGTTGAGGCGAATGCGGCGTTGGGAGCGTTGCAGAAGTCCGGGGGGAAGGGCGACGCGAATTACTTGCATCAGGGGCGTGTAGTAGTACTCTGCCACCTGTTCGAGGAGTTGCCAATAGTTAGGGGGAAAGAAGCCTCGGGTGATGATATCGTCAACGGCTTTGATGCGTGTCACCTCGATTTCTCGGGGAGGAGTTGCGAGAAAGCGGATGGCGATCGCCCCCACCTGTTGCGAACCAAAGGGAACGCTGAGAATATCCCCAGGTTCGACCTCTAATCCCTCAGGAATGGCGTACGTAAACAGTTTTTCCGACCCCGGACAGTCCACGAGAACTTCCACGTAGGGGGGTGGCGTGGGGGTTAGATGATAGGGGGCGATCGGTTGAGCGACAATCACAGGCGTTTAGCGATGAGGAGCAGCTTGGCTCTTATCTTAATACCAATCCCCCTTTTGCACATCACCCTAGCCGTCAAAGTTATAGTAAAAGGGGAGTTATCACGCAGGAGACTCAGCCCCATGGTTCAAACTCCAGTTCAAGCCATCACCCTGGACAGCTTCCTCGCCCAACCCGAAACCAAGCCAGCGAGTGAATATATCGAGGGACACATTATTCAGAAGCCCATGCCACAGTGTAAGCATAGTAGTATTCAGGGTGATTTAACCGCTTGTATAAATGCCAGCTTGCGGAAAGCCAAAATTGCCCGAGCCTTCCCAGAACTAAGAGTAACCTTTTCGGGACGCTCGCTCGTCCCCGATATTGTTGTCATCACTTGGGATAAAATTCCTCGGGATGAAACGGGGTCAGTCACTAACGGAATTTTATTTCCTCCCCCTTGGATGATTGAAATTCTTTCCCCCAAGCAATCTCAAAATCTCCTCACAGGTAAAATTTTGCACTGTTTAGATTCTGGCACCCAGTTAGGCTGGATTATCGACCCGGATAGTTTAACGGTTCTCAGCTATCAATCGGGACAGCAGCCCCAATTTTTTGAGAATCCAACCGACACCTTACCGGTTCCTGATTTTGCTAAAGACCTGACTATTACGATTGAAGATTTACAAGAATTTATGATGGATTAAAGAGTCATCATGAATGTCCCTAAATAATCCGAAATTTCTTCCCGAGTCAAATACCAACTAACGTCTTGCTTGATTAACAGTAACTTGCATCAGAGTCATGTCTCCGCATCCTAATCAAAACGCAGAAAACACCGATTATGACGGTCCTTGGAAAGAAGCCTTAGAAATCTACTTTCAAGACTTTATGGAGTTTTTCTTTCCCGAAGCCTATGAAAGTATTGATTGGTCTCGGGGCTATGAATTTCTTGACAAAGAGTTTCAGAAAATCATTCGAGATGCCGAACTGGGAAAACGCCTCGCCGACAAACTGGTGAGAGTTTGGCTTAAAGACCAGCAGGCGGCGTTGGTTCTCATCCACCTGGAAATCCAGAGTCAGTATGAAGCCGACTTCACCGAGCGAATGTTTGTCTACAACTATCGAATTTTTGATTCCTATCGATTACCCGTGGCCACCCTGGTTGTCCTCGCCGATAACCGACCGAATTGGACTCCCCAAGAATTTAGCTACCAGCTTTGGGGAAGCGAAACTCAATTCCGGTTTCCCAGTGTCAAACTCCTCGACTATCAATCCCAGTGGGAGCAACTCGAACAGGAAACAAATCCCTTTGCTGTGATGGTGATGGCTCACTTAAAAAGCCAAGCGACCCGACAGCAGCCCAACGAACGGCTAAAATGGAAGCTTGAGGTAACCAAAAGCCTATATCGTCGGGGTTACAGCCGCCAAGACATCCTTGAACTCTTCCGACTGGTGAATTGGCTGATGAATCTCCCCGAAGAACTCGAACGCTCATTCAACACCGAAATTGCCAATTACGAGGAGGACCAGAAAATGCCCTACATCACTCCCCTAGAACGCTTTGCACAAGAAAAAGGACTCGAACAAGGACTCGAACAGGGCGCCTTACGTCGCAGTCGTGAGGCGGTGTTCGAGATCTTGACGGCTCGATTTACCGCCGTTCCCAATTCCCTGACTGAAGGGGTGAATCAATTGGATGATGTTCAACCTCTGAAAGCACTTCTAGTTCAGGCGGCGACGCTTCCTTCCCTTGAAGCCTTTGAGGAAGCATTGCAGCAATTACTCTCAGACTCGGATAGTGATTAAATGTGCCAATTTGCGGTGATTTCTGGGGCCATAAGAGGGTTCATCGGGAGGGGTTGAATCTAATCTCTAGTCAGCGACCTCCCGCGAAAGCCAAGAAATGGCCTCCTTAATCCAAGCTTCGGCGTTCCCACGATCGCCAAACTGCATATCACTTGACACCGCATTCAACGCCGAGACCACTTCCTGGGGGGTATATCCCAACGCCAACAACGTCATCTCCACATCTTCGAGTAACGCTCCCCCTAACCCAACCGTGGCGACGACTTGTAAATTAGCCTGTTCTCGCCATTGACCGAGGGTTTCTCGTAATTCCAGGGAAATGCGTTCGGCGGTTTTCTTGCCAACTCCGGGGGTTTGCGAAAGCATCTTATGATTCCCCGAGACGATCGCCTGCACCAAATCCTCTAACGCTAAGGTACTCAACAAGGCCATCGCCAACTGGGCCCCCACGCCACTGGCCCGAATTAACTGACGAAATAGATCCCGTTCCGCCGCTGTTGCAAAGCCAAAGAGCAACAGACGGTCATCACGCAATTGCAAATCCACAAACACCTGGACCTCCTCCTGAGTTCTGGGGAGTTCCCGCGCGAATCGTGGCGTAACCTGCATCTCATAGCCGACGCCATTCACCTCTAGCGTCAACAGAGGACGTTGAGGAACCGCCATCTGAACACCGACCAACAAACCCTTAAGATAACTAAACATCCTAAACTCTTAAACTCTTAAACTCTTAAACTCTTGGACTCTTAGCCTCTTAACCGTTCACCTGTCCTATTCCCCGTCCTGTAACACCGCGCCTATGAACGCCCAACAGCCCTGGTTTTGGCGATCGCATCCCCTGGAATCCCATACAGCATCTCATGTCTTTGCCGCGTTATTCCTCGATGATCCCATCGCCGTCCTCCTCGAAAGTCCCTCAACCTCAGAAACTCCTCATTTAACCGGCTATTCCATTTGTGCCGGTCGTCCTCGACAAAAGGGGGGCATCTCCCAGCATTGGACTCCAGGACTCGGTGAAATTCTACCGTTTTTGCGGCGTCAGTTAGCAAGGAGTTTAGAGACCCCAATCCTTCCCCCAGACATTGCCCAGCTTCCCTTCACCGGAGGTTGGCTGGGGTGGCTTGGCTATGATCTCGGCTGGGAAATTGAACAACTCCCCAACCAGAATCACGACCCCCTCCCCTTTCCCATCGCCTTCTGGTACGAACCCGAAAGCTTCGCCGTCATCGACCATCACCACAAGACCCTCTGGTTCGCCGCCAGCAGCCATCAACAGCTCGATCGCCTCGAACAGACCTGGAGCCAATGGCAGCCGATGGATGCAGCCCCTAGCCCCCTCAGCACCCCTCCAGAGATTGAGTTTCTCTCCTCACAAGCCGACTACGAAGCGATGGTGCGTCAGGCCAAAGCCTATATCCGGGCCGGCGATATCTTTCAAACCAACCTCTCCCTACGCTTTAACACCCATCTCAACCGCCATCCCTGGCAGATTTACCGCCGCCTGCAAGAAATTAACCCCTCCCCCTTCGCCAGCTATTGGCAAACCCCCTGGGGACAGGTCATGAGTTGTTCCCCAGAACGACTGTTGCAGCTACGGGAGGGAATCGCCCAAACCCGTCCCATCGCCGGAACCCGTCCCCGAGGCGAAACCCCCGAGCGCGATCGCCAACTCGAAGCCGAACTCCTCGATAACCGCAAAGAAAACGCCGAACATATCATGTTGGTGGATTTAGAACGCAACGACCTCGGGCGTGTCTGTGACTGGGGTTCAGTGCAAGTGAATGAACTGCTCGTCGTCGAACGCTACAGCCATGTCATGCACCTGGTGAGTAACGTCATCGGTCAACTTTCGGCCAACGTTGACCCCATTGATGCCATCGCCGCCGTCTTTCCCGGAGGAACCATCACCGGCTGTCCGAAAGTGCGTTGTATGGAGATTATCGAAGAACTCGAACCCGTGCGGCGCAGTTTATTTTACGGCTCTTGTGGCTATTTAGATCAGCGAGGATATTTAGACCTAAATATCCTCATTCGCACCCTCCTGTGTCATCAAGGGCAGATTTGGGGTCAAGTGGGGGCCGGCATTGTCGCCGATAGTGATCCTGAGCAAGAATGGAGAGAATCCTTATCCAAGGCACAAGCCCAATTTAAGGCATTACTCTAGGAGAACGATGAGCGATCGCAGCCACTTCAGTCGCAATCAAGACGCTGACGTATCCTTAGCAAGGACTCAGCAGCTTATCTCAAGTTTCCTCAAATTGAATCGCGCTCGTTCCCTGCCCTCTCTGCTGGACACCGCTGTCAATGAACTGCAAACCCTCTTAGACTGCGATCGCGTCATTGTCTATCAAGTCAACGACCCCAACCGGGGAACCATCATCGCTGAAGCCGTGCGGCCTCCTGGCTCCGTCAGTCTCCATCATCAGATTCAGGATACTTGCCTTCAACGCTTAACGACTCCGAGATCCACTCACGCCGTTGATGATATCAGCCAAGAATCGTTTAGTCCCTGCTATCTCACTCTCCTGGAGCGATTTCAAGTTAAAAGTTATCTCATCAATCCTCTCAACCTAGACGGACAACGACCTTGGGGCTGGCTCATGGCCCACCACTGCGATCGCCCTCGCCGTTGGACATCTCAGGACAAAGAGATCAGCCAGCAACTTGCCGAATGCCTAACCCTGCGCTTACAAGAGCGTCTCGACTATCAACACCTCAGCGCCGAGAATCAGGAGTTCCGAACCCGGCTCGAACAACAAGCACAACTCCTCAAGCAGCAGGGTCAATCTATCCAGTCCCTGGAACAAAAAGTACGCTGGCAACAGCAAATCCTCACTCAAATCGAGGAAGCCGCGATGGTCGTCGATGGGATGGGGCGCGTGTTGTACTGGAGTCCCCAAGCAGAAGCCCTTTATCAAGTCGGGGCCGAACAAGTCGTCGGTCATCCCCTAGAGACCTATTGTCAGTTCCTAGAGCCATCTCCCCTTAAGGCCGCCCATGAGTTCCCCCAAGATGACTGGCGTGCAACGGTCATGACCTGTCGTCAGGATGGGCAAAAATTCCTCGTCGATGTTTGGGCCCAACGCCTTGCGCCTCGTTCCTCTCAAGCGCGATCGCCCACACCCACCCCTTGGCTAGCGACCCTACGCCCCGTCAGCGATCAGCGCCTGCTTCAAGTTGCCCTAGAACCGCGAGAAGATGAATTTAGCCTGATCGTCCAATCTGCCCCTGTGGGACTGTTTCTGGCCGATCCCCTCGGGGCTTGTCGCTATGTCAATCCTCATTGGTGTCAAACCACCGGACTCTCTCGGGAAGACTCTCTCGATTATGGTTGGCTCACCGCCATTCATCCGGACGATCGCGATCGCGTCTTTCAAGCCTGGGAAGACGCCATCAGTCAACGTCAAAAACTGACCCTACAGTATCGAATCCTACGCCCCAATCAAAGCCTCTGTTGGATTTCTGGTCAGATTGTCGCTCTCTACGATTCCCAGGAGACTCTGATGGGCTATGTGGGAACCCTGCGCGACATCACCCCCGAAAAACTAGCAGAAGATGCCCTTCGCGAAAGTGAACACAAGTTCCGGCAACTGGCAGAAAATATCCGTCAAATTTTCTTTATTCTCTCCCAGGATGGGGATATGCTCTATCTCTCTCCCATCTACGAAGAGGTATTTCAGCGTCCCTACGAAGAACTCTACCAACATCCCCGACGTTGGCTAGAATGCGTCCACTATAGCGATCGCCGTCGGGTCACCGAAGCCCTCAACCGGCAAGTTCAACAGGGAGAGATTTTTGAAGAAACCTATCGCATTGTGCGACCGAGTGGTGAAATCCGTTGGCTTTCCGCCAAGGCCTTCCCCGTCCCCGAGCATCAAGGCAGCTCCTATCGCTTTGTCGGTTTAGCCGAAGATATCAGCGATCGCAAACTGGCCGAAGATGCCCTGAAACGACAATATCGCAATGTTCTGCTCCTAAAAAACCTAACCGAAGAAATTCGCCAAAGTCTCGACTCACAGCAAATTGTCCAGACCGCGGCCCATCACATCGGACGAACCTTTGGCGCCAGCCGCTGTTTAATCTTCTCCTATGAAGCCCAACCTCAACCCCAACTCAAAGCCGTTGCTGAATCTCGTCATCCCACTCTCCCCTCCTTGCTGGGAGTGATCCTCCCCCTCCAGGACAACCCTTACAGCCGGCTAGTCATGCAGCAGGATTTAGCCCAAGTCTGGGACGATGTCTCCGAGAACCCGCTTCTCAAAGACTGTCAACCCTTCTTTGAGACCTATCAGATTCGCTCCATGCTCGGCATTAGTACCTCCTATCAAGGAGAAGCCAACGGCGAGATCTGCCTACATCAATGTTCCCTCCGTCGCTGGAGTAGTGACGAAGTCAATCTCATCGAAGCCGTGGCGGCCCAAGTTGGCATCGCCCTGGCCCAAGCTGCGATTCTTAAACGAGAGACGGAACATCGCCAACAACTCAGTGCCAAAAATCAAGCTCTGCGGTTAGCTAAACAGGAAGCAGAAGCCGCCAATCTCGCCAAAAGTCAGTTTCTGGCCATGATGAGCCATGAAATCCGCACTCCCCTCAATGCCGTTATTGGCAATACGGAATTACTGCTGCATAGTCCCCTAAACCCGCAACAGCAAGACTTTAGTGACACGATCCGTCAAAGTAGTGAAACCCTACTGGCGTTAATTAACGATATCCTAGACTTCTCTAAAATCGAGTCGGGTCATTTAGAACTGGAATTACGACCCTTTGAACTCGATCTCTGTCTTCTCCAAGCCCTCGATCTCGTAGCTATCACGGCTGAGCAGAAACATCTCAGCCTAATCTACAGCCTGGAAACCCCGCTCCCGCAAATTTGGGTCGGGGATGTCGTCCGCCTCAAACAGATTGTGCTGAACCTTCTGGCCAACGCCGTCAAATTTACCGAACAGGGACAGATTCAACTCGCGGTTGAGCATATTGGAGCCACCACGGCTGAAGATCCTAGACATACGTTACATCTGAAGGTTCAAGATACCGGCATTGGTATCCCCCCAGATCGCTTTGAACGTTTATTTAAACCCTTCTCCCAAAGTGACAACTCCATCACCCGCCGCTATGGTGGAACTGGATTAGGGCTTACCATTAGTCAGCGACTTTGTCAACTCATGGAAGGGCAAATTTGGGTTGAAAGTGAATTAGGACAAGGGTCAACCTTTCACGTAACGGTTAAACTCCTGCCTCAAATCGATTCAGCGCGCCTAGATCCGATTGCCACCCTGATTACCCCCACCCATTGTTGGCCCCAATCCCCATCCCTTGACAAGTCCCCCTTTGATGAAACCTTGGCCCAACGGCTCCCCTTGCGGCTGCTAGTGGCTGAAGATTTGCGAGTTAACCGAGCCTTAATCCAACAACTCTTACAGCGATTTGGCTATGAAGCCACTCTCGTGAGCAACGGAGTAGAGGCGGTGCAGCGACTAAAACAGGAGCACTTTGATGTGGTATTTATGGACATTCAAATGCCGGAGTTAGATGGCTGGAGTGCCACCCGCCAAATTCGTCAACAGTTGAGTCAGCAGGGTCGGCCACAACCCTATATCATTGCCTTAACGGCCCATGCCCTGGAGGGCGATCGCCAGTTATGTCTAGATGCGGGCATGGATGACTACCTCACGAAACCCCTACGCGCGCTCAGCTTACGACAAGCCCTAGAACGCTCAGCCGGCGGGCCAGTACAACTCTGTATCCCGTTACCCCAGCCTCCCATCCCCGCTCCAGTTCACCTCGCCGGAGAGATCCCCGTTCTCGATTTCTATGTCATTGATGAGCTGAAACAGATGGCAGGAGACCTGGACTTTGTGGCTGAGATGATTCAAAGCTATCTTGATGATGTCCCACAGCGTTTGCAGAGCTTACGCCTCGCCTTAGACGCCGGAGAGCTTGATATGATCAACGAAGTGGCTCATGCTCTCGGCTCTCTGAGTGCCAGCTTAGGGGCCGCTGCCCTCACTCATCGCTGTCGTACTCTCGAAGAGGAGATCCGACGGGGTCGTTTGGTCGAGATCCCCAGCTCAGAACGACAAGCCCTGATTCAGGATTTTGAGAGGGATATTGATCACGTCTATACCGCTTTAACCAAGCTCCTACAACAACTTGACTATGACTAACGCTGAATCTCCTGTCCCGAACGGGACGGTTCTGATTGCCGATGATGAGCGCACATTAAGGATGTTAATGAAACGGGCCGTTGAACGCGACGGTTACGAGAGCGTTGATGTGAGTAATGGTCAAGACTGTCTTGATCACTGTCAACTCCAACTCCCGGATTTGATTTTACTCGATGCCATGATGCCAAAGATGGGGGGATTTGAATGTTGTCAACGCTTGAAACAGCAGTTTAGTCAAAACTGCCCCCCGATTCTGATTATTACAACGCTGCAAGACTCCAATTCCATTGAACGGGCCTTTGAGATGGGGGCGGAAGACTTTATTACGAAGCCGATTCATTGGGGCGTTTTGCGTCAGCGTATCCGTCGCTTGATTGAGGCCCATCGTGCGACCCAAGCTCTGCAACGCTCCTTGGCTCGGGAACATCAACTGAGTCAAAAGTTGAGTTTACAAGTGTTAGAAGAACGCCGTTTGGCGAGTCAGTTAGAGTTGACTAACCGTCAGTTAGAAGCGGCGAATGCTCGACTCGAAGCCTTGGCAAATTTGGATGGGTTAACTCAAATTGCCAATCGTCGTGCTTTTGATGAACAGTTGCGGGAACAATGGCAACGGGGTGCCGAGGAGCAATCTTACTTGTCCTTATTAATTGCCGATATTGATTGTTTTAAACCCTTTAATGATACCTATGGCCATCAGGCCGGTGATGATTGTTTGCGTCGTGTGGCCCGGGTCATCTCGGATACCATTTGTCGTCCTGAAGATTTGGTGGCCCGCTATGGGGGTGAGGAGTTTGTGGCGGTGTTACCGCAAACGGGCCGTGAGGGGGCCCTGGCGGTGGCACAACGGACGTTAGAAGCGGTGCGGCGGCTACGGATTCCCCATAAAACCTCTCAATGCAGCGATCGCGTGACGCTTAGTCTTGGGGTGGCGAGTGTGATTCCTGATCCTGAGATGACGGGAGATGCTCTCTTGAAATGTGCCGATCGCGCCCTCTATTTGGCCAAAACTCAAGGGCGCGATCGCGTTCATGTGGCCAGTGAAACTGCTATGCGATCGCAGACTCCGAAGGACAACCTCAATTGCCAATAGGAGAGCCGCCTAGGGTTGATGTATACCTGATTGATTCTTCTCTGACCTAAAGCTGTCGTCGTTGGAAGATGGCGATCGCCAGGGCCAGTACCACAACGGCATACACAACGCCATAGATGCCATCAAAGATTAAATTTCCTAAATCTGGCAGGGTTGTCATGCCATATACGGCATCATTTTTGAGATTTAAACGGGAAAAATCTGGCAAGATTAGGTAGAGAATCGTTGCCAAAATTTGAAATCCCTCACCATTGAGGGTATCGCCCAATTGCAATAAGTCCTGACTAAAGTTCCCCATTAGGTAAATCCCCAGGGTAAAAAAGGCGGCGAGTAGCGAGCTAGTAAAGGCTCCAAAGAGCAACGCCACCGCCGTCAAAATCGCCAGTTTCAGCGCCAGGAACAACAACGACAAGACAAGACTCCCGAGGGGTAGAGACATTCCCCCTAAAGCAGCAATCCCCACCATTAAAAGCGCCATTATTCCTAAGGAGACCAGCAGAACTCCCCACAGTCCTAGAAATTTACCAAGGAGCAGTTCCCCTCGGCTAATAGGTTTGGAGATTAACACCAACAACGTCCGCTGTTGAATTTCTTTCTCCAGAGAGCGGGTACTAACAAATGCCGCCACCAAGAGCGTTAGCACTTCCATACTGCCTAGAGCTAAGTCCAGAAAAATTTTTGGATGCGCTCCGGCCGAGAGCGGGGGCAAAATCCGCAAACTGAGGATCAGCAGCAGGGCGTAAAGACCAACCAAGTATAAAATTCGCTCCCGCAGCACTTCCCGAAATGCATTTTTGGCCGTGACCAAAATCCGCATCGCGGCAGCATTTTTAGGCTGAGATTGTATTAAAGAATCAATCATATAGCAAAAGTGGATCTCAATAGGACAAAAAACAGGGGACAAGAGGGCAATAGGCAACAGGTAGGGGATTCTCCTCAACTCAGAGTATTAATCAGGAAATCGAAGATTGCTAGAGTCGGGGATGAAAGGGAAACGTCAACGATTAGGAATTGTCGGAGAGGTTCCAATGACCCATGGGTTGAAACAGTTGTTCACTGTCAGTATTACAGATCACCCTTGCAATCTCAGCTGGAGTGGGGCCAGCTTGTCCCTCGGGGTCGGGGACGGGGTAGAGGTGACAGCGCAAACTCAGTTGCTCTCGTTGCTCCTCAAACCAGGGATGATACCAGTACAGGGTAATGCTTAGATAATATCCTTGGTCGCCGTCACTCGTCAGTTGCGCCTGGGGGTATCGCTCTAAGGTGCCGATGCGATCGCTTGCTTCGATGTTCAGAGAACGCCAAAAATTTTCGGGGTTCTGACGGAGCTCAAGTAATGTCCGTTCAATTTCAGGCCAAGGACGGTCTCTGAGGAACCCCTGTAGTCGCCCTTGAATTGGACGCAGCAGCTCATAGCCTCGGAGTTGGAAGGGGGTTCCCGTCCGCAGGACAAACTGACTCTGGGACAGGTCGGCCGTGGCTAAATTGGGGTAGGTCTCAATCCAATCTTGTAGCACAAAGGTCAGTTGCAGCCAGCAGCTACAGAGTAGGGCGATAAGGAGTTGGATGAGGATGAGGGGCCGCTGTTGGGGGGGAGGGATGCAGGGGCGATTATTAGTGTTGCGACAGTTGGGCAAGGCCGCAATTAAGGTAGTTAAAATTGGATACACTAAAAAAACCCATTGGGAGAGTTCTCCTTGGGCATTTTGCAGAAATAGGGAACAAAAAACAGCGGCAATAATACTGGGCGTAAAAGAAATTATCCCCAGTTTCCAGGGTCGAATACTTTGCCACCAAATTAGCCCAACGAGAAAGAAAACCCATCCGAGTCGAGTTAAGGGAGAACTGTGAAATTCAAAGTCAGGTTCTGATAGAACCACTAAGAATGAGAGAAACCAGGTGATGAAGCTACTGAGAATGAGGGTTTGCCAGGAGCGAACTTGAGGTGGGGTGAGTTGCGATCGCAGCCAGTTCCAGTTTTCCATGAGTAACGATTAACGGTTAACCCGAGACAATTAACCCTTAACAATTAATGACCCCTAATTACCACGACAAAGTTGGTTGAGATCTCGGGCCAGTTGATCAATGTGACGGGCCGCTTCATGGGCGGCGGCTCCGGCTTCTTTGACTTGGATTTGAGCCTGTTGAACCTGTTGCAGACCTGTTTCGTTCTGGGGGGCTTCATCGGCGGACTCTAAGGCTTCCACGATGCCTCGGTAGCCCTGGCTGAGGTCACGATAGCCTTGGACAAATTGCTGCTGAGTACGGCGTAAGGGGGGACGGTCAATCTCCAGTTGGCGCAGAGAATGGGCAATGGTATTGAGTTGCTCGGCCAGACGATTGAGAGCGGTGGCATCACTTCCTTGAAAGGCTAGGGTCTGAGCATAGCCTTGATTGACTCGATCAACAAGCTGTTGACATTGTTGGCGCGTTCGCTGGCTATCTTGCACAGCTGCGATCGCCCAACTGCCCCCTAAGCCTATGCTGAGGGCCACGGTGATGGCTAGGATTCCAGAACGTTTCACAGATCGACCTCCCCGATTCACAATACCCCCCTGACCTGACGAGCTTGCAGGACAGAGCGATAAATTTCCGTAACATTTTATACGATACTCTCGAAAATTTGAGGTCGACTCCTTATAATTAAAGTAGAAATCAGTACACCAAACTCTTGCAACGCACTGTCTATCATGAACAATATTACTCGTCAAGCCATCAACGAAGCCAATCGCAACCACCTCGCGACGCTCAAAGAGTCCCTAGAACGGCGCATGAGTGTGGCCCGTGCCAATGGAGATGATCAATTGTTACGGCAACTCGAAGCTGAAGCCAATTACCTACGATGAACTACCCGACACTCACGCTTCGCGTAGAGTGCGGGCTTCCCAGTTCATTTCTCGTCTAACTCCTCACAGAGATCTTGTAAGGTTTGATGCTGTCGTCGCCGTGATTGGCGACGATATTTTTTTGAGGCGAGTTTGGGTTCATAGCGACGTTCCCCACCGGCTTGAGCCTTGCTTTTAAAGCTCGATTCCTCCTCCCCACTGTGATGCTGAGCCGTATCTTGGGCGATCGCCTCCTCCAGGAAGGTCAGATAATGCTCATAACGTTCCCAATCGCCGCGTATCTGACAACCGGGTTCATCACGATGGCGACAGTCGCTGAAATGACAGTCGTCCCCCTGGCGTCGTTGGCGAATTTCTGGAAAACAGTCCGCCAGTTCTTTGGCGGTGGTGGTGAGTTGAGGTTGATTAAAGCCGGGAGTATCTGCCAGGAGTCCCCCCTGTTCTAACTCAAATAACTCCACATGGCGAGTTGTATGGCGCCCCCGTCCCAGTTTGCCGGACACCTTAGCCACCCGCAAATTGGCTTGGGGAATCAGACGGTTGATGGTGCTGGATTTCCCCACCCCAGAGGGCCCGGCTAAAATCGTGATGCCCTGTTCCAGGCGCTGTTCTAAGGCCTCAAGTCCCCATCCAGTTTTAACGCTCATCAGCAATGGATCATAGCCCCATTGTCCCAGGCGCGATCGCCAGGCCTCCTGCTCCTCCTCACTGACCAAATCGCATTTATTAAGACAGAGTTCAACGGTTAACTGGGTGGACTCCGCCTTCACGAGGAAGCGACTGAGTTGCCAAGGATCGAGGCTGGGTTCTTCTAGGGTGAACAGTAACAAGATGCGATCCGCATTGGCAACCGGGGGGCGATCGAGTTCCGTACGGCGGGGTAACACGTCGCCAATAGCGCCACGATTCCCCTCCCAGTCCGGTTCCTCAACCACCACGCGATCGCCCACCATCACCTGTTGTCCCACCTTTTTCAGGCGAGTGCGACGGGTACAGAGCAAGCTAGGAGTAGGAGGAGGGGGATCAGGGTCCAATTGCACCTGATAGAAGTTCGCTTGAACCGCTAACACCGTTCCCTGAGGATACCGTAACTCAGACTCCATAGCGGGGCGATCGCTCATGACTCAGGACAACGAACCTGCAAGGCAAAATAGCCTTGACAGTCTCGGATGTCCTCAATTCCATACCCCGCCATCGTCAAACTATCGGGGACTTGTTCAATGGGTTCACCCTCATCAAGCCAAACCTCTAACACCTGTCCAGCTTGCATCCGTTGTAATTGCAACTTCGTCCGCACAAAATTCAGCGGACAGGGAGTTCCCCGCAAATCTAACTGAACATCCACTCCGGCCGCACCCGAGGCCGAATTCTCAGACGAATGAATCGGTTGACTCACTTAAACAACCCTCCCAAAAATCCTTCTACGCCACCTTTTCCGGCACGTTCACCGCGAATTTTGGCTAATTTCTCCAACAGTTCCCGTTCCTCGGCATTGACTTTGGTGGGGATATCCACATGAACCGTCAATAAATGGTCACCACGGCTCACAGGATTCCCTAAGCGGGGGACTCCCCGTTCTTCTAGGGTGATGACGCGGCCCGGCTGGGTTCCGGCAGGGATGGTCACTTCGACTTCCCCATCGACAGTGTTTACGGGAATTTTACAGCCGAGAATGGCTTGCAAATAACTGACTTTGATGTCCGAAAGGATATTGATGCCATCCCGTTGGAACTCGCTGTCATCATTGACAAACAGGTAGACATACAAATCACCGGGAGGGCCATTGCGTTTCCCGGCATCCCCTTCCGACTGCACCCGCAGCCGCGTACCGTTATCCACCCCAGCGGGGATGGTAATTTTGAGCTTTTTGGCAACTTGCAGTTGTCCCTTCCCGGAACAGGTCGAACATTGGTCTTCAATCACCTGTCCGGTGCCATTACAGGTGGGACACACCGAGACTTGAGTGAAACTGCCAAAGGGGGTACGGGTGGCGCGGCGCACTTGCCCTGAGCCGTTACAGGTCCCACAGGTTTTTGGACGAGTCCCCGGTTTGGCCCCGGTTCCGCCACAGGTCCCACAGGTTTCGAGGTGACTAATGCGGATTTCTTTTTCACCGCCAAAGACCGCTTCACGGAAATCTAATTTTAGATCTAAGCGTAAGTCATCGCCCCGAGTCGGACCACTGCGGCGGCGGGTTTGGCCGGTGTTGCTAAAGCCCCCAAAAAAGGTTTCAAAGATATCGGCAAAGCCGCCGGGGATATCGGAGAAGTCCGAGAAGCCGGCACCGGGGACTCCAGAGCCGACGCCGGCTTCCCCAAAGCGATCATAACGGCCCCGTTTTTCGGGATCGGATAGGACTTCATAGGCGCGGTTAATTTCCTTAAACCGCTCCTCTGCCCCCTCTTCTTTGTTGACGTCGGGGTGATATTTGCGGGCCAGCCGTCGGAAGGCTCGTTTAATTTCGTCTTTATCTGCGGTGCGAGAAACACCCAGAAGGTCATAGTAGTCGGCAGCCATAACGCGCTTGTTGCTAAGAGTTGGACAGGAGAGAACAATGGCGGTTTCATCTTAAGGGCCAGGGGGTGGCCCGATGGACGGGATAGGACGAGAAACCGTTAGAAAAAAGGATTATCTGGATCTCCTTCATCGACCGGTTCTGCCGGTGCCGGGGAAATATCAAAGGGATTATCTCCCTGGCTCGGACTGGCAGAACTCGGAGGTGGAGAGTTGTCCGATGGCGGTGCTGGGGTCGGAGATTTTGCCCCAGGAGAACTCGTCGGGGGCTTCCGCTTCCCAGACTTTGAGGGCGCAGGAGATTGGCTCGGAGCCGGTGAAGTCGGCGGAGATTGGGCCGGGGGAGCGGCCTGTGATAATAACGCTTCTAAGTCTTCGAGTTCTCGGGCTAAGTCTGTATCGAAATCAGCATCATCCTCATCCCCTAGGTCTTCGATATCCAGAGAATCGTCTAGACTCACGGGAGTTGGACTGGCGGGGGGGTCTGAGTCCCTTCTCGTTGGCTCTGCGTGACTGTTGGCATCGGAGACCTCCTCGTGGGGGGCACTGATGGTTTCAGGAGACTCCTCAAACTGACCACTATCTCCTTGATAGACGGCTGAGCCGATGGCGAAGAGGGTTTGTTGGAACTGGTGCAATCGCTGGCGAATCTCCTCGACGTTAGGCTTGGGTTCATCGAGGACTTCTTGCAGTCGATGGGCCTTTTCGGTCACTTCGAGTTTGAGGCGATCGCTGATCAGGTCGGCGTTATGCTTGAGGGTATCTTCGTAGTTATAAAACAGGGCGTCCGCCTGATTTCGCAGTTCGGCCAGGTTTCGTTGCCATTCGTCTTGATCGGAGAACTGCTCGGCTTCTAGGCGCATCTGTTCAATTTCTTCGGCACTCAGACCTCCGGTATTGGTGATTTGAATGCTTTGAGCGCGGCCGGTTCCCTTATCTCGGGCGGAGATGTTGAGAATGCCATTGGCATCAATCTCAAAGCTCACCTCAATTTGAGGGATACCCCGGGGGGCTGGGGGAATACCCATGAGAATGAATTTGCCTAAGCTTTTATTGTCGCGGGCCATGGCCCGTTCCCCTTGCAGGGCATGGACTTCGACTGAGGTCTGACCGTCGGTGGCGGTTGAGAACATCTGGGATTTGCTGGTGGGCAGAGTCGTATTCCGTTCAATAATTTTTGTGAACACTTCTCCTAAGGTTTCAATCCCCAAGGATAAGGGGGTGACATCGAGGAGTAAGACATCTTGCACTTCCCCTCCTAGGACGCCCGCTTGAATGGCTGCCCCGGTGGCGACGGCTTCGTCGGGGTTGACGGAGTAATCCGGTTGCTTACCGGCAAAGAAGTCACTAATGGCCCGCTGCACCGCTGGAGTTCGGGTTGAGCCACCAATGAGAATCAGACGGTCAATCTCCTCGGTCGTCATATTGGCGTCTTCGAGGGCTTGACTAACTGGCTCAATTGTGCTGTCAACCAGAGGCTTGACTAGGTCTTCAAACTGACTACGGCTGAGGCGAACATCAATATGTTTGGGGCCCGTTTCATCGGCCGTAATGAACGGGAGATTGATATGGCTATCGGTAATAGAGGAGAGTTCAATTTTGGCTTTCTCGGCGGCTTCCCGCAGCCGCTGCATGGCCATTTTATCGGTGGAGAGGTCGATGCCTTCTGCCTCTCGGAAGTTGTCCACTAGCCAAGAGACGATTTCACTGTCGAAGTCATCACCCCCGAGGTGATTGTTCCCGGCCGTGGCCTTGACCTCAAAAATGCCATCGCCGAGTTGCAGGATCGAGACATCGAAGGTTCCCCCTCCGAGGTCAAACACCAAAATGGTGAGTTCTTCATCATGGCGATCGAGTCCGTAGGCTAAGGCGGCGGCAGTAGGTTCATTGATAATCCGCAGCACTTCGAGTCCGGCGATCGTCCCGGCATCCTTGGTCGCTTGCCGTTGTCCGTCGGTGAAGTAGGCCGGAACCGTAATCACCGCCTGATAGACCGGTTCTCCGAGATAGGACTCGGCATCCTGTTTGAGTTTTTGGAGAATTGTGGCCGAGATTTCCTGGGGCGTATGATTGCGATCGCGGATCTTGACATCCACCGTGTTATCGCGCCCCGAGACGCAGTTGTAGGGAACCCGAGAGCGTTCCATCTCGGTATCTTCCCAACGCCGGCCAATAAAGCGTTTAATGCTGTAAATGGTGTTTTCCGCATTGGTAACCGCCTGGCGTTTTGCCAGTTGGCCAATGAGGCGATCGCCTGATTTCGTAAACCCAACCATGCTCGGGGTTGTGCGTCCGCCTTCCGAATTAGGAATGACGACGGGTTTACCGCCTTCTAAGACAGCAACACAACTATTCGTGGTCCCGAGGTCAATACCAATAACTTTTCCCATAACCCATATTCGGGATGTGACGTGAACACCCTAGCGCGTCCTAAGCCAGTCGGCGCCAGGGTTAGACTTCTGTTGCGGTGCACTCGGTTTACGAGTCAGAAGTCTCGGTGTCCGATTCTCCTGAGCTTACCACGGGTTCTGGGGCCGTTGCCACCTTCACCATGGCATGACGCAAGACCCGCTCCCCAAGGGTATAGCCTCGCATCAATTCTTCGGTGACGGTTCCATCGGGATAGTCCTCGGTGGCTTCGCGCATCACCGCATCATGGAGATTCGGATCAAATTCTTCTCCCTCTGGACGCATCGGGGCAACTCCGAGGCGTTTGAGGCAATCTACCATCTGCTTATAGACACTTTGATAACTCTTATGGATGTTGGTTTCTCCTTCGGTTTGCGGTTTAATCTGAGTCCGCGCCCGCTCGAAGTTATCCACCACCGGCAGAAGTTCCTTAAGGGTGTTGCATTTGGCTTGCTCTTCGAGGTCTGCCTTTTCTTTTTGGGTTCGTTTGCGGTAGTTATCAAAGTCCGCTGCTAAACGAGCATATTGCAGGTTCAGGTCTTCGAGTTGAGACTGGGCCGCTTCGGCGGTGGCCTTCAACATGGCGATCGCCGCCTCAGGGGATTCCGTGGCTTGAGCAGCGGCTGCGGCGGCTTCGGCTTCAATCACCGTTGGATCAATCTCCTCAGCCTCTGTAGATTCAGCCTCAGACACCGTTGACTCCTCAACCGGAGCGTCCTCAACGGTCACGGCTTCAGGAACGGTATCAGCAGTGCTATCTACAGGGGTTTCTTCTGGGTCTACGGTCGTTTTGGTGGTCTCCTGTTCGAACTGCTTGTCTTCGTCCATGTCTGACTTTCCCCTTACAAGTTTCTTAAAGTACAGGCGCTCCGGGTCGAGGGCGCTCGCAAATCACACGATACACCACAATGCTTGGGTCTTAGGAACCAGTTTCTTAGAAACTGGCCCACTTCCCGAGCAGCACTCAGATTAAGATTAACGCCTAATTCAAATCCTAGGCCATTGTAACGTCCTCTGTTATCAACGGCCAGAGGTGACTCCAGAACGGCGATCGCCCGGCTGATTCGCCCCACTCCCTTTGCCGAAGGACTCCACTGCACCCCGTCAGGTGAGCTACACTGATCGAAGTGGTTGCCCTCGCGCCCTGTTGCCCTCGCCACTGTCCCGACGACGCAACTGCCGATTTTCCTCACCTGCTCGTGTTAATACGCCATGACTAACTTCTCCTCTAGTGCCCCCAAAGCTCGGCGTGCCTTGGTGGTTCAGACGAACTTTTCTCCCTTTGGAAATAAACTCATTCAAGCGGGTCACGTCAGCCCCGATCAGATGACTCAGGCCCAGGAAGATAGCCGCCTGTCCGGTCGTCCCTTGATTGAGGCAATTGAGAGCATTACTGGCAAACAACTGCCCCCGGAGTTGATCCGCCAGTACAAAAAGCAACAATTGTTTGAGTTAAAGATTCTTTATGGGGTGGAAGCCTTTGATCCCGAAGTTACCGAGTTGCCACCGGGGCAGATCACTAAACTGTTGGAATTTGTCTCGGTTGATAGTTGTCGTCGCTATCGCTTTGTGCCACTAGAACTCAAGGAAAGTGCTGTGGTCGTCGCCATGGTCGACCCAGATAACTTGGAGGCTCAGGATGACCTCAAACGGATTCTACGGGCTAAAAACTACAGCCTGCAACGGCAAGCCATTACTCCGGATGACTATCAGTCCCTGATTTCGGTGTACCTGGATGAACAGGTGAAGAAAGAAGCCGAAAGCCAAAAACGCGAACAAGCTGAAAAGAATGCCATTACCGTTGAAGACTTTGCGGAACTGGCCGGGGATGATGATGACCTCGAAGAGGCCCCTGCTGAAGCCGCTGACTTGGAAGAAGAGGCCGATGCTGAGGATAAAAGCGTCATCGCCTTGGTGAACAAGATTCTCCGTAAAGCCCTCACGGATGATGTCTCGGATATTCACGTTGAACCCCAAGAGGAGTTCCTACGGATTCGGATGCGCAAGGATGGGGTGTTGCATGAGCCATTCCCTCGTTTGCCGAAGTTGATTATCCCGGCGATTACGTCTCGCTTCAAGATTATTTCCGATATGGACATCGCCGAACGCCGTCAAGCTCAGGATGGTCGGATTAGGCGCATGTTCCAAGGACGGGCGGTGGACTTTCGGGTTAATGCCCTGCCGACTCGCTATGGTGAGAAAATCGTGCTGCGGATTCTGGATAATTCCTCAACGCAGCTCGGGTTGGATAAGCTGATTTCTGATCCCGAAACCTTGGAAAAAGTGCGGGAGGTGGCCAGTCGTCCGTTTGGTTTGATTTTGGTGACGGGGCCAACGGGGTCTGGTAAATCCACGACACTCTATTCGATTTTAGCCGAACGCAATGATCCTGGGGTCAATATCAGCACGGCGGAGGACCCGATTGAGTATGCCCTGGATGGGATTAGTCAATGTCAGGTGATTCGTGAGAAAAACTTGACCTTTGCCAATATCCTACGGGCATTTCTACGGCAAGACCCGGATATTATTCTGGTGGGTGAGACGCGAGATAAGGAGACGGCAAAAACAGCAATTGAAGCGGCGTTGACCGGTCACTTGGTTTTGACGACGCTGCACACCAATGACGCCGCTGGGGCGATCGCCCGTCTGGATGAGATGGGGGTTGAACCGTTCATGATTTCTGGGTCCTTGTTGGGGGTGTTGGCTCAACGTCTGATGCGACGGGTTTGTTCGGAATGTCGGATTGCCTATACCCCCGATCGCGAGGAGTTGGCCCGCTATGGGATGACGGCTTCAACTGATGTGGAGGCGACGTTCTATAAGGCCAATACGGTTCCACCGGCTGAGCGCCAAGAGTTACAAGATCGCGGCGAGCTATGTCCCAAATGTAGTGGGGTTGGTTATAAAGGACGTGTCGGGGTCTATGAGTTCTTACAAACCACAGAAGAACTGGCACTGCTAATTAACGAAAACGCACCCACGGAACGGATTAAGGAGAAAGCCGTGGAACAGGGCATGACCACTCTGCTGGCTTACAGCCTCAATTTGGTGAAGCAGGGAGCGACCACTTTTGAGGAGGTTGATCGCGTCACCTTCACAGACTCAGGGTTAGAAGCGGAACTCAAAGCCAAACGCAAGAGTTCGCTGACCTGTAGCAACTGTGGGGCCGGATTAGATCCTGAGTGGATGGATTGTCCCTACTGTATGACCCCCCGTTTCCAGGATTAAACTGGCAACTGTACGCCGTTAAAGGAGCAAAGGAATTGTTATGGAATACATGATTGAAGATGTGATGGAGTCCTTGGTTGAACAAGGTGGCTCTGATATGCACATCCAGGCCGGGGCGCCAATCTTTTTCCGCATTAGTGGGAAGCTGACGCCACAGCCACAGTTTGGGGAGTCGTTGGCCCCGGATGAATGCCAACGGCTCATCTTTAGTATGCTCAACAACAACCAACGCAAGGATCTTGAGCAAAACTGGGAACTTGACTGTGCCTATGGGGTAAAGGGACTCTCCCGCTTCCGGGTCAATGTTTATCGGGAACGGGGCTGTTTTGCAGCTTGTTTGCGGGCCCTGGCTTCAGAAATTCCCAACTTCGAGAAGTTAGGGGTTCCTGAGATTTTGCGGGAACTGTCGATGCGGCCTCGGGGCATGGTCTTGGTGACGGGACAAACAGGGTCGGGGAAAACGACGACGCTGGCGGCGATTATTGATTTGATTAATCGGACGCGATCGGAACATATTCTGACGGTAGAAGACCCAATTGAGTATGTGTTTCCTAACATTAAGAGCCTATTCCACCAGCGTCAGAAAGGGGAGGATACCAAAAGTTTTGCCAATGCTTTGAAAGCGGCATTGCGGGAAGATCCAGATATCATTCTGGTGGGGGAAATGCGGGACTTGGAAACGATTTCTCTGGCAATTTCAGCGGCAGAAACGGGTCACTTGGTCTTCGGAACCTTGCACACCAACTCAGCGGCTTCGACCGTTGACCGGATGTTGGATGTGTTTCCGCCGATTCAACAGCCCCAAATTCGCGCCCAGTTGGGGACGGCATTGGTTGGGGTTTGCTCTCAAAACCTGCTCAAAAAGGTAGGGGGCGGACGTTGTGCTGCCCATGAAATTATGGTCAACAGTCCAGCTATTTCGAACTTGATTCGAGAAGGGAAAACCAGCCAGATCTACTCGTCTATTCAAATGGGGAGCAAGATGGGAATGCAAACGATGGAAATGTCCCTCGCTCGTTTGGTGAATGAGGGGAAAGTGACCTACGAGGATGCGATCGGAAAAACCTCGAAAATTGATGAGATGGATCGTTTGATTGATCCTCGTGTTAAAGCGGGTGGGGCCCCCACTCAAGGGAAGGTGAAAGCAAAAGCCCGTTAGGGACTCATTCGGTCAGGAGTACATCTGATGAGTCTTAACCCTCTGAGGTCACTCTCAAGATGTACTCCGGTTGAACCGGCGAAAGGATTCAGATTCAGGGTTATTTTAAGTCGATGCCAGTATTGGAATTAAAACCATGACAAATGTAGCTAAGGCTGAGTCAAAAGGCTTTGATCTCAGCAATTTAGAAGAAAGTATTTCAGCTGCTATTAGCAGTGTAACTGTTAAAGATAAAGCTGTATTTTCTCGACAGTTTGCCGCCATGTTTAATGCCGGGGTGGGGATGTTGCGCTGCTTGTCCGTGCTAACAGAGCAATGCGGCAATATCAAGTTGAAGCGCGCCTTACGCGCCATCAGCCTTGAGGTGGAGGAGGGTGGCTCTCTTGCCGAAGCCATGCGGAAACATCCCAATTGTTTCGATAAACTCTATGTCAGTATGGTGGCGGCTGGGGAAGTTGGGGGGGTTCTCGATGAAGTTCTTAATCGTTTGGCGATTCTCCTCGAAAAGAGCGCCAAAATTCAAAACGAGTTGAAATCGGCAATGTCTTATCCTAAAACGGTGGGTGGCATTGCCATTGTCATCTTCTTGGGGATGACGATTTTTCTACTCCCTACCTTTACGGGGATTTTTGACCAGTTGGATGCAGAACTCCCGATGTTCACGCAAATCATGATGAACGTTAGTTTCTTCTTGCGGGGGCCGTTTCTACCAACTGATGATCCAGAGGCGGACAGTTGGGTGGAGTTGAGAAACTATAACGTTGTTGTTTTTGTTGCCATTATTATCGGGATTGTCTTTGCGATTAAGCAATACTACAAAACTCCCGTTGGCCGCTTTCAAATTGATGGCTTAATGTTGAAAGCTCCGATTTTTGGTGAAATTATTGAAAAGTCGGCGGTGGCAAGTTTCTGTAATGTGTTCGGTACGTTAACCCGTTCAGGGGTGCCAATTTTGAACGCAATGGAGATTGTCCGGGATACGGCGGGAAATGAGGTGATTGCTGAGGCGATTGACTATGCTAAGACCCAAATTTCTGAGGGGGGAAGTATTAGTGAAGCTTTCCGAGAACGGGGTGTGATGCCTGCTTTGGCGGTTCAGATGATGTCCATTGGTGAGGAAACGGGGGAACTCGATAAGATGCTGATGAAAGTCGGTGAGTTTTATGAGGATGAGGTGGAACAGGCGATTAAGGGTCTGACCTCGATGATGGAACCGCTGATGATTGTGGTCATCGGGGGGATGGTTGGCTCGATTCTGTTGTCGATGTATCTGCCGATGTTCGCCGTTATGGATGCGATCGGTTAAGTTCCGTTTGATTCTCAATCGGGTTTAGATTTGTCTGAAGTCTGCCCGCGTGACGACCCCCACTTTCTTGGAGAAGGTGGGGGTCTTTATCGGTTCACTCAGTTTGAAAGCGATCGATTAACTGCTGTCGGGAGAGTTGTAGGAGTAGAGGCATGATTTCGCTGGAGGGACGCTGGATGAGGAGGCCCAGGAGTTGGCTGAGTTCGTTGTCTAGGGGGCCAAAACGGGCCTGAAGCAGGCTGGCGATCGCCTCTTGTCGTTCTTGTTCCCGCCCCTGTTCAAGTCCTTGTTCAAGTCCTTGTTCAAGTCCTTGTTCAAGTCCCTGTTCAAGTCCCTGTTCAAGTCCCTGTTCAAGTCCCTGTTGTCGACCTGAGAGTTGGGCGGCTTCGAGTTGTTGGTCAAATAGAGGAGATAAACGCATAATTAACTCTCTATCCTCTGGATTAGGGCTGTTGTTGGTTTCTAGGTCGGCTTTGAGGCGATTGAGCAGCATTAGGGCGTTGCGACGAAAGGGATTGTCTAGGGAGAGTTGTCCGAGTTCGTCAATGGCCTGTTGCTGGACTCGACCTCGCCCTAAGACCCTCAGCCATAGGGTATCGAGGTGGCGAGGGAGTTGGTGGATGACGATAATGGCTGTTCGCCACCGGGATGCTAAGTGATAGATGCCGTCGCCCCAAGTTTCTCTCTCTAGGGTAGCACCAAAGCTGTCTAAGAGGTTGTCTGAGGCGGTTGGCGTGAGAATCCAGAGATGGGGTTGGCGGGAGTCGGGGAGTTGGGTTTGTTGACGTCGGGCTTCTCGTTCGAGTTCGGCGGAGATGACGAGGAGTTTGAGGAGGCAATCGCGGATTTCGCTGGCGGTGACGGGGTTGCGGTAGGGTTCAAAGATGGCGGGACGGCGGAGGGTGCGGGCCAGGAGTCCCAAGGGGTCGGGGGACAGAGATGGTTCGGGGTTGGGGGAAAACCAGAGGTCGATTTGCCGGACTTCTCCTGCGACTCGTCGCGGTGATTGGATGGTTCCGTAGGGGGTTAGGAGTTCTTCGAGATAGTCTTTGGCAAATTGGTCGTGGATGAAACGGGTCACGGCAAGATGTTGAGGGCGCGGTAGCTGTACTCGAGTCTATCTTCTTTGGGGTTGCCCTAGGAATTTGGCGATTTTCCACTGGGTGCGAGGTTGAGGGAGATGGGGAGATTCAGGACAGATGACGTAAAAGGGCCTCTCGCATCAGACTGACGGGAATAGTTTTATCGGTAACAGGTTCCGTCCAAAGTTTCAGGGCCGCTGCTCCCTGCTGCACCAGCATCTCTGTTCCGTCGATCGCCCGCAAGCCTCTCGCCTGAGCCAATTGTAAGAGTTTGGTGGGACGGGGGGTATAGATGAGATCATAGACGAGACTACTCTGGGGAAGACTCGCCAGTTGTGCAGCGGAAACGGGAGTGCGATCGCCCTGTGGTCCCATCCCGACTGGGGTCGTGTTAACAAGGAGATCGGTTTGGGGGAGTAGGTTGGCTAACTCCTCTAAGGGATGGGTAGTGAAGCGAACTCCCAGGCTGGAGGCTTGCCAACTGTCGGCAAATGTGGTTAGTTTCTGGGCATTGCGTCCGAGAACGTAGAGTGTTCCACAGCCAAGTTGCGTTAACCCCGCCACCACCGCTCGCGCTGCGCCCCCATTTCCCAGGACGACGGCGGTGCGATCGCCCCAAGACTGGTTTTCTAAGGGTGCAATAAACCCCGCCACATCGGTATTTGTCCCCCACCAGCCCCCATCGCGATAGAGGACCGTATTCACCGCACCCACGGCCTGGGCCACCTCCGTTTGTTGCGCGAGATAGGGGACGATCGCCTGTTTATGGGGAATGGTCACATTAAAGCCCACCACCCCAACCGCTTTAAAGCCCAATAGCGCCGCCTCAATGTCCCGTGAAGCTACGGGAAAGGGTAAATAGATAAAATCTAACCCCATCTCCGTTAACGCCGCGTTCTGCATAGCTGGCGAGAGGGAATGCTCCACGGGAGCGCCAATAATCCCGAGTAGTTTGGTGTGACCGGTTACCATAGCAATAGCTCAACATTCTGCCTTAAGATTGTGCCTTGACAAACTCCCCGCGCTAAAGCGACGGGGATTCTGGAGTCAAACAGTAAATGCAGGCTGAGCCTGACTGACTTTACCTAGCCCACAGGTTGATGCCCCAACCTGTTTAATATTGATGGCGGCGTTTTCGTCACGGTCGTTTTCCGACCCACAAGACGGACAGCGCCACCGTCTTACGCTCAAATCTAACTCGTCCAAAACATACCCACAGCCCGAACAGGTCTTACTGGATGGAAACCAACGGTCGATGTAGGCAACGACTTTTCCTTTCTTTTGAGCGACCCATTCCAAGATGTGAAGGAACGACCGAAATCCTAAATCGGATACTTTGCGTCCCCAGAGTCGCTGCATGGCTTTTAGGTTCAACGTCTCGAAATAGAGAACGTCAAACTGATCGGTCAGCCAGTGAGCCAGTTTCCAGAACCAGTCTTCTCGCCGATGAATAATGTCCTCGTGGCGACGAACTAGGTTCTTTCGAGCACGTTCTCGGTTGTTCGAGCCTTTCTGCTTGCGGGAAAGTTCTCGGTTGGCTTTTTGAATCTCATGTAGAGACTGCTTTAAAAACAGCGGTGAGTCAATACTGAAGCCTTCAGAGGTCATGAGAAATGTTTTTAGTCCGAAGTCAAAGCCAGCGCTTTTACCCGTCTCGACTTTGACAGTCAGCTCCGAAGGAGCGTCTACCGTGACGAACATAAACATCTCTCCCAATGGAGTCCGTTTAACTGTCACCGTTTTGATTTTTCCCTCGATTTCTCGGGACTTCCAGAATTGATACACCCGACCGCAGATCTTTACCCGGTTTTCACCGAGAAACTTGTAGTTGTTCTGCTTGAGAGTAAACGACTTGTACTTTTTGACTTTTTTAAACCCAGGAGGACGAACCCCTTTGTCTCTGTGCCTAAAAAACAACTGATACGCTTTTTCAATACGCTGGCAGATGTCTTGCACTGCTTGAGCATCAATGGTTTTCCAGAAAGGATTTCGTTTTCTGAGTTTGGCGATATGTTTTTGGAGTTTAGCGCAGTTCAAGTGTTTGCCCCACATCCGGTAGTACCGACGATGCAACGCAATACAGTGGTTGTAAATCGTTCCCGAGGCATTAATGATGCGCTTCAGGTGACGATTTCGCTTGTGGTTGTATAGCTTGAACTTGAGCGTCTTCATGCTATTATAATAGCCTATTGAGGTAGCCAGTGGGTAGTCAGTCTCATGAAATTAAGATTAAGTGTCAGGATCGAGGCAGGACGACTTGAGAAGCTAAGAAGGGTTGCCAAGCAGAAGCGCAAAACGATGACTCAATTGATCGAAGATTGGATAGATAGGATTAAGGAAGCTGACAGCGGCTAAAGCCGCACGAGTCGCTTTTCCACCCCGCGCTAAAGCGACGGGGCTATCAAGCTCCCGACCTATTCACGTATGATCGCAACGGACACCACTGAGACTCGAATGGCCCAAGAAATTGAACGCAAGTTTTTAGTCAAGGATGACTCGTGGCGATCGCAGAGTCAGAGAGTCCTCTACCGCCAAGGGTATCTCACCACAGATCCCCATCTGGCCATCCGAGTGCGCATCGCCGCAGACGACGCCTGGCTTACCATCAAAGGGGCAACCGTCGGGGTCTCCCGAGCTGAATATGACTATGCCATTCCCCTGAAAGATGCGCAAGAGATGCTCGACCATCTCTGTGAGAAACCCTTAATCGAGAAATACCGCTATCACCTCAACGCTGGGGAGATAACATGGGAGATTGATGAGTTTTTGGGGGAAAACCAAGGCTTAATTATTGCAGAGGTGGAACTGGATGATGAGGGCCAGTTGTTTGAGAAACCCTCCTGGCTAGGGGTTGAAGTCTCCGACGATCCCCGCTATTACAACGCTAATTTGGTGAACTATCCTTATTCTCAATGGGAGGAGTCTAAAGGTTGAGGGGAGTGCTGAGGGGAGTTCTGGGACTGGCGATAGCGGCGATAATTGCGACGGCGGAAGCGGCCAATGGACATGTTTAACTGGGCACCGAGTAAAATCGCCAATGCACTTAACTTGAGCCAGAGTAACAAAACGATCGCTGCCCCCACTGCCCCATAATAGAGGTTATAGCTGCCAAAGGACGCCACATACAAGCGAAAGAGATTGGAGACGGCGGCCCAGAGAACTGTAGCCACGATCGCCCCTGGAATCACTGGGGTTCCTCGTTTCCAGATACTCGGCCCATAACGATAGATAAAGGCGAAGGCGATGGCAACAAGCGTTAGGGCGAGAGGAAAGGTGAGTTGATACCAGGCGGACATAAGTTCCGACTCATACTCCCCAACCTGGCCCACCAAGAATTTAACAATAAAGTCGCTGATAATAATCAGAATTGATGCGACGGCCAACATCAGCATCGAACCGACGGTGAGGACGATGGAAATGAGTTTCGCCTTCCAAAAGGGGCGCGTTTGGCTTTTGGGAACCCGGTAGATGCGATCGAGGGCGTTCATAATTGAACTCAGGGCCGCCGAGGCAATCCATAAAGCCGCCGCAAAACTCAGGGAAAACAGACCATCCCCTTTGGGAAGTTCCAGTTGGCCAATAAAGCCATCCAGAATATTCTGAACTTCCTCTGGGGGAAGCATTTTCAGATTTTCAGTAATTAAATCCAGAACGGCTCGTTCGGGGAGGACTTGACCCAAAATTGCCAGGGCGGCCATAATCGCCGGGAACATGGCCAACATGGCATTAAACGCCACTTCCGAGGAGAGTCCGACTAACCGTTGGCGGCCTACGCCGGCGCAGGTATCGCGGAGGACATCAAACCAATGGGTTTTGAGAAAACGAACGGAGCGCCGGAAAAACATAGGATAGGTTTAAGAGCAAGAGGAGATAAGAGAGAATGGGTAGACCCCTACCCGGCTGGGTTTCAATCCCACTCTAGTTTATCCTGGCGATTGTTTCGTGAGGAGATCAGGACAAGGGCCCGATAACTAGAAAGGGTAAACTAAGGGAAGTTCCTGGTGTTCTATGCCCCTGTCTCGTCTACTGACTCTCATTGTTGGGGTCATTGTCATTTTGGCAATGACCATTTGGTTGATCACGTCGTTAAATTGGCTGTATGGTCAAATCGCGTGGTCTGCTAGTCCGTTTTTAGCCAATCTCTTGTTGCTGCTGCTGATTGTTCTGTTGGCGGTGTTGATTGGGGGACTGGTGTACTATTTGCGGCTGTTGTGGATGCCGTCTGCGTCGGGGAATCGCTCGGTTCGTCCGCCGGTGAGGATTCCTGACAATAAGAGTGATGCGGCGTCGGTGAATCTCAAGGCGGTGCGATCGCAGGTTGAGCAAATTCAGGATGAAGTGGCGCGACAGGCCTTGAGGGCGCGATCGCAGGCCATTGAGTCCAATCTCTCTCAAGGTAACTTACAGGTGGTGGTCTTCGGAACTGGGTCAGCGGGGAAATCCTCGGTGGTCAATGCTATTTTAGGCCGAGTGGTGGGGAAAGTCAGTGCGCCGATGGGAACGACGACGACAGGGGAAACCTATACCCTGAATCTACCGGGATTGGAACGAGAGATTCTGATTACCGATACTCCCGGAATCTTGGAATCGGGCATCGAGGGCAATGAACGGGGGGAAGTGGCCCGCCAATGGGCCACGGAAGCAGATTTGTTGTTATTTGTGGTGGACAATGACCTCCGCCAGTCGGAATATGAACCCTTGCAAGTCCTCGCGGAGATTGGCAAGCGTTCAATTGTGGCCTTTAATAAGGCGGATTTGTATGCTGAGGGCGATCGCGAGGTGATTTTAGCCCGACTGCGGGCCCGATTACGGGGAATTGTTCCCCCCAGTGATATTGTGGCCATTTCCGCCAATCCTCCGGTGGTGCGTCTCGTGACTGGGGAAGCCTTTACCCCTGATCCTGAGATTATGCCCTTGATTCGGCGAATTGTGGCGGTATTACGGGCTGAGGGGGAAGATTTGCTAGCAGATAACATTTTGCTGCAATCGCAACGGTTGGGGGATGAGGCCCGCCGTCTGTTGGATGGACAACGGCGCCGTCAAGCCATGAAGATTGTCGATCGCTATCAATGGATTGGCGCGGGGGCGATCGCCATTACGCCGCTTCCTGGGGTGGATTTACTCGCCACCGCCGCCGTCAATGCGCAGATGGTGGTGGAGTTGGGCAAAGTCTATGGCTGTGAGTTGAACTTAGAACGGGGACGAGAATTAGCCCTGTCTCTCGGCAAAACCCTCGCCAGTTTAGGCATTGTCAAAGGGGTGGTGCAACTTGTCGCCACGGGGTTGCAATTCAATGTTGGTACTTTAGTCATTGGCAAAGCCATTCAGGGGGTGAGTGCCGCCTATCTGACTCGTATTGCAGGTAAAAGTTTTATTGAGTATTTCCGCCAAGACGGGGATTGGGGAGATGGCGGCATTACGGAAGTCGTTCAGCGGCAGTTTGAGCTTACACAGAAAGAAGAATTTGTCAAGGCTTTTATTAAAGATGCCGTAGCCCGAGTTGTCGAACCCTTGCAACTGCAACATAATGACGCTCCCTCCTCCCCGAAGGAACCCCTCTGGCAGCCGAAGGATATCCCCGCCAATCCTATCCCGGCCCCGTCACCGCCACCAAAGGCGGAGGATTGGGGGTCTCCCCCTCCTGTGGATGATGGCTGGTAGGATATCCGATGTTCCAAGTGTGTCTACATGGGCGAATCTCCCGGACTCATCTCGGGGCTAGGTTGAATAATCTCCTTGATTTTTGCCGCCAACACCTGAACATTGGGTTCTTGCAACATGAGCAAGTGATCCCCAGGGATATCATAAATATCCAAACCTCCCACCGCAAGATCTCGCCAGCCATAGTCAGGGTCAATTTCAGTCCCTACTTCGGCTTTGCGGTCTTTGGCTCGAAATAGGGTCACTTTCCCGTGATAGGGTTGGGGAAAGTGTTGTTTTTTAATTTTAATATTGGTCTCTAGACCTGCAATCGATTTTAAGTCATCAGGAACCTGGCGCCCCAGCCGCTGGTAAAGTTGTGCCCGAATTGCTTTAACTCGATATTTAATACGCCCGAAACGAGAGTTGAGTTTGCGAGTCACATAACCCAATCCTTCCGCCTTGAACTTGCCCCAATGACCCGATACACGAGAGGAGGCTGGTAAATGTTTTACCCCGGTGCGGGCTGTCGTATCCAGGAGACCCAATAAGGCCACCTCTTCTCCCTGTTTTTTTAGCTGATATGCCATTTCAAACGCCACTCGTCCACCAATAGAAACCCCTAGTAAATGGTACGGGCCCTGAGGCTGAAGAGTTTTCATATCTTTGATATAAATGTCTGCAAGTTCCTTAATCCCTTTAGAACTTCCTTTAGAATCATCCAATAAGTTGAACGCTAAACCATAAACAGGTTGATGATCGCCAAGATGCTTGACTAGAGGACGATAATACCTAAGACCCTTACCTAATACATGAACTCCAAAGATAGGAAGTTGAGTTCCATTAGCCTGGATTGTAATAATTGATGACCCAGTCAGATCTCCTGGCTCATTTCGTAACCGTTCAGCCAACTCGCGAATCGTCGGATTTTGGAATAAGACTGAAATCGGAATAGAACGATTTAATACTTCTTCAACCTCACGACATAGGGCGATCGCTAATAAAGAATGTCCACCGAGATCAAAAAAGTTATCTTGAACCCCGATTTTCTCTTGTTCTAAGTGATTTTGCCAAATTCTGACAAGCTGTTCCTCCAGCTCATCTTGAGGTGCCTCGTAGGAGGTGACAATCTGAGGTGAGATATCTAACTGAGTAAGAGCCTGTCGATCAATTTTTCCGTTGGGTGTTAAGGGTAACTCTGCGATCGCCACAAAGGCTTGAGGAATCATGTAATACGGCAATCGCTCTATCAAAAATTCACGAATGTGAGCTGTTTCAAGAGGCTTATCTTTTTGGGGCAAACAGTAAGCGATTATTTTCTTTAATCCATTCTCCTGAAGTAAGACAACTGCTTTTTGAATATGTGGATACTGAGCCAGCACTGATTCAATCTCACTCAACTCAATACGAAATCCTCGCAATTTTACTTGATTATCAAGACGACCAATGATTTCAACAGTTCCATCAGATTTATACCGGCCCAAATCGCCAGTTTTATAAATCAAATCTAAATCCCCCCCATTTTCACTGGGGTCATCCCGAAAAGGATTAGATACAAATTTGGTTTGAGTCAAGACATCATCCTGGAGGTATCCCATAGAAAGATAAGGGGTACGTATCCAGATTTCACCGCTTTCCCCCAACTTTGCCAATACCCCATTTTCACGAACAATGAGAATTTGCACCCCATCAATCCCCTGGCCGATTGGCACTTTATGCGATGAAAAATCACTCGTCTTAGGTACTACATAGTAACTCATGGCTTGTGGAGTTTCTGTTGCACCATAAAAGTTGACGTTCGTCACATTCGGAGATAGCTCATAACTCCGTCTGATATCTAGTTCTGTTAAAACATCTCCACCCCAAAACAAATATCGTAAACTTGGGACTAAAGCTGTTGTCGAGGCTGAAGATCTTGTCCCTTCCGCTAACAGCATTCCCATCGCTGGTGTTAAGTGTGCAATTGTAATGTCTTGTTCCTGCATCCATTGAGCCAATTTTCCACTTGTTTCTATCGTCTGCTGTTCAGGAATGACTAGGGTTGCTCCTAACCAAAGGGGAGTAAAGATATCGCGAAGTAGGGGATCATGACCTAACCCTGAAAGCAACGCAAATCGGTCTTGTTCACTTAAGCCAAACTGGCGACAGTGCCAATCAATAAAATGAGAAAGGGGTCGATGACTTCCCAGTATTCCCTTTGGGTGGCCAGTTGAGCCAGACGTAAAGGCAATATAAGCCCGATCATCAGCATCAATGAGTTGGGCAGGTTGGGAAAAATGAGCCTCTGGCTTTTGTTGAGTAACTGGGCTGGGAATCCTTGGCAAAGAAATATATGGAATCTCTTTTTCAGACAAAAATTGCTCCAGTTCTTGCGGTAAGTCTCCGCTACTACTAAGATGAATAAGTCCTTTCAAGCCACTTAAGCGACAGCAATCCCGTAAACGAGAACCGGGATAAGCTGAATCTAAAATTGTAAAACTCGCACCAATTTTAAGAATGCTCAATAAAGCCCAAACTAAGCTGGCACTACGACTCGCATAAATGGCAATGATATCTTGATAACCTAGCCCCTTATTCTGTAACTGTTGAGCTAGTTGATCGGATGAGTGATCTAATTCATTATAAGACCATTTTTTGTGAATATCAACGAGAGCAACATTGTTAGGGACTCGTGCAACCTGTTCATTAAATTTATTGAGAACTGAGCCGCTCCAGGTAGATTGCAAGGGCTGAGTTGGATCGGGTAAAATATTCATTAAAAGGGACTCCAATGGGATTGTGAATTGACTCGGTTATTACAAATATCAAGTCATGTTTTAGCAGTTCACAAGCTATTTCTTGTAAGATCTAGCGAGTTTCCGCAAGGAACGCCTTAAGTTGATTCTATAAGAATTAGGAACCCATGATAGAGATTCAGTCAAGGAAGAAACAAGCTCCAATTTTGTTTCTTGATTCGGTTTGGATGAGATTTTTACTTTTTCCTTAGAGGTATTATTAAGGTCAAGGGATAGGAATGCCTCTTCTATTGCTCTAGAAACTTTTTGATTTAGAGGCGTATCCGTGGATGTCATAAAATGGCAGATTGTCGGGTTGGTGTTAATTTCCCACACTTGCATATCTTCTCCCCGGAAGCTGTAATCAATTCGACCATATTGAATGCGAGCCGTTTTAAAAATTGTTTGGATCTGCTCGATATGAGGATTAGTCTGGATGTAAGTTTGATTTTCTTGTTCTCGCTGAGCCGTTTTTAATGAATTTGCCTTGACAACCCAATTTTTTTGATAGCGGACATGAACAGGAACAATAGCATCCCCGATCGCAAACGCAGAATATTTTTTGAATATCCCTTGTTCATCTCGAGTATCACAAAATTCTATGATAACTTTGTCCTGGCGATTTTCTCCTTTCTCAACTAATTGAGCAATAGCATGGTCAAGTTCTTCTCGATTTTGTAGAAGTGGGGTTTGATTTCCACTATGATCATTTTCACCTCGAACAAAAACTGGAAACTTCAAATTTGAAATATCTTCTGTTAGCCGGTAAATATTAAACTGATTGCTACCGTAATTATAAAGATTTTTTAGCAACTCGTAGCGACACATCGACCATAATGGATGATTCAGTAAGCGAATTTGGTCATGATTTTGTAACTGCTTCCAGATCCAGGCTGCTCGTTCAGTATCAGCAGGAGATAAGCGTTCAATATCTGAAAAAATATAAGTTCCGAAAGCCAGCTTACGTTTTTGGAACAGGTCTTCATAAGAAATAGGTATCATTCTAGAACCCAAGGGACATCCCCATGTTTCCAGATACCAGTTAATTACATTCATGTTGGCCCGAGTGGTGAGGTAAAATATCATTGGTTACTGGATTCACGTTGACTTCAAAGATAGGCAGCTTTTGGCGATCGAATACTAGCCGTCGCAACTCATTATTATATCACAGTGTTTTATTCAGTTGACGAGCCATACAAAACTTAACTAATCGCCAAGGAACACGACTGTTTTTTAAAGTATTACGCCTTAAAAAGTTTCCTTTTAGTAATCGAGCAACCCCCTTCGCTCTCGCCTTGAATCGTACAGCGAGGGGATTATATTGGTTAGCATAGAGGGGAGACAGTGCCATTTCCCCCCAAAGGACATCGGCTTGATGACCTGCACTTAAGCCATTTTGACGATGTTCTGGGTTGGGAATCCCACCATGTTCGCCATAATTGCGGAAGGGGATAAAGTTCTTAAAGTTATGCGATCGCAACACCGTATCAATTTGCGAGTCCCAAGTCGAATAGACTTTTCCATCCGCCTCTTGGCTGATTTTCTCTGCAAACTCAATCAAGCATTTCGCAGCTTTAGGACTCAGGATATAGGCAACTGCGGAGGTTGAAAAACCTTGAGCATATCCCTCCTCAGAAACCCAATAGACTTGAGGTGCACAGGTATAAATCCAAGAAATTCCAATGTTTTCACTCTCCTTTCGGAAAGGAAGGGGTAATTTACCAAACTCCTTCACCGGCACAAAATCCGCTTCAACAATTAAGTTGAACTGTTGACTCTCGGCCGCTCTCTCCCAAGCTCGGCAATGGTTAAGAAGACAGCGGTAACTCGGAGAAAAATCTTGATACTCTGGACGATTCTCTTGCCTGACTACTTCGCAGTCAAAACCTTCTTGCTTTAAATAAGCTTCTAACTCATCAGTTGTTTCTTTATACGCAATAATAAACACCTTGTTTAGACTATTCACTAAAGTGTTCATATTAGTCATCTCTAAATTATATAAATTCTCGATCTACGACCTGATACCCGTAAGACCGTTTCCCTAGCTTCTTGACTGAGACAGAGCGTCTGATGTAGGTAACCGCAACGGTGACAGGCTCAAAACGACTCGCCATTGGGGTCAGGAGGACTCAAGACTAAAAAACATAGCCACAAAGTTAAACATTGATTTGAAGAACCTATATCAGCCTAGCACTGGAGAAAAAAATTGTCACTATTGACGCTCTCCAACATCTAGAGTAACCCGCTTGAGAATTGCGTTAGGCTGAAAGACAGAACACCTGAACGGAGTTGATATGCGACTACTACACACAATGCTACGGGTTGGCAACTTGGAGGAGTCTCTCAAGTTCTACTGCGATGTCTTGGGAATGAAACTCTTACGCCAGAAAGACTATCCCGGTGGTGAGTTCACCCTCGCCTTCGTAGGCTATGGCGATGAAGCCGATCACAGTGTAATTGAGCTGACCTATAACTGGGGTGTCGATCGCTATGAGATTGGCGATGGCTATGGCCATATTGCTTTGGGGGTAGATGATATCTACCAAACCTGTGACGCCATCAAACAACGGGGGGGTAAGGTCGTTCGTGAGCCAGGCCCCATGAAACACGGCTCAACGGTGATTGCTTTCGTTGAAGACCCCACCGGCTATAAAATTGAGCTGATCCAACTGGGAACCCAGGGGTCGGCTAAGGATTCCAAAGAAATGGCAGGACAGTCGGCTTAGAAGCCCAAAACGCCTAGAAGCCGCTAATCCTTGGAGATTAGCGGCTTCTTAGAGGGCGGACGATGGGACTCGAACCCACGAGTGGTGGAACCACAATCCACTGCCTTAACCTCTTGGCTACGCCCGCCATGTTTTTTAGGCTTAACCATTATAACAAATCTGTCAGGGAGCGCAAGAGGCTCGGCAAATTTTTTTCAGCTCTGGCTCCCCCCCTCACCGGGATGCTTTGAGTCAATCCCCATTGAGACCCCCACTCCAGTCTGCCCCCTTCAAAAGCGACAGGCTTGTTCTGGCTCAATGGGACAGGTGGAGGACTCCAGGGGGTTATTCATCAGAGTCAGGCGATTGAGCGTTTCCAAACTCCTCAGAGGAGTGAGATCGGCAATCTGATTGTCCTCCAAGAACAACGCACTCAGTCGCGTCAGTTCCCCTAGAGGGGTGACATCGGTAATCTGGTTGCGGCCGAGAAACAACTCTCGCATATTTAACATGGCGGCTAACGGAGTTAGATCCTGAATCTGGTTGCCACTTAAATCCAGTTCATATAAATCCGTTAAGGCGGTAAAGGGAGAGACATCTGTAATCTGATTGTCACTCAGGGCAACCCATTCTAACCGGTCTAACCCCATCAGAGGAGTCACATCCTGGACTCGGTTACGGCTGAGATCAACCCCCTGGAGGGTGGAGAGGTTGGCCAGGGGCGATAAATCCTCGATTTGGTTTCCCTCCAAGAACAAAGAGGTTACCAGGGGGAAATTTTCCAGAGGGCTTAAGTCGTTAATCTCATTATCACGAGCCGTCAAGATGGTGAGCGTCTGATTGTCGGCCAGGGGAGACAGATCAGAAATTTGATTACCATCTAGGTTCAGTTGTTGTAACTCCAAATCTCTCAGGGGCGAAATATCCCGAATCTGATTTCTGGAGACGAGTAAAATTTGTAAGCGGCTCAAATCGGCCAGGGGGGAAATATCGGCGATCGCATTGATACTGAGATCCAAACGAGTCAGGTGAGCGAGACTCCGCAGCGGCGAGAGATCCGATAGCTCTTGTACACTCAAATTGAGGTCATTGGCTTTTGCTAGCACCCGAGCCGCCAGGACACAATCTTCTGTCTCAGCCAGGCTCAACAGAGCCTGGAGAGTCTGTTGAGCCTCGCTATCGAGCTGTTGTGACTCACATAAAGCCTCAAACGCCTCCCTAGACTCTTCTGGGGACTGAGCCAAGAGATTTTGAGGAGTGAAAACAAGGGCAACCGCCCCTAACAGGAGGCCCAACCGAGATAGAAGCGAGAATCTCATCATGACGTTATGTAAATCGGGAATCGTGAACTGCCGGTGGGTCACCTTAATCTTTCAATCGCTGGTAGAGGCTTTCTGCAAGATCGAGAATATTCAGTAACTGTTGCCATTCGGCTGCATCCCCCTTAGAACTACGGCTGCGATGTTGTCGCAAGGACTGTTTCAACTGACTGAGTAACTGCCCCGGATTCGGGAGATCCGCTTCGACGGGGCTAGGTTCCTTTGGGAATTTTTTGGAGCCTGGGGGAGCCGCTTGGGGGTGAAAATCTTTCGCGGTCGGGTGTTCTAACAATTGTTGGGCCCGCCCCGATAGACTGAGGCTGTGAGCTGAGAGATTATCAGGAAGTTGAGGTGAATCTGAAAGATACACTTGAGCCAGTTCGAGGAATAACGTCCTTACGTCCGCCGTCCAGGCTAATTCCTGAACCTGCGACCACTGAGACTCCGCTAAACCGCGATCGCGTGCCGAGTTCAGAAGCTGAGTCGCTTTCTCAGCCGTCGGACGAACCTTTTGAGCCAGATGCATCGGTAATTTAGGAACATCGCCCAAACAAGAGCGGGCTAACTCAAGCAGGAGTTGTCGGACTTCTTCAACCCACTCATACTCTGAGGGCTGCCAGTTTAAGTTGGTCATGTCACGCACAGTTTACGGATTTACCTACAACGTTACCTAGCTAGACACAAATTAAGAAACGACTCAAGACCTGCGATCGCCCCTTAGCCTATCTAATAAACCGCTGCCTCAACAGCATACAATGCCGTCTCCACAGTTCCGGGATCGGATTACGATTACTTATCTGTGAGCTTCCAGACGCCATCCCAATCCTCACTGGGGGGTTGTTGTTCAAACAACATACACCGTTCCACATGCAGTTTTGCCGCCTTGTTCTTACTATCCAAAGCCAACACCTGTTCAAACGCCTCACGAGCCTGGTGGAACGACTGCTTCGACTTCGCTTGATAGGGCGGACGAGCCAACTCTACCAGTTTCTGAAGTTGAGCCACAGACAGTTCCGTCGCCTCTTCCTCCAGCATCTGTCGTACCTCGGGGAAGGCAGTAAACTGCTGCACCTTCGCCAGCCAAAGCTTCTTACGAAGCCGAGGCGTAATCTGTTTCAGCTTAAAGGGTAGCAAACGATGCAGATCAGCATCCGATAACTCCTCCAGATTTTCCGTCACTAACAGGCGTTTGAGAGTCTCCTCCCCTAATACCCCCAGCAACTCCGGACGGGGTAATGTCCCCAACAGATCCCGTAACAGTTTATCTCCATCAAAGGAGACCTCTGTCACGGCTTCATCCGACAACTCCTCCAACTGTTCGAGTAACGGCATCATTTCCTCCATAGATAGCTTCTCTAAGGCCGGTTGCAAATAACAGCGGCGACCTTCATGATAGAGGTCAATAATCTGTTGCTGCACCTCAGAAATGGGGCGAGCCAGATCCCCTTCACGAATGCCGACTAACTCATAAATTTTGACGGGTCGAGTTTTTCCCTTCACCGTAATGAAGTCCAACTCCCGTACCACAATCCGATCGGCGTTGGGTAAATAGGTTTGCTCACTAATCACCAAATCCACCCCATACTGTTTACTGGTTCCCTCCAAGCGAGAAGCCAGGTTCACTCCATCACCAATCGAGGTCAGTTCCATCCGTTTACTAGAGCCAATGTTCCCGCTCACCACACTATCTGAATGAATCCCAATCCCGATCTGGATGGCTAACTTCCCTTCGTCGATGCGTTTTTGATTAAACTCCTCCAAGCGGTAACGCATCAAAATTGAAGATTGAATCGCGCACCATTCACAGTTTTCTAGGGGAGCCGGGGAACCAAACACCGCCATTAGGGCATCACCGATGTACTTATCGAGAGTTCCCCCATATTGAAAGACGGCATCCACCATTTCCTCGAAGTATTCATTGAGCATTAACACCACTTCTTCCGGCTGTAATTTCTCCGTTAACGTGGTGTAACTGCGGATATCTGAGAAGAGAACCGAGACATGTTTACGCTTGCCACCTAACCCCGTATCACCGCTGGCCAGGAGCGCTTCAGCGACTTCAGGAGTCATATACTTGTACATCAAGTTCTTGACTTCCATCTCATCGCTGATGTCTTCTAGAACCACTAAAGCGCCATTGACTTTTGTAGCATCAGTCACATCCGACATGGAGTTAATGGTTAAGTTCACACTTTGTCCCGTGACTGCCGTGTCAATCTCCAAGATTTGGTTGGGATAGTATTGTTGACGGTCTTTATCTTCTTGGGGATGTAGGGCAGCTTCAAACCAGTCTGAAAACTTCCCTTCTCGTAGGGTGATCATCTGCTTGAGATTCAATCCTTCGATCGCCACCTCCTCACCAAAGCCCAATAACACCTTGGCACATTCATTGGCGGCAACAATTTCTCCTTGGCGATCGGTCGAAATAACACCATTGGTTAAGCTACGAAGAATATCTTTTTGCCGTTGTTCCTGTTGCTTAACCGTCTCAAACAGCTTGGCATTCTGAAGCGCAACCCCCGCCTGAATATTGAAGGCCTGCATGAATTCTTGATCCGTGCGGTTGAAGCTGGCCTTCCATTGTTCTGGGGCTTGGGGCCAACTTTCGGGATCATAATCCGGATACTCCCCTTGTTTTTTCTTGTTAATGAGCTGCGTCACGCCAATGAGTTCATCATCGGAATTAAACACCGGCATACAAAGCATACTACAGGTGCGATAGCGGGTTTTTTGGTCAGTTTTTTGTGAGGTTTCCGATCGCGGATCATCATAGAGATCAAAGGGAATTAACAACGGTTCCCCCGACTCGGCCACCATGCCCGCAAAACCAGCGCTGCGGGGAATCCGGAGTTCCCCCACCCCAGGGATTTTCGTCCAAAGTTCCCCTTTCTCCTCATCAATGAGCCAGAGTGTCGAGCGATCGGCATTCATGAGGTTTTTAGCTTCACTCATGACCCGATTGAGAGTATCTTCGAGATCCAGACTACTCTTACTCAGAGAGTTAACCGCGCTCATCAAGGCCGACGCGGCTCGTTGTTTTTGCGTCGCTGCGTAGAAGGATTTAGACGACTCTAGAATCAGGCGAATGGACGGAGCAAATTCCCGAAATACCTGTTCATCTTCGGCACTAAATCCCACCGGATCGATTTTTTCTTCCAGGGGCGTTTCTGGATAATCGAGATCCGGCTGAATTTTATTAATCAGTTGTACCACCGCCACCAAGTCCTGAGTCTCTTCATTGAGCAGGGGCATGGTTAACATGGTGTAGGTTCGATAGTTATTTTTTTTATCGAACTTTTTGGCCGTCTCCGATCGCGGATCGTCGTAGAAATCGTAGGGGATATTGACAACTTTCTTGCCCGTCGCCGCTTCCCCAGCAATCCCGGCTGTGGCCGGGAAGCGAATTTCTAAGGCATTGCCTTTTTCATCCTTGGCGATCAGGGTAAACAGTTCATTTTTTTCCTCATCCAGCAGGAAAATCGTGGTGCGATCAGCGTGCAACAGTTCCCCGGTTTTCAGGGCGATTGATCGCAACATCTCATCGAGGATGGCATCAAACCCCTGGCTATCGAGCAAACTATCGAGCATCCCGAGGGTTTGATTCACCACCCGGAGTTTGTCTTCAACCCCCCGCACCACATCGGTGAATTTATCCCGGTTCAAAGGCGCAAGAAAGGCGCCAAAACTTCCCTTCGCGGTGGTTAGGGCGCCGCCACTACTATTGGGGGAGTCCTGATGGCGAGAGACGTCATCACGGTCATGCTGACCATGAGGCGTGACATCGATCGTCGCGTCGGTTTGAGAGACGGAAGTGTTAGGAGATGCTGATGTCATAACTCTTTGGGTGACGCTGGTACTCGACTAAGGGAGGCAACTGTTGGCACAGATGCCGGTTAAGACCGGGCAACGGAGAGCCTTGAGAAATCTGATGGAAACGGCATTGGAGATGGCCGATGGTAGCTCATCACCAGTGTACCCTTCTCTGGGTTGAGCGGCAGGGGAGCTGATTCACATTAGCTGGACTCAGACCACTGCTTAGACCACTGGGGGTTCATTAGCATTTGCTAGTTATTATCGGCTAGGTTTGACCGCTCGTGGTACTGATTGTCACATTTTTGCCAAAGATTTTCTCCGGGAGGCAGATTTTGGAGCGGATTAAGGCGAAGACGAGGTTGGCGTTGATGGCAGGTTTAACTCCTGTCGTAGCCGCTCGGCTCGGCTCAGGAGGGAATCGGCAAAGGTATTGGCCGCCTCTTGGGTGGCACTAGAGTCGAATTCATCCTGATGCTGACCACTCACCAGTTGGGCCAGTTCTTGGCGGCGTTGGTCATGATTGAGCGATCGCACTTCAATGCGAGTTCGCGCTGTCTCTCCCTGCTGAGTGGCTTGTTTCATGACACGAAAGTGGTGGTCGGCCATGGCCGCGACGAGGGGTTGATGGGTCACACAGAGGACTTGATGGTGACAACTGAGGCGATAGAGAGTTTCGGCAATGGTACTGGCCACACGGCCCGAGACTCCCACATCAATTTCATCAAAAATTAGGGTTCCGACAGGATCAACTTCACTAAACGAGGCTTTCAGGGCCAACAGAAAGCGACTCATTTCTCCCCCAGAGGCAATCTCACCCAGGGGGCCGAGGGGTTCGCCAGGATTAGCACTGAATAAAAAGCGTACGCGATCGCTCCCCCAGCGTGTGGCCTCAATGGGAGATAACTCCACCTGAAATTTCAGATTATCCATAGCCAGCGGCTGTAGGGCCGCAATTAACCGCGCTTCGAGTTGGTGGGCCGCCTGCTGCCGTCGTTGCCGTAGCTGCTGACAGCGCTGCTTCAGATGCTGCTGTTGCGCCTGACAGTCTCGCTCCAAGCTCTCTCGCCGTTGATCCCCATGGTCGAGGTCATGGAGTTGCTGCTGTAAGGTCTCTAGATGTTGGATGGCATCATCGAGGCTGGGGCCATAGGTGCGGCAGATTCGCTTGAGTTGCTGTCGGCGAGCCTCCACCTCCTGTAACCGTGCCGGATCGGCTTCTAACTCATCTCCATAGCGATTAATCTGTTCTCCGGCTTCTTGCACCCGCACCAGGGCCTCATTCACCAGAATCAGCAGAGGGGTTAACTCTTTGTCATAGTTCACCATCTCTTGTAACAGACTTTCCGCTTGTCCCAGGCGATCGGCGGCGGCGGTTTCCTCCTCATTGTCATAGAGGGTCTGATAGAGGTGATAGCTGTGTTGTTGCAACTCCACCACATGATTGAGCCGTTGGGCCTCCTGTTCGAGATCCTCAAGTTCCTGGGGATCTCTGAGATCGGCCCGGCTGAGTTCCTCAAACTGATAGCGCCAGAGCTGCTCTTGCTGCGATCGCTGCCGTTCTTGCTGCTGTAACTCCTTCAGTCGCCCTTGTAGCTGCTGTAACCGGTCATAGTCCTGGGCAACCTGGTGACGAATCTTCAACAGGGCCTCACCACCGTAGAGGTCTAACAGTTGGCGCTGGTGAGGTGTTTGTGCTAACTGGATGGCTTGACCCTGAGCGGCAATGTCCACTAACTGCTGTCGTAGCTGTTGCACATCCCGTTGACTGGCTGCCTTACCATTGAGGCGATATTTACTGCGACAGCCTCGTTTCCCCAACAGCAGTTCCCGAGAACAGGCGATCGCCTCCCCCCCTGTCTCAGACGGATTTAGCTCAAACCAGGCCTCAACTCGCGCTCGGTCGGCCCCCGTGCGGATAGCGCGACGAGTGGCTTTCCCCCCCAAGACCAAATCCACTGCATCTAAGACAATCGACTTGCCGGCCCCGGTTTCTCCAGTCAGCACATTTAACCCTGATCCAAAACTGAGATCTAGGTCATCAATCAAGGCGAAATTTTCAATCTGTAAACGCACCAACATACACAGAGCCGCCTCTAAGATGAGCCGACCGAAGACGATAAACTCCAATCAGGACGGAGCTGTTGCGCCTGACGTAGATAGGGATGGGACAACTCCGTGTTGCGAGGCAGATTAACATGGATGAGAAAGCGCACACAGCGTTCGAGATCCCCCTTGACACTCATGTGTTGGACATCGAGTAACGGCACATTATCCCAACGGGGCCGTTGTCGAGCGACTGAGGCCGGAAATAGGGCATCGAGATCAGGGGTCACGGAAAAGGTCACGCTGACAATCTGTTCTGGGTCAAAGCTGTTGTGCCGTTCTAGTTCATCGAGAAGTTCCGCCACCGCCTCGCGAATCGCCTCGGCCGTATTTTCAGGAACAGTTGTCGCGCCTCGAATTGCGCGCACAGTCCAGTCCGCTTCCACTACACAAACCTCCATATTAGTGACGTGTTCAAGGGGCGATCGCCACCGCTTTAGGGGCGATACATCCACAGGGGCATTCCGTTGGTTGTCAGTTCAAATTCTAACCATTCACCGGTTGCTGACAGGCGTGAGACTGAGGAACTTGAGCGTAGAAGCTTGGCCCAGAACGGTTTTGCTGTTTCAATTTCATCGAGTTCAGCGCGTTCAGGGTCCAGTCCTGCCAGAGAGGCCGCCAGACGGCGGGCATCCTCTTCGGTCCCAAGGGCATCCACTAGCTTTAAATCTAGGGCCTGTTGGCCATTAAAAATACGGCCATCGGCAAACTCGCGCACGGTGTCCACCGGAAGTTGTCGCGCTGTGGCCACGGTCTCGACAAACTGGTCATAGGTGTTATCAATCAGAGATTGCAGAATCTGTTGTTCTCCCTCGCTGAGTTCTCGGTCAAAGGCCAAAATGTCTTTATAGGGGCCCGATTTGATGGTTTTGAAGGAGACGCCGATCTTGTCGAGTAATCGTTCTAGGTTGTTCCCCCGTAGAATCACACCAATGCTACCGGTGATTGTTCCGGGGTTACTGACAATTTTTTCAGCCCCCATACCGATGTACACACCGCCAGAGGCGGAAATATTCCCGAAGCTAGCCACCACCTTGACCTTATGCTTGTCTCGGAGTCGCCTCAGGGCTTGATAGATTTCATGGGAGTCGGTGACGGTTCCCCCAGGACTATCAATCCGCAGCAACAGGGCCGGATATTTGCGCTCAGCGACCGTTTCTAAGGCCTTGAGGACCTCTTGACGCGTCTTTGAGGCGATCGCTCCGGAGACTTCAACGCGGGCAATCTTAGAACGAAACCTTTTGAAAAACCAGACCATACGGGACAAAGACGTTGCGAATTGGGTAGGTCCCAGCTCGGGACTTCAGTGCTAACTGAGTGTAACAGGAAGCTCCCCCCCTTGGTGTAGTTGATTCGACTCCCGGGAGCCGTTTGAGCCACAGCATCTCTGGGATACTTAACAAAAAGCAATCAATCGTTACAATAAGAGGCATGATCTCCCCCAGCCAGCGCCAATCATGCTTCATCGACTCCTCCCTTCCCGTATTCAATATGTTCTACTGCTGCTAAGTCCCTTTTTCTTTTGGGGAACTGCCATGGTCGCCATGAAAGGGGTCGTTCCCCACACAGCCCCCTTCTTTATGGCGGTGATTCGCCTCTTCCCAGCGGGAATTTTGATTCTGGTGGCGGCGGCCCTGAGTGGACGGTCTCAGCCCCGAGGATTCAAAGCCTGGAGTTGGATTGCCCTGTTTGCTCTGGTGGACGGGACTTTGTTTCAAGGCTTTTTGGCCCTAGGCCTCCAAGATACTGGCGCCGGCTTGGGTTCGGTTCTGATTGACTCACAGCCGTTGTTGGTGGCCCTCCTATCGGCTTGGTTTTTCGGCGAGTATATTGGTCTCTGGGGAGGGCTGGGCTTATTGCTAGGATTGATTGGCATCAGTGCCATCGGCTTACCTGAACATTGGCTGATTGCCCTATTGACCCTTGATCCAACCTTGGGCGCACAAACCACATCGGTTACGATGGGTCAGAGTCTTTCCTTGGGAGAAGGGATGATGCTCTTAGCATCCCTGGCGATGGCTCTGGGGACGGTCATGATGCCTAAAGTCTCGAAGCATGTTGATCCCGTTGTCGCCACGGGATGGCACGCAATTTTGGGGGCTATCCCCCTGTTAGGACTGTCCTGGGGCCTCGAAACTCAGCCTTGGCAAAATTTGACGCTCTCGGATTGGGGCGCGTTAACCTATGCCACCGTCTTTGGCACGGCGATCGCCTACGGGTTATTCTTTAACTTTGCCGCTCAAGGCAACCTCACCAGTTTAAGTTCCTTGACCTTCTTTACCCCCGTGTTTGCCCTTCTCTTTGGCTACTGGCTGCTTGGTGAAATTCTGACTCCGTTGCAAATGGCTGGGGCAACCCTAACCTTGGGCAGTGTCTATCTCATCGAACGTCGTCAAAAACTGCCTCGGTTGTCCTGGCGACGCTCTACGAACACTGTACCCTCGTCCAGCTCCCCAACTTCACCACACGGCGAAACCTCCATCTCAAAGTCATCCGTTCCCCCGGCTGCGTCGAGATAGGTTAAGACAGGTCGAAGATCGATGCGTTGCGTTTAGGGTTGTCAAAATCTGTGATCCCTCATCAAATTTCCCAGTCTCAAGGCTAGGATTGGAGCATCTACCTGTTGTCCACTCTAATGCGTGACCGAAGTTTATGGTGTCAGCCTCAGATTATCCGCTCTCATTTCCTCTGCATCGATCTCCTTGGGGCAGGCTCTCACTGCGTCATGGGATACGGATGTTGTTAGTCCCAACGGCCTGTCTTCTCGGATGCGGTTTGACTAGCTCAGGGGCGATCGCCACCTCGGTTAACACGGCCTTATCTAGTTCTAGACTAACCCTCCCAGCCAGTTATCTCGCAACTGTGAACTTAATGCCGGACTTCGCGGCTGAGTTCGTCGACGAGTTGTCTCAATTAGAGTTGGCACAGGGAGAATCCAACAACTCAGCGGCCGCCCCTCCCACCCTGAGTTTAGATGATAGCGGTGAGGCGGTTGAACGGTTACAGCGGCAACTACAAGCGGCGGGATTCTATGACGGTGAGATTACAGGGGTTTTTGATTTAGACACAGATGCAGCCGTCTCAGCCTTCCAAGAACAAGAGGGATTAGACATTGATGGGGTTATGGATGCTGAGAGTTGGCAACGTCTGCAAGCTCTACAACCGTCAACGGAGGGGCCTCTGAATCTTGTCCCTCCTGAGGAAGATCCTCAACAGGATCAGGGGAATAGCGCGCCTGGCTTGGGGCGTTTATGGTGGATTGGCGGAGGCGCACTGCTCGTGGTCTTGGCCGGTGGACTGTTTGTCCTCTTGCTCAAGGCCTTCGCTGAGGAGGTAGACGATCCCGATGCCCCCTTCGATGACATCCTAGAGCAAGAATCCGATGCAGAGGTGGCCGTTCCCCCAGTCCAAGAGACCCCAGAGTCCTTGGAAACGGCAACAGAAGACCGGCCATTGGCAGACTCGGACGAACCTGACCCCCCTGGCAAAGACAATTCCAGGCAAGGGTCTCGGTGGGGGAAGTTTTCCAAGGAGACTCCCCCCCAAGCGTTTCCCAATCTGCCCTCTGAGCCTCCCACAGGACTCAAAGAGCCGACGGTTCCTGAAACGACTGCGATCGCTCCCCAAAACAACAGCAGCAGTGCCCTAACACGACTGCCTCGCATGAGTATTGTCGAGGCCCTGATTCTGGATTTACAACATCCAGATCCAGAACGGCGACACAAAGCGATTTGGGAGTTAGGACAACGAGGAGATTCTCGCGCCATCTCTCCTTTAGTCGAGTTATTAACCGATGCTAGCTCTCAGGAACGCAGTACAATTCTGGCGGTTCTCTCTGAGATTAGTTCCCGGAACCTAAAACCGATGAAGCAGGCTTTGATGGTCTCCTTGCAGGATGACAGTGCTGAGGTTCGCAAAAATGCAATTCGCGATTTAACCCGTATTTATGATTCTATTGCACAACTTAGTCAAGTGCTGCGGTATGGGACGGATGATGCTGACCCGGAAGTTCGAGAAACGGCAAAATGGGCCATGTCTCAACTGCAACGAATTCGCACATTACCGTTAAACAGTGATACTGATGATACTCCTTAGAACTCATCACTGAGATTTTGTATTTTTTACTACAGATACGTGATCGGACAGATGGTAAAACATCGTTACGCATACTTAAAAACCAGCATTTAGATAGTGTTTCTAGGGTTCCGGTTTGTTAGGCAAAACGGTCAGCTTTACTGGCCGTGACCGCCTTGCAGGCGTCTGGTCCGAGAGAAACAGATAGCTTTATCTCGGTTAAACCATCAACAGTTTATCGAGGATAAGGTTGTTCCACGGCGGGAAAAAAGCCCGGGAGATTCTTGACGCGACAGTGTTGTCGTTTCAGATCTCCTGGGCGTTTTTTATAGTGATGATTGATTCAGAGTGCAACTATGACTCAAGACCCAACCTTTCAACGTCCGAGCAACGATCCCTTTAACCGTGACGGCAAACGCGAAGGCGATCGCGCCCTAGAACTCGAAGCCCAATTACCCCTAACCGGCTGGCAACAGGAAGTCTCCCAGGGCTTGGAATACGGACTGGAGGCGGCCCCGAGTATTCGCGATCGCACCATCTCCACCTTTTCCCGAGGCGAACTGCCCCACTACGCCGGCATTAACACCTTTCTCAAAGCCCCCTACCTCGAAGACGTCCGCAACGTCGGCAACTATGACGTGGCCATCCTTGGCGTTCCCCATGACTCAGGAACCACCTATCGTCCCGGAACCCGCTTTGGCCCCCAAGGAATCCGCCGCATCAGCGCCCTCTATTCCACCTATAGCTTTGAAATGGGGGTTGACCTGCGAGAACAAATCACCCTCTGCGACATCGGCGATATCTTTACCATCCCCGCCAACAACGAAAAATCCTTTGACCAAATCTCCAAAGGCGTCGCCCATGTCTTCGCCTCCGGGGCCTTCCCCATCATCCTCGGCGGCGACCATTCCATCGGCTATCCCACCGTTCGCGGCATCTGTCGGCATCTCGGCGACAAAAAAATCGGCATCATCCACTTTGACCGTCATGCCGACACCCAAGAAACCGATCTCGACGAACGGATGCACACCTGTCCCTGGTTCCATGCCACCAACCTCCACAATGCCCCCGCCAAAAACCTAGTCCAACTGGGCATTGGCGGCTGGCAAGTGCCCCGCAAAGGCGTCAAAATCTGTCGAGAACGCAGCACCAACGTGCTAACCGTGACCGACATTACCGAAATGGGACTCGACGCCGCCGTAGACTTTGCCCTAGAACGGGCCCTCGACGGCACAGACTGCGTCTACATCAGCTTTGACATTGACTGCATCGATGCCGGGTTCGTCCCAGGAACCGGCTGGCCCGAACCCGGAGGCCTACTCCCCCGAGAAGCCCTGTATCTCCTGGGCCAAATCATCCGCCAAGCCCCCGTTTGCGGCCTAGAAGTCGTCGAAGTCTCTCCCCCCTACGACATCAGTGACATTACCTCCCTGATGGCCACCCGAGTCATCTGCGACACCATGGGACATCTCATCGTCTCGGGCCAACTGCCCCGTCAACACAAACCCGACTACATCCATGCCGAAGCCCAGATGGAAAACGACACCTGGCAATAGGAGGCAATAGGACAGGCCATGCATGAAACCGATATGACCAAGGCTCTGATTCTCACCATTAAGGACTGGTGGCAACAAGAAGATTGCCCTCAAATTGAGCGAGTGCATCTGATTGTCGGTCGCTTTACCTGTGTAGAACCCGAGAGTTTACGGTTTGCGTTTGATGTACAAACCCGCGATAGCTTCCTGGCCGGGGTGAGTTTACAGGTTCAGGAAACGCCGCTAATTGCCTATTGTCATCACTGCCAGGCGGAGTACGAGCCGCAAATTGGCTTGCAGTATAGCTGTCCCATCTGTCAATCCCCCATGGAGGACATTCGCTCAGGACGAGAACTGAAAATCGACCGGATTGAATATGCCGATTCGTCAGCCTAATCTCTCGTCCCCCTCTCACTTCTTGGGCAACGTGCCAATTCTGGCGTTGCTATAACCCCCTACTTAATGGAGATCTCATCTCATGCACCAAACCATTGATGCAACCCTCGGCATTAACCTACTTCATGCCAATCAATCCCTAGCCAATCTCAATCGAGCCGAGTTTGATGATTGGGGGGTCTATTGTCTGAACCTGATGAGTAGCCCCGGTGCCGGAAAAACCGTGCTGCTTGAAAAAACCCTCGCTGCCCTCAGCGGACAACTCCAGATGGCCGTCATTGAAGGGGACATGACCACCGAACTCGATGCAGAACGTCTGCGTCAGTATGATGTGCCGGTGATTGCCATTAACACAGGACGCTCCTGTCACCTAGACGCAAAAATGGTGGCTGGGGGAATGCACAGCCTAGAACATGACTATGAACCCGCCGATTTAGATCTCGTCTTTGTCGAAAATGTCGGCAACCTAGTTTGTCCGGCGGAGTTTGAGGTGGGAGAACATGCCAAAGTTGCCCTATTGAGCATCACCGAAGGAGAGGATAAACCGCTGAAATATCCGGTGATGTTCCAGGAAGCCGATTGTTTACTCCTCACCAAAATCGATTTAGCCCCCTATCTGGAGATTGACCTCGATCGCATTATCCAATCCGTGCGCCAGATGAATCCTGATGTTCAAATTTTTCCAGTCTCGGCCAAAACCGGAGAGGGCCTAGACCCCTGGTTCAAATGGGTTCAGTTACAAGTCGCCCTACGTCAGCAAGCGGCGAAAGGGGCAGCCGTGCAAGAACTGGTCTCGTAAGGGTGAGGTCTTGGCCGGCGAGAGAAAACAATGTCACAAACTTTAGTCACAAACTTTAGTCACAAATTTTAGGAGCATGGTAACCGATGCAACGTCGATCCGTTTTAGCCTGTTTAGGACTGTTTTTTGCCAGTTTGTTGATTGTCGTTGGTTGTACCAATAATCAGGTAGCAACCAACGGCGGCAAAACGATCGTGATGGGATTCAGCGCCTGGCCCGGTTGGATTCCCTGGCAAATTGCCGAAGAGGAACAACTCTTTGCAGCCAATAATGTCAATGTTTCTCTGCGCTGGTTTGACGGCTATCTTGACTCAATTAATGCTTTAGCCGCCGGACAACTCGATGCCAATACCCAAACCCTCAATGACACCATTAGTTCGGTAGCCGCCGGGTCTGATCAGGTGGTGGTGTTGGTCAATGATAACTCGACAGGCAATGACAAAATTATTGTCAGTGATGCCATTGAGTCTATTGAAGATTTGCGGGGACGAACCATTGCCGTTGAAGAAGGAACAGTGAACCATTTTTTATTGCTGTTAGGGCTAGAGAAGGCGGGACTCTCGGCTGAGGATATCACCATTCAACCGTTAGAAACGGGGGCAGCAGCAGCGGCATTTGTGGCGGGACAGGTGGATGTTGTGGGGGTGTTTGCACCCTTTACGACCCGAGCCTTAGAACGCGAGGGAAGTCGTGAACTCTTTAGTTCGGCAGACTTTCCTGGTGCGGTGCCAGACCATTTAGTGGTCTCCCGAGAGATGGTTGAGGAGTACCCCGAGCAGGTTCAAGCTCTGGTAAATACTTGGTTCGATATTTTGCAATATATTGAGGACAATCCGGAGGCCGCTTATGAGATTTTGACCGAACGGGCTGGGGTAACCTTAGATGAGTATCGGGATTACGATGCTGGCACCACAATTTTCAGTATTGAGGACAATTTAGAAGCCTTTGAACCGGGAGATGATATGACATCATTGCCTTATGCTGCTAATGAAATTGCAGATTTCTTATTGGCGAATGACTTTATTGATGAAAAACCGGACTTACAGCAACTTTTTGATGATAGGTTTGTGAAAGCTTATGCAGAAGAACATCAATCTTAAGCGGTTTGGGGTGTCAGAGTTGGATACTCTTTTTGGACATAGCTTATTGCTTGGCTGATTGTGTTGGCTGATTGTGCAAAATTATATCTGAGGGATATGGTATGAAAGAGACCCATCGCTCATCCTGGTCTGAGGATCATCGAATTTTAACGCCAAATTTGTTTTGGAGTATTCGTGAAGAGATCCCCCGATCGCTCAATTGGCAGCTCATGGCAGCCTCGATGCTATTACCTGTACTCGTTTGGGCATTTATTTCGAGTTTAGGGGTGGTTGAACCGCTGTTTTTACCCTCTCCCATTGAGGTCGTACAGGCCATTGGTCGCTTATGGTCAGCGGATATCCTCCAGAAGGATATTGCTTACAGTATCTTTCGTGTTTTTAGCGGCTTTGCCCTGGCCGTGTTAATTTCGGTTCCCTTGGGCGTTTTGATGGGAACCTTTGCCAGTATCCGAGCCATGATGGAACCGGCGATCGCCATTTTGCGCTATATGCCAGCGCCGGCCTTTATTCCGCTGCTAATTCTCTATTTTGGCTTAGGGGAAGTTCCCAAAGTTCTGCTAATTTTTATTGGCACGCTATTTTTTAACACCTTGATGATTATGGACGCGGTGAAATTTGTCCCCAAGGAGTTGATTGAAACAACCTATACCCTGGGCGGCAACCGCAAACAAGTCTTGCTCAAGGTGATTTTACCTCATGTGTTGCCAGGCATTTTAGATGCTAGCCGAGTCAACATGGCAGCCTCCTGGAATTTGGTCATTGTTGCTGAATTGGTGGCGGCAACGGAGGGACTGGGGCGTCGCATCAGTGTGGCACAGCGTTTTTTACGAACCGATGAAATTTTTGCGGGATTACTGGTCATCGGTTTGATTGGTTTGGCGATTGATTTGTTATTTCGGCTTGCCTTAAAGCTTTGCTGTAGCTGGACAGAGGATTGAAAGCCTGTATGACGTATCAACATTTAACTCAACATTGAATTCAGATAATTCGGAGGACTCATTCATGCACTTAGAAGTGAATCATCTCTACAAGCAATTTCTCACCCATCAGGGAGCGTTAGTGGCGTTAAAAGACATTAATCTCCATGTGGAACAAGGGGAATTTGTCTGCGTCGTCGGCGCGTCAGGGTCTGGAAAATCAACCCTACTGCGATTGGTGGCCGGTTTAGATGGCCTCACGGCCGGAGAAATTCGCGTTGATGGTCGTCTGGTGACGGGGCCGGGGAGCGATCGCGGCATGGTGTTTCAACGCTATACCCTCTATCCCTGGATGACGGTGGCCCAAAATGTCGGCTTTGGCTTGCAGTTACGAGGGGTCTCCAATGCCGAAAAACGGGAGCGAGTTGCCTACTATCTAGATGTGGTGGGATTGTCCTCGTTTGCCAAGGCGTTGCCGAAGCAGTTGTCGGGGGGGATGAAACAACGGGTGGCGATCGCCCGCGCCTTAGCCTCAGAACCCAAAATTCTCTTGATGGATGAACCCTTTGGGGCCTTAGATGTTCAGACGAAAGAGACCATGCAAGAATTTCTACTCAACCTCTGGCAACGAACCGGAACCTCAATTTTGACCATCACCCATGATGTCGGTGAAGCGGTGTTCCTGGCCCAACGGGTCTATGTCTTCAGTGCCAGTCCGGGGCAAGTTCGCGAGGAAGTCGTGGTACAACTCCCCGACGATCGCGATTATCATATCAAGGCAACTTCGAAGTTTCGGGACTACGAGATGCATATTATGGATTGTTTGCGCAATGCTGCCACGGCCATGTCTGTGGCTTCTATCGAGGCGTAACATCCACAGCGAACCGCAGAGAATGTCCGTCATGATCCAAGTCTTTGTTTATGGAACGTTAAAGCCTGGGGAGCGTTTCCATCGTCCCTATTGCGGCGATCGCGTCCAAGTCCATGGCCCGGCTATTGCCCCGGGGCGACTGTATCATCTTCCCCATCTCAACTACCCCGCCATGACCCCCGAACCCGGATGGGTTCACGGCGTGATTCTGGGCTTTGATAACGCCAACGCCTTGGAGAAATTAGACGAGTTGGAGGGATATCTAAGCGATCGCCCCCCCTCAGAGAATGAGTACAATCGCTTAGATATCGAAGTCTTTGACCCCCAAATCCCTCAGCGATCGCTCGGTAAGGTCTTAGCCTATTACATGAGCCAGCAGCGGGTGCAAGGCCATGATGGCATCTTACTCCCAGAGGGGGTTTGGAGTGAACAGGACTTAACGATCCACTAACGACGACCCCGGTTTTGGGCTTCCTCGCTATCGGCCAAGGTTTGACGGATGCGATCTAAACTCCACCCATCAATCAGTCGTTGCTGATAGGTCCGCAAACCCGCTTGATCGGCGGGCCGTCCCAAAATTTCCCGGTAGAGGCGGTCAATGCGATCGCGGGCCTCATCACTGCGGGCTAAGTGACGACGGACTGACTCTAAATTCATACCTCGTTCGAGTTGTCGAGCATAGTCCTCTAAGCCTCGACGGTCCGCATTGCGTCCTAACACCTCCTGGTAAAGTCGGTTGATGGTTTCACGGGAGCGAGCGGCGGTGGCGCGGTCATCGTAACGGCCACCACGACGGTCATCATAGCGACGGTCATCGTAACGATCGCCCCGACGGTCATCACGACGGTCATCGTAACGGCCACCCCGGCGATCATCACGACGGTCATCATAACGGCCGCCACGGCGGTCATCACGACGGTCATCACCACCTAATAAACCGCGACTATCCTGGGTTCTAGCCCCCCGTACATTCACACCCCGCAGATCCGCATTGCGGAAGTCAGCCCCCCGCAAGTCCGCATCTCGGAGATCTACATTTTGCAGATTGGCCCCTCGCAAATCCGCATCTTCGAGATTGGCCCCCCGTAGATTACTACCTCGTAAATCGGCGTTTCGCAGATCCGCTCGCCGTAAATTAGCTCGGCGCAAGTCGCAGCGAGTACAAACGCCGGTACGATAGAGTCGATCGAGATGTTGGTGATTGTTAGCTTGGGCGTTGGGGGCGGTGAGTCCTACCAGAACGGTCATGGCGGCGATCGCCCCGTAATGTTGAAGTTTCATAGGAGGGAATAGGGGATAGGGGACAGGGGGAAGAAGGCAGTAGGGAAGAAGAAGGCAGTAGGCAGTAGGCAGTAGGCAGTAGGGGGAACCACAGAGTCACAGAGGACACGGAGAAAGAGAGGGAAAGAGAGAGAAAGACAGAAAGACCTAGGGAAACCTACTTCAGCCCCTCAGGTGGAGGAGAAAACTAGGTAGAGCCTCTTCCTCCTTTAGTTTAAACCCGTCCTTTCGCATCTTGGGTATCATTAGTGTCTGTTATTAGAATGGCACAAGTGCTAGAAATGGTCTTCTGAGCCAACAGGAGTAAAACCTGTCTCCAACCCCCGATTGGCTAATCCTCTTGCCAGAGTCGTCGTCCTTCACGGGGCCGGAGACGGGCATGGGTATCTCGTAATAAACGGGGAATTTCTAACCCTTCAGGACAACGGGGTAGACAGTCCCCACATTCTGTACAACGGTTGCCGCGACGACCCGGAAACCAATGGCCGGCATTTTCAAACATCCGATAGCGATATTGACCAAAGGACTCCATCTCGTAGGCGATCGCCAAATTCCGTAGCCGCAAGACTTCCGGAATCTGGATGTTTTCGGGACAGGGGAGACAGTCATAACATTGACGACAGGCATCTGGGCCTAACCGTTCTGTTAATTCCTCGTCGAGTCGCTCTAAACAGTGGCGTTCTGTGGGGGTTAAAGGGCCGAGGCGATCGCCCCAGGGCAAGATAGCATCGAGTTCCTCAGGATTCGCCGCCCCCACACTCAGGGTTGAGATGCGCGGATCACTGAGGAGAAAACGGTAATTTAAGCCCAAGGGGGACAACGGCTCACATAAACGCCGCAACTGCTGCGGGGGCTGGTGTAATTGTCCCCCCTTGTCAGCCGGGGAGATGATAAAAACCCCCATATCCAACGCTTCCGCAAGGGCGATCGCCGGTTGATGACGCTGGAAAAATAGATAATAGTGCAAATTAACAAACTCAAAGGCTTCCGTCTTCATCGCCTCTAGAATCAACTCCAAGCTGCCATGAGTCGAAAATCCTAAATGGCGGATTTTACCTGCCTTCTGCGCCTGCTGAGCTGCCGCTAAGCCTCCATTCTCCTCCTGAATCCCGGCTAACTGTTCTGGGGTATTGATGCCATGAATGGCCAGATTATCTAAGTAATCCAGGCCCAGGCGAGTTAGAGACTCATCAATCCAGTCCGACATTTGCTGGCCCTCTGAGGTTGGGGGCAGTTTACTGGTGATATAGACCCGCTCACGAGGACATCCTAACCCCGCTTTCAGGGCCGCCCCTAAATACTGTTCACTATTGCCATAGCCTCGCGCCGTCTCCAGATGATTAATTCCCACCTCGACCGCCTTACGGATGGTGGCGATCGCCATCTCCTGGGACGATAAGCAGCGCATTGTCCCCAAGGAAAACACCGATAGCTGTAAGTCTGTCGAACCAAATCGCCGGTATTGCATCACAGAGGCGGAGTGAACCTAGGAATCACTCGAATCACTGAACTCTTGGCCGGCCCGTTTAATCAGTTCCTGGGGACTCAAATTATTGATAAACTCCCGAAACGCCTGGCGTTCTGCCTCATCCGCATCGCGATCGACGGGAATCGAAGCATCGGCCACCACTTCCTCCATCACCCAGATCGAGGCATCCGTCCGCAGGGCCAGGGCGATCGCATCACTCGGACGAGCATCAATCTCATGTTTAACCTTGCCATCAGGACTCACCATCTTGAGAACCGCAAAAAACGTATTATCTTCGAGGGCATGAACAATCACCCGCTCTAAGGTCAAATCCCAAGCATCCAGGATATTCATCATCAAATCATGGGTCATGGGACGCGGAGGAGTCTGTTGTTCAATGGCACTAATGATCGAGCGTGCCTGATCCTGGGAAATATAAATGGGCAAAGCGCGCCGCTCGCTGGCATCTCTCAGAAGTACGATGGGACTGCGGGTGGCTGCATCTAAGGCAATTCCAGCAACTTTCATCTCAATCATTAATCCAGCCTCTTAGTTGAACGATCACGGGCAAGGGACAGGGAAGGACCCCTACTATTCAGGATAGATGACTCTATCGGAGAGTAGATCCAGCGGCGGGAGACATCTAGGGGCCATCTGGGGTAACTCCGAGGGGAGCGACGCTACAATACTGACAGCCTGGGGAAACCGTCCCCCAAAAATCGTCTCACCTAGGATATACCCTGTGTTTACCGGACTTATTGCCGCCCTTGGAACCCTTGATGCCTTTAGCGATGGTCAGTTACGCATCCACTATCTGACTGGCAATGCCTCGGCCATTAGCCATGATTTAGCCATTGGTGATAGTGTTGCCGTCGACGGGGTCTGTTTGACAGTTGAGTCTATTTTACCCCAGGGATTTGTCGCGGCTGTGTCTCCAGAAACCCTCAATCGCACTAGCTTGGTTCGGGCCTGGGAACAACGGCGTCCTGTCAATTTGGAGGCCTCCCTACGGATGGGGAGTAAAATCGGCGGCCATTTCGTCACCGGACACATTGATGGCATCGGCTGTTTGGACAAGGCCGAGATGACCGGCAACTCCTGGGAAATGACCGTTACTGCTCCCCCCCGACAAACTCAGCAGTGGGGCGATCGCATTGCCCCCTATCTGGTGGCCAAAGGGAGCATTGCTATCAATGGCATTAGTTTAACGGTGGCCGAGTGCGATCGCCAGCGCACCTGGTTTCGCGTCGCTGTGATCCCCCATACCTATCAAGAAACGAATCTCAGTCGCCTCAGTCCGGGAGAATGGGTTAACTTAGAAGGCGACATTTTGGGCAAATACGTCGAAACGTTTTTATCTCAGGGCCACCGCATTACCACTGCTGCATCCAACGCTTCAGCTTCCGTCGATCCGATTACCCCTGATTTTCTCAGCCAACATGGCTATCAGGCCGGTCGTCACTAGGGCCGCCGCCTTCCGTAACCGTAGTTTTTGGTCATTAATGACACTATGACGTTTCGCTTTCCTGCTCGTTTTCTGGCTTTGACCACCGTGAGCCTATTATGGGGCTGTGCGGATCACGAGTCGTCCTCAGACACCACCACTCCCTTCTCGACACCTACGACCTCACCCACCCTCAGCCAACCCTCAGAGGACTGGCAAGAGGCAATAACAGCGACCACGGAAGAGGCTGTAGAAACCCATGCTTCAGACCCTGAAGCTCTCGTGGGCCGTTGGGAACCTCAATCTTATGTTCCCTCCCAGGGTGATCCCGTTGACCTCACCACTCTTCCCCCAGCTCAGCAAGCTGACTTAGTCTGGGTGTTAACGGAAGAGGGAACCATCCGCATTGGTGGGTTAGAAGGGACATATACGGTGGAAGGGGAAACCATCTACGCCAGAAATCCTAGTTCCGGGGATGTGACAAAGTTTCAATTTCAACTGTCTGGCAATCGCCTCGCCGTTGAGCGTAAGGGCGAGATTGAAAGGGGGGTTTTGCTGTTGGTTCGTCATCCCTAGCTTCTATAACCTTCTGTCTTTGAGGCGATTGCCATGAAACGACTTCTCTCAATTTTCGTCAGTGTGGTCATCCTGGCGATTATCTATTCCCGCATTGATATCCCGGCCTTGGCCCAAGTCTTCCAAGAGTCCAATCCCCTCTGGATGGCCATTAGTTTAGGGATGGTCGTTCCCCTCACCTTAGCCACGGGATGGCGGCTCCAACAGCTGATGCCCCGCCATCAACATTTTCCCCTCACTGAAGCCACCAAACTCACCCTCTCCGCCAGTGTCCTCAATATGGTTCTCCCCTCCAAGATGGGGGAACTGGCGAAGGCCTATTTTATTCGCGATCGCGGCTATCTCCCCGGCTCCCTCGCCTTTTCCTTAGTGGTGTTTGAAAAAGCCTCTGATTTACTCTCTCTCTTTGTTTGGTGTGTTTTTGGGCTTCTGTTTTATCCTGACAAGGATATTCTCTTTTGGGCCATGACTGTTTTTGTCCTGCTCGGCTTAGTCTTTGGTCTCCTTCTCCTATCGTCTCAGTCCTTCGCCAACCTATTTTTTCGGCGTAGCAAGTCCATCGCCTCCGGCAAACTCCGTCAGAAGCTCGACAAGCTCCATAGCTCTTGGACAGAAATGCACAACCACTTCTGGCAAGATAAACGGCAACTGCTCATCATCGCTTCCATCTCCATCTTTATCTGGTTTCTACACCTGATGCAGATTTGGTTCTTCACCTTTGCCCTACAAGCCACGGTTCCCTTCATGGCCAACCTTGCCTTGGCTCCCTTGGCGATCTTCGCTGGCTTACTCCCCCTCACCTTTGCCGGAGTCGGCACTCGTGATGCTGCTTTAATTCTCTTCTATCAACCCTTCTTTGATGCCAACGTTGGTGCCGCCTTGGGCCTTCTCTGTACCTCCCGCTATTTGCTCCCGGCAATTGGGGGGTTGCCCTTCTTTAGTCAATACTTAGCGAACCTACGTACCGCCAAGTCCACGGTCAAATAGAGTCCGACGTTTTCCGAGCGTTCCTGTTACTTAATTTTACAAAAAAGGTCTCGAAAGGGCTTGACAGCACCGCCAATTCCCATCTATACTAGGTATCAAATAGAGTCCATTGTCTAGTTTAACTTGATAAAAAAGATTAGATCAATGGCAAGGACTCCGCTGCCCCGGTGCGGGCGGCGCGGGTCCAAACATCTAGGCTGCAAACTTTTTTTTAGCCCCCGGACTGTGACTCGAAACAGCTACAGCCCCACTTACTCATCGTTCCAGAGACCCAACGGCTGACAAACCTGACGAATGAGAGACACCTGTTCTGGGGAGAGTACCTGACGATAGCGCCCCACACTGGCACTAGAAACCCCGTGACCGTAGAGAGGAGTTGACCACCAGGGACGATAGCGTTGTGGAAGTTGAGCAAAATCCAAATCACTCCGCCAAGGCTGATGGGGATTTGTCTCACTCAGGCGTAATCCCGTAAACCCTTCAAGCTGACGCAGCGCCACCGGAGGATAATGAACCAACCCCTCATAGCGGACATAGCGAGTTTGTTGCCAAAATTGGGTCAGGTCAGCGGCTTGACAGGGGCGATAATAGTCACAGAAAAACTCCGCTAACGCTTTGATGTCTTGCCGTTCCAGGAGTTTAAGAAGGGTGGGACTCTGGCGGGTTTGTTTGAGCTTATCGCCCACCTCCATCAGGGAGGCGATCGCATCACAGGGATCTCGCAACAGAATCAGAAACTGAGCCTGGGGAACCAACTCAAACAAATCGGGGAAATACTTCGTCAGTTCCGGGGACTTGAGAACGAGATGTTGCGCCTCAGGATAACGTTGCGCCGTTTTTTCCAGAAACGCCATGACCCAAGGGCGAGAAAAATTGGCGTAATCCTGGAGATCATCAAAATAAGCCCCTCCTTCCACTTGCCAGACCTTTTTCCCCCGATGATAAGTCGAGACCACATAGGCCAGGTAACTGGCCTCAGCCGTCAGAGGATTCGTGGTCACATCTCGACAGAGGAGACTATTGAGTAGAGTCGTCCCCGTGCGAGGTGCGCCCCCAATAAAGATATAGTGCATCCGTCGTTAGAACTGTGTCTCCACTGTTGAAAACAGAGGTTTGGGGGCATTCTCCTCCTCAGAGTCCTGCTCAGAGTCCTGCTCAGAGTCCTGCTCAGAGTCCTGCTCAGAGTCCTCTGGGGTGTCCTCCCGAACCAAAGTGAGCCAATGGAGGGCCATCGGTGGCGAACTCATTGCAAACACCTGTTGTCCCTGGGCCCAGCGAGCATACCAGGGGTCAAGTTTCGCTTGGTCTGGGGGACGATGCTCCTGTTCATAGGCCAGCACCGGAACCTCATCGACGAGAGTGAGGGGGAGTCGTTCCAAGAGAGACTCCAGTTGCGATCGCCAGAACACCGTCGAATTAAAGACCCGAGCCGTTTCCTCCACCAAGGGAGTTCTCGGTAACTCCTCCGAGGCTAAAAAGAGATTCAACAACAGAGTGGCCCCAGGACGCAAGGCTTGAGCCATCTTACTCAACAGCCCTTCCAACGCCTCCACATCCGCCACACGGGAGGCCACCTCTGTCAGCAGTCCCAAGCCATATTGGCCAGGCTTGAGGGTCACCAAGGGATCTAGGATGTCTTCCGCCATAACCCGAATCGGGAGCGTCTCCTCTTGCAGCCACTGATCTAAGCAATCGGCAAAGGGGGAGGCCAAGTCCATGGCATCCACCGCAAACCCTTGACGTGCCAAAGGTAACGCCGATTGAGCCGTTCCCACCCCAGCCAAGAGAACCGGAGTCTCCTCCGCCGACAGAGACCCGGCCAGATCCATCACCTTGGTTAGGGGGGCCAGTGTCTCAAAATAATCCGGGGTTTGTTTGAGAAGGGTTTGAGATTGCTCCGCCAGCGATCTCGTCGCCACCGAGATTTGACAGGATAAGCCCCCCTCCTCTGGGGGATTACTGGCATACCTGACCAACAGTCGGGCCTGGGGGGATAAGAGAAAACCCGTCTCGAGTTCTTGTTGTAAGCGAGCCTCCAACTGATCCGCTTGAGGTTGACTCAGGGGATGCGTCAGTAGGGCAAATAACCCCGCCAACTGCTGTAAATAGTCTCGTCGCAAACAGGGAATCGAGGGAAACACCAATTGTCCCTGACTCAGAAGAGTCTGGGTAGGCGTCTTGGTTTTAAGTCGGTCCAAGCGATAGACGAGGCCCTGACGAGGGGATGGGGCCGGTTCATAGCTGAGGACGAGTTGCGACGAAGCGGGGGGATCTTTCAGGAGCGTCGCCAGATGTTGACAGAGGGTCACCAACTCCGAGGGAGAGAGGGGTTTGCCCAAGAGGGAAAACAAGCGGTTAATCCGTTGTCCATAGGGATCGACTGCCCCTTTAACCGCCGGAAAGGCAATCTGACCCTGGGCCGACAGACTGCCCTTAAGACTACGGGCGATCGCCTGGTATAACGGTGCATCAAGTTGAGAGCTGGTGGTCACGTCAATCTCCACAAGAAAAATCGCAAGATGGGCTACTAGATAGGGTGAACCGGGGACAAGTTCCCCGGAAAGACGGAAAAACCCGTTTTCGGGATGAAAACGGGCAACCGGAGTGAGCAGATCCGGGGCTTCTCTCGAAGGCATGACCTAAAGCTGGGGCACAACTCACCGACCATCAGAGGGGCGATTGGGGAAAATGCCCCGAGAGAAGAACACCGGACTAGAGTCCGTAACGCACTACCGGCTTCCCGTAAAGCCCACTTCAGGAAACTGAGCTTGTGCTTCTGCCATGGACTTGGTTTTACCCACTTCCTGCCAGTAGTTAATGACTTCCGTAGCTTTGTTGAGGAGTTCCACCCGTTCAACATCGGTAATCCAATGCTTGGCTTCCAGTTCGTTCTTTAACTGTTCCCAAGCATCATTCCGGGGCCAGAAATAGTAGGTGGTTAGGGGGCTGGTGCCTTTTCCGACCACTTGGTCAACGGCGATCGCCACGTCCTTATCTAACCAAAGGACCTTTAACATGAATCGAGACAAGCGTTACCTCCCGCGTTTGTGTTAAAAATTTGCAATTTCTCATTATACTATCTCCTAGAAAGCCTTTGACAATCCCTATTCGGTTAAGTCCGGGTCTAGGGTCGTCGAACGCTCTGCTCGTCCTGGTTTCACCCCTAAAAAAGTTCCTAGATTTAATTCCTAATGGCTCACCCTTCCTCCTCTGCTTCAGAACCGCTGGCTCTTGTCATCTTTGATATTGACGGTGTAATTCGGGATGTCGGTTCGTCCTATCGTCGGGCCCTGGCGGATACCGTCGAGCAGTTTACCCAGGGGGCCTATCGTCCCAGTCCTGAGGACATTGATCAACTCAAAGCCGAGGGCATCTGGAATAACGACTGGGAAGGCTCGATGGAGTTGATTTACCGCTATTTCGAGAGTCAGGGGGGCGATCGCGATCGCCTCAACTTAGACTTTGATGAGATTGTGGCGTTCTTTCAATCCCGCTATCGGGGTGAGTCGGCGGAAAATCCAGAGCAATGGACGGGGTATATCTGTGATGAACCCATCCTGGCCCAACGCCCCTATTTTGAGAGTTTGACCGCCGCCAACATCGGCTGGGGCTTCTTTAGTGGGGCCACCCGAGGCTCTGCCCACTATATTTTACAGCGACGTATCGGCTTAGAGTCCCCGGTGTTAGTGGCCATGGAGGATGCACCCGGAAAACCCGATCCCACCGGGTTATTTGCGACCTTAGAGCAATTACAGGCCAGCCCCACTTGTCCTGTTCTCTATGTTGGCGATACAGTGGCGGATATGTATGTGGTGGAGAACGCCGCCAAACAGGATGGCGATCGCCCCTGGATTGCGGTTGGGATTCTTCCCCCTCATGTGCAAACTCACCCAGACAGTCAAGCGAAGCATCGCCAACGCCTAGAGGATGCGGGGGGCCGGTTAGTGTTGAACCAGGTTACGGATTTAACGCCGGAGTTGATTTTGAAGAAGGTTAAGGGGAGCTAGGGGAGAGGAGAACCACGGAGTCACAGAGGACACAGAGGAAGAGGGGGAGGAGGAGAAGGGAAGGGGAGCAGCTCAGGCTTGGTCAGGGTTTCTCCATGTATTCGATGTCTCGGGCGGCGTCAGGGAGTTGGGCTTCGGCTTGCCCTCGTTGCCGAGCTTGGGAGGTGTATACGCCGATGAGGGGTGCGAAGAGGGACACGACATTGCCCCGGCCTAGGCCCAGTTTGAGGGTTTCTCGGGGGAGGGATTTGAGGAACCAACGCAGGAGGGGACGAACGGGGGATTGGGTAGGCTGTAAGTCGACGCCATGTAACTCATGGAGATAGCGATTAGATTCCCCGTAACGTCGCCATTGCTTCTCTAACTCCTCCCAGGTGGCTCGGTGACGATGGCGAACAATGGCTTGTTGGGCAAATTTGAGTTGCCAATCCGTCCCCCGCAAAATCCGCCAGCATAAGTCGGCATCTCCTCCGGTGGTGAGATGGGGACGAAACAGGCCCACGGTTTCTAAGGCTTGCCGGCGAATGGCTAAGTTGGCGGTTTGTCCATAGGGACAATAGGGATGTTCGAGGGTGTAGGCTTGGCAGAGGGTTTTTTGCTGTTCGGCGTAGTGTTCGAGGAAGGTTTGTGGGGGGAGGGCTAAAATTTCTCCGGCGACGAGTCCGATTTCGGGCTGGTTGAAGGGTTGCAGCAACTGTTCTAGCCAGGTGGGTTCTGGGCGACAATCGGCGTCGGTGAAGGCAATGAGGTCACTGGTGCTGGACTGAATGCCTCGGTTGCGGGCGGCGTAGGAACTCTGAATCTCGGTTTCTGAGAGGAGTTTGAGGGGAATTGACGTGGTTTTGACTGCTTCTGCTATCAAATGAGCGGTATTGTCCTGGCTATTGTTGTCAACCAAGAGATACTCTAAGTTCTCAGAGGTATAGGTTTGTTGCTCTAGACAGGACAACAAATCGGGTAAATCTGCGGCTCCATTGTAGATGGGGATGACCACAGAGACGGTGGGTTGGGCGGTGGGGGATGCAGATAAGGTCAACGTCGTTCCAAAACTAGGGATAGGATCAATGGCCCGGCGGCTCTTGGTAATGCTCGCACAGTTGAGCTAGAGTGGTTCTAGCAACCATGACGTTAAGACGATCGCCGCCTGAAACTCGCGTAGGAGCGGGGGCAAGCGACTGACTAATCCTACCATTGTCGTCTGCCTGTTGGCTCGATATAGACCCGTCTTAGGCAACCTCTGTAACTTTGTGATCCGGTTGATCAACTTGGGTTCTCGTTTTACTATTAAGAAAATATGTAGCCGCTTTCAATTTGACCAAAACTGGGGTCTTCACGGGAGACCTTCGTTGGTATGGGAATGGCTGTTCTGTCTTGTGTTTGTCAACTTTAGTGTATAAGGAGTACCTATCGTGTCTGTCGAAACTCTCGAAAAACGTTCAACAGTTCGTAAACATGCACCGCGTTATCGAGTGTTACTCCACAACGATGATTTTAATTCGATGGAGTATGTTGTACAGACGCTGGTGCAGACGGTTCCTGCGTTGACGCAACCTCAGGCTGTCAGCATCATGATGGAAGCTCACACCAATGGTAAAGCGTTGGTGATTACTTGTGCTCAAGAACATGCTGAGTTCTACTGTGAAACTTTACGGAATCATGGCTTAAGTAGCTCGATTGAGCCTGATGATTAAAGAGACTCATTTCAGGGTGTTTTTTGGGCGTGATTCGTTCCAAATTACGACCATTGGGAGAAAAATGCCTTTTTCAGGGCGGTAGTGGTGAGTGTTTTTGATGTTTCGCAAGTCTTGGGGCGATCGCCCTCTCCTGGGTCGTTTAAGTCGCTTTGTGGGGCTACTGCTGCTCGTTTGGCTCCCTTTGGCGATTCCGATTTATAGCTTGATAGAGGATTCCAACACCGCTAGCATTCTGGGAACGGGAATCCTCTATGTGCAGTTTCTGGTTTTACTCAGGCTTTGGGGAAGACGCGTGTATGGGGAATCTCGCGTGTTTTCATATTATGGGCTGGACTGGACGGCTCGCAATGGCTGGGAGTTCTTGGGGGGCCTGCTGGGGGCGATCGCCGCCATTCTCGTCCTGTTTCTGGTTCAGGTAGGACTCGGTTGGCTACACTGGCAGGGCCCCCAGGTTCCGCTGGCCTCTCTGGTGGGGGAAGCGGTTGTGGTGGGAGTAGCGGTTGGCTTCGCGGAGGAACTGCTATTCCGGGGCTGGTTTTGGGACGAGTTACGCCGTGATTACTCTCAATCTCGGGCGATCGCCCTCAATGGGCTGGTGTTTGCTCTGTTGCATTTCATCAAACCCCTACCGGAAATTTTGCGCACGGCTCCCCAGTTTTTTGGCTTACTCCTCTTGGGAGTCATTTTAGCTCAACTCAAACTCCGAGGTCGGGGACGTTTAGGCTATCCCATTGGCTTTCACGGGGGCTTGGTGGCGGCGTACTATGGAGTAAATGTGGGGGAACTCTGGCGTCCCGCTCAGGACATCCCCTCCTGGATTACAGGCATTGATGGCAATCCCTTGGCCGGCCTCCTTGGCTTGCTTTTGTTGGTTGCTATTGTCAGCACCCCCGGCTGAAGCACGGGGGCTTCGTGCCTCCCCTTCAGGTAGCTGACCAGCCTAAGCCCTAACAAGCTACGTTCAGAGCAAGAGTTAACGTTCCTACCCTGGAATGCGTGCCAGTTCCAGGCTCTAGAACCGAATCGTTAAACAGTCCTAAGGGGTTAAGACAGTGCGATTGGGAGAGTACCGACTCTGAACCTTGGCGAGGCAAACGTGACGAGCAATCAGAAGAGACGCAACAATGTCTAACCATGTGTTCGTTTTAGATACCAACCGTAAGCCCCTGACCCCCTGCCAGCCAGGGGTCGCACGGTCACTACTCAACGCCGGAAAAGCATCGGTATTTCGACGCTACCCATTCACCATTATTCTCAACAAGGAGGTTGATGCGAATCCTGAACCCCTCGAACTCAAATTAGACCCAGGTTCTAAAGTCACGGGAATTGCCCTGAAGCAAGGGGAGCGAATCATCTTTGCTGCCGAGTTGCAGCACCGAGGACAGCAGATAGTAGAAGCCTTGCGGTCCCGTCGTCAACGGCGACGTTCTCGACGAAACCGCAAGACCCGATATCGGCCGGCTCGGTTCTTGAATCGAACTCGGAGCGAGGGTGGGTTAGCTCCAAGCTTGCAGCATCGAGTCGATACTCTGATGACCTGGGTTAACCGATTCCGTAGACTTGCCCCAGTTGGCCACATGGCTCAAGAGCTAGTACGGTTTGACCTACAATTGATGGAAAACCCGGATATCTCAGGTGTTGAGTATCAGCAGGGAGCCTTACAAGGCTACGAAGTCAGGGAATACCTATTGGAGAAGTGGGGCCGAACCTGTGCTTACTGTGGTGCTAAACATGTACCCCTTGAAGTTGAGCATATCCAGCCTCGGTCTAAGGGTGGCTCTGACCGGATTTCTAACCTGACGATGGCTTGCCACTCATGCAATCAAGCCAAAGGCAATGGGGACATTCGGGATTTTTTATCGGGGCAGCCTGATGTCCTGAGTCGTCTTCTGAGGCAGGCAAAATCACCCCTTAACGATGCGGCTGCCGTTAACTCAACCCGATGGGCCTTGTTCAAGGCTCTCAAAGCCACAGGAGTCCCAGTCAGCACAGGCACAGGTGGACAAACGAAGTTCAATCGACTTCGGTTCAACCTACCTAAGGCTCATTGGCTTGATGCTGCCTGTGTTGGAGACGTCGAATCCCTCGACATTCTGACGTCAAAACCGTTGCTGATTATCGCGAAGGGGCATGGAACTCGTCGGATGTGCGGGACGAATAAGTATGGATTCCCCACTCGTCACCGCTCCAGGAGGCAAATTCACAACGGCTTTCAGACTGGCGATATCGTGACCGCTACGGTCACGGCCGGGAAGAAAATTGGCTCCTATGTAGGACGGGTTCTCTGCCGTGCCTCTGGCAGTTTTGATATTACCACCGCCTCGGGACGGGTGACAGGCATCAGCCACAAATACTGCAAACCTATTCACCGAAAGGATGGTTACGCCTATGCTTGAAAGATTGACGGGGACTAAAGTCCCCCGGTCCCGTTTCCTCCCCGGTCTAAAGACACGGGGCTTCCACGCTCCCAAGAGGTTTACGTGATAGGCAGTAGGGGGAAGAAGAAGGCAAGAGGCAAAAGGCAAGAGGCAAGAGGGGGGAGAAGGCAGTAGGTTAGCGGTCTTGGAAGAAGTCGGAAATCTCTGCTAGAGGCTGTAACTGAGTGCCGGGGTAGTAGAATTCGAGAATTTCAGCACTAGACCAGCCGAGATTAGCAAGATTGTAGGAACCAGTTTGACTGAGACCGACACCATGGCCAAAGCCGCCGCCGACAAAGGTATAACCGTCTAAGACGCGAGCATCTCCTTGTCCTCGGTAAATTGGCTCAATATAGAAGAAGGTGCTAATGGGGGGATAAAAGGCATTGCGAATTTCATCATTGGGAATCTCAATGACCCCAGCATCCGTGGTGATGGTCATGTTTAAGACTCGTCCCGAGGGCGATCGCTCCACAATGGCCACCTCTTGAACCTCCTTGAAATCGATGGGCCGATTGTTGCGGCGATAGTAGCGTTTGAGAAATTCCGTCATCTCCTCCAGACTGGTGGATTCTCGCCAGCGAAAGGTGTTCCAGTCCGACTCATTGAACCCCTCCTGAAGGGTCATAAACTTACGGAAGTTCTCTTCATAGTTCAGGGGATTGTTGGCCAAATCCCAAATGCTTGTCGGCGCATCAACGCGGGCCACGAGATAGGGACGGGATTCTCCTAACCAGACATCCTCAAAGGGGGAGGTCACGCCTCCGGTGGTTGAGGAATAGAGCGCGTCAATGGGTTCATTGTTGTAGGTTAAGACCAATCCCGACGTGGCGGCGATCGCCTGATCGGCCCGAGAGACTGTATTGTCTAACCCCCAATAGACTTGACAATGGGTATCAGCGCAGAGTTCATACTCATCAATGGCGAAGCGATGGAGATTCCGCAACGCATAGGTTCGGGCGATAATGGCCTGTGCTTCCACGGCTGCATAGGGAGCGTTGGGGCCAATTTCATGGGGAACCACCCCGCGCAAATAGGTCTCAATGGGAACGGTATTGACCAGGGTATAACTCCCATAGGCGTTGGGTTGTAACTGCATCTGGCCGCCATAGGTGCGTTGAACGCGATCGGTGGTCACTTGAATGGTTCCGGAACTGGCGTTGACGCTGAGACGATCGCGATTGTAGCGAAAGCCATCGGCCTCCCATCCGGCTTGATAGCGGCGATCGCGCACCTGATTGTTGAGATAAGCAATCTCAACTCCCTGACGTTCGAGGGTTTCGATTAATAAACGACGCAACAGGGGAGTTTGATAGACATCACGATGGGCCCAAACCTGCCAAATATCACTGGGTTGGGCAATTTCTACCTCAATTCCGCGATCGCGCCAGTCCCGGGCCTCCTGTTCGGCGTTTTCAAAACTGCGGTGCGTACTCAACACCACCCGTTCCTCCAACACTGGTTCTGAGAGGGGTTGAGTCACCAATTCCAGGGTTAAGTTCTCCAGTTCCTGGGTTTGCGGCGTTCCATCTCCCCCCTCAAAGGTCACCGTCAGGGTTCCACCGCCACCATCGCGCAAGACCAGGCGATCGCTCGGCTGTTCCCCAAATCGTTGCACCACCCCAACATCAATAGTAAATTCCGCCGCCAGAGTCGCCGCTGCGCCACTCAGCCAGACCAGACTCGTCAGGAGGAATCGGGTCAGTCCTTTGCGGGAAAACCCCTTGAGGGAAACAGAACGCGGGGAGATATGAGCGCCAACCATAGTTAAAGCCTTCCGAATCTGCGAACTGGGCAATTCTTGATACGATAGCAAATCAAGAGACCCCCTGGTGACCCCTATCTTGGTGCAACTACTGAATCATCTCGATACCCTCTTGATGTATCTCATTGTCAGTGTGAGTGTTCTGGCGATCGTGAGTGAATGTCGCGGCATCTATCGCGATTGTGTCCATCACTGTCAGGCGACGGCTGAGGGGATTCGATTGCTGCGATCGCACCCCCGGGCCCCGGCTATTTCTCTCCATCAGCTCCATCCCTCTCAAATCCGTTGGCTTCTCGACCATGTAGACGGTTACTGTCCCCAAGATCGTCCCACGGAGTTTCATCTCAAGCGCCAACAGGAGCATATTGTCTGTCTCACCTATCCCAGCATCTTAATGGTCTCGGCGGCCCGTCGTCCTGTCACTCCTGCGCCGATTCTCCTCACTACCCTGTCCCTGATTGAAACCCTAAGTGGTCTTTATCGAGGCGTACAAGGGATGCGTCTGAGTGACATGACCCAAGGCGATCTGTTAGAGACGAGTACAGAACTGGTGATGGGAATGCACGTGGCCCTAGCCACCGCTCTCTGGGGATTGGCAAGCGCCAGCCTCCTACTTGTCCTCGTCTGGGTGGGGGAGCGAGTGCGAGTCTGGCGACGTGGTCATTTGCGATCGCAGTTCAGTCAAATCGCCATCTGGCGACCCCCAGAACAGTTATTAGAACAGTTAGTGCGGCGGTTTCTCGACTAATTATCAACGGTCAACTCAAATAAAACCTCCTCATCTTGAAGAACTTTTAGGCTCAAAAATAATGGACCCGATGTATAGGTTAAATCCTGAGAGACCGCTTGAATCCTCACCTCACCCGACTCTTCTAACAGACGCTCAACGAACTCACGAAACTCAGGATTACGACCACCCACCATTTGAATTTGAGCCGGGAGAATCCCCTGTCGTTCCCCCTGAAAGCGGGCCGCCTCCAAGAGCCAATAGACGCGATCGAAGACCTCATTGAGATTCATATCTAAATCCACCACCACCTCGGCCACCACCTCATCGGCCTCAAAAATCACCTGATTGGGTAAAACCTCCAAAAAACCTTGTACAAAGGCTTCTCCCAAGAGATAATTGCGGGATGAGCGGACCCGAACCACATACTCTTGACCCTCCGCTAAACGTTCCCGTAACTCATGGATTTGTTCCGACTCCACTTGTAACGTGGGTGGGTCTTCCGTGGTAGGAATTCCCGGACGGAGAACCTGACTGGCGACGCGATTGGCTTCCTGAAGGATTTGTAAGATCACCTCATCGACCTGCTCGGGATTCATGACTCGCACCCGGGCCGAGGTGAGAACTTGCTGCTGGAGAATCGCTAAACGTCGTTCCCGTAACAAGAGGAAATCTTGGCCGATGCGTTGTAACTCCTGTTGCAGATTCATCTGTTGTTGACTCAGGCTAGCCAAGAGTTCTTCGCGTTGGGCCAACTCCAACTCCTGACGTAATAATTCCATCGCTTGCTGCGATCGCTCCTTCTCCTGGCGGGCCAATTCTCCCTCTTGAGTCATCAGACGTTGGCGATTTCGTTCGAGTTCGCGATCGCGAGCCTCAAGTTGTCGGCGCGCCACATCGGCGGCCGCTTGCAGTTGCTGTTGTTGGCGTTGAAGCTGAAAAATCCCCACTTCTAGGGATTCGCGCTGGGCCTCCGTCTCCTGTAACTGGGACTCAATACGGCTAATTTGCTGTTCGGCCTGACGGCGTTCGGCTTCGGTATTTTCCAGTTGGGTTTCCGTTTGTCGTAATTGCTGTTGAGTTTGCACTTGTTCTTCGAGGGCCTCGGCTAACTCTTGAGACACCCGTTCCAAGGAGCGATCGAGTGCATCTAAGCGTTCCTGAACCAAAACCGCTCGATTGCGGGCCGCGTCGAGTTCGGCTTCCACCCGACGTTTTTCGGACTGAGTGTTCTCAAAATCCTGGCGAGCGGAATAGAGATCCTGTTGAATTTCCTCAAGTTGAAATAACCCCGTCCGCAGTCGTTGATCCAACAGCAGGAGAATGGCCAAGGTTGAGGCAGAAATGAAGCCACCGGTGACCACCGTAACCAGGGTCGCGGTTTTGCGCGGCCGTAAGTTAAACAGGCTCAGACGGGCCTTGCCGACTTTAGTCCCAATCTGATCACCGACTGTGGCGATCGCGCAACCGAGAACCAGCATGGCCAAAATTAAAACATATCCAGTGGTCATGGTTCCTCCTGTGCGACTGGGAACTCTCGGGAGAGGGGATAAGACGTCACTCACCGCAAAACGGCGGCGATCGCCTTTGATAGCAGTGTGACACAAGGGCGATCGCCGCCGTCAGTCTCTGCGGCGGCTGCTATTCTAGCGGCTTTTCGTCCAAATCGGCCGCTTACGTGAACTGTTGACTCAGTGCCACAGGATTATGCACGGTAATCTTCTTTTTGTGAATCGAGATCATCTCTTCCTGGCGCAAATCACCCAATAAACGGGTGACAGTGACCCGAGTTGAGCCAATCGCCTCGGCGATCGCCTGGTGAGATAACTTCAAATCAATGGTAATTCCATCGGAACTCGGAAGGCCAAAGTCCCGACAGAGAATCAACAAAAAGCTCACCAAACGAGATCCCATATCTCGGTGAGCCAAGGTTTCGATCATCATCTCCGTTTGTAAAATCCGAGAGGATAACCCCTGTAACATCAAAATCGATAAATCTGGATCTTCCTTTAGAGCCTTTTCCACCTGTTCAATGGGAACCGAGAGCAATTCAACCGGAGTGAAGGCCACCGCGTGGTAAAACCGATCCGAACGGTGTCCTGTAATCAGAGATAAGACCCCAAAGACACTATTCTCCCGCAACAGTGCCACCGTAATTTCCTCTCCCGCCTCATAGACGCGAGAGAGTTTGACAGCACCTTTAACCAAAAAATAAACGCGCTCAGCGGGATCGCCGGGAAAAAAGATGGTTTTTCCACGTTCATAGTTTTCAACAACCGGTGGAAATGCACCGCTACCGCTTCCCATCTGGTGAAATACAGCCGCCAGTGGTTTGTCCTGCATGGCTACCATCGTCCTCTCCCTATCACGTGCCTCAAAGTTGCCGTTATACAGCAGGCGCGATCGCCCACCCCTATTCTGCCATTGACCCAGCCTCATCGGGGGACTTCGCGCCAGGCCATGACCCCTTCAGACCACTTAAATTGAATTTTGAGCAAAAATTCGTCAAATTTGATACTCTTACTTGGGTTTCCCTAAAGTTTAACCCCTTCAACTTGCGGCGGGCCACCACGAATCTTTGTGAACTTCTGAAGCCAGCTCCGCGCTGATTTTGCCCGAAAATATGGTACAAAGCTGATTGTCACTCAGGATAAACTATGCTGGATCTTACCGGAAAAAAAGCTCTTGTTACGGGAATTGCCAACAACCGCTCCATTGCCTGGGGGATTGCCCAACAACTCCACCAAGCTGGGGCCGAACTGGCCATCACCTATCTCCCGGACGATCGCGGTCGTCAGGAAAAGAAAGTCCGCAGCCTCGTCGAACCCCTACAACCGACGCTGATTGAACCCTGTAATGTTCAGGATGAGGCGCAAACTCGCAGCTTATTTGAGACAATTAAGGAGAAATGGGGTAGCTTTGATATCCTGATTCACTGTCTGGCCTTCGCCGGAAAAGAGGAACTCAGCGGCGATTTTAGTAACGCCTCCCGCGACGGCTATCTACGAGCGATTGAGATTAGTTCCTACTCCCTAGTCCAAATGGCGGGCCTGGCCAAGCCGCTGCTGAATGAGGGGGGAAGCCTGCTGACGATGACCTATCTTGGTGGCGTGCGCGTCGTCCCTAATTACAATGTCATGGGAATTGCCAAGGCGGCTTTAGAGATGAATGTGCGCTATCTCGCCGCTGAGTTTGGCCCCGCTCAACTACGGGTTAACGCGGTCTCCGCTGGCCCCATCCGCACTCTGGCTTCCTCCGCCGTTGGGGGAATTCTCGATATGATTCATCATGTGGAGGAAACGGCCCCCCTACGACGCACGGTGACGCAAACGGAAGTGGGGAATACCGCAGCTTTCCTCTGTAGTGATTTGGCCAGTGGCATTACGGGCCAAGTGGTTTATGTGGATGCCGGTTACGAAATTATGGGAATGTAGATCACCCTTGCCAGGGCAGTGTCAGGGAAATTTGCGTCCCGCCATCTGGGCGATTTTCGGCCCAGATGCGTCCTTGGTGCTGTTCGACAATGCGGCGGCAGATGGTCAGGCCTAAGCCGGTTCCTCCTTTCTGACGCGAATCTGAGGCATCCACTTGATGGAAGGGGTCAAAGATGAGTTCGAGACAGTTAACCGGAATGCCTCGACCGCGATCGCCAACCCGGATACAAATCTCTTCCGAGTCGGGCCAAGCTTCTACCGCTAAGGTCACCACGCCACCCACTGGAGAAAACTTTATAGCATTACTCAGTAAATTTGTCAAGACCTGAATCAGTAAATCACCGTCCACCCAAAGCTGAAGCTTTGCTAGGGTCTTACTGAGGGGAGCCAGTTCCAGGCGGATCTGGTCGGGGTCAGCCATGGCCCGCATGGTTTCCAGGCTCTGTTGCAATAAATCCAGCAGACGATGCTGTTGGCAATTCAACTGCACCCGTCCTGATTCCAGGCGTTGGAAGTCCAACAAATCATCAATCAAGCGGCGTAGGCGATTAGTATTACTTAACGCAATCGAGACTAAATGCTGGGCTTTCTTCGATAGGGGCCCTAACTTGCCACTATCGAGGAGTCCTAGGGCGACTTGCATGGGAGTTAGGGGAGTTCTCAACTCATGACTGACCATAGAGAGAAACTCATTTTTAAGCCTCTCGATCGCCAGGCGATCGCTGATATCGTTAAAGGTCAACACGGCTCCGAGATGTTGTCCATTTAAGACAATCGGAGTACAGATATAATCAACGGGGAAGGTTCCCCCATCCAGGCGGCGAAACTGAGCCTGGTGAATCGAGGGAGGCGTTCCCGCCGCCGCCGACAGTTGCAGTTCCGAGACCTGACTTTGCCAGACATCCTGCCAGGAGGGGCTTTCCAGGGATTCCCGATTGGCTGCCAGCAACGGTTCAATAATCTCGTGGATGGATAAGCCAATAATCTGAGCCACATGATCGCTTCCCAGCATTTTAGCCGCCGTCGGATTACAAAAGGCAATCTGTTGCCGTAAGTTAATCTCACAAATCCCTTCCCCAGCGGCATTCAAAATTAACTCATAGCGGTGACGCAACCGTTCTAACGCCGACTGATACTGTTTGCGATCATGGATATCCGCCGCCGCACAGATAATATACTTGGGCTGGCTCCCCTCAAAAACCACTTGACCCGTCACCTGGGCCCAGCGCCGGGACCCATCTCGTCGCCGTTGCTGTTTCTCCTTAGAACAGGTCTCCAGCTTACCTGACTGCATCTGTTGCAGGCTCTCTAAGGAGTCGACCCAGTCATCGTGACCGAGGATATCCCGGATATTCAGTTGTAACAGTTCCTCGGGTTCATAGCCGAGCAGGGTACAGTAGCGATGGTTCACTCGTAGAAAATTGCCCTGAAAGTCTAATTGAGCTAAGCCAACTGCGGCCTGTTCAAAGGTGACTCGGAAGCGTTCTTCACTATCTCGTAAGGCCTGTTCTACCCGACGGCGATCGCAGTAGTTGTAGATAATCTCCCCCACCACCCGCAACAACCGGGCTTCTTCATCGGACCAATCGCGAGGGGTTCCATGCAAAATACTGACCCCCAAACAGCCCCAAAGTTCTCGCTGACGGCTCCAAATGGGAACGTCCAAGACGGAGGTTTCGCCACTCTCGTCCAAGAGGCGACGTTCGGCCTGGGCCTGTGGGGGGAACTCTCCCAAATGGGCGATCGCCACATCTTGATTTTGTTGCAGTTGCTCAAGCCACCAGGGCAGATCATCGATAGAAATCCCTTGAGCCTGCTCTAAAAACGACGGTGTCTGCTCATCGACCCATTCCGCCATCCAGGAACTGGTGCGGGCCAGCCAATCAAAGCGGTTGAGATGCACACGACTCCCATGGAGCGATCGCCCAATCAAGCCCAATAAACTATTCCAATCCACCGCATCATTGGTGGTGAGGCTACTAGAAAACCGAGCTAGGGCCGTTTCAAAGTTTAACTGTTGTTGTAGCCGTAACTCAGCCCGCTTGCGATCGCTGATATCCTGCACAATTGCCAGAAAACAGCCTCCTAACTCTCCCTGCTCGGGAAATGAGGAGAGATTCAACTGCACCCAAACCAAAGAGCCATCGGCCCGTTGATAACATTCTTCCCATTCCTGTTCCTGTAACACTGCCTCAGGTTCGAGGGTCTCAAACCTAAGCATGGGCAATTGATGCCCTAAAATCTGGCTGAGGGTCTGATTTTGCTGACAAATCTGCCCCTGGGCATCCAAAATCGCCATCCCCACTGCTGCTTGCTCAAACATCGCCCGCAAGCGAGTTTCACTTTGTTGAACCTGGGTATAGAGATTAGCCTGACCAATGGCAATACTGACCTGGTCTGCTAGTTGGCCTAACATATCCACTTCCCAATCGAGCCAATGGCGTGGATAGGAACATTGATGGGCAATTAACAATCCCCAGAGACTGGCTCCCATAGCTGAGGGATGCAAAATCGGAACCACCATCTGAGAGCGAACTTGCATCAGGCCCAACTGGCCAATACAAGTTCCATGCTCACAGTCGAGGTGGGGGTCTATCATGACCCGAGATTGTCCCTCAGCATAGGCTTGATAACAGTGCTCTGGGAGTTGGGTTTCATAAAAATTCAGCCCCAGGGTTTGCTGATAGGGGGATATCACGGCTTCACTGACCACCTGACTGCTACTCGGCCCCTCTAAACGAACAATGAAGACGCGATCGGCTTTGAGGGAATGGCGCACTTCCCGGACGGTACGATCTAAAATCTCGTCGAGATTCAGGGATTCACGAATGCGCTGACTGAGGGTGGTTAAGAGGCGATCGCGTTGGGCCTGACGTTGCAGAATTTCTTCATTGCGCTTGCGATCGGTCAAATCCACGATCGCCCCATCGAGGTAGAGGAGGTTCCCCCATTGATCCCACATTCCCTGGCCTCGCTCATAAATCCAGCGAATGTCACCGTCAGCACAGAGAATTCGACATTCAAAGGCATAGGGTTGTCGCCGAGTGATGGCCTGGTTGATGAGCTGAGTAATCCGGGGTAAATCCTCGCGATAGATAATTTTCGACCATAAACCGGCATCCTCAAGAAAGGTTTGGGCCGAGTAGCCGGTGATCTCTTCGATGGCATCACTGACAAATAGGGTCGTCCAACCGCGATTGGGTAACACCCGGTAAATGACCCCCGGCACATTGGCCACCAGAGACCGAAACCGCTCTTCACTGGCTCGCAGGGCAATTTCAGTTTCTTTTAACTCGGTGATATCACTACTGATGCCATCAATGCGTAAGGGAACTCCCTGCTCATCCTGTACCAGCCGCGCTCGCAATCGTAGCCAACGTTCTTCCCGATTTTGTCGTCGTCCTCGTTTAGCTTTGGGGTCCTCCTCGCCGCTGTTGACCCGGAGTAGAATGCGATATTCAATATCAACGCTGCCTTGGGTTTTCAGATGTCGCCATTGGCGGACAAAGGCGGCGCGATCGCCCGGATGAATGTTACGCATCCAGGGATTTTTCATCTGGGCCAGTTTCTCGGCAGAGCGACCATAGAGTTTCTCGGCGGAGGGACTGATATAGAGTAGTTGCATGGTCTGGGGACACATGGACCACACGGCATCATCAAGGGAGGAGAGAATGCCGTTGAGCCGTTCCTGACTCGCTCGTAAGGCGGCTTCGCTGGCCCGCAGGGAGGCGGCGGCGAATTGGTGTTCGGTAATGTCGCTGGCGGTGCCGAGAATCTGTTGCACGGTTCCCTGGTCGTCTCGCTTAAAGACGACGTCGCGCGATCGCAGCCAGCGGTAACTCTGATCGGCGTGTCGTAAGCGATACTGACATTCTGAAATCTCGCCGTCGGCTAAGGTCTCCCAGGAGGCAAAATAGGCGTGCAGGGTTGGGATATCCTCGGGATGACACAAGGATTGCCATTCCTCAAACGCTTTTCCGGCTAAGTCCTCGGGGGAATAGCCTAAAATCGATTGTACTTGCCCGTTGACGGAGTTGATGCGTAGGGTTTGGGCATTGATGGTGTAGAGAATTTGGGGGGAGGCGTTGGCGATGGCTTCGATGAATTGCTGACTCTGACGCAATTGTTCGTAAGCCTGTTGTCGCTGGGTAATGTCTCGGTAGGCACTCAGATAGCAATTGCGTTCGGCCAGGGGTAAATAGGTGGTGGAGACCAGTAGGGTGCGAGGACTACCATCTTTGGCTCGGATGATGGTTTCTAAGTTACGCAAACAGCCTTTTTCCCGAACCTCCACCAGGCGATCAGCGGCTTCAGCAAAGGCTTCTGGGTCAGGGTAGAGTTGTGCTAAAAAGCTTTCACTTTCCTGGGCTTCTGTGCCACTGTAGCCGGTGATTTCCGCCATTTTGGCATTGAACAGCCCAAAGTTATCGGCATCATCGCTGAGGGTAATGCCTTCTTCGACGGTTTCGATAATGGTTAGGAGTCGCTGTGCTAAGTCATAGAGGTCATCTTCGGCCTGTTTGCGATCGGTAATCTCGAAGATCATGCCATTCCAAATCACCCGGCCATCGGCATGACGATAGGGATAGGAAAGCCCCTGAAGCCATTTTCTGCGCCCCGAGGGGAGATTGATACACCATTCAAAGTTCCAGGGGCTGAGGGTTTTGGCGGAATGGGCGATCGACTGTTGGGCGAAGGGAACATCGGCCTCATCCATCAGCCGCCAGAGACGGCTACTATCCTCTTGAATTTGCTGAGCGGAGATCTCAAAAATGTCTGTGCAGTTGGCACTGACATAGGGGATGCTGTCGTGACCATCGGCATACAGCACATAGTCAAAAATCATGGCCCGGATCTGAACCGCGATTTGGTGCAGGCGATTGCGGCGTTCATCGTGATTAAGAGATACCTCCAGGGCGCGATCGCTCAACTCTATGGGAGGGGAGTGGCTGGCAACTGACTCCCACCGCATTAAAATCATGGGGCTGCTGTTGGAGCTGACGGGAAGGGGCGAGAGAGTGGCTCTCAGGCGTTGCCCCCCCCGTCCGGGGACGTGAAGCTGCTGGGGAAAGGGAGGGGAATCGTCATCACGGCTGAGATCCAGGTGCTCTAATTCTCCTAAGAGGCGATCGCCATCCTGGGCCGATAACCAGGATAAGAGAGATTTGCCATAACAGTCCTCTGCCTGACAATTGAGCTGTCGCAACGCCTCTTGGCTGGCAAAGTGAATCGTTCCATTGCGGTCAAGATATAAATAGGCAATGGGTAACTTATCTACCACCGCTTGATGAAGTTTCTGCTGTTGCTCCAATCGTTTCAAGCGAGCAATCAGTGTTGATAAGACGGCAGCATCAAGAGTCATTTGAACAGCTCAACATCGGCGATGGACTATTCGTTAACTATAGCAATTCCCATTTAAAGTTACCAAATTAGTTGGCAGTAGCTTGCCTCTAGGTTTCGCCATAAATCTTCACAATAACTCAACGATGACCCGACTCGGATTTATCCTGTTTCAGGAAATGAACGGAGCCACCGGCTCTCCGTCAAACCTATTCTTCCCAAGCTAAAAGCTGCTTAATTTGGGGAACAAGCTGCAATGGGTCAAAGGGTTTAGAAATGGTGGCAGTAATTCCGAGATCTTGAAATTTATCCATCACCTCAGTCGCCCCCTTCGCGGTCAGCAGTAAGACGGGAATGGGTTGAGTATCTGGAAAATTCTGTAATATCTTAGCCGTCATCAATCCATCTATTTCCGGCATCATCACATCGAGTAAAATGGCGTCTGGATGGTGAAAACGGGCAAGATTCACCCCTTCTGAGCCAGAACTGGCGGCTAACACCTGCCAACCTCCTTCGAGTTCTAAGGTCAGTTGGGTGACCTCTCGGATATCTTCTTCGTCATCAATAATTAAAATACACCGAGTCTTCATCGGGGTTTACCTAGGTTCAGCGACAGTTCAGCGACCGAAATGGTCAAGGAGTTAAGTCAAGGTGGACGGTTCAAGACAAACTGAGAGGTTTCACAATGAGGTTTCCTCATATCGATACGGTAGCGAGGGGGTTAACCCAATTCTACCTCCTAGATCAGTTGAAGCCTCAGGGAGCAATAAACCTCAACAGTCCGTCTTCGGATCACAGGAGCAGACCCGACCTCGTCCCGCTTCTTTAGCCCGATAGAGGGCCTGATCTGCACGACGATAGAGAGTGGGTAAATCATCCCCATCTCGTGGGAACTGAGCTACCCCAGCACTAAAGGTGACCTGCAAACAGACCTCATCATCTAAGAGAAACTCATGCGATCGCCATTGCTGCAACAACCGCGACAACCGGTCAACCGCACTGGCTGCATCTGTCTCAGCCATGACCACTACAAATTCCTCACCCCCCCAACGGCCTACCACATCATCGGCCCGGAACGATTCGCGCAACATTTCCCCGAAGCGGTGCAAGACCAAATCCCCGGTGGCATGACCATAGGTATCATTAACGGGTTTAAAGTGATCCAGGTCTAACATGGCGAAACTCACGGGACGGTCGTGCCGTAGGGCAATGCGTAATAAATTGGCAATGTCATAACTGGACTTGCGGCGATTGGCCAGGCCCGTCAACGGATCGAGTTCCGCCAAGTTTTGCAAGAGTTTAGTGCGCTCAAGGCGATTAAACAGGCGCGAAATCAATTCCGGCCCCGAAATCGGCTTACTGACATAATCATCAGCCCCCGCCTGAAAAATCCGATCCACCGTAGCCGAGTCCGTATGGGCCGTCAAAAATAAAATCGGCAGTTTCCGCCATTGGGGTTCATTGCGCACCACCTGACAGAGTTCAATGCCACTGTAATGGGGCATTTCAAAATCCAATACCAGTAAGTCCGGCATAAAGGTTTCTAGGGCCTGCCAAAAGTCGCGCGGGTCATCTAAGGTTTCGAGTTCCAGGCCCCAGGGACTCAGGAGGGTTGTGAGTCCTTGCAGTTCTTGGGGATCGTCGTCGACAATCAGGACTTTTGCCGCCGTGTGCGATCGCTGAATCACCTCCATCGCCACCTCCATAATTTGTGGCATGGGTAGGGGTTTTTGCAGAAAGGCCTGACTCCCCAGACGAGACACCGACAGGCGATCTTGGAAGCTATCCCGCACCGTCAGTACCACCACGGGGATTTCCGGGCGATTGCGGGCCAGTTCTTCGAGAAGCATTAAGCCATCTTCTCCCGGTTCTGGGAAATTGAGATCCAAGAGAATCAATCCCGGCGAATAGGTAACAATCGCCGGACGGGCCTCTTGCACCGTAGTGGCAATTTTGACATCCATGCCCCAGGTTTCCGCTTCCTCGGCAATTTGTTCAGCTAGGAGGCGATCGTCATCGACAATTAATAAACGCCGTTGTTCAGGGTCCGGAAGGGTGGGAGGTTCCGGCATCGCCGCCGTGGGATGGCGTTGAAACTGTTGACGTAGTTCCACCAGCCACCGTTGGAGTTGATCAATTTGAGACTGGCTAAAGTTTCGTTCTTGCAGCAACATCTCCTCAATGTTCCGGGCTAAGCTGGAGCCATAGTGGTAACCAAACGTGCCCAGGGAACCGGCCAGTTTATGGGCTTCTTGACGGGCCGTCCCCTGGAGGCTTTCATCATGGGCCGCCAGGGCAGAAATGCCTTCTTCGAGCAGGTCAACTCGTTTGAGGACATTGGGTTTAATCCGTTGCCAGAGAGCTTGGATGGCGTTTAGGGTGGTGTTGTTGCTGCTCTCCCGTCCCGTTTTGGCTGGACTGGGGGCATCTTCATAGTCTTGGAGACGGTAACCCACCCCATAGATGGTTTCGATGAGGGTTGGAGGGGCATCAACGGCTTTAAGTTTGGTGCGTAGGCCCTTAATATGGGCCCGCAGGGTGTTTTCTGTGGGAGGTTCTTCTAGGGACCAGAGATGCTCGATGATGACTTCCCGTGAGAAGACCTGAGTCGGCGATCGCAAGAACAGTTCTAACAGGGCGTATTCTTTGGGGGTTAGGGACAACGGACGGCTGTCATAGGTGACCTCGCAGGTGGCCGGGTCCAGTTGCAGGGGTCCCCAGGTCAAAATGGGAGGACGAGAATAGCGTCCCCGTCGCACTAAGGCGCGAATCCGGGCCAACAGTTCTTCTAAACCGACGGGTTTCACCACATAATCATCGGCCCCCGCATCTAAGCCCAAAACTTTATCGCGACTGTTATCGAGGGCAGTTAACAACAACACTGGCATTTGATAGTGTTCTGAGCGCAAGGTTTTACAAAGTGTGATTCCATCAAGTTTTGGCAGCACAACATCTAAAACCAGCACGTCATAATCGAAGGTGCGGGCATAGTTCAAGCCACTCTCTCCGTCAACAGCGACATCGACGATGTAATTGCGATCGCTCAAGTATTGATTGAGCAGTTGAGCCAGATATTCGTCGTCTTCAACTAAAAGGATTTTCACAATTGCACTTCGACTCAGACAGAAACATGAACCCAGCCATAAGCCACTGTAGTTCAGAAATTGGGAGGGGGGTGAGGCAAGGCTCTAGCCCGGTGAACCGTCTTTGCCCTCTGATGTTACTCCGAGGCTAGCATTTTCTCTCGGAGGGTTCCACGGCCGTCGCGCCTATAAGCTCTTACCTTCCCCTTGGCTTCAAGTCCCGTTACGGCTATTCCAAGTCGGACTTAACATATCGCAATTCTATCCACTGACCCGAGTTAACGCTGCCTAAATCTCAACCGAGATTCCAGGGGATTGCTACCTTAGAGAAGGAATCCTATCGAAACACTCCCCTGTTGGATATTGACCCAATCCAGAAAATATGATATACAAGGACGATTTAATCCGAGAGATCGCCAACACCAACCGAGGTCTTCTCGCCAGCGACACTGACAAAGCCGCCATCCTCTCCGCCATCGCCCGCCTCGAAGACCGTAACCCAACCCCCAACCCCCTAGACGCGCCAGCCCTCCTCGAAGGCAACTGGCGACTGCTCTACACCACCAGCAACGAACTCCTTGGGATTGACCGCTTCCCCTTCTACCGTCTCGGGGACATCTATCAATGTATCCGCCTCCAAGACCGCAAAATCTACAACATCGCCCAACTCCAAGGCATCCCCTATCTTGAAGGACTCGTCAGCGTCGCCGCCCAATTCACCCCCACCTCCCCCATTCGCGTCACCGTAAAATTCCAGCGATTCGTCGTGGGGTTGCAACGGGTTCTCAACTACCAAAACCCCAACCAATTCATCCAGGCCCTAGAATCCCCCCAAAAATTCCTGGCCCTAGACTCGAAAATTCAAACCGAGCGCCAGGGATGGCTCGACATCACCTATCTCGACGAAACCCTACGCATCGGCCGAGGAAACGTCGGCAGCGTCTTCGTTCTTGCCAAAACCTAGCCCTACTGTCAGCACCCCGCTCTGAAGAGACGGGGCTTCCAACCATCCCAGAAGCTTTTACGTGAATTAACCCTACACTTGAGGAATCGTCGCCCCCGTCAACACCGCATCGGTAAAATCGGCCCCCTGAATAATGGCATCGGTTAAATCCGCATCGGTTAAATCCGCTCCCCGGAACAGCACCTGACTTAAATCACTGCCATAAAAGCGGCTCCCCTGTAGGCCAGCAGCCGTCAAGTTAGCCCGAAACAGATAACTGTAGGTCAAATTCGCCCCCCGGAACGAGGCGCCCAACAACAGGGCCTCACTTAACACCGCCCCCTGCAAATTAGCCTCTTGGAAATTCGCACCCTGGAAATCCCCCAGATTTAGGGCCGCACCGGACAAGTCTGCCCGTTTCCAGAGACTTCCCACCGCCACAGCCCCCGTCAGCCGCACTTCTGGCAGCACCACATCGGTTAAATCTGCCTGGGAGAGATTGGCGCGATTCAAATTGACCGCAAATCCCGAACTCCGCCGTAAACTCGTCTCCCGTAAACTGGCCCCTTGGAAATTTCCCTGACTCAAACGAACCCCGTCTAAACTAGCGCCATCAAAGCTGGCATTTCTAAAATCGCCCCCCGTTAAATTTGCCCCCTCCAGGTTAACTCGGTTCAAGCGGGCCGCGAGAAAACTGGCCCCTTGTAGGTCAGCGTTTTCAAGATTCGCTTGTCCGAGACGGGCAAAATTAAACATCCCCCGGCTCAAGTTCGCCCCCTGTAAGTTGGCTTGTCCCAACTGAGCCTCAATCAAACTCGCCTGACTGAGATTGGCCCCCTCTAGGTTGGCCTCAGTCAAAATGGCCTCATCCAAAATCGCCCCTTGCAAATTGGCCCCTTGCAAATTGGCCCCATTGAGGTTCGCCCCCTGTAAGTTAACCTCCCGCAAATCTGCCCCCGACAAGTCCACCTCCTCTAGGCGACAACGACGACAGACTCGGGTCTCCTCAAGTTGCTCAAGCCGACGCTGTAGGCGGCGATTGCCATAGGCGGGTTGGTCTGTCCAGTTTAAGAAACCAAGGACAATCAAGGCCCAGGATAGCCATTTCCAGATGGAGATTTGATTCATGATGTTTCGGATAATTAACCAGGGTAGTTACAGGACAGTTACTCGTTCATGTTGCGATAGGTGGCGACGGCTGAGGGAGAAATACGGTTGAGATAGCGGAAAATCCAATATTTCATCACTGTATCTAAAATCACCGGGAAGGTGGCGATAAACATAAAGTTAAAGTCACGGCTTTCGGGTAAGCCAAAGTGATGGGACACCCCTTCCAGGATGATTTCCCAGCCATGGGGAGAGTGATAGCCCACAAAAATGTCGGTGAACAGAATAATAATAAAGGCTTTGGCACTATCACTGAGTCCATAGATTAGGTCATCAATAAAAGATTTAACAATGGCAATTTCTCGTTTACTATTCATTAAAACCAGAATGAATGCCCCAAAAGAACAGAGGTCTGCGGCGACATTTTGCAGAGCATTGTTGCTCATGGCTTGAAATTTACGGGCAATTTCTTGAGCTTCCTCATTCACGGTTTCTTCAAACTCCTCATCAGATAACGGTGGAGCAGATCCAATGGCCATACGGAAGCGCAGCCGTTCTTCGTAGTGCCGCAGTTCTTGATAAGCCTCTTCTTCAAAGTCGGAATTGATAAAAATATCAACGGTGTCTGGGAAAAACTCGTTATAAATGGGGCGAATTATGAAGTTCTTAGAAACCTGATGGGTGAGCAAAGGAACGAGAATTAGAAGTAAGATAAACTTCAGAGAAACAACGGTTTTACTTTTATAATAGCGAAACTTTTCGACGACATCCTCTTCCGCATTCGGGTCAAGTTCTTCTTTAATCCGGTTTAAGGTTCTGAGGATGGAACGGGGCAATAAACTCGCTTGCCCAGAAATTGATTCTACGTCGCTGGCGGTTTCTTCTCGGGATTTACTTGAGCTTTTAAAGTCATCGCGCCAATTGCGGCTGGGATTGGTGGCCCCTCGGTTAAAGCGAGGGGAAGGAGGAGAGCCTCCCAGGGGCGGATTTCGCTCAGAGTTGGATTCCTTGAGGGGTTGAGAGGAGGGATTGGGGGAGCGTTCTGCGGCCAGAGGTTGAGAGGTGCGGGGGGCTGAGGGCCGTTGTCTTAAATATTTACCGGCAATCTCATCAATGACTTTGAGTTTTTTGAGATTTTCCGAAAATTGGTAGGTTTCATCGGGGGAATAGCGGGATTTTGAGGCATCGGTGGCTTGTAAGGGAATCGTCCGAAACGAGGAGCGAGTAATCCAGTTGAGGGTGCTGCGACTGGCCCGAAACTCCCGCAGACGACGTTGAATGATGTCTAGGTTGCGATCGCGCTCGCTCTTGAGTTGTCCCCATTCCAGACCCGTATAACCGCCCTCAGGGGTCATCATCTGCCCTTGAAAATACTCCTGTTCCAGCTCCTGTATCGCCAAGGCCGCCCGATAGGCCGCATCGAGGGCCCGTTCGGGGGTTTTGAAATACCAACGACGCAGACGACGCAAGGGTCGCCAGGGGCCAGAAGACTCGGAATTTTGCATCGTTTAAACTACCAACGGTGAGCTGGAATGGTGAGCCAGAATCAATGTCCCGAATCGCCTCTTGTACAATGTCTTAAGACATTCTGTGATCGGCAGGGGTCGAGTAGCATACTAGCAAATCTGTTCGAGGTTGATCGGTGTCGTCTCAATCAATTTGGCTCCTAGGGTCGAGTCGCTCTGGTAAAAGCAGCTACCTGGTGGCGGAGGTGGCCCGCTGGCTCGATGAGCTGACGGGAGAGATGTCGGAGGCTTTGTTGAAGCCGAGGCTCTTTCCTGGCTCAATTTTGGTCTTTGCGGCGACGGGGGACAATCGCCTACGCCTGAGTGAACAGTTACTGCGGGCTACGGGAGGGCGCGGTGCGTTGACGGTGACGACCCCACTGGGCTTTTTTCAGCAGGAGGTGAGTTTATTCTGGACGCTGATTGCCCAAACGTTAGGGTTACAGGTGGCGATTCCCTTGCGCTTACAGCCGGAAACGGAGCAGATGCTGGCCCAACGACTCTGGGCGCCTCATCTGGAGGAGGGCGGTTTAGAGTCATTGGGGGCCAGCCGCAAACGCCAAGTGCGTCGTGGTTTAGATTTGCTCCAACTCGCGGGTGCGGCGGGGGTAGCTCCTGAGGAGATTGGACAACGGCTACAAGAGGGACTCTCTGAGGAACTGTTACAACCGGAGGCGGCGCAGTTGCTGCAAGTGATGCTGTTGCAATGGCGAGATTGGTGTCTGCGGCGGGGGTTACTCACCTATGGGGTGGTCTTAGAACTCTATTGGCGCTATCTGTTGCCGGACCCTTATTATCAGGTGCAGTTGAGACGGCGCTTCTTGGGGGTGGCGGCGGATGATGTGGATGATTATCCCGCCATTAGTCGGGATCTGTTTGAGATCCTATTGGGGTTACAGCGTCGGGGATTGTTTAGCTTTAATCCAGAGGGCAAGATTCGTTTGGGCCTCAATGCTGACCCGGATACCTTGGAGGGGTTATGTGGCTGCTGTGAGCAGGTGATTGAGCTGGATGGGCCTCCTCGGGGGTTGGTGGGGTCTTTGGCTAAGCCGATGGTTGAGTTGGCGCTGAATCCCACGTATTTAATGCAGCTTCCGGCGTCGGTTCCCTCGTTGCAGACGGTGGCGCGATCGCAGTTGCTGCGACGGGTGGGGGATGAGGTGGCGCGGATTGTCCGGGATGGTTCGGTGAGTCCGGCGGAGATTGCGATTATTGCGCCGGGGTTGGATGCGATCGCCCGCTATAGTCTCGGTCACATTTTGCAGGGCTATGGTATCCCGGTGCGCCCTCTCCAGGTGCAGCGACCGTTGTTTAGTAATCCAAGAATCCGGGCGGTTTTAACTCTGTTGCCGTTTTTCTATGGGGGATTGGGACGGCGAATTAACCGGGATTTGGTGGCGGAAATGTTGGTGATGCTCTCCCAAAATCCCCAGCGGGGTGAGCGGGAGCCACCGTCGCCGGAGAAGGAGGTAAAACTGGGGTTTGAGATTGATCCGGTGCGGGGGGGAACCTTGGCGGATGCCTGTTATCGCCCCGATCCTGAATGGCCAGAACTGCTCCCGGCGGCAAGTTTTCCGAGGGGTGATTGGGGTTCCCCCACGCTTCGCGATCGCCTCGGCTACCGGGCTACACGAGCCTATGAACAGATACGTCAGTGGCTTGACGAGACGCGATCGCAGGTTACCTCAGGGGCGATCGCCTCCCCGGTGGTTCTGTTGGATCGCATCATTGGTCAATTCTGCTGGTATGGGGATTTAGCGGATGACCAACGCGAGGCCCTGCGGGAACTTCTGGAAACAGCCAGCCATTTTTGGGAGGTCGAGTCTCGGGTGGGAGGCGATTGCGGTTCCCCCACGCTTCGCGATCGCCCGCTGGGGGAGGTGGTGGGGGATTTTCTCACCCTGCTGCAAAGTGGAACCGTCACAGCCAACCCCTATCCTCTCAAACCCCGTCAACCGGAAGCGGTCACCCTTAGCACCGTTTATCAATATCGTAGTAACCGTCTGGCCCATCGTTACCATTTCTGGTTGGACATCAGTTCCCCCCTCTGGTTACAGGGAGGGGCCTCTGTCTTATTTGCGGCTCCCATTTTTGAGCGATCGCGCCCCCTTCCCTACGATGCGCAGGCCCGTCAACAGGACGATGAGGCGCGGCTGCAACGGATTCTCCAAGATTTACTCTCCCGCGTCGAAGAGCAGGTGATTCTCTGTCACAGCGATTTAGCGGTCAACGGCCAAGAGCAAACAGGGCCCCTCTTGGCTCTGGCTAACGCCTCCGTCTCGATTAATGAACTGAATCTTACCTGATCCCCCCAGTCCTGGACATCCCAGACAAATCGACTATACTGACGGGTGGTAGGGGCGAAACCATTTCGGTCCTACTAGAATTTCGGGTGTTTTTGTCTCTACCACTTACCATCACACCAGGAGGACGGACCCAAGCGCAAGTTGTACGGCCGAGATTTTCTCTTCTCGTCATCATGATCTCCCTGACAGCCCCGGCTAGGGTCATCCGTTTGATGCCCGGGTTCATTGACCCATTTCATGACAAGCATCTATTGGCTCTATGAAGCCGGTTGACAGGCGACAAAATCGGGTTGAAGGCATTATTTGCGTCTCGCATTCTAGCAATATAAATACCTAAGTATTTAGGAGGAAAAAGTATCCTGAGTACTGGTTCCGACTGCTAAAATTGAAGCCAATTTTTAGATGAGTCTCCCTATCCCATCAGTTCTCCCCAAAAGAACGGCTATCCGAGTCATGTCAAGTCCTGATGGCGTCAAAACTAGAATTTCCTGGAACTTTTTACTTTGGGAAACCGTCCTAGGGAATTGGCCTAATTGTCAGGACGTAAAGGTTATCCGCAACGCTCCTGATCACCCTTAGAAAAGGCAGGAGCAAAACCAACATGACAACCGAATCACCGACGGAACAACTCAGGCTGCCGAGACTGGGAAAAATCCTCGATCTCGGCGGGCAATGGGGAAATTGCAGTATTAAGATGTTTAAGTTTTTTGACAGATGGCAGAACAGGTAAAACTTAGTTTATAATTCCTCTGTAAGTTACTGGTAAACTTTGAGGAGTTGAATAGAATGAAATTAAATCGCCTGAGTGCTTCCGCGGCCCTGCTCGGAATCGTTTCCCTCACCGCTGCGGGTCTGAAAGCGCCCTCTCACGCGGCTCCCTTGACGGAAGGTTCTGATTCCTTGGAACTGGCACAACGCATTGGTGAGCGTCCTGGAGACACCTGCCGTCGAGTTCGGGGTGCCAATGTTCTCTACACGGAACCCGACATGGACTCCAGCGAAATCGCGAATATGCTGCCTAACGAGCAGGTGAACATGATCCGTAACGCCTTTGTGGGTGATGACGGTGGTATGTGGTTTGAATTGGAAGATTCTGTGGGTAACATCGGCTATATGCCCGCCCAAGCTCGTATGAGTCCTGGTGGTCCGATGGAATCGACTCTGGCGAATTGCCCCGGACAAGGTCCTTCTGCCTTCCCCGTTACCTGGTAGTTTGAGCCGTTGAGTGAGGTCTCTCACCGTCGCCGATATCTCGGATGACTGAGATGAACCATGAGTAAGTCCCAACCCCGTCCTTGTGCTAAGAGGGCGGGGTTGTTTGTTCAGGGGGAGGTGTTTGTCAACTCGGGGGCCGATCGCGCCTCATCCTGAGAGCCAAAGGACCAGAGACTAGAGGCGGCTTCGGCACGGGTGACGGGCCGCTGAGGTTGTAACAGCCGGGTATAGCCAAAAGCCCGACGTATATTAGACCGCTCTCCATTCTCGAAATCGGCTAAAACCGCGTCTAGGGCATCGGCACTAATGCGAGTACTATCCTGAAAGCCCCAGGTCTCCTGAATGGCCTCAAAGCTTCCATCAGGTAGGCCGCGACGGACATCTAGGGGAACTTTCCAACGCAACAGATCTTCGCGCAATAAGGGGTCATCTGGACGGAAGAGAACGGTGGTATCGTCGCCACTGAGGGGACTGGGGATGATACCGGCTTCAGCGAGTCCCTGAATGATGGGGAAGTCAGGATGGCTTTGGGGCATATCCTGAAAGGCGGGATCGCTGGTCCCTCGGGCCTGACGCAGTTGTTCGGAGGATTGGTTCTCGTGGAAGCGGTTATTGGCCCGCAAGAGCCAACGGGCATAGTCTCGCCGGGTCATGGGTTCCTCGGGCGCAAAGCGATCGCCCTCTAAGGGGGACAAGATACCCAGTTCAGCCACCTCTTTGACGTAGGTGGCTAGGGGATCTGAGACTTGATCCAAATCACTGAAGCGAGTCGTTTGGGGCGATCGCCCCTCGGGAGATGGGGGTTCCGCGTTGGCCGGCTCGGATTCTACTGCCTCAGACTCCTCTGGGGTGGCTTCGGTGGATACGATGGGAGAGGCGGGATAGGTGAGTTCGATTTCTGTGCCGTTGCTCGGGGTATCCTCTGGCTGAGGGTCTGTTGCCCCGTTATCTGTTGCCCCGTTATCTGTTGTCCCGTTACCCTCAGGGGGTCTAGGACGAATGACCACCGTTAGGGGCCAATCTTGACCATTCTGACGACGGGTGGCTTCTAAGCGAATTTCCTCCCCTTCAACGCTGTCCTCATTGAGTTCCCAGTTGTCTTGGGACAAACGACCGCGATAAAACTCAGCAATCCCCTCAGGGGGGTCGTCACTGTGCCAACGACTGCGGAGGCGATCGCCATCGAGTGGGGTGGTGTCGAGCCAACTGGCCGGCTCATATTCGGGCAATTCGGGAGGCAGACGCTCCAACTCAGGGGCCTCGGGAACGCTAACAGGTTCTCTTGTGGCCTCGGGTTCAGGACTCTCGGGCTGAAGTTGAGGATCAGCGGCGAAGGAGTCTTCTAAGGAGCGGTCACCTGACGCATCAGCGCAGCCACTTAGGGCAATCACACTCAGGAGGACCAGAACAGATCGTTTCAACACAGTTACCTAAACAGACTTATTTCAGGGTTTCGATGGCATAGTTGAGATAAAACTTCAGTTCCGCCGCCGCCGCCGGAGAGAGTTTTAGCCCCGCACTGCCGCGATCGCGAATATAGTTAAAAATATCGGCCTTCACCGCCGCTACTGCTGCCGAGCGATTGGGCGATCGCCCCCATTCATCGAAGGGACTGGTGTTCCCCACCACTAAGCAATATTGAATTAAACATAAATCCCGGTCAATAGCCCGATCCACATCTGCGGCCACCGTACCGGAGCGACGTAAGAACGTATCAATCACATCCTGAACGAGATCATCGTGATACATCGCCAGTTTCTCCGCCGCCTCCAAACGAGCTTCTGCCCGTTCTAAGGGAACCTTGGCCGCCGCCAAATCCGCATCATTGAGGAAGCGTCCAGCCACTTCAGCGGTGGCGAGTATGGGGGTTAGGGCAGATTTCATGGTGTGTTTGGCTCCTCAACGAAGGGCGGTCATGGCCATCTCGAAGTAGTCAGCGACTTCTGCGAGTAGGGGCTGTTTCAGACTCACGTCAACATCCTGAAGTTGGACGTCGAGTTGAGTGAGGGTGGCCTGTTTCATCTCGGCGATGGCGGCGACGGCCGAGGATAGGGGAACCCCCAGGGTTTGATAGGTTTCCTTCAACCCCTCAAGACAGCGTTGCTCCAAAATTGCCCCATCTCCGGCGAGCAGGGCATAACTAACATAGCGCAGGATAAACTCCCCATCGCGAATACAGGTGGCCATGCGGCGACTGGGGTAGCAGTTTCCCCCTCGTTGAATCAACTCGGGGTTTTCTGCCACCATGGCTGAGATGGCTTGGGCGATGATGTCATTGGCCTGTTGGCGTATCAGCTCAACGGCAATAATTCGTTGCTGATGACTGGCGGCAAAGTAACGGAGTCGGGCCAGGCGATCGCCCTCGACGTAAGCGGTTTGAGCATCGGCATCGAGGACAGCACGAGAAAATGAATCCAACACGGTTTGGCAAAAAACGACAAACGACGTTTAAAGAGCGGCATCTAATAGTGTAGCAACGACGCGATGGTCTGGATCTTGTCGCAGTTGCTCCAGGGCCGCTACCGCGCGAGAATCTTGGAAGTGACGCAGGGCATAGGCGACGCGGGCCCGCAATTGCCATTGAGGATTATCCACCTGAGCCAGTAACAACTCCAAGGCGCGATCGCTCTCTAGGCTGTTGGCGAGGGTTCCCAAGCCATCCAGGGCGGTTTCTCGCACCAGGAGGTTGCGATCGCTCAGGCCCTGCTGGCACAGTTCCAACAACACCTCGGCTTGAGACATCTCCATCATGGCGGCAATAATGCCATGGCGGGAGAGCCAGCCTGAATCCTCTTGGAACAGGCGACGCAAATGGGGAACAGCGGCTGGTCCATAGAGTGACAGAGAACTGGCGGCTTCGGCTCGGATGTTGGCATCCCCATCCCCTAACATGGTGACAAGGGCAGCAAACCCCGCTTCACTGCGCTTACGTCCCAATCCCATGGCCACAAAAGACCGGACGAGAACTTCAGGATCAGCCATTAAGTGGGTGAGCAGGGGAACCGCCACCTCGGGGTCATACTCCCGCAAAGCCGTTAACCCTCGCATCCGGTTTTGGGGATCGTCACTCTGAAGGTGGTCTTTAATTTCGCTTACGTTCATATCAAGTCTGGTTTTGTCAAGCTGTTTTTACATTTGTTTACAGTCTAACAAAACCCAGGCTGAGATGCGATGACGGCGGCCGGCCGCCGACGAAACACTCAATAGATCGTCCCGGTGGTGAGTGGGTTAGTCCTCATGATCCTCAAAGGGATCGGCCAGTTCCTCGGAGGGGGGGCCGAAGGAGACATAGATCCCGTAGGCGGTGATGGCAATCAGCACCGCTGCGGTGGAAATACTAAGAACTGTTGCAGGTTCCATGAATAAAATTCAAAAATGAGATGGCTTCCTCTATAATATTACGAAAACTTAAGACTTTTCACAAAGCGTACAACTTTAGGTTAAACACATGGCACAACAGACACGTCTAGGCGATATCCTCAAACCCCTGAACTCCGAGTACGGGAAGGTTGTTCCTGGCTGGGGAACCACTCCTCTGATGGGAGTGTTCATGTTGCTGTTTTTCGTCTTCTTGCTGATCATTCTGCAAATCTATAACTCCTCCCTCCTGATTGAAGGGGTGGACGTGGATTGGGCGAACCTCAGCCGCTAGGGCTGGGGCGATTATCCCCCAAGACCTGAGAATCCCGGTTGAACCGGGATTTTTTGTCGGTACAATGGGTCACGATGGGGTAAACCGCTACGAGGTTCGCCCCATGCGGTACGCTTAAGTTGAACATCCCAGGAGTCGCGACAATGAATATCTTTGGTATTGGCTTGCCCGAAGCCATTGTGATTTTGGTTATTGCTTTACTGATCTTTGGCCCCAAAAAGCTACCGGAAATTGGCAGCAGTCTCGGAAAAGCCATTCGCAGCTTCCAGGATGCCTCAAAAGAGTTTGAGAACGAATTCAAGCGAGAAAGCGAACAACTCAAGGCTCAGCCCAAGCGTGAGATGTCCGAGGCGGCGGCGACTCCCTCGGCGTCTGAGTCGGCCCCCTCAACAACGGCGGCGGCTAACTCGGCTAACTCCGCCAACTCGGATAACTCCAACAGCCAGGAGTCTGCGACGTAATCTCACGGGCTACATCTGGCGACCTGACTCTGCTGAACCTCCCCTGTGTCCCTGCTTCTGTCCATGACTGTTAACGCTTCCTCGACATCGATTTTAGTCCCGAGTGCGATCGTGGGTTTAGGTAATCCTGAGCCAAAATACGATCGCACCCGTCATAACATTGGTTTCGCCGTGGTGGACGCCTTAGCGCGATCGTGGCAAATTCCCCTGACCCCACAGCGTAAGTTCAAGGGGGAGTATGGGGAAGGGATGGCCCTCGCCGGCCAAAAGATTCGTCTGCTCAAACCCACCACCTATATGAACCGTTCCGGGGAAGCGGTGCAGGCGGTGGCCAGTTGGTATAAACTCGACCCAACCTCGATTCTGGTCATTTACGATGACATGGACTTACCCGTGGGACGGATGCGGCTGCGTCTGGCGGGATCAGCGGGGGGACATAATGGCATGAAGTCCATTATTGCCCACTTGGGAAGCCAAGACTTCCCCCGGCTGCGTGTAGGAATTGGCAAACCCCAGCCGGGAGAGAATCCCTCAATTTCCCATGTCCTGGGCAAGTTTTCCCCCCAAGAGAATCAAGTGATCACTGAGGTGATGAGTCTGGTCCGCGATGCGATCGAACTGAGCCTCAAAGAAGGGGTTGAGAAGTCCATGAGCCTTTACAATAGCCGCAATCTGGCGAAACCGCCTTCTTCTAAGACCTCCAGCTAACGCTTTGACATCACGGTTGAGTTCCCCACAGTTACCCCAAACAACAGCCTATCTGCGCGTGACAGACTGCTCCTGGGAGGGCGGAACCTTGCAAGGGGAAGTTACGGCGGGTTCGTTTACCTGGGAATTTTGTTGGCTATTTAGTCAATCTCGCCTGGATATTGAACCCTCGTTAGGCCGGGCCTTAATCCAAGAACCCCTTGGCCGCTTCCTGGAACAACGAGACTATCAGCTTGAACCGGGGGGAGACTACCAATTTACTATCCGCGCTCACATCTAGTCCCTTTGGTAGACGGGATTCGGGAAGCCGGGCCTTGAGAACACACCCCTAGGGGGGATTTCCCATAAATCCCCCTTTTTTTCTCTGCTGATTTTTTTGTCATGGTTCTCTAACAAACGGAGGGGATCGGCTGGGGATCGGCTGAAAGCTAATGTCAGAGAACCATGACATCACGATCCCCTCAATGCCTGTAACTTCGTGAATCCCAGAAGAATCAGGGTCTGTAGCCCCTTGCCGAATGGGAGCATCTTCTGCAAGATAGACATCAGTTGGGCGCGTTAACCCGATCCCGAATTTAATCTAAAACTCGCGGGATCTTTGTGAACTTCCGTTCAATCTGTCAGGTTTACTTGACAGCCATGTTGAGAAAGACCAGCAATCACTATGTCACAAGAACGTCCACCCCTCGAAGAAATGACCTTGCGGCAACTCCGGCGAGTGGCCAGCGAGTGCGGCATTTCTCGATATAGCCGAATGCGGAAGTCTCAACTGCTTTCCGCCATTCAAGCGGTCTTACCCGAAAAAATCACCCCCACAAGCACGAGTCCCACAAGCACGAGTCCGAAGACAACCAGTCCGAGTAGTCCATCACGTCAATTGGAGGCACAGGAAGAAGTGGAAGCAGCAAAATTTGAACTCGGCCAAGACGATCGCACCGGCGGCGAACTCGCGTCGGTGGATGAAGGGTTAGCCGATTTGCCCGAAGGCTACGGTGAAAGCCGGATTGTCTTAATGCCTCGGGACCCCCAATGGGCCTACTGCTATTGGGATATCACCAACGAGCAAAAAGAAGACTTACGTCGTCAAGGGGGACAGCAACTGGCCCTGCGGGTGTACGACAGCACGGATATTGATCTGAATTACCAAGCCCCTCACAGCATCCAGGAATATCCCTGTGACGAACTGGCTCGGGAATGGTACTTACCGATTCCCGTCAGCGATCGCGACTATGCGGTAGAAATCGGCTATCGTTGTGGCGATGGCCGTTGGCTGGTGCTGGCCCGCTCCCTCACGGTTCACACCCCTCCCGTCTATCCCTCCGACTGGATCGAAGATGTCTTCGTCACCGTCAACTGGGATGAACCCCTCGAAGGGAAAACCGTGGCCAATCTGGTTCCCCCCAGCAAAAAACCGGCTCCCAGCGAAGCCAGCGAAAGCAATCCCCTCTACGAAGAAATCTTCGGGATGGCCAAGTCTGCCGAAGCCCAACGGGTGGCCGGATCTATCTTTGGTTCGATGCACCAAGTTCCCGAACAAGCGGTTAGTTCTTATGTCTTCCCCTCGGGTGTTGGCATGTGGGCCGTTCCCACCATGTCCGGTTTAACCATGTCCGGTGCAGGAATGTCCGGTGTGGGCATGGGGGCCTCGATGCCGCCGATTCGTCCCCGCCAATTCTGGCTGGTGGCTGATGCGGAACTGATTGTCTATGGGGCCACGGAACCCGATGCAACGGTCACTATTGGCGGCCGTCCCATCAAACTCAATTCTGACGGAACGTTCCGCTTCCAGATGTCGTTCCAAGATGGTCTGATTGACTATCCCATCAAAGCGGTTGCGGTGGATGGGGAACAAACCCGCTCGGTTCACATGAAGTTTGAGCGCGAAACCCCCTCTCGCAATACCAACACCAAGGAAGAAGCTGTTCCTGAGTGGTTACATTCTTAAAACCCACGACGGTTAGCCCTCCATGGCTAACTGTTGCCCCGATGTCGTCTGACATCGGGGTTTTTTGGATCTTAGGGTTGCGGAGTCCAGCGGGCGGCTGGGTTGCCATAAAGATGTCTCGAACCAATCACCAGTAGAGGTTCTCCTGGATTGTCGGGGAGATTGCGGGTTAGGGGATCTTCGGCATCGTTGTCGTCTCGGAGAAAGTCGGTGACAAAGACGACGGGGAAATTGCCCTCCCAGAAGCGTTGTAATTCCTCGGCGGAGAGGTGATAGGGAGGGGTTGGCCCAGGAAAAGCGGGCAATTTCCGAGATTCCCCGGCATCGGTGAGAACATAGACAATGCGATAGGCGCGATCGCCCTGGCCCCAAACCCAACCAGGATCGAGGGTGGGAAACTGGGGAAATCGCTCTCCTTCAGGATTGAGATAAAAACTCATGGCCCCGGCGGCCCCCAGTTCGCGGGAGCCTTCAAAGACCCAAATGGTTGACTCGGGTAACTCCGCCTCGGCTTGAGTGATAAGGGATTGGGAGGAGCGAATCTCGGCAAAGGCCACAAACCCTTGAATGATGAAATAATAGGCGATCGCCATCCCCAGAACCAGGGTTAGCCAACTCGCGAGGGACTGTTGTCGCAGTAGCAAGCCTCCGGCTAGGGCCGCCCCGATACTGAAACTGAGGGCGATGGGCATTTTTAGGGACTCGAGTTGCGGCAACTCTAAGTTGAGCGCGCTAGGGAGTTGCCAAAGGGCCAGGAGAACCAGCACCGCTGCGGCGATGAGAGTCACGGCGGCGAGGGGTCCTCCTCCAGCGGTGGCCACCCCTCGACGGGCCTGTCCTCCCGTCCACCAGAGGGCCGTTAGCAGCATTAGAGGGGGAAGGCTGGGCAAACTGTAGTAAATCAGGCGGGAGGAGAAGGGGAGAAATAGCAGAACTGGGAGCAAGGCGGCGATCGCCAGCAGCATGAGTCCACTGGCGTGTTCTTGTCGCGACTGTTGCAGACTGGCCCAGGTATGAACCAGAGTTTGGGGCAGAACCAGGGACCAAGGTAAGGCCCAAACGAGGGTGATGCCAATGTAGCCCAGGGCGCTAATTTGGGACACGGCGTAATCGGGGGGATAGCGGCGATCCGCCAGACGCTCTAGGTTCTCGTTGGCGATAAAATACTGCCAAAATCCAGGATTCGCCTGTTCAATGGCGATCGCCCAAGGCAGAACCAACAGCAGTAACAGGGGAATGCCAAAGCCGGGGGCCAGTCCCTGCCAGATACGGCTTGGGGAGTAGATGACACTCAACACCAGAAGGGCGATCGCCGGAAACACCAACATAAAGGGTCCCTTGGCCAAAATAATCAGCCCCAACAGCAACCAGAAGCCCAAACGGTAGAGCCAATTTCTCGGGACTAGGGTGATTTTCCAGAGACAATAGTAAGCCGTCAGCAACAGAGACGACAGCAGCAAATCAATCAGCAGTTGGTGGGTAAAGATAAACCAACCACAGGCACTGGCCAACATCAACGCGGCCACACGCCCCGTCACCGCTGAGCCGAGTTCTCGTCCCCATTGCCAGACGATAAAAACGCCCCAGCTACCCCCTAGAGCCAACGGCAAGCGGGCGGCAAACTCATTAATGCCAAAAACCTTATAACTGACGGCGATCGCCCAGTAGAGCAAAGGCGGCTTATTGAGATAGGGAGCGCCGTTGAGATAGGGGGTGAGCCAATCTCCCCGTAGGAGCATTTCCCGGGCCACCCCAGCAAAATGTCCCTCGTGGGGTTCGTAGAGTGGATAATCTCCTAACCCCAGGAATAATAGAGCGATCGCCCCGAGCAGGATCAGCGGATCGAGCCAACTGAGGCGAACCGGTTCAAGTCGATTCAAGGCCACAATTTAATTAACGTAATGCACGTAAAAACTCTCGGGCGATCGCCGCAATATGTTCAGCGCGATCGAGCCAATTCACAATACGGCGGGCACTAACAAAATTTTGCCGTGACCCCAGGATATGGTCATTGAGACTATGCCCCGTATAGGAACCATCTCGCATCCCCAATACTAGCAAGTCCGCCGCAATATCCTGATTGGCCGCCAACTCCGGATTGCCAATCAGATCAATCCCCAACCGACCAGACCAATAGCGATAATTAGCCCGTCCCGTAATCTGCACAAAGCCTCGTCCCTTATAGCGAGGGCCATCTCCGGCATAGATATTGCCCAAATCGGAGCGCCACTCATAGGCCCAACCACTGGCCAATTCTGTCATCCACTTACCCAGATGGGATTCATGTTCAGCGGTGGCCAAGACATAGGCAATCTGCCCTAAATCCGTCACCCCATAATCTAAACAGGACTGTAAAATCAGTGGCACCGAATCCCGAGCATAGGCGCGAATATCAGGATAGGGAATCGAGGCAATAATCCGGGGGACATCAAATTGAGAGAGGCCCGTTTGTCGTTCGGGTTCATAGACTTCCACCGGGCCACTGACTAACGCTGACCAGGTTTCTCGTCCCACCACCCCATCCACTAAGAGATTATTCAGAGACTGAAAGCGTCGTACGGCGGCTTCGGTGTTGTTGCCAAACTTGCCGTCAATGATTTCATCTTGAGGAAAAATTCGTGCCTTAACCAGCAACTCTTGCAGCGTTTTGACCGCATCCGTGAGGTCAGGATGCTGGATACCATCGCCCTTTTGCAGCACCGGATAGCGTCGAACCGGCTGGGGAGACGGGGACGGTGTGGGGGAGGGTGTGGGGGCGGGGGTAATGCCCAATTTGCGATCGATAACGGCCCAGGTTTCGGCACCGACGATGCCCGTCATCTTCAAGTCATTTTGCATCTGGAAGACTTTGACCGCCTTTTCCAAAGCGGAGTCAAAGCGACCATTAATCGGCTGACTGATGGGCAACAGCCTGAGTTTAATCATAATCCGTTGCAGGAGCTGTACCGGTTCAACAAACTCCTGAGAATCGATTCCATCTCCGGGGCGTAACAGGGGACGTCTTGCAGTAGGCATAGTCGTTTTGGGGGTCGTTTGGGGGGGAGTGACAACAATGGGGGGGCTGTCAATATTTTGGCAGGATCATGGGGTCTAAACGAGTCTTAGCATTTAATGCAAGATTGCCTGATCCGAGAGCCATTCTACGTCAGGGGAATCCCAGAGTTTGCCATCGAGGGCCATTTGTTCAATGGAACTGGCTAAACGCAGGGCGCGCAGGGCCTGTTCACCGCCAACAGAGGGTTGATTGCCCCCGCGAACACAGTTGACAAAATGCTCTAATTCTGCGTGGAGGGGTTCAATATTACTGGTGCGGACTTTTTCGATTAGCCCATCCTGACGATACAATACCTGACCATAGTCTGTGGAGGTATTGGCAGTGGTTTGACGATGAATCAGGATTTCGTTATTGAGGAAATCGGCTTCTGTGAGGGAAGTTTGACAATGAGCCGCGATGGTGCGCCGTTTGCGGTGGGTGACCTTGCTGGCGGTGAGAGTTGCAATGGCCCCATTCGCGAAGCCTAAATTCGCCGTCACATAATCCAGATGCGGCGAACCCGAAATGCGACTGCCACTGGCCGAGAGTTTCAGGACGCGATCGCCGATCAGTTCTAAGATCAGATCGATATCATGAATCATCAAGTCCAGAACGACCGACACATCATTGGCGCGATCGGAATACGGACTCAAGCGATGGGCTTCTAACGCCAGCACCTCCTCGGTTTTCAAGACCTTACTCAGTTCTTGAAACGCCGGATTAAAGCGTTCAATATGGCCCACCTGGAGAATACAGCCCGACTCCGCCGCCTGATTCACCAGAGACTCCGCCTCCAACAAACTCGCCGCAATGGGTTTCTCAATCAGCACATGAACCTGATTTTGCAAACAGGCCATCCCCACAGCATGATGGAGTCGTGTCGGAACCGCCACACAAACCGCCTGCACATGGGGGAGAAGATCCCGATAATCCTCAAAAAACTTAACCCGATACTTACTTGCCGTATCTAAGCCCCGATCCACCTGAACATCAGCAACCCCAACCAACTCAACATCCTTGAGGAGATTTAACACCCGAGTATGATGTTGTCCCATATTCCCGACCCCGATTACCCCCATCCGGAGCGGTTCCGGTTGGTTCATCCCCGCCATGCTGTTCGGATAATTCACAAGTTAGACTCTGGTGACCTACATAGTTTGTCCTCTCTCACCCCAACGTGAGAGTGTCCAGGAAACAGTCTGTAACCTGAAACTACCCAGAATGGTATCACAAGACTTTACAGAGAACCGATGCCCGAGGACGGTTCAGAAAGCCGTCACGGCCGAATCTCTAAAGAAACTCGGCCGCAACTGAGACGGTTATAGATTTAACTGAGGCAATTCCGGTTAACCAAAGGTTGAACCATTCCAGCCCCACATGGCTCCTTTGGCATCAGCAAACTCAATATAAATCCGTTTACTCGGAACCCCCAGGCGACTCTCTATTTCCTGACAAAAGTCAGCACTCATCGCCTGAGTTTGGGCGGGACTCATCGAGCCAATACTTTTGATTTCGATGAAACAAACCGGATCGAGGCTTCCGCCAAAGGTCATCGGCACATCAGCTTCAAACGCGGTCATGACGTAGGATTCCGATTTTCCTAAATGACCGGACAGCTTGGAGGAGAGGGCCTGTAACATCCCTTCAACGGCTGCTTTCTCGGGAGCGGGGGCAGAGGTTTTGACTTGGATTAAAGGCATAGGAAGGCAAGAGGCAAGAGGCAAGAGGCAAAAGAAAAGACGTAGGGGCGTACCCTTGTGGTCGCCCTCTTTCGGCAAGAGGCAAGAGGCAAAAGGCAAAAGAAAAGACGTAGGGGCGTACCCTTGTGGTCGCCCTCTTTCGGCAAAAGGCAAGAGGCAAGAGGCAAGAGGCAAAAGAAAAGACGTAGGGGCGTACCTTTATGGTTCGCCCTCTTCCTTAGCCGCCGTAGTTCCAGCCGGTGCTTTCGAGGTTGAGAATTTCTCCCTCGCGGTGAATGACGGCGTTAATCACTTCGCCGACAAAGACGGTGTGATCTCCTTTCTCGATGGAACCCACCACCTGACATTCTACATAGCCTAGGGAGTCCTTGATAATCGGGCAGCCAGTCTCGGCGGTGTAAAATTCCACATCCTCAAACTTGTTCCCCACCCGGCTTTGAGGCTTAAAGAACTTCTGGGCCAGGTCTTTTTGCCCGAGTTCTAGGAAGCTGAGGCTGAACACGCCACTGGATTTGAGCATCTCATGGGAACCGCTATCGTTTTTAACACAGTTGACGATTAAGGGCGGCTCAAATGAGGACTGCATCACCCAACTAGCGGTAAATCCGTTGAGGTTGTCACTGTTGATATCTTTCACGCCACAGATATAGAGAGCGTGAGGAATTTTCCGCAATAGAGTTTTCTTGGCGGTTTTTTGATCGTCGGTGTTTAGCATGGTGTTTTGAAGAAGGCAACAGATGAAAATGTAGGGGCGCGCCCTTGTGGACGCCCTAGGCAAAAGGCAAAAGGCAAAAGGCATAACCCACCCTTAACCCCTCCCACCGTGGGGATGGCAGGTAGCCCTAGCTGCTTTGGATGTTGGGGGACATATTGGGGGAGAGGGATAGGGGGGTATCCGGTTGGGTTTCTCCGGCCCAGGCACGATAGTCCGCGATGAGATGACGAGTCAGACGCTGTTTGACGGTGTGCAGGACACTCGCCAGAACGGTATTCCCCGTGGCATCGATGATGGGTTTCGGGGTGAGCCAGAGGGCGGGGGGCATATCAACCCCAACCTTGAGGTCGGCTTTTCCATATAGGGTGGTTTTGCCGTTGTGGGTGTAGGGTTCTAGCCGTCCGACCAAATCTAGAGAGAAACGTTGGTTAATGTACTCCACGCCGCGAATTTCGCAGCCAACCGAACGTAGCCGCACGGTTCCCTTGGCATCAGCCCAAACCCGCATATCGACGGTGGGCTGGACGGTTAGGGTAAGAAAATGTAGGGGACGCATTTTCAAGCGGAAACAGTCAGGACTGAGAACGTCCACTCGCTTAGGATCGACGAGGGCTTTTACCAGTCGCTGGGGTTGCCGCAGGTAATGCTGAATGGGGACCGGTTGGTCTGGGACGGGAATCTCGACGGGGACGGAGGAGGCAAAGCGGCTACGCATAAAATCCGCAAAAAAGCAACATCAAATAAACGGTTCTTAACAAAATTATACAATTAATGACCGGCTATGGCTATCCCCCTTAAGTTAGAGCCAGGCAGACAAAGCCGGAAAACCCTTTCAGAGAAAAGGCTTTAAGCGGTTCTCAGTGTTTTCCGATCCTACTGCACGGCTTAGCCTTCTTTGCCAAAACGTTACATTTTTTAGGGGCGATCGCCAAAATCTTAACAACTCGTCACACAATCCCCCCTCTTGCCTCTTGCCTCTTCTCCCTCCTCCTCTGTGACCTCTGTGCCTCTGTGGTTCCCCCTCTCCCCCCTAAAACGCCTGAATCCAAGCCTTCACCTCATACTCCGTCCAGATCCCATTTTGCCAATAGGGGTCATTCTCAATCAGCTGGCGAACAGTAGCTTCATCCTCAGCCTCATAGATGCCAAACACCTGAGTGTTATCTTCCGTAGGACCGAGAGTCACCAAAACCCCCGATTCTTTCTGCTTGGCTAAGCCATCGAGATGCGCTTGGCGGTGGGGTTGTCGCTTTTCCAGGGCATTCTCGCAATAGCTGCCCCAAAGAATAAATTTAGACATGGGTCAATGGTAAAAAACTAGCAATGGGATTTAAGATGAGCGGCGGAGAAAGGGAAGTAAGGATTTCGCCACATCCTCAGACCAATGTTCTTGGGGATAATGGGCCGCCTCGGGGAGACTGACAAACTCTCCATTCTCCAGTTGTTTGGCGAAGGTTTGAGCCGGTTCTGGGGCCAGCCAGGGGTCAACCATGCCCCAAATGACCTGGGTGGGTTGAGTCCAAGACTCGAAGCCGCTGGCAATTTCGGCCATGGCGGTCTTCAACTCAAGATTTTGCAAGGTATAGAGGAGCGATCGCCCCGAATCAGAGGTTTTCAGCCAAGGACGGCGATAGACATCCAAATCCTCATCGGGAATCACAAAGCCACTTCCAGCTTCCAGGGTGCGGTCAATCAGCAGGGGGTCCTGGGTCATCATGTCACCCACGAGGGGAAAACTCATCTGCTTGAGTTTCCAGGGAAGCTTGGCCGTGGGAGACAGGGGTGCATTGAGAATTGCCAGACGGTCAATGCGATCGCGATTGCGTAGGGCATATTGTAGGCCCACCGACCCCAGAAACCCCTGAATCACCAGAGAAATGCGATCGAGGTCCATAACGTTGAGAAAGCCATCCAACGCCTCAACAAAGGCATCAGGAGTGTAGGCGAAATCTCGTTTTTGCGGTTTGTGCGATCGCCCGAATCCCAGCCAATCCGGGGCAACTCCCTGAAGTCCTTGACTAGCCAAATCCGGGAGTAAGGCGCTCCAACTGTAGCCCAGAGAGGGTAAACCATGGAGAAACACCACCGGAGGCGCTACCGTTGAGTTGGGGGGATGCACCTCACGATAGAACCAATCCCCAGAGGGAGTTGTAATAATTTTTTCGTCAACGGCCACAGTAATTTTTGAGTAATAGGATTAGCAATAGAGCCTAGGTTGGCCTAGGTTTAGAAAAAAGGCGTTCTCAACCGAAATTGACAACGCCCCATGCTTCAAACCATTTGTTCACAATGCCAAACGGCTTAAAATTCCATCTCAGCCGCCTGAACTTTCTCAACCTGTTTCTTCTTGAGAACCAGCATGATTTGAGCAACAGCAACTAAGGCAAAGAAACCCAGTAAGCCTTGAATGCGGCCAGGACTTTGCAGAACAATCTCCGTATCCTTCTGACCAAAGCCACCCACATTGGGGTCAGTGGTTAGCACATCACCAGCGGCAACCATATCACCCACCGAGGCGAGCATTTCTGGACCTGGGGGAACCGACTCCACCACCTCGGAACCCTCCTCAGTGGTTAAGGTCACTGCATAGCCACCCTCATCATTGGGTTCAATGGCTTTGATGGTTCCTGCATGTTGAGCTTTATAAGCAACATTATTGCTGTTGTTCCCAGCAGGATAGATTTGCCCGCGACCCCGGTTTCCGCCAGCATGGACGGAATACTTACCAAAGTGAACCGACGAATCTTGATTGGGGTCAGGAGACAGAACCGGGAAGACCAACTCCTGGTGTTCCTCGCCGGGGAGGGGACCCACCAGAATCACGTTCTCCTGTTCAGGAGTATAGGTTTGGTAGAAGATGCCTTCGATTTCTTCCTTGAGTTCTTCAGGAATGCGGTCTTCGGGAGCAATTTTAAACCCTTCGGGCAGCATCAAGACCGCACCCACATTCAGGCCCGCCTTACTTCCGTCTCCGAGGATTTGCTGCCTGGAGGTGTCATAGGGAACCTTAACCACAGCCTTAAACACCGTGTCCGGGAGAACCGACTGAGGCACTTCCACGTCCATGGGTTTTTCTGCCAAGTGGCAGTTGGCGCAGACAATGCGTCCAGTGGCTTCACGAGGGGTTTCTGGAGCAGTTTGTTGGGCCCAGAAAGGGTAAGCCGCGGCCGCTTGAGGGAACAAGACATCACTGGCGATAAAGACAGCGACGGCTGCCAAGCTGACCAGGACTCCTTGTCTCAAGCGGGTCATCAAAGGGGCGAACCGTTCTGTCGCCCAAGCACTAGAGTATTTCATCAATTGTGACAACGTTCTCTTCTCTCAATGGCTAGGTTAATTCTTTAAATCATCTCTCCCCCTGGGGGGAGAGAGGTTGGGGGAGCTTAAACCCACCAGGGTTTTTCTTGAGTCCGGAAATCTTCTTCAGTCCACTGGGTGAGAACCACATTATCATCCTCAGCCACATCCACATGGACTAAGGCCAGAGACAGAGGTGCGGGGCCGCGAACCACTTTACCCGCTTTGTTGTACTGAGACCCGTGACAAGGACAGATAAACTTCTCTGCACTTGCATTCCAGGGAACCACGCAGCCGAGGTGGGTGCAAACCGCGTTGAGGCCATAATCGGCGATCGCCTGTTCGCCTTCAACAACGATATAGGTCGGATCTCCCTTAAAGCCTTGAGTGAGAACGCGATCGCCCACATTGTGTTCAGCCAGGAAACTGGTCGCTTTGACATCATTTCCGAGAGCGTCTTTAGCGACGAGACCGCCACCACTGCCGCCACTCGAAGGGGGAATAAAGTATTTAACGACGGGGTACAGCGCACCGAGAGCGGTTCCGGTAACTGCACCAAACGTCAGAAAGTTCATGAATTGCCGTCGTCCCATGGAGGGGACATCAGCTGAGCCGGAAGCCTGAGTCATGGAGCTATTTACGTATTATGGTTGTATCTGATTTTGCTTAACAAACGGTATCACCGTTGCATCGGCGCCCCTTGTCGCGAGACCACCAATCAGGACGCACACCGTTTGGGATTGTATCGGATCAAGTGTCCCGTCGCGAGCAAAAAAAAATGAAAATGGCGCAACACTTGTTCATAATACCACGGTGGAGGGTCAAAAAAAGGCACTAAAGGGTCAATTGAGCCTTCCTGGAAAATTGAGAATCCTTCTGCCACAATCAGTGAAGAAATGTAAAATACAAACTCAAGCTGCCCGAGCGATCGCCGTCTGAGTTGACCCTCGCCCTCAAGATCCCCCATGTCCAACCGCACTAACCACAGCCAACCCATCGTGACTGGACAAGAGTTACACCAACTCCTACTGGAGAAGTGGGGCTGTTCCTACGATCTGCAACTGCGCCGCACCCAGGGCAAAATTTTCCTGCAAGTGATGTGGAAATATCTCGAACAGGCCTCGTTTCCCCGTTCCCCGGAAGACTATGCCAGTCATCTTGAGCAGATTGCCGAATATCTCAACGCTTGGAACAGCGCCGAGACAATTCGTCAATATATTCAGGAGACTCGGGAACGTCCCCGACTGGGGAAAGCCGTCAGCATTCCCATTGATCCCGGTCAACGCCGGTCTGAGTGGTTTGTGGACTCCTAAGTCGCCCAACGCTATCCCTCATCAATCCATGATGTTTTGCTAAGGAGACCATCTTGAGTCGTATGTTAAAGATGCCAGTTTTCAGAGTGCGTCATCTCCAAAAACTCCTAGGATTTCTCCTAGTTCTAGTGCTATCCCTCACCACAGTCTTGAGTCTGGCGAGTATTCGCCCCAATATAGCCCAGGCACAAACCCCTCTGCCAATTCCCATTGAGCCGTCCCAAGGGGACACCACCACCGCACCCGTTCGTCTCAGTGGACTGACCGTGCTGCGAATCTCCTCCCCCCCTACCATTCCCGGTGAACCGCGCACCATCCCGGAGTTAGAAAAACGGGTAACGCAAGTTGAACGGAACCTGAACACCATCATCGAGGATGGCTTCGATCCCGACTCTCTCCAGGTGCGTTATGACATCCTCAACAACCAACCCGTCATTTCAGCTCAGGACAATGAAAACCTCCTGAATCGTCAAATTCTGACCGTGACGCAGTTTGACGCAGAGGTCGCCGATACCAACCCAGAACAACTCGCCCAACAATGGAGCGAGCAGATTCGCGAATCCCTCATTCGTGCGCAAGAAGAACGACTCCCAGGGGCCCGACGACGGCGTTGGCGCAACGCCCTTGGTTTAACCGCCATCATCTTCGTACTCAGTCCCATCATCTGGCTCCTACAACGGCGAACAACCCGTCATTATCAAGACCTCTCCCGACAACGGCATCCTGAAGATCTCCAGCCCCCGCAAGAAGACATGGGCCCCGAGAGTGAGCTGAACACAGCACGCACCACCCCACAATTTTTACGGGCCCTTCTACCGCAAATCGTCTTGGAACGGCGGATTAGCATGGTCATTCTGCTGCGACGGGTCTTGCTCTTCCTGCAACTGGCGGTTTGGATTGGTGGCGTTATCCTCATCCTCTATCAATTCCCCGCCAGCCGGGCCCAAGCTGCCTGGTTACAGCGCTTTCCCGTGCAGATTCTCACGATTTGGCTGTTTGTTGCCGTTGCCAACAAGTTAACGGATCTCTTGTTTGACAACATCTTGCAGTCCTGGGTGCAACAAGAATCTTTCAACCCCACCGCCTCCAAACGCTTTATCCTGCGCGCTCCCACCCTGGCCGCTGCTTTAAAAGGAATGACCAGTTTTATTGCAGGGTTAATTGGGGTCATTTGGTTTTTAGCCCTGCAAAATTTCCCCCTCGACTCCCTGATTACTGGGGCGGGGATTTTTGGTGTCGCCCTGACGATTGTCTTTCAGAACCTGATTAAAGACCTCATCAATGGCATTCTCATTCTCTGGGAAGACCAGTTTGCTGTCGGAGATGTGATTGATGTAGGCCATGGCCCGGGCTTTGTGGAATATATGAACCTGCGGGTGACCCGTTTACGGGGACAGGGAGGCCGACTCAGTACCATTCCTAATAGTCAAATTGAGGTGGTACATAACCTAACCAAGGAATGGTCTCGAATTGATTTCCGCATTCGCATCAGTCAAGACGCGGACGCTCTTGAGGCCATTCAGGTGATGCGTCGGACGATGGAACAGATGCAAGCTGACCCAGATTGGACGGAGTCCATTATTGAGCCGACGATGTTAGCGGGGGTTGAAGGGGTCGATGAACGGGGAACGGAATTGCTGATGTGGACGAAGACGAAACCCCTGCAACAGTGGGCAGTCGAACGAGAATATCGCCGCCGTCTGAAACTTGCTTTTGACCAGGCAGGGATTAAGATTGCCATCCCAAAGCAGATGTTGTGGTTGAACGAAAGCCCTTCTGATGGGGATGAAGAGGAAAACAACCACCACTCTCCCCCTCAGCCTAGCTCCAGCCACCCGTTAGCATGATATGGGGAATTTAGGGGCGATCGCCCCGACTCCCCTCTCAACCAATCAACTCAGGAGATGTTATGGGACTCAAACTTCACATTGGCGGCAAAGAAGTCCATCCCGACTGGAAAATTTTCGATATTGAGGAGCGCCCCGAGGTCGATTTTGTGGGGGATGCGGCCGATTTAAGCCAGTTTGAGGATAACTCCGTCGAAGCCATCTATGCCAGTCATGTTTTGGAACATTTCCACCACAGTTTGAATAATGAGTTACTGGTGACTCTGAGTGAATGGCATCGGGTGCTACAACCGGGGGGCAAGTTATTTATCAGTGTCCCCAATTTACAAACTCTCTGCTGGCTCTATCTCAATCCCAACCTCATGGCGTTTGAGCGGCTGCATCTGATGAGCATTATCTTTGGTGGACAAACCAATGAGTTTGATGTGCATCGGGTGGGTTTTGATTTTGAGACCTTAGCGATTTATCTAGAAGAGGTGGGCTTTGAGGAGTATGAGGAGTTAACGGAGTTCAATCTGTTTAACGATTGCAGTGGACTGCGGATTATGGACACGCTGATTAGTCTTAATATGGCAGCGACCAAAACCGCCCAGCCGGAGAACGATGAGGAATAACTTCTCGGGGATATAGATGGGGATCACCCCTTAAATTTCAAGCGTTGACATTGCCATTGTCCGTCCACCTGTTGCCAACGCAGAAGCTGCTGAACCGATGTCCCTATTAAACCGCTGGGGCGTCCTAGGGCCCGACGGGGGGCAATAGTGGCTAAGGAAATGGCGGTTTCAATGTCACAGAGGCCCCAGTTGACGAGATTTAAGGCCCCCTCAAGGAGCGATCGCGTGGTTCCGGCCAGAGTCCCATCGGGCAGCCGTGCCGTTCCCTGAGTGACGTGAATATGGCGGCTATCCCAAGGATAGGTCCCATCAGGCAGTCCTAGGGGAGCGAGGGCGTCGCTGACTAAAAATAGGTGGTCTGCTGCCGCCTGAAGGAGTAATTGCAGCATGGTAGGGCAGATATGTTCCCCATCGGCAATCACCCCACAGGAGACCCCAGGGCGAACCAAGGCCGCCCCCAACAAGCCCGGTTCCCGGTGGTGGAGTCCCGGCATGGCGTTAAAGGCATGAGTCACGAGATGGGCCCCTTGGTCAAAGGCCTGATTCGCTTGAGCGGCGTTGGCTAAGGAATGGCCCAGACTGACGTGAATCCCCTGGGATTGTAACTGGGCGATCGCCCCCCCGGTTGGGTCTAATTCAGGGGCAAGGGTCATGATGCGAACGATAGCACTAAAGGGGCCAAGAACCTGCTCAAGGGTCTCCGGGGAGAGGGGTAAGAGAAATTCTTGGGGATGGGCCCCCCGTTTTTTGGGGTTTAAACAGGGCCCCTCCAGATGTAGTCCTAAAACCTGAGCCGCAAGTCCAACAGGGGGTTGTTCCTTCATAAACCCCTCAAACACCTCCAGCCCCCCTCGGAACTTCTCTAGGGAGGTGGTGACGAGGGTAGGGAGATACTCATCAATCCCCGCTTGCCAGAGATGGCGGCCAATGGCATGTAACTTGGGCCAATCATCGGGAGTGACATCGGGGAAGGCTAAGCCGAGGGCCCCGTTAATCTGGAGATCACAGCCCCCGAGAGAAATCCAGTCCTGACCGCAATCGAGACAGGTGTCTTGATTCCCTAGAGATGTCTCAGAGTCTGGGATGGGAGTAATGGCCGTAATGCGATCGCGCTCTAGGGCAATCTGTTGTGTTCTGGAGGATGTCCCCTCTGGCCCCTTGTATCCCGGCACATTGCCCCGAATAATCGTTACAGCCATTCGTTTGATTCAGTCTGAGCATGACTCAGCCATTGTACCAATGACCTCTTCTCACCCCAATACAGCACAAATTGGCATCATTATGGGCAGCGATTCCGACCTACCCACCATGAATGCCGCCATTGAGATTTGCCAACAGTTTCAGGTTCCCCATGAGGTGGCGATCGTCTCGGCCCACCGTACCCCTGAGCGCCTATTTGACTACGCTAAAACCGCCCATGAGCGAGGGTTAAAGGTGATTATTGCCGGGGCCGGTGGCGCGGCTCACCTCCCAGGAATGGTGGCCTCACTAACCCCCCTGCCGGTGATTGGGGTTCCCGTGGCCACCCGCCATTTAGGGGGTCTGGATTCTCTCTATTCCATTGTGCAAATGCCTCGGGGGATTCCGGTGGCCACGGTGGCGATCGGCAACGCCCAAAATGCCGGCTTGTTAGCGGTGCAGATGTTAGGAAGTCAAGATGCGTCCCTCCTACAGCAAATCCAACAGTATCGTCAAGACCTGAAAGACTCGGTTTTGGAGAAACAGCAGCGACTCGACGAACTGGGTGCAGCGGCCTATCTGCAACAGTAACGACAGCCAAGCATAGAATTACAAGGTTTGCTGACATCTGGGAGATTTCTGCCCAAGAATTGGCGAAAATTCACGAGTTTCCCCAGAGATTCCGGGCGATCGCCGACAAAATGTATTGCTTTATACAGAACAAACCCTACGAGAATTGGTGGAATCAGGGTGACTCAATCGCACAACTCCACTTCTCAATCTCTGCGGGAGCGCAAGGGCATACCAGCTTGAGCTTTGGAAGCAATGAGAGATTGCTGAGTATTCGAGCGCGAGTGTGCTGTGTCGGAAACGGAACGGTTTTTAACGACTGCGTCCGTCCACCGTTCTCAGGTTGGTTAAACCGATTGTCCGTTTGCTTAATCTCAATCCAAAGTCTAAACATGACATCTAAGATTACCTTCAGATCACGACCAGGAGCGACACCGGGGCGAGTGCGGGGTAGCAACCGCAACTCATTCCTGGTCAAACTTCTAACCCTAGGACGGCGAATCCCCATCTATTGGCTCGCCTGTATTCCCCTAACAGCTTTAATTTTAGGCGTTTGGGATTTAGCTGCGACTGCCGCAGATCCCCAGGGAATCGAAATTCTCGAAGAGGTTGACGCTGCCTACGTTCAAGGCGTTCTCAACACCGTTTGGGTTCTCGTCGCCTCCATTTTGGTTATTTTCATGAACGCAGGTTTCGGAATGCTCGAAACCGGGATGTGTCGTCAGAAAAATGCCGTCAACATCCTCTCGAAAAACCTGATTGTCTTTGCCCTAGCAACGATTGCGTACTGGGCGATCGGATTTTCCCTCATGTATGGTGAAGGGGCCACCGGTGAAGGCTCCACCGCATTCATCGGTTTCGGCGGTTGGTTCCTCAGCAGTGGTGACCCAGCCACCTACGGACTCGATCCCTTCCCCGATGACCTGCCGATTTCCGTCTCCTTCCTGTTCCAGGTTGCCTTTGCAGCTACCGCTGCCACCATTGTCTCGGGGGCTGTGGCAGAACGGATTAAATACGATGCCTTCCTAATTTTCAGTCTCTTACTCACGGGACTGTTCTACCCCATTTCCGGTCACTGGGTGTGGTCCGGTGACGGGATGCTGACCTCCTTTGGTCCCGATGGTGCTTGGGAATTTGGCGACTTTGCTGGTTCAACGGTGGTTCACTCCGTTGGTGGTTGGGCTGCCTTAGTGGGAGCCGCCATTCTCGGCCCCCGCATGGGTAAATACGAAGACGGCCAGCCCCGAGCCATTCCAGGTCACAACATGAGCATTGCTACCCTGGGATGTCTGATTCTCTGGATTGGCTGGTTTGGCTTCAACCCCGGTTCTGAATTGGCTGCAACCTCCAACATTGCCTATATCGCTGTCACCACCAACCTGGCTGCTGCCGCTGGAGGGGTGACCGGAACCTTTACCTCTTGGTTCCGAGATGGCAAGCCAGACCTCTCCATGACCATCAACGGCATTCTGGCCGGATTGGTTGCCATTACCGCTGGCTGTGATGTCATGCCCTACTGGGGAGCGGCTCTCACTGGTGCCATCGGCGGCATTCTGGTCGTCTTCTCTGTCTCTTTCTTTGACCGTGTTGTGAAGATCGATGACCCGGTGGGTGCGATTTCGGTTCACCTCGTCAATGGTATCTGGGGAACCCTGGCCGTGGGCATCTTCGGCGGTGGTAACTTCATCGCTCAACTGATTGGTGTTCTGACCATTGGTGGCTTTACGGTTCTGATGAGTTTCATCTGCTGGTATGCCGTCGCTGCGGTGCTGGGCGGAATTCGTGTTGGCGAAGAAGAAGAGTTCAACGGACTCGACATCGGCGAACATGGAATGGAAGCGTATCATGGCTTCTTGAAAGAAACGGCGATGGGCAGTATGTCTTCGTCCAAGCCGAGCGGTGTCGAGTAGTCATTTTCGCTAGATTTAGGGGATTTCTCCCCACTGGCAACCGGTTTCACAGGTCGTGAAGCCGGTTCTTTTCTGTTCACAGAGCCGTTCCTTAGCCTCTTGTGAGTGTTCCCGGAGGCTCACGTTCCTGAACCATCACGATTTCGGGGTCTACTGTTGCCTCTTGGCACCAATAACGCACAATGAAAGTTGCACCCGTCTCGCGATCACAGCCTGTGTCTAGAGTATCGAAGCCTATCCCCGTCTGGGGGATTCTTTCCCTAACGACGAATGGCATCTTGTTAGTCACCGTGATGATTTTGATTGGCCGGGAACAGGCCGATGAGTCGCTCCCGGTTCCTGAGGGTAATCCTGTCGCGACTGTTGAGGTAACGCCCACACCTGAACCTACGGCCACTCCGCTTCCTTCCCCTGAACCGAGAGTTGAGGAATTACCTCGCAGCACCTATCAGGAGCGTGTTCAACGCTTACGGGAAGAGGCAGAGGCGATCGCCGCCAATTCCCCAGAACGCCTCTATGTGTTGGCGGGAGACTCGCTCAGCTTAAGCTTTCCCGAGGAACTGCTGCCCCTAGAGGTTGCCTGGCTCAATCAAGGGATTTCTGGAGAAGGCTCCCAAGGACTGTATGAGCGACTGCCCCTGTTGGATGACACCCGCCCCGATAAAATTTTTGTCATGATTGGCATTAATGATTTGCTACGGGGAGAGGACGACGAGACCATTCTGGAAAACCACCGCAGAATCATTAAAGATATTCTCTGGATTCATCCCAACACAGAGGTGGTGATTCAATCGATTTTGCCCCATAGCGGTGAGAATGCGACCTGGGAGGGCCGGGAGAAACTCCGAGATGTCCCTAACCAACGGATTGAGCGGCTCAACGAACGCTTAGCGGCGATCGCCCAAGTGGAGGGGGCCATCTACCTCAACCTCTATCCCCTCTTTGTCGATGACACGGGCTACCTCAACCCGGCGTTCACCACCGATGGCTTGCACCTCAATCAACAGGGGTATGAACTCTGGCGTATCGCTCTCATCCTGGCGGATACGTTATAGGAATCGCTCAACTCTTGTCCAACTCAGAGCAGCAGCGGTTTAGCCTCCTCCCCGTTGAGGGATCACGGCTCTCTCAGCTTCCCTTAACTCGGTACAATAACAGCATCTGTGATTTGCAGAACGACGATCGCGAACCCCCATTTCATACACTATGGATACTAAAGCCTTTAAACGTACTCTCCAACAATCTGATAACTATCACCGCCGTGGATTTGGACATGAGGTTGAGGTTGAAGGATTACTGCAAACGGAATATCAAAGCGATCTGATTGCTGAGATTCGTGCTAATCAGAACCGCCTCGAACGAGATCAGGTGACCATTCGTCTAGCGGAGGCCTTTGGATTCTGTTGGGGGGTTGAGCGGGCCGTGGCGATCGCCTATGAAACCCGCAGTCACTTCCCCAAGGAGCGGATCTGGATCACCAATGAAATTATCCACAATCCCGGCGTTAACCAACGGCTGCGAGAGATGAATGTGGGATTCATCAATGTGGTTGACGGTGAAAAAGACTTTTCCGGGGTCCAAAAAGGGGATGTGGTCATCCTGCCGGCCTTTGGGGCCACGGTGCAAGAAATGCAACTTCTCGATGAACGGGGCTGTACCATTGTCGATACCACCTGTCCCTGGGTCTCCAAGGTCTGGAACAGTGTGGAAAAACACAAGCGACGCAACCACACCTCCATTGTTCATGGCAAATACAAACATGAGGAAACCCTAGCCACCACCTCATTTGCTGATAAATACCTGGTGGTTCTCAACCTCAAGGAAGCGGAATATGTGGCGAACTATATTCTGCGGGGAGGGGATAAAGCCGAGTTCATGGAAAAATTCAAAAACGCCCATTCAGAAGGCTTTGACCCCGATCGCGACCTCGACTGTGTGGGGATTGCCAATCAAACCACGATGCTGAAAAGCGAAACGGAGCAGATTGGCAAACTGTTTGAGCACACCATGTTACAAAAATATGGGCCAACTGAGTTCAATCAGCATTTCATGTCCTTCAACACCATCTGCGACGCCACCCAGGAGCGTCAAGATGCCATGTTGGAGCTAGTCGAGGAAGAGCTTGATTTAATTGTAGTGATTGGCGGCTTTAACTCCTCCAATACCACCCACTTACAAGAGATTGCCATCGAGCGCGAGATTCCCTCCTATCATATCGATTGCGCCGATCGCATCGGTCCAGGAAATCGCATTGAACACAAACCCTTAGAACAGGATGAGCTAGAGGTGACGGACAACTGGCTCCCCGACGGCCATTTGGTGGTGGGGATTACCTCAGGAGCCTCAACCCCGGACAAGTCGGTGGAAGAGACAATTCAAAAAATCCTTAATCTCAAGGCCCGAGTCACCGTAACTCAGTAGAAGGCAAGAGGCAAGAGGCAAAAGGCAAGAGGCAAAAGGCAGGAGGCAGGAGGCAAAAGGCAGGAGGCAGGAGGCAAAAGGCAAAAGGCAAAAGGGAGGTTTTCTCCTGTTCCGGTATTCCCCCCTACTGCCTACTGCCTGCTGCCTACTGCCTTCTTCCCTCTACTGCCTGCTGCCTTCTTCCCCCTGTTCCCTTCTTGTACCAATTTTCGGAAGTCATACCATAGATATCTGTAGGGGCGAACGGCTGTTCGCCCTCCTCGGTGTCAGATGTATAGCAAGCATTTTGAAAAATGGTATTAAAACGAAAATGTTTCCACTAAACTCACCGTTTCTCGTTCGAGCTTAAGTTTAAAGATTTCATCAGGTTCCACACTAAACTCTAATCGTAACGCTGGAGTTCCTCTGGCTTGAGTTTGCATAATCACATCATCTTTATCATCCAGAATCATCATATTTAAATCTGATGGAAGAGACGAACCAATTGCCGGAATAAGCTGAACTCGGATATCAATTTCTGTGTCACTCAGAGGATAGACGCCGACTTCTAGGGCGACAATTTGTCCATCACTAAACTGAAGCTGTTTGGCCCGTTGAATCCCCGGTTGAGTCGGGGAACTGCGGAAGGCGATCGCCGTCACAGGTTGTCGGTTTTCGCTGAGGTTTTCCTCCCAAATAAACTCATCAGATAAGGTTTCCCAACCCGCCTGAAACTGCTCCTGAAGCCAGTGACGTAGGCGAATGGTGGCGGGAGGTGGAGGCGATCGCAACAGAGCCGGAAACAGGCGATCGAGACTCTCCCAGTGACTTAGGGGAGTTTGAGGTGAGGAGACGGTTTCTCGGAACCCTAGCAAGTAAGCATAATCATAGGTTTCACTAAACCCCACCGCAATATAGCCGAGGCGATGCTCGAAGGCTTCTGGGGAGATATAAACCGTGAGATCAGGGGTGTTCTGAGCGGGATCAACTGGGGTGGCGATCGCCGGTTCCACCAACCCACATTCTAAGCCCCCTCGCCCCGGAATTGGCAGTTCAGTCACATCCGATAAAAGCTGTTCAATCGGATTCCAGAGTGAGCTGACATTAAAATCCGTGGTAATCCCCATACATTGAGCATAAAAATTGACCGCATAGAGTGCCAAGACTTGGCGATAAACTCGATAGGATTTGGTAGTTGTTACATACCGCTGACGGAATATTCTAGCAACATCACGTTGATGATTAGTCAAAGGGACGGTAAAAAAAATGTTGGCGTTCATGAATTTTTAGGACTAGTACTTTACTAGGAATTGGTGTCACGGATTGTCGATTCAATATACGTCGAAAGATTCCGAAGACAGGTTTGGTAAAACGTACTTAGGGTTGAAACTTGCACTGAAAACTCCTCAGAAATTTCTTGCCACTGGTATCCATCTAATCGCCGGAGAACGAGAAGTTGGAAGTTCACCTGGGGATGTCGAATCAAACAGTGTTCTCGGAAAACCCCATCCGGGTCATCTTCAAAACATTGGCGAACTAAATCTGACAAGCAGGGTTGGTCTTCTCGAAAAATAATCGCCCATTCAGCGGGAGACAGTAAGCGTTCCTCCAGCGGTTCAACAATGATATTTTTTTGATAACTAATCCTCCGATACGAGACATCTTTAAAAAAACGGCGCTCTAATAGCATATTGGCCCAACGCATCACAGGAGCAAGCTCGCTATCATATTTATCAATGGATTGACAAATATAGTAAAATAAGTTTTGCAGAGCCTCTGAGCGGTAATCTTGATATCGATCCGGAGATAAGCCTGAGCCGGGAGGATAAATAAGACGACCCGAATTAATGAGTCCATTAATCAACTGAGTCAGGGACACTTGTCGAGCCTGGCTTCCAGGAGGATTCTGTTGTGCATCTAAGGCGAGTTGGTTCAACTGCTCATCGTCCATAGTCACGGTCTATCTAGCATCTGGAGTTCAGATCGAAACTGGGAATAGACCCCTCTGGGGAGCGATAGGATTCCTCAGCCGACTCTGGACTTCGGCGATACTCTCTGGGGTGTTCATAAATCTGTCGGTCGCTAGGAGCGATTTTTACGGAGATCCCAGCAATTTGTTACAAAAATTTACAGATTTAGTCCCAACCTCAGACTCTGACCATTGCGGACTGTTAGTCTGAATCAGGGTTTGACCTAACTATGTTCATCTTTCTAAGAATTGTTATTGACATTTACCAAATTATATTGTAAAGAGAGGTCTATCAATGAGACAAGTTTCATCTCAATCGATTCAAGTGATAACCCTGGCGATCGCGAGTTCAGCGATATTGCTCAATAGTTGCCATAACTTCTCCTCAGCTCAGGAGCAATCTCAGGAGTCAGCCATTGAGAACAGGACCCTAGAGGAACCTGGAAACTCGGAGCTAGCACCAGGTCCCCAAACCGGTTTCAATACCCTGGAGGTTGAGGAGCCGCTATCAGCATCGTCACATCAGTCCCCCGAGGTTAATGGTTCTGGGGAGATCGCGGCCGTTGGAGAGACAGCGGAGCCGGCCGCCTTATTTACGGAGGTTCTCCCCCAGATACGCTCCACGACCGAGATTCCCATTCGTCTTCCCAGTTACGTTCCCATACATGAAGATGACCAGACACCGCTTTACGTGGAAGCTGAAGCGACGGAAGAGAGTTACCAAATCTATTTATCCCTAGCACCCGACTGTCGGGGAGCCACAGCCTGTTCCTACGGGTTCTTCGCCGCTAGACGCACAACAGATGAGGATTACTATGGCGTTGGCGAGGAGTTTCAGGAGACAGTCCCCCTAGCCGAAGGGATAACCGGGGACTTTAACCCCATGATGTGTGGTGCATCCTGTTCCCCTCCTGTGATCGAATGGTCACAAGAGGGAGTTCGTTATCGGATCGCACTCAAAGGAGTCGGCCCGGAGGACGAGAATGCTTTAGAGAGTCTACAGGCCTTAGCCAATTCGGCGATCGCCAACGACCCCTAAATTAACGGCCCCTGAAACAAGACCCCCAAACACTGGGGCCATTCCCCAAGGGTCTTGTTTCAGCCATCAGCCTCGGCTGGCTCAGGCCCACCCCACGGCGGAAGTACTGATGACAGTATTCAGGTCTGGGGTAATTTCTAATGTGTAATCGAAGGGAGACGAGAGGCTGGTATCAATTTGAGTCATCCGGGAGCCATCAGGATTACGGGGGCCAAAAAAGGACTCCGCACTGACCACAAGATTTCCCGCCTCGTTGGTGGTGATGTCCGTAATCGTCAGAGTGTTGCTGTTCCCATTGTTTAAAACCGCCGAGAGATACGCCGCATCCAGAAGCTCCCCAGTCGCGGGGTCAATGCGACCTAACACCCCAACTTTAGCGCCACCCCCTGCGCCATAACTGCGTAACCAGTTCTGAGTCACATCTCCCGTGGCCCGTCGCCAATCTTCGCTCGGACTTCCCTGGGTTCCGTCGGTACTGAAGACCCCATAGAGATTACTTCCATCCCAAAACAGTCCTTGGCCCCGTCCATCGGCGCCAGTGGACTCATAATTGGTACGAATCCAGTTATTGTCGGGGTTTTCGCTGTCAAAACTGGCGATAATGGGGTCTTGATTGATGCTACTTTGCTGCCAGAATCCGATGTAAATGGTTTGACTTCCCAGAGTTAGCCGTTGTGCATCGGATGCGGCGATGGTGGCTTCATCGCTGTTGGGGGTAAATTGAACGGCGGTGGAACTAATCGCAGCGGGAAGCGGTGCAAACTCATCATCGGGGAGATCGTCGTCTCCTAGTCCTAGATCGAAGTCCTCATCGAGATCAAAGTCGAAATCGAGTAAATCCGGTTCGTCCGCATCGCTGTTGATATCCAGTTGCACCACTGGGTCGTTGATATTTCTGAGAATGGCGAGGAAGTCCCCACTGGTGCGATCGCGAATCACCGTATCCCCAGCAAATTCTCCCTCTCCCGCCAAAAACTCTAGACGATCTTCCGTCAACCCTTCAAACAGGACCAGGGAATCCTGACTGGGGGTATAGTCGAGGATCAGATCCGCTTGAGCCAGTTCTGAGTTCCCCATTCCTGGCGTAAGGACAAAGGTATTGGCCCCCTCACCGCCGATGAGGGTATCCGACCCCGAACCACTGTAGAGGGTATCATTGCCGCGATCGCCACTCAGCAGATTATTTCCCTCTCGCGCCAGGAGCCAATCATCCCCCTGACCGCCATAGAGACTATCATCTCCCGAACCCGCATAGAGCGTATCATTCCCCTCATTTCCAAACAGGAAATTCTCACCCTGGCGACCTTGAATGAGATCATCATCCGCGCCACCAACGAGGGTATCCTCTCCTTCACCGCCGAAGAGGGTATCATCGCCAAAATCTCCACTGAGCAGATTATTGCCGCGTTTGGCGATGAGGATGTCATCCCCTTGTCCGCCATACATGGCATCATTTCCCTCACCGGCTTCGATCACATCCTGGCCGGGGCCGCCAAAAATCCAGTTATTTCCACCCACCCCGGCGAGGGTATCATTTCCGGCTGCACCCAGAATCAGTTGACTCTCAGAATTACCGATGAAGCGATTATCCGTATCATCCAGGGTGACCAGGGTCAGGCTATTGAGATCAAAGGAAAGCATGAGAATTTACGCTAAATAAGGAATGTAGATGCACCGCCATAGAGGCTCGATGGCAGTTTAGCGTTTATTCCCAACCCACGGCTGAAGTACTGATGACAGTATTCAAATCGGGTGTAATCTCAACAGTGTAGTCAAAGGGAGACGAGAGGCTGGTATCGACTTGAGTCATACGGGTTCCATTGGGGTTACGGGGGCCAAACATGGCCTTTGCACTGACCACAAGATTTCCGGCCTCATTGGTGGTTATATCGGTAATCTGCAGGCTGTTGCTATTGCCATTGTTTAACACGGCTGAGAGGAAGGCTGCATCGAGAAGTTCCCCAGTCGCAGGATCAATGCGACCTAACACCCCGACTTTCCCGCCACCCCCGGCGCCATAACTGCGTAACCAGTTCTGAGTGACATCTCCCGTGGCCCGTCGCCAGTCGTCTTCACTACTTCCCTGGGTTCCATCGGTACTAAAGGTTGCGTAGAGATTAGTTCCATCCCAAAACAGTCCTTGACCGCGTCCATCAGCTCCGGTGGACTCATAATCGGTGCGAACCCAGTTATTGTCGGGGTTTTCGCTGTCAAAGCTAGAGATGATGGGGTCTTGATTGATGCCACTTTTCTGCCAATAGCCAATATAGATGGTTTGACTTCCCAAGGTTAGCCGTTGTGCATCGGAGGCCTCGAGGGTCGCTTCGTCGGTGTTGGGGGTGAATTGCACTGCATTAGAGCTAATTGCAGCGGGGAGCGGCCCTTCGATAGGTTCTTCAGATTCCTCTTCTTCAGATTCCTCTTCTTCAGATTCCTCTTCTTCAGATTCTCCTTCTTCAGATTCCTCTTCTTCAGATTCCTCTTCTTCAGATTCCTCTTCTTCAGATTCCTCTTCTTCAGATTCCTCTTCTTCAGGTTCTTCAGGCTCTTCGATAGGTTCTTCTACAGGTTCTTCAGGCTCTTCAATAGATTCCTCCTCCTCAACTGGGGAATCCTCTTCTAGAGGAGGTTCTTCCGCTACTGGGGATTCTTCAGCGTCATCGGTCACATCATCGAGTGGAGAATCAGACTCCATCTCGTCCGACTCAAGCTCATCTCCGACCCCACTCTCCATATTGGGAGCATCCAAATCACTAGCCATCTCAATCTCTAAGGGGGTTGTGATGTGCTTGAGGACTGCGAGATATTCTCCAGTTTCGCGATCGCGAATCAGCGTATCCCCAGCAAACTCCCCCTCTCCCGCCAAAAACTCTAGGCGATCGCCATGTAATCCCCCACTTAAAAATAGAGAATCTTCATTGAGGGTATAATCCGCAATCACATCCGCTTGAGAGGCTTCCATTCCCCCAGTATTGGGAGTCAGAACAAACACATCTCGTCCCTGTCCGCCATGGAGAGTATTCTGACCCCGGCCGCCATAGAGGGTGTCGTCTCCCATTTCACCGTAAATCAGGTCATCTCCGAGACCTCCCATGAGGAAATTATTGCCGTTTCCGCCAAAGATCGTATCGTTGCCATTTCCGGCGAAAACCGTATCATTGCCTGAATTACCAAAAATCAAATTATTGCCTCGCCTCCCAGAAATATAGTTATTCCCATCTCCTCCGTAAATGGTGTCATCTCCCGAGCCACCATAAATTGAATCATCCCCTAAATCGCCACTGAGCAGGTTATTCCCCATCTCAGCAACAATGACATCATTGCCACGTCCACCATAGATGGAATCATCGCCATTGCCACTATAAAGCACATCATTTCCCTGATTGCCAAAGAGGAAATTATTACCCTCTCTCGCAAACAGGACATTCTCCCCAGCACCGCCAATCATCGTATCGTTGCCGCTCCCACCATAGAGGCTGTCATTGCCGAGGTCTCCGCTCAGGAGATTATCTCCATCATTGACGATGATTAGGTCGTCACCTTGTCCGCCATAGAGGCTATCATCACCAGAACCGCCATGGATAACATCTTCTCCGACTCCACCAAAGACCCAATTGTTACCCCCTCCTGCAAAAATTGTGTCATGACCCATTCCACCGAAAATGAGTTGGTTGTCTCCATTCCCCATAAATTCACTGGTGGTGTTATCAAGACTGACAACGGCAAACGCATTTAGATCTAGCATGGTTATTTCTCGCAAGGTGTGAACAGTATATGAAGTGCTGGAAGGTTAGATGCTGGATCAAAAAAGTCAGGTCAAACCTTGTCCTGATTATTCTCTCTGGTTTACATTTACAGGCTTTAACAAAAAGTGTCCGGAGTTCAAAGGCATTATTTTGTCTTATTGATACTAGACTTGTTTTGCCCTAAAAATACTCATAAACACTGTTGATTTTATACTTTTGGCATTTATTATTGGCTGCAATTCAGCGATTTCACGTATTGATTGAATAAGAAAAACACTTGATTCATCAATCTCCTGAAAACATCAGTGAAATCACGGATTTTTGAGCGATCGCCCCCCCTCCAGTCCACGGAGATCCTCAGATTTAGCCCCCAACTCCCCAAACAACTGCGATACACTGTGGACTCAGTGACCCCTGTCAGGAGAGTAATCCCCATGGTTGATTCCGCCACATCCCCCATGAGTGACGCCGTCGCGCACAATGGGACTGGTCCCCAAACCCCATCGAGATCCGCTTGGTCCATCGAAGACAGCGAAGAACTCTATCGCATCCGGGGTTGGGGCGATCCCTATTTCGGGATTAACTCCGCCGGTCATATCACCGTCTCTCCCCAGGGCGATCGCGGCGGTTCTTTGGATCTCTATGAACTGGTCGAGGCCCTCAAAAAGCGCAACCTGGAACTCCCACTACTGCTGCGTTTTAGCGATATTCTCGAAGACCGCATCGAACGGATTAACGCCTGCTTCGCCAAGGCGATCGCCCGCTACAACTATCCTGGAGTCTATCGAGGCGTTTTCCCCGTCAAGTGCAACCAGCAACGCCACATCATCGAAGACTTAGTGCGTTTCGGGGAACCCTATCACTTTGGCTTAGAAGCCGGGTCCAAACCCGAACTCCTCATCGCCTTAGCCAGCCTCAAAACCTCCGGTTCCCTACTCATCTGTAACGGCTACAAGGATCGCGGCTATATCGAAACCGCCATGTTAGCCACCCGCTTAGGCCAACAACCGATTATCGTCCTGGAACAGCCAGAAGAAGTCGAGTTAGTCATCTCCGTTAGCCAACAGTTGGGAATTAACCCCGTGGTGGGAGTTCGCGCCAAACTGAGTGCAAAAGGGATTGGCCGCTGGGGAGGGTCTAGTGGCGATCGCGCCAAATTCGGTCTCACCATCCCAGAAATCATCACCGCCGTAGACCAATTACGCCAGGCCAACCTCCTCGATAGCCTCCAACTGCTGCACTATCACATCGGGTCTCAAATCTCTTGTATTAGCGCCATCAAAGACGGAATCCGAGAAGCCAGCCAAATCTACGTGGAACTGGCCCAACTCGGGGCTAATATGCAATATCTTGATGTTGGTGGCGGCTTAGGGGTGGATTACGACGGGTCTAAAACCAACTTCTACGCCTCGAAAAACTACAATATGCAGAACTACGCCAATGACATCGTGGCGGAAGTCAAAGAAGCCTGTGAAGAGAAACAGCAAGCCGTCCCCACCCTCATCAGCGAGAGTGGCCGGGCGATCGCCTCTCACCACTCTCTCCTCATCTTCAATGTCTTAGGAAGCAGTGACGCACCCTCGGGGATTCCGGAAGTGGGGCCCGACAAAGAACATCTGATTTTACGCAACCTGCGAGAAACCTACGACTCCATCACTCCTCAGACGTACCAGGAAGCCTATCACGATGCCGTTCAGTTCAAAGATGAGGCGACCAGTATCTTTAGTTTCGGCTATCTCAGCCTCAGTGAACGGGCCAAAGCCGAACAACTCTACTGGGCCTGTTGTCGTAAAATCTATGACATCGTACGTCAGCAAGCGGACGTTCCCACGGAACTGGAAGTCTTAGAAAAAACCCTGGCCTCGATTTACTACGCCAACCTCTCCATTTTCCGATCCGCACCCGACAGTTGGGCGATCGAGCAATTATTCCCCATTCTCCCCATCCACCGTCTCAACGAAGAACCCAGTTTACGGGCAACTCTGGCCGATCTCACCTGTGACAGTGACGGGAAAATCGATCGCTTTATCGATCGCCTAAAAACCAAATCCATCCTAGAACTGCATCCTCTCAAACCGGAAGAACCCTATTATCTCGGGATGTTCCTCGTCGGGGCCTACCAAGAAATCATGGGAAATCTCCATAACCTCTTTGGGGATACGAATGCGGTTCATATCCACCTAACTCCCAATGGCTACGAAATCGAACATCTGGTGAAGGGAGATACGATGACGCAGGTCTTGGAATATGTGGAGTACAACGGCAAGGACTTGCTAGAGAATATCCGCAAAGCGACCGAGTCCGCCTTACAAAAGGGGAACATCTCGATTGAGGAGTCTCAGCGACTCTTGCAGAACTATGAACAGAGTCTGCGTAGCTATACGTATTTGGCTTAGGGAACAGGGAACAGGGGGAAGAAGGCAGTAGGCAGTAGGCAGTAGGCAGTAGGGAACAGTCGCACCACCTGCGGCTTCTGCCTTAACTGTCCGTTAGACTGAGTTGGCTGGAGAGGTAGTCGGCGGCGGCTTGAACCATGGTGATGGCCCCGTCGTAGGTCATGCGGGTGGGGCCGAGGAGACTGAGACTTCCCACTGCTTGGGACCCTCGGCGATAGCTGGCTGAGACGAGGGTGCAGGATCGGATCGGTTCCAGGGGATTCTCTGAACCAATGCGGACATTGACTCGGCGATCGCCCCCCAGTCGTTCTGAGGGTTCAAACATGAGGGGAAACAGTTGTTCCTGTTCCTCCTCCAACAGTTGCACCAGAGACTGGATCTGTTGCAGTTCCGTAAACTCCGGCTGGCGTAACACTTCCGCTAAGCCACTAATGGCCATGGGAGAGATCATTGGCTGTTCCAGGCGTTGGGCCAAATCCACAAATAGGGTTTTGAGACTGTCGGCATAGCGTTGGAATTGGCGATCGAGTTCTCCCCAATCCAAGGTGGCTAAGTCGGCGATGGCTTTCCCCCGTAATTGGCTGTTGAGGAAATTGGAGAGAATTTGTAGTTCGCGATCGAGAATTTCGGGATCGAGGCCATCGTCCCCGTCATCCTCGGGACTGGGGACACTCATCAACATCGATTGGGTTTGATAGGCATCGGTTACCACAATCAGCATCACCTGACCGGGGTCCACCTGCAATAGTTGCAAATGGCGTAAACTGGCGGTGTGCAATTGTGGCAGGGAGATGAGGGTAATGTAACCGCTGAGGGTCGAGAGAATTTGTGCAGCCCCCCGTAACACCGCCTCTAAACTCCAGGTTTCCCAATTGAGGCGTTCTGTAAACAGCCGTTGGGCCTGATCGGCTAGGGTGTCGGAGGGGGTCATGAGATAGTCTACATAGACTCGATAGCCAAAATCCGAGGGAACCCGGCCAGCGGAGGTATGGGGTTGATAGAGCATCCCGGCTTTTTCGAGAAGTCCCATCCCCGAGCGAATCGTGGCCGAACTCACACTCAAGTTATAGTCATCCACCAGGGATTTTGAGCCGACCGGTTCCGCCGTCGCTATATAGTGACGGACGGTCGCCCAGAGAATCTGTTGTTGTCGATCCGTTAACGCGAATTGCCCAGTCATTGATATCTATGCTTAAGGTCTTGGTTGTGACGCTCGATAATCTTAAAAAAGGTTTTATGTTGTCCCTATCATAGACTGAGAGTTCCGAGATGGGGGTTCAGCAGGAACGATCGCCCCTGAGGGTCTAGCTTTTCCCGATTGCCAAAGCCAGATAAACTAGAGGACGCACAACCCACTGTCCAAGGCGCTCCATGTCCGCGAAAGACCTCCTGCAAGGACTGAATATCTATCTCGTTGGGATGATGGGTTCCGGGAAAAGTACCACCGGAACCCACCTCGCTCGTCAGCTTCACTATCGTTATTTTGATACAGACAGCCTCATTGAACAGGTGGCGGGACAGTCGGTGAGTGAGATTTTCGCCCAGGAGGGGGAAGCCGCCTTCCGACAACTCGAATCTCAAGTCCTCTCCCAACTGTCGGCCTACCAGCGTTCTGTCATCTCGACGGGGGGCGGAATTGTGGTGGATTTAAGTAACTGGAGTTATCTCCGCTATGGCTTAGTGGTGTGGCTGGATGTTACCCCCGAGTTGTTGGTTGAACGACTCGGGGGTGATGAGAGTCGCCCGCTGTTGCAAACCGATAATCCTCTGCAAACCCTCCAACGGATTTTAGACGAACGGCGATCGCGCTATGAACAGGCGGATTTACGCCTTGAAGTCACCTCTGAGGATAGCCCAGAATCGGTGAGCGATCGCATCATCGCCGCCATTCCCCAGGTCTTAAAAACTCGGCCCACCCCACCTGACGGGAGGACTCATGGGACTCACTCTTAAACAGGTAGTTCCCTGGGGGCGATCGCTGGCCGACTACCGCCAGATGTTCGCCCTCACGGACCAGGATTTAGCGGCCTCGATTCTCGACTGTGCGGGAGGCCCCTCTAGTTTCAACGCCGAAGCCACCGCCCAGGGAACCTCAGTCATCTCTTGCGATCCCATCTATCAATTCTCCGTTGAGGAGATTCAGCAACGGATTCAGGACACCTATCCGCAAATTATCGCCGCCCTCGAAGACAACGGCGATCGCTTCGTTTGGCATCAGTTCCGCAGCCCCCATCATCTCGGAGAAGTCCGCCTAGCAACAATGGATTGCTTTTTAGAGGATTTCCCCCAAGGACGGGCCCAGGGACGCTATCAAACCCAAATGTTACCGGAACTCCCCTTCGAGACCAGCCAATTTAACCTAGCCCTCTGTGGCCATCTCCTCTTCAGCTATTCCCAACAGTTAAACCTAGACTTTCACCTCAATGCTATCCGTGAACTGGCCCGCGTCGCCCAAGAGGTGCGGATTTTCCCGATTGTGACCAACTTCGCCGGTGATATATCCCCCCATCTGTCCCCAATTTTGGAACAACTCCCCCAAGCGGGCTATCATCTGACGGTGGAAACGGTCCCCTACGAGTTTCAGCGGGGTGGAAACGAAATGTTACGGGTTTTTCCGCCCAATTACCACCAATCTCCCCCCTAACTGTTCACCATTAACCGTTTGCCCGATACCCTTAGGGGTTAACTATTAAGGGTTATCCAAAACCCAGAGAGGGCGACCACAAGGGTTCGCCCCTACGTTGTTTCTGTTCCCTGTTCCCTATTCCCTGTCCCCTGTTCTCAACATGGCCAACGAACGTAAAGACCTCAAAGACAGCGACGCAACCCGAGTTAAGGTTCTCAGTGAAGCCCTCCCCTATATCCAGCAGTTCGCCGGACGTACCGTGGTGATTAAGTATGGTGGGGCCGCTATGAAGGACTCCCAACTCAAGGACAAAGTGGTTCGCGATGTGGTGTTCCTCTCCTGTGTGGGGTTACGGCCGGTGGTGGTTCATGGTGGCGGCCCGGAAATCAATACCTGGCTGGAAAAACTGAACATCGAACCTCAGTTTAAGGATGGCTTGCGGGTGACTGATGCCGCCACCATGGATGTGGTGGAAATGGTTTTGGTGGGACGAGTCAATAAGGAACTTGTTGGTTTGATTAACGCCGCTGGCGGTCAAGCTGTGGGACTCTGCGGCAAGGATGGTAACTTGATTCAAGCCCGTCCCCAGGGTAAAGAGGGGATTGGTTTTGTGGGGGAAGTGGCCTCGGTGAATCCTTCGGTGATTGAATCCCTGGTTCAAAGTGGCTATGTCCCCGTGGTGTCGAGTGTGGCAGCCGATGAAACGGGCCAGGCTTATAATGTCAATGCTGATACGGTGGCTGGCGAGATTGCGGCAGCTTTGGGGGCGGAGAAACTGATTCTGTTGACGGATACCGCCGGGATTCTCAAGGATTATCATGACCCGAGTACCTTAATTTATAGTTTGAACATTCAGGAAGCCCGCCAGTTGATTGAGGATGGCATTGTGGCGGGGGGGATGATTCCTAAGGTGAATTGTTGTGTGCGATCGCTGGCCCAAGGGGTGGGGGCAGCCCATATTTTGGATGGACGCATCCCCCATGCGTTACTCTTGGAAATCTTCACGGATTCGGGGATTGGTTCGATGATTGTGGCGTCGGATTATACGCGTTCGATTTGGGATTTGAATAGTTAGACAAGAGGCAAGAGGCAAGAGGCAAGAGGCAAGAGGGAAAACCACAGAGTCACAGAGGACACAGAGAAAGAGAGATAGATTCCCCCCTGTTCTCCATTCCCTGTTCTCTATCTCCCCCCTACTGCCTACTGCCTACTGCCTACTGCCTACTGCCTTCTTCCCCTAAAATCGTTCTCGGATCATAAAAATCAGGAGGGATTTTAGGAAAAAGAAACCGGATAATCCTGAGATGCCAAAGGCGATAAAGGCGGCGATTCGATAGGTTCCTGAGATGAATACGGCCCCCGATAGTACGGAAAATCCGGTGATGCAGGCATACACTAACACCGTTAACATTAACTGGATGCGCTGCATTTGTCGTTCAATTTCTGGGGAATTGGTGCGAAATTGAAATTCACCTCGTTCGAGTCGTCCTTCAAGTTCTCGTAGCAATACTTCTGCCCGACTGGGGCGATTAAAGCGTTGATTGAGAAAGCCTTTGGCTTGACGAGTCATCTCACCAAATACCTGTCCTCGCCCAGTTTGATTCTCAACTACTAGGGTCTTGACAAAGGGTTTGGCGCAACCAATTAAGCTATATTGACTGTCCAAGGTTCGGGCAATTCCATCGAGGGTTCCGAGGGCTTTGAGGACAAAGGTCATTTGGGCAGGAAGTCGGAACGGTTGCTGTTCAAACATGGCGTAAAGTTCCTGCTTTAATGCCCCAAATTCCTGAAATTCAATGGGGCGATCGCGAAAGCGATCTAGGGCGAATTGCACCAAGTTTCGCACAGGAGTCATATCAGATAGTTCTTCGACTAATCCCATGGAAATGAGGGTTTCGAGAACTTCATCGGTGTCTTTGCGCAAGACGGCGAAGAAACTTCGGGTCATTTCGGCTTGATTGAGGGAGTTAATCTCGGACATCATGCCGAAGTCATAAAAAATAATCTGTCCCTCTGGGGTGACCGCCATATTTCCTGGGTGGGGGTCGGTGTGGAAAAAGCCATCGATTAACAGTTGCTTGAGATAGCAACCAATCCCCATAACGTTGAGTTCTCGGAGATTGATGCCAATCGATTCTAGGGTCTCTTTGTCATTGATTTTAATTCCTGGTAGATATTCGAGTGTTAAGATTTTTGAGGTGGTGTAGCGCCAATAGACTTTTGGCACTAAAATAGTGTCTGAATCCTCGAAGTTTTCTCGAAATCGCTCGGCATTTTTACCTTCATGAATATAGTCGATTTCTTCATAAATATAAGTTCTGAATTCGTTGTAAATCGATTCGAGGTCATATTTACGAGTCCAATGAAATAAGCGCTCGGCTAAAACAACCTGTTGATAAAGAACTTGAAAGTCTAAATTAAAGAGTTTTTCTAAGCCCGGTCGTTGAACTTTCACCACCACATCTTCCCCAGTATGCAGACGAGCTTTATGCACCTGTCCTAAACTGGCAGCGGCAATGGGGTGATAATCAAAATCTCGATAGAGGCTATGGAGGGAATTTTTGAGTTCTTTTTCAATCAGGGCGATCGCCTCATCGGAGGAAAAAGGCGGAACTTTATCTTGCAGTTGTGAGAGGGCGCGGATATATTCGAGGGGTAATAAGTCCCCCCGCGTCGAGAGAGCTTGACCAATTTTAATAAAGGTTGGCCCCAAATCCAGGAGTGTGTTCACCAACCACTGGGCGCGACGTTGACGATGTTTAGAGTCACGTTTTCCGCGCAGGCGATCGCACCCCAGAAACCACAACAGCTTGCCGGTAGCGGCAAAAATTTCCACCTGACGGGCAAATAGGGAACTTCGGGTGCGTTGCCAACGCAAGGGTTTCGGAGATGCTTTGACTAACATAGACAGGGATCTAGCAAGGGAATAGATGGATGGAAACGGCTCAGACCGCTGAGGGGTCCATCTCTCGCCAACGGTTCGTTAAAAACGGGTTGCACTATAGGAAGTGTAAGTGAAAATCGCCCTCAATAGGAGGTCACAGGGATTTCAGAGACAACTAGACAACTCAACAGACGAGTGTTGGCGATGTTCCCCATCGAGTCAATGGGATGAACGCATCCTGATAGGATGAAGGGCGTTGTTGATGCCAAATTGCCCCCCAACTGCTGTGAAGGTTTACTGTTATCACACTCCCGAACTCACCCCGGTTGAGCCAACCCCCGCCTGTGCGGTGGCCATTGATGTTCTGCGCGCCACCACCACCATCGCCACGGTTCTCGCCGCTGGGGCCGAGGCGGTGCAAGCCTTTAGCGATATTGATAAACTCATGGCCGTCAGCGAAAGCTGGGACCCCTCCAAACGCCTACGGGCCGGGGAACGGGGTGGCGCCAAGGTGGAGGGCTGCGATTTTGGCAACTCTCCCCTGGAATATGAGCGCGATCGCGTCTTGGGATGTCGTCTATTCCTGAGTACCACCAATGGAACTCGCGCCCTGCAACGAGTGGAAGCCGCACCGATTTTGTTGACGGCGGCTTTAGTCAATCGTCAGACGGTGGTGGAGTTTTTGGCCCAGAACCAACCCGAAACCGTCTATTTGGTGGGTTCCGGCTGGCAAGGGAGTTATTCCCTAGAGGATACCGTCTGTGCCGGAGCAATTGTCGCCCGTCTGCTGGAATCGGGATCTTTCAACCTGGGGGAACTGGCGGGAAATGATGAAACCGTCGCCGCCTTGGCGTTATATGAGCAATGGCGCGATCGCCTGGTGGACTTGATGGCGATCGCCAGTCACGGCCAGCGACTGTTACGGCTCAACTGTAACGCCGATTTAGAGTATTGCGCCCAGGAAGATATCCTCGATGTCTTACCCCGACAGCAAGAACCGGGGGTTTTGACGGCTCACGCCTAGCCCCAAACTCTAGGCTGCGATAAAATGCAAGATTCAGCGAGACTATTGATTGAGAGTATTGAGTCATAATGGCAACGATTAACGAGAATTATCTGAAACTGAAAGCGGGCTATTTATTCCCAGAAATTGCCCGTCGTGTGGCAGCCTTTACCGAAGCTAACCCCGATGCCCCGATTATTAAATTGGGCATTGGCGATGTCACCGAACCCCTACCCCAAGCCTGTTTAGAGGCCATGTCGAAGGCGGTAGCGGAAATGGGCGATCGCGCCACGTTCAAAGGCTATGGTCCAGAACAGGGCTATGGTTGGCTACGGGAAAAAATCGCCGCCCAGGACTTCCAATCCCGCAATTGTGACATCGATGCTTCCGAGATTTTTGTCTCCGACGGAGCAAAATGTGACACGGGTAATATCCTGGATATTTTTGGCAAAGACAACCGCATTGCCGTCACCGATCCCGTCTATCCCGTCTATGTGGATACCAACGTCATGGCCGGACATACCGGCCCCGCTAACGAGGATGGGAAGTACGAGGGCTTAGTCTATATGCCCGTTTCTGCGGACAACAATTTCACCGCCGAAATTCCCTCGGAAAAGGTAGATTTAGTCTATCTCTGTTTCCCCAACAACCCCACGGGGGCAACGGCAACCAAAGACCATTTAAAAGCCTGGGTTGATTACGCACGGGAACATCAGGCCATCATCTTGTTTGATGCCGCCTATGAAGCCTTTATTACGGACCCCAGTCTACCCCATTCTATCTATGAAATTGAAGGGGCCAAAGACTGTGCGATCGAGTTCCGGTCCTTCTCCAAAAATGCCGGGTTCACGGGGACTCGTTGCGCCTACACCGTGGTTCCCAAAACCCTAACCGCCACCACCTCTGGCGGGGAAACCGTGCAACTGCACCAACTCTGGAATCGTCGCCAATCCACCAAGTTCAACGGTGTTTCCTACATCGTGCAACGGGGGGCAGAAGCGGTCTATTCCGAGGCAGGACAGGCGCAAATCAAGGCGTTAGTGGGCTTTTACTTGGAAAACGCCAAAATCATCTGCGATCGCCTCAGCAACGCCGGTTTAACGGTCTATGGAGGAGTGAATGCCCCTTATGTGTGGGTGAAAACCCCAAATGGCTTATCCAGTTGGGAGTTCTTCGACAAACTCCTACAAACCACCAACGTTGTCGGAACACCAGGTTCTGGCTTCGGGGCGGCGGGTGAAGGCTATTTCCGCATTTCCGCCTTTAACAGCCGCGCCAATGTAGAAGAGGCCATGACTCGCGTCACGGAAAACTTCAAGGTGTAAGGGTCTTCTGGATCTACGCTTGGATTTGTTGCAGGGTATACAAAATTGTAGGGGCGAAAAATTTTTCGCCCCTACGACAACGGGTGTAATCTGCTATGAATTTTCCTTATCACTCTAAACCCAGAAGACCCCATACCACTAACCCGGCTTCCCATTGATGCGTCTTTCCTACAAGCCAGGCTGAGGGTCACCCCTCCCAAACCCTTAGCCGTTACTGTCTTATTCCTAAACCATCAATGTATATTCAACGAATTAAACTCAAAAACTGGCGAAACTTCACTGACCTTGATGTTCAACTTCGAGAACGAGTCTTCTTGATTGGACCAAATGCTTGTGGAAAGTCTAACTTTCTAGATGTGTTTCGCTTCTTGCGGGACATTGCTGACCCCGATGGCGGTGGACTACAGCGAGCAGTCAAAGAACGGGGAGGCGTGCTAAAATTGCGCTCTCTCTATGCGCGTCGTTATCCCACCATTGAAATTGAAGTTCACTTAGGGGCGGATTTATCAAGTCCGCCTCAATGGATTTATAGCATTGGCATCAAAAACCTAAAAGGGGGAGATAATCCTCCAATTTTAGCGTGGGAAAAAGTCTGGGAAAATAACCGCATCATTTTAAATAGACCAGATAAAGATGATGAAGAAGACGTAAAACTACTGACACAAACTGCCTTAGAGCAACTCCGATTTAATCGAGAATTTAGAGAAATTCAAGTTTTTTTTCAATCCACCCTCTACTTACATCTCGTTCCACAACTCCTCAGATATCCCGATACCTTTGAAGGCGCAACTCTGCGGGCAGATCCCTTTGGTAAAAACTTCCTAGAGCGGGTCATCAAAACTCCTGACAAAACCCGAAAAGCTTGGCTTAGCAAGATAGAAGATGCCCTCAAGGTCGCTGTTCCTCAAATGAAGCAGTTAACCGATATTAAAGATGATATGGGGCACCCTCACCTCGAAGCTGTTTATGAACATTGGCGACCTAAAGCCGGTAAACAACGAGAAGACCAGTTCTCCGATGGAACCTTACGTCTAATTGCTCTATTTTGGTCATTGTTAGAAACGAGAAACTCGATTCTTTTATTAGAAGAACCCGAACTATCGCTGAATGCGGCAATTGTCGCCAAACTTCCAGCTATTATTGCTCGGTTACAAAAAGGGAAAAAGAGCCAAGTTATTCTGAGTACTCATAGTGCAGATTTACTATCTGATCCCGGCATTGATGGTCGAGAAGTGGTGATGATGCAACCGAGAAAAGAAGGGACGGAAGCTAGAGTGGTCTCTTCAATTCCAGAAATTCGGCAACTTCTCGAAGCAGGACTCACTATTTCGGAGACGGCCTTACCACAGACTGCTCCCCCTAATATGCAGCAATTAGAGTTAGAGTTGTGGTCGTGAGTGCAATTCCAATTAACTTAGTCTATGAAGATGTGCTGAGTGGTGCGGTTTTAGATAGAATTTTAGACCATGTTGAGGTGGACTATTTCGTAGGACTTCGGTTAAGCAAAAATGGCTTTGGCTACATTAAAAAGAATATCAAAGGATTCAATCAAGCCGCACAAGGGAGTCCCTATCTGGTTTTGACGGATTTAGATCAGATAGATTGCCCCATCACCTTAATTCAAGACTGGTTAGGGGGTCAACCGAAACATCCCAATCTTCTGTTTCGCATTGCTGTGCGAGAGGTTGAGTCTTGGGTTCTGGCAGATAGTCAAGCATTTTCTGATTTTTTTGCCGTGGATTTAGCCAAAATCCCCCAAAACCCAGACCAAATTGAAGACCCGAAACGAGACTTAATCAATTTAGTCAGAACGTCAAAACAAAAAGACCTACGACAGGCGATTGTGCCAGAAAAGGGCAGTACAGCAAAAGTTGGCAAAGACTACAATGCACCGCTGTTGAAATTTATTAGCCAACAATGGCGTGTCAGGGAAGCAATGAACCAATCCGAGAGTCTTCAACGGACTGTTTTAGCCTTAGAAGCCTTCCAATTTTGACTCGTCATTATTCCCCTTGAGGCGGTCAATCCTCGGTTAACGCACCACCACAACTCGACCCACAGCCGGCTGTACAGCCATAACAATAGTCCCGAGTTTGAATCTGTTCAATGACATCTAAACTCCCCGCCTGCAACAGATGACGAACCGTCAGAGGTTCTCCTGTGCTTGACTCGGCCGCAACCCCCTCCATTTGGTTGAAATCACAGTCATAGATATTGCCCAGATAATCCACAGAAAGCTGATTGCGACACATCACCCCATCAACCGTGGCCCGATTAAAGTTCTCTTCTAAAAACTTCGTATAGGCCTGCTGGAGATGACGGCGTTGTAAAAACTGTTTGGTGCGCCCAATGGGTAAGTTGGTGATGGTCAGAAGATGGTTAAAGGTAACGCCAAACTGCTCCCCAAGATGGGTTTTATAGGCCGCCTCTAACCCCGCTTGGGCCGGGGGAAGCCGAAACTCATCCTCAGACCAGGGCATGGGGGGGTTATAGACTAAATCTAGGATTAACTCGGGGTCGTGACCATAGCCGAGTTCATTAAGCCATTGTAGGGCGCGAATGGACTCGTCAAATACGCCATTCCCTCGCATCTTGTCCACGTTGTCCGCTAGATAACAGGGGAGAGAGGCCACAACCCGCAGCCGATGGTTGGCGAAATACTCGGGGAGGTCCTCGTAGCCGGGAACGAAATAAATGGTCAAGTTTGAGCGAACAATTACCTCTTTATGGGTTCGTCGAGCGGCATCAACGAGGGGCTTAAATCCGGCGTGCATCTCCGGCGCGCCTCCGGTTAAATCCACGGTTTTGAGTTGAGGAAACTGCTCGATGAGGGTCACTAAATCTTGCCAAACCTCTGGTTCGATTTCTTCGGTGCGTTTGGGGCCGGCTTCCACGTGACAATGGCTACAAGCCAGGTTACAGCGTTTGCCAAGATTGATTTGTAAGACGGAAATGGGCTGTTTCGTTAAGGGTTGGTTGAGTTGCTTCTCAAAGGGGGTAATTGTTTGGAAGCGAGTCGGCGCTTGTACCATGAAATTAAGAGATTGTAAGCGTCAAAAAAAGGTCGGGGGACGGGTCACGGTAGGGATTGGAATGTCCCCAAGTTGCCAGATTTGGGATAATTAGCCACAACAGGAGCGTTGAGAACTGACAGCGGAGGTCTTCTCTGGGGAAGGCTGACGGCGGCCTTTGTAGGCGCGAAGGGTCAGGGAACGAAACTCAATTCCTTCGACGACTTGCCAGGGTTCGGCTTGGCGACTGAGAATTTCAATGTCCTGAAATCCTACCTGTTCAAAACGTTTCGGGAACTCGTCTTCTTGGAAGGCGCCGGCAATGCAGCCACTCCAGAGTTCCGGGTCATTGAGAATAGCCGCTGTAGGATATTGGTCACTGACAATATCGGAAATAACCGCACGTCCACCGGGTTTTAGCACTCGGAACAGTTCTTGGAAAAGCTGTTGTTTGTTCCGAGGATGGACGAGGTTTAAGACACAGTTGGAGACGACGACATCAATGCTGTTGTCGGCAATGAGAGGCTGTTCTCGACGGATGCGATCGCACTGCTGCTCGAACTGAAATAATCCCTCTAAATCCTGAATAGGATGTTCACTCAACCACTGTTGAACTTGTTGTAAGTCAAGGGCCAAATCTTGGATTTTACCCTTGACAAATTTCAGGTTTTGGTAGCCAATTTCCTGAGATATTTCGTCTTGATACTTGCGAGCGAGAGCCAACATCTTATCATTGAAATCCACCCCAATCACCGAACCCTCCGGTCCGACTTTTTGGGAGAGGATATAACAAATCTTGCCCGCTCCAGAGCCTAAATCTAAGACTGTTTCCCCAGCGTTGACATGGCGAGAGGGGTCTCCACAACCATAGTCTTTGTCTAAAATCTCTTGGGGAATAATTTTGAGATAGGAGGGGTCATAGTCTGTCGCACAACATAAACTCGGCTGCACTTGCTCCGCACCCTCCTGGTATCGCTCCAGCACTACCTGTTCGATATCGTAGGTGGGTGCTTGGGGTTGGGGTTGAGAGGTGTTTTGGGTTTGGCTCATCATGACGTATCTAAGGTCGCTTCTTGATACTGTATCGCGATCGCCCCATCCTGGGTTGACGGGTTCTCACCCATTCAGTACGTTCGTTCTCCGAGATTGGATTGTCTGAGTCTCCTCATCGCCAATCGCCCAGAGTCCCGTAAACGGTAAAATAGAGCCAGCATTTCGCTTCACCCTGTCCCTAGTCTATGCGTATCCTTCTGGTTGATGATGAAATTGAACTGACTCACTCCCTCTCCCGAGCCTTAGAACGGGAAGGCTACCAGGTGGATGTGGCCTTTACAGGAGGGGACGGACTTCACCTGGCGGCTCAACATCAGTATGATTTGTTGGTGTTGGATTGGATGCTCCCGGAATCGTCGGGGTTAGATGTCTGTCGGGAACGGCGATCGCACGGTGATACTACCCCAGTACTCTTCCTAACGGCCAAAGATACCCTCGATGACCGGGTTTTAGGCCTGGATGCGGGGGCCGATGACTATCTCGTCAAACCCTTTGAACTGCGGGAACTCCTGGCTCGGGTGCGGGCCCTGCTGCGGCGATCGCCCCATTTTGACGCCAGCCTCGATAATCCTCTCGACAGTTCCTCCCACAATCCCTCACCCCCTCCAACACAGCGATTACAGGTGGCGGATCTAGAATTAGATCTCGACAATCAACTGGCCTATCGCCACGGACGTACGATTGATTTGTCGACGAAAGAACTGCGACTGCTGGCCTATTTCATGAGCCATCCCGGACAACTCCTCAGCCACCAACAAATCCACGAACATCTCTGGGATGGCGATAGTCCCCCCAGTAGCAATGTCCTGGCGGCCTCGATTCGTCTGCTACGCCGTAAACTCTCCATTTCCGGCGAAACTCCCCTCATCCATACGGTGTACGGGAAAGGCTATCGCTTTGGAGATAGTCCGTCGTGACGGCTGAGTCATCGCTGAGTCGTTAGAGATCAAACTCGGGTTGATGCAGGGGAATCTGCATCAAGAACTCAGTTCCTTTCCCGGGTTCCGACTCACACCAAATTCGTCCTCGGTGTTTCTCGACAATAATCTGATAGCCAATAGACAGGCCTAACCCCGTTCCTTTCCCCACGGACTTGGTGGTGAAAAAGGGGTCAAACAGTTTTTCGAGCATCTGCGACTTAATCCCTGGCCCATTATCACGGATACGAATGGTGACGCTATCCGGCTTCCCACAGGCGTAGGCCTCGGGAGTTGCACCGCTACAAGTTGTTTCCGTACAAATGGTGATGGTCGGGGTTTCCGGCGATTGAGGAGTCCGTAAGCCAGCATCCTCGACGGCATCGATCGCATTGGCGACAATGTTCATAAACACCTGATTCAGGAGTCCCGGAAAACACTTGACTTTGGGCAAATCGCCGTAATACTTAATGATGCGGATCGGTGCGAGTTCTCCTTTCCCTTTCAGGCGGTTATGGAGAATCAAGAGGGTGCTTTCAATTCCTTCATGGATATCAACGGCCTTCACGTCCGCCTCGTCAAGACGGGAGAAGTTGCGCAGGGAGACAACAATCTGACGGATGCGTTCGGCCCCCATCTTCATCGAGTCAATCAATTTCGGTAAGTCTTCTTCGACAAACTCTAGGTCAATCTCTTCGATTTCGTCCTCAATCTCCTCAGGAGGATTGGGAACATGGCGTTGATAGAGGTCAATCAATCCCAACAAGTCTTCGACATAGGTGCTGGCGTGGTTGATGTTGCCGGTGATAAAGTTGACGGGGTTATTGATTTCATGGGCAATCCCGGCCACCATCTGCCCCAAACTGGACATTTTCTCATGTTGAATCAGTTGGGCCTCGGTTTGCTTGAGGTGTTCCATCGCCTCTTGCAGTTGTCGGGCCTGGGTTTGTGCAGCCAAGGCCGCGGCACAGGTTTTGGCGTAGAGTTCGGCTTGATCAATGGCGATCGCCAACTGATCGACCACCGCCTGTAAGAGTTCGACCTCGGTATCATTCCAGGTGCGGCGATTTCCATGACTACAGGCGATCGCCCCAAACTGCCCGGATCGCGTCCCCAGGGGTAAAATCAACTGGGCCTTAACATCCAAGGGTTCTAAAAAGTCCCGTGTCTCCTCATCGGCCTGAGTCAGATCATTTAACTGCACCGTTTCCAACTGCCAAATCTTGGGAACCAGCCGGTCTGCCTGGGACATAAAACTCTCACCCAAGAAGCTAGGAATATCTTCTTTGCCACAGGCTTCATGGGTCACCGCTAGGGTTAAGGGAGACTCCCCCTGTCCCGAACACCAGAGATAATAACAGCGGTCAATTTGCAGCCAACTACGAATCTCATGAACGGCCGTATCGAGGATGGTATCGAGATCCAGGGAATTACGGATTTGTCCTGCGAGGCGAAACAGCAAGGATTTACGGCGATTGACAAGGGCCTCTCGGGCCCAGGCGCGATCGACAGATAAACCAATGGTACTCGATAGCCAATCCAGAACACCCACCGCATCTTCCGTCCAGGGATGAAAAGCAGAAATCAGTAGCACCCCTAAGAGCCGTTCCTCGACAATGAGAGGATAGAGCACCAAGCCCTGAATCTCCTGTTCCTGGGCCCAGCGTCCCAGCGTCTCAATATCTGATACGGACGCATCTAAGCCAGATCTCGCGGAGTTGGGGTTGTCGTGCCAATCTTGTGCCAGGCAATCCAGGCGATTGTTAATGTAAGGTTCACGAGTCTCGGCCACCCAACCCAATAAGGAGGCCCCTAGGAATGTGGTCTTGGGGAACAACAGGTCGGGGAGTTCATCCCCCGTCAGGCTTTGTTGAACCAGGGTTAGGGGTTTTTCGGTACGGTCAAAGGTTGTGGTATCAGGATCATCGGCTTGTGCTAGCCAAATTCCCACGGTTTTGGCCCCGAGATGTGTTTCTAAGGCATTGACACTGCGATCGAGGCTTTCATCGAGGGTTTGACTTTGGGCCAGGGCGCTACTGACGGCACTGACGAGGCTTGAAAGGTGACTTTGTTCGAGCAGTACCGTCTCGTTTTTCTTGTATTGAGTAACATCCCGGAAATAAATCGATAACCGCTGCGGTTCGGGATGCAAACGAACCTCCAACCAGATGCCTAAGGGGTCGTAGTATTCTTCAAAGTGGCGACAGCTTTGAGTTTCAAAGGCGGCGTGACATTCCTGGGCGAACACCGATTGGATTAAATCGGGGAAGGTTTCCCAAAGAGTCGTATCGGTGACCTCCTGGCGGCTGATGTTCCAGAGTTTTTCGGCCCGTCGGTTGAGGTAGAGGATATGCCATTGGCGATCGACGGCGAAAAAGGCTTCGGTAATGGTTTCTAGGATGCTAAAGCGATTCGGGGTTTCATCCTGAGAAAACTTGGCTTTGGCCTCATCAGCGGCGGAGGGGCTGGAGGAGGGAACCGGCAGGGGGACGTGATAGGGATGATCCGTTAGGGGAACTGGACTGACATAATGACCCATGTCTTGCCAGGCGGGACGTTGAAAGTAGGTCCCAAAGTCTCGCAGTGCCCGCAAGGAGCGTGTGGCTTGGCGGCTGAGGGTGGCTAAGGCTTTGCGCTGGTTTAAATCGAGTTGACGGGGTTCGTTGTCCAGGACACAGAGGGTTCCTACGGTCGTGCCTTTGGGGCTAACCAAGGGGATACCGCAATAAAAGCGGTAATGGGGATAACTATTAATAAAGGGGCGATCGCGAAACGGAGTCTCTTGGCTGAGATCTTCTATCACCGTCAGGCGATCGCGCTCTAGGGTCACCTCACAGAGGTCGATACAAAGGGCAAACCGCTCTGGTGGTAGTCCCAAGGCGGCTTTAATCCAACAGCGATACTGGCCGGCGGAGGCAGCGTCTACTCCCTGACGCCTACCATTACTAAAGACAATCGCCGCGACTGGAGCATGACAAATATAGGTGGCAAGTCGTGCGAGATCCTTGAACGCCTCATTTGGGTGTTCGTCAAACGCACAGGAAGCTTCAGGCATGGCAACCTCTAACGATGCGCGCGGTGAGTGGGTGTGAGCTAGCATAACAGTTGCCTCGACTGACAGGGGGAGCAATCAGGGGATTCAGCAGATCTCGTCGGTGTGTCTAAGGCCGTGGTCTTACTTGATTCTGTCGAATCACTTAATTCTCAGGCAGGCCCGATTATCAGCCGTTTCAATGGATGATGATGGGGCTGAAATGAACACTACCCCCCAAATCGATGGGTTGATCCACCTGTACATCCTCGAGGAGTCTAGCTGCGATCGCTCTACCCCTACAGTCTACTCGATTTTCTTTAGATTTTGTAAAGATTTTAACGAAATGCAAGGGTTGAATTTCTAATGGTAATTCTCCATGAGATTTGAAGGCATTGGCACCCAAAATTGCAAGCTGTCTTGGCAAACTATTAAAAAAAATTAAAATTAGGGACTTCCACCTTCACAAATCTGGGAGGGCAGCGATATCAAGTTTTGAGAATCTTTTGACCGCAGCCGCGCAAAAATTGTTAGCATGGTTACAGAAACTGTTCAACCTAAGCCGATCGCGCTCCCCGTCCCAACTCCGATTGAGGAGAGTAGGTGTCCCCCGTACTCACCCCCGTACTCACCCTGGATTCGCTTCAATCGGGAACTGCGATCGCCGCAATCGGGACGTCCCCCTTGATAGAACGCCATGCCTGCTAACTCCTTCAACTCACCCACCATTCTCGCGGTCGATGACAGTCCGGTCATGCAAAAGACCATCCAACGGATTTTAGAAAATCATTACCGCGTCATTCTTGCTGATAATGCCCTTGATGCCCTCAGCACCATCTATCACGAATCCATTAACGTGGTTTTGCTGGATGTATCCATGCCGGACATTGATGGTTTAGAAATGTGTCGAACGGTTCGCAGCCTCCCCCAGTTTCAGGACCTGCCGATTATTATGCTCACAGCCCGAGATAAAGCCTTTGACAAAGTTAAAGGTCATCTCGCCGGGGCCACAGAATACCTAACCAAACCCTTTGACGGGGAACAACTCCTGGCGATCGTCGGCCAATATACCCATCAGGATCAGCCACAAGCCTCCTCCTCCTCAAACGCTTAAACAGCCATGCCTTACAATGGCGATACAATGGCGATAAGTCCCTGATTCTCCAGAGCTGATGAGCAACCTATTTCCGGATCCCTTTAGCGGCGGCCCTAACCCCTTTAACGAGACCTCCGGTCTACCGAACGACCCCGTCTATCAGAACTCGGAAGTTCCTGATGGGGAATTTCCCGAAACTCCAATTCAGCGTAGCGACAAAACTGCCTCGATCCTACGCCGCTACTTTACCATCCTGGTCTTGGGAGGATTAGTGTTAGGTCTAATTTTCTCCATTGGCGTAATTCGGGTCATCCAACACTTTGGGCTGGACGATGTTCCCGTCCAAGTCGATTAAGACAAAGTTGGCTAAACTAGACCTAAGCCACCACTGAGTCTTCCAACTCACCACAGCTTGGGGGGTTAGGAGTTCTCAACCGGGCTATTCTCCCTTGTACAACTTGACCCATTGGTCCTTACCCTTGACACCATCATGAGAATCTTGCTATTCGTCCTCATCGTTGTTTACGCAGGTGGAGTCTGGAAATTTTGGCGTGGCTTCCACCGCACCAGCTTTGAACGGGGCATTGGCAATCAAATTGCCCTATCACTGATGTGGCCTGTTCTTTACATCGGTAATAAGTCCTACCGTCAGAACTTTACCAAAGCCCTCAAGGGCCGCTAGTCCTCCGCATTTTCTCAATCCCTGTGACCCCAATTCCCCTAAGCGATCGCCTGGCCCTACTCTCTGCCCGATACAATCGAGACTATCGCGGTGACTCCTTTGAACTCCCCGCCGAAGTTGAATCGTTGGATATTTTCCCAGATTGGACCGCCGGGAAACTCCAGCAGCGCATCGCCTCCCCCTTTTGGGACTTAGCCAAACCCAAGAAAAATCAACGTTGTCTCGATCTTGGCTGCGGAGTCAGTTTCCTGATTTATCCCTGGCTTACCTGGGAAGCTCTCTTCTATGGGCGCGATATTAGCACCGTAGCCTGTGAGGCCCTCAAATCCCGCGCCCCACAACTGAACTCCAAACTCTTTAAAGGAGTTACCGTTGGCGGCGCTCATTTCCTAGAGGACTATGAGTCAAACTTCTTTGACCTAGTCATCGCCACCGGGTTCAGTTGTTACTTCCCTCTCGACTATTGGCAGCGGGTCATCAACGCAGTGCAAACAGTCCTCAAACCCGGCGGCCAGTTTGTCTTTGATGTCATTAATCCAGACGCTCCCCTGGCCGAAGATTGGGCGATCTTAGAAACCTATCTCGGGACAGAGGTATTTCTCGAATCTCTCAGTGAGTGGGAACGCCTCCTCAAGGGCAACGCTCGGAAACTCAGCAGCCGTCCCGGGGAACTGTTTATGCTCTACAAACTCTCCTTTTAGGAGCCTGACTCCAGACCCTGACTCACCTCAAATCATCCAAATCATGTAACGTCTGCACCAGGGACTCAATCTCTTGAGCCTGATGATGATTCACCTGGGCAATACGATTGGTAGTCTGAGCCACCGCTTGGATGGATTCGCGCACCGTTGCAAACACATCAGCGGTTTCTCCCGCCACCCGCACGCCAGAATCAGCAGTTTCCGTCCCCAAGCGGGTCGCCGTGGATGTTGAGCGAATCGCCGTTTGAATCTCCGTACTCAGATGACGAATCCGCTCAGCAGACTGATGACTCTGGTCTGCCAATTTACGGATTTCCGTCGCCACCACCGCAAAGCCTTTCCCTTTCTCCCCAGCGCGGACCGCTTCCACCGCTGCATTGAGAGCCAACATATTGGTTTGTGAGGCCACATCCCCCACCAAACGAGCAATCACCGTAATGAGATCGGTGCTGTCGTTCAACCGCTGCATCTCGTCTAAGATACCCTGAACCTGTTCCCGCAAGGCCTGGGTTCCCGAGAGAGCATTAGCCACATCTTCAGCCCCCTGATGAACCAGGGTTAGGGCCGTTTTCGATGTGGATTCGGCTTGCTCAGATTGATGGGAGACCTCACGAGCGGAGGAGCGCAGCCGTTCGATTTTATCCATTGCCGCTTGTAGATACTGCTCTTTTTGCCGTTGTTGCTCCAGGGCCGCATTTCTTAGGGCCAGGAGTTCCTGAGCTTCTTTGAGTTTCTGTTCGAGATCTTCAGTTTCCACGATCGCCTGACCGGCTAAAGGCCGCAACAGCAACACCATCACCCCACTGCCAACCAGGGTCAGAATCACGAGGATTCCTACTAGATTGCGGATATCCGCCATGATGCTTTGGTAAAGTTCTGCACTGTCGAGTTTAACCGCCACGACCCAATCATGATTAGCCAGACGGGTACTGGCGATCGCCATTTCTCCTCCCACTCCCTCGACTAACCACAGTTGTACCTCCTCGGCGGCCTCCGTCATAACCTGCTCAAATTGAGCCTGATAGTTCGCGTCAACATGGTCAAAGAACAGTTGACTTCTCCCATTCTGACGCTGGCCCAGAGCAATCACCCCACTCTCCCCGACAATCTGACCCTGCTCCACCAGGATTTGTAGATTAGAAACGTCAAACAAGACCAAATCTGTTCCCACCCGTTGCCCCTCAGGAGTGAGAATCGGCGAGGCCACCAAGAGAACATAGCGATTATTGTCTAATTGCAGTGGGGGACTGATTTCAGGGGTTTGGACCGAGGGGTCAGGAATGATCCAAAACGTTGTGGGAATCGTTTGTCCGACCTCAACGGCTAAAGCATTAGTCGCATCGAGACGAGTAATCCCGATAATTTCTGGCGACTGTTGCAGAGCATCTCCTAAAATGCCTTGATTACTGGTGACAAATGGCTCCCGTTCGAGATCCCCCTGATTATAGGCCTGCAACTCTTGGCGAGCGCGGGTACGACTAGACACCTGCCTAGCAATATCAGTCAGACGCGAGAGAATTTCATCAATCGTTTGAGCTTGGGTAGTCGCCGCAAATTCTAATTGGCGTTGTTCTCCTTCCTTGAGACGCTCCGAGAGAGGCAGAATCGTCACCACAGCCACCAACGCCCCAATAACAAAAATCCCCACCGCTGACGTACTGACTAGATATCGCTGAAACTGTTTCGTATTCATGGCCTTGGTTGATGGATGAGTCTCCATAGCAATTTTTCCCTCCCAGAATACGTCTTTACCCTCCCAAGAGGGGGCCAGAGCTAGATTCTCCCTCTTGCCTTCTCCCCCCTCTTGCCTCTTGCCTCTTGCCCCTTGCCCCTTGCCTCTTGCCCCTTGCCCCTTGCCCCTTGCCTCTTGCCTCTTGCCTCTTGCCCCTTGCCTCTTGCCTCTTGCCTCTTGCCTTCCCCCCTAACTAAACTGAATCCTCAAATAATCTTCCTCCATTTTCGCCCCCGAGGGTTGTAGGGCAGCCAGAGCTTGAGGCAGAACCAGATTGCGCCGGTGGTTGCCGATGCAAATGTTTAACTCATCGCCGGTTTTAGACAGTTGAATTTTGTCCTTCGTGATGCCCGGCAAATACAATTCCAGACGATAGATTCCTTCCTCCTGAATCACCCGAATTGTATTTTCTTTGTAATACACCTGACTGGGGTCTTCATCCCCATAAAGGGTATCTCGCAAGCGTTGCAATGCTTCCATACCGCACATTTCCTCAGAATACAAGGGGACTTCTTTAACCGGTAACGGATGGAAGTTTTCGTGAATTTCCTGTTTATATTTCTGCTGTTGTTCCTTCCAGCGCAGGAAAAAGGGGTCGGTTACATTGTCGGGTAAAATCCGGTTGGCAATCACCAAATCTGTGGCCACATTGTAGAGACTCAAATAAGCATGGGCGCGGAGGGATTCTTTAATCACCATCCGCTCAGGATTCATCACCAGGCGCACGGTGGTTTGATTGTTGTCAGTGAGGACTTTTTCGAGGGCTTCAATTTGCTCATAAAACTCATAGGGGGCATCCATCACCTCTCGATCCGGTAAGGAAAAGCCCGCGATGGGTTTGAATAGGGGTTCGACGAGGGGACGTAGCGCCACAGAAATGCCCTGTAACGGCTTGTAAAACCGTCTCATATACCAGCCCCCAACCTCGGGCAAACTGAGCAGTCTTAGGGCGGTTCCTGTGGGCGCAGAATCGACGATGAGAACATCATACTCCCCCTCGTCATAGTGGCGTTTCATGCGCACTAAGCCAAAAATCTCATCCATCCCAGGGAGAATCGCCAATTCCTCAGCCTGTACCCCCTCCAGGCCTCGGGCCTGTAGCACTTGGGTGATGTATTTCTGAACTGACCCCCAGTTTTCGGCTAATTCGACTAACGCATCTAATTCAGCTCCCCAGAGATTCTCTTGAATCAGACGCGGTTCGTGGCTGAGTTCTTGGTCAAAACTATCGGCGAGGGAGTGAGCCGGATCGGTACTCAGCACCAGGGTTTTATAGCCTTTCTGAGCACATTGGAGTCCGGTGGCGGCGGCGACGGAGGTTTTACCAACGCCACCTTTGCCCGTCATGAGGATAATTCGCATCGTCTGGGTGAGTCCTTAATTCTGAGAATTGCTACACATTTGTTTACTTTAGCGGCTTTTGGGGGAGCTTGCGTCTGTCGGTTGTTAGAGATGGGCCTGACCGATGGGCCTCAGAGATTGGGATGCTTGGGGGGGGAGGCTCCGGGAAAATGCTGTCGTAGCACCTGCCCAGGGGAACAATGCCAGTAGTCAAGGTGGCGGCTGATTTTGCCCTCGGCGTTAACCGTCAGTTCACTCCAGCCGGGGATAGAGATGCGGGGAAACCAGGGGAGGGGGGTGTTCCACTCCAACGTCCAGTCCGTGAGGATGCGATCGCCCTCCTGGCGGATATCATGCAACTCCAGATGCACCGCCTTGAACCAGGTGGCGATGAAGTTGATGTTCTGGCGATAGCGATCGCAGCCCCGAAACTCGTTCAGGGGGTCCTTGAAATACACATCCTCGGCGTAAATCTCATAGGTTTGCGCCTCGGGAAAGGATTGGTAGTCCTGTCTGAGAATATCTAAAAGGGTCATGAGGGGGCCTCGGGGGAGCCTGAGTAAGAAATTTGACAGCCTGTCACTGCGATCGTACATTTTCCTTTACAATAACAACTGTGACGCTCTGTCATAGATGATTTGAGATTGGCAAATAAAATAATGTCCAAACGTTTAGTTCAAGCTTTCTTCGCCGTAGTGCTAGTGATCAGTAGCTTTGCACTGTCTGTTGCTCCCGCCGCCGCCGCAGATGTCACCATCAAAATGGGTGCCGACAACGGGATGTTGGCCTTCCAGCCTCAAACCGTGGAAGTCAGCCCTGGGGATACGGTGCATTGGGTCATCAACAAACTCCCCCCCCATAACGTGGTGTTTGACGAAGCCAACTCCGCCGATGCTGGCCTTGCCAAAGAACTGTCCTACAGCAAGTTGCTCTACAGTGCCGGCGATAGCTACGATGTGACCATCCCCAGTGATGCCACCCCCGGAACCTACAACTACTTCTGCACCCCTCACCGTGGTGCGGGTATGGTGGGCAAACTGGTCATCAATTAATCAATCTTTGCCACGGGAACTCTCTGGGCCGCGAGCCGCCCGGGAGTCCCCAATCAGCCCTCAATCAGCCCTCAATCTCCGGATTGGGGGTTTTTGCTGTGTCTTTTGCCTCCCGCCGTTCTCGCAGTCGCAAGATAACGGTTTCTTGCAGTTCCCGAGTCACGGGATAGTAGTACATCAGAAACAAACCAATGATTAAGAATACCGCCGGTAGGGGACCTACCACCACGCGAATGGCAAACAACGCGGACTCCGGTTGAGGAGGGATAGGCTCCCCAGGAGGAGGTTCCACAAAACCCGACAGTTCCAGGATAATCCCCGCCAACCAAATCCCTAACGCCAATCCTGTTTTTTGCAGAAACACCATCAGGGCGTAAAACGTCCCCTGGCGTTGTTCGCCGGTGTTGAGTTCATCGAGGTCTGTGACATCCGTTAACATCGACCAGGGAATCAGATAGGCAGTCGAGACCCCCAGTCCTGCCATAGCACAGAGAATATAGAGCCAGTCCACGCGATCGCTCGGTAAGAAGAACAAGAGGATCTGGGCAATAATCCAGCCACTCATCCCGGCAAAATAGGTGCGTTTACGGCCATAGCGGTAACTCACCCAACTCCACAGGCCCAACGCCAACATGGCAGTTCCTTGCACCACCAGGGCAACACTAAAGTAGGAGTCCATCCCCATATAGCTGACGGCATAGTAGGGAATAATCGCCGCCGTCAGTTGAAAGGAGAGCCAGGAACAGAGGTAAATCCCGATAACGAACCAAAACGGGCGACTCTGAAGCACCTCCTTAAATTGCAGCCAAATCGACCCCGAGGGAGTCACATCATCCTCTGAACCGGGAGTAACCGTCCTCTGACGAGGGTTAAAGGCGGTGGGGTCGGTGGTTCCCCAGACGCACCAGTAAATCGGCAAGACTGAGAGAATCGCGCAGGTAGCCCCCAAACTCAAATACTGAGCGACACTGTCATCGGGAAACTGCATAGCAAAAAATTGCCCCAGGGCCAACGCCAGAATACTGCCACCAATGGAAAACATGAAGCGGTAACTGGTGAGACTCGTGCGCTCGTCATAGTCTTTACTCAGTTCCGGGGTTAGGGCCGTATAGGGCAGCGTCACCGCCGAGGAGACGGCGTTAAAGATAATACTGATGACGGTGTAATAGATGAAGCGACCCCATTGGTTGATTCCTGGGTCTTCGCTAAAGGTGGGAACGATCCAATAGAGGAAGAAAAAGACCCCAAAGGGAATCGAGGCCATCAACATCCAGGAATGTCGTCGTCCCCAACGGGAGCGGGTGCGATCGCTCAGATAGCCGATAATCGGATCATTCACCGCATCCCAAATTTTGCCAATGAGCAAGACGGTTCCCGCTAAGGCGGGGCGCAGGTTCGCCACATTGGTGAGGAAAATCAGGAAGGAGAAGGCCAGCAAGGTTGCTGTAATCCCGGCTCCCGCATCTCCTGCACCGTAGGCCAGTTTGGTTTTAAAACTTAACGGCTTGTGATGGGACTGGGGTTGCGGCTGGATAGACTCATCGTGCATTGATTGAGAAGGGGCGTCGTGTATAGCACTGGCCATTTTAGGCGATCGCTTTCCTGGAAGGGGTCAATGGGTGGTCGCTCTTCCCGATTGTCCTAATCCAGCCCCATAATGAAGCCACTAACCTGAGATGTACTCCTGAGATTTGCCCATGCCCCCCTTGCGAGTCCCACTGAGCCAGAGTTTTCGCCGCGTTCTTGTCACTGGGCTAGTCATGCTCATGGTGTTAATGGGGACGGTGGGGCTTCGGGTGGCCCCCGGCTCTTCCGTTCCTTCTCCAGCCGCCGATGGCAACTCCCTACAAGTGGTGACGCGACTGCTGCCCCCCTTAGTGATGGAAGAGAACCGCCAATATCAAGGATTTGTCATTGATCTCTGGCAAGAAGTCAGTCGTCGCCTAAACTGGTCCTACGAGATTGATCTCGCCCCGAATGTCGGCGAACTTCTGGATAGGGTTGAGTCTGGCCAAGCCGATGTGGGGATTGGTGGCATTAGCATCACCGCCGAACGAGAAGAACGCCTGGATTTTTCCCAACCGATTTTGGAGGCGGGGTTACAAATTCTCATCCCTCAACAGCAAACCGGCATCTGGGGGCAACTTCAACGAACCGCCCTGGGAATTTTATCCTCTCGGGCCTTTTATGCTGGGATTGGTGTGTTTGTGATGATTCTGTTGCTGGTGGCCCATGTGGTGTGGTTACTCGAACATCGCCATAACCCGGACTTTCCACGACGCTATGGGGTGGGCATTTGGGAGGCTTTTTGGTGGGCGGCGGTTACGGTTACCACCGTTGGCTATGGCGACAAAACCCCAAAACGCCCTTTGGGGAAATTAGTGGCCCTGTTATGGATGTGTGCTGGGTATTTTGTCTTTGGCTATTTCATCGCCAGTATGACCAGCATTTTTACGGTGGATGGGTTACAAGCGTCGATCGCCTCCTTGGATGATCTAAAGGGACGACGGGTGGCCACGGTGGAGGCCACGACAGCCGCAGAGTTCCTGGCCAACACCCGCACGATTCTCGTGGAATATGCCGATCCTCAGCAGATGTATCAGGGGTTACAGCGAGGGGAGGTGGCGGCGATCGTCTATGATGCCCCGGTGTTACGGCATTATGCCCGTCATGAGGGAAACGGGACGGTGACCTTGGCCGGACCGATGTTTCAGCGACAGTTCTATGGTTTTGTCTTCCCCCCGACTAGTCCCTATCGAACTCCCATCAATGTCGCTCTCCTGCAAACGGTTGAGGATGGAACCTATGAACGGTTGCGGGAGTTGTGGTTTGGGGAGGAGTGAGCGGGTTCAGGAAACTCGTCGGTATTCTAAGCAGAGGGTGGGGCGGTTGGTTCCGCTAGGGCGGTGACGGTGAACCTCTTGCAGCCCCTGCTGAGGAATTTGTTGCAGTTCGCTCTCGGATAGGGGCCAAGGGGGGCCGTCGGGGGCCGCCTCATCTTCGCGAACATTGGTAATCAGAACTAGGGTTCCTTCGGGGGCCAGGAGTTGGCAAATGGCGGTGATGGTTTGCGGGCGAACCTTCAGGGGGAGGGCTTGAATGGTGCGGCATTCAAAGACCAAATCAAAGGCTTGTGAGTGGGTTTGGGCAAACTCATCGAGATCTGCCACGTGGTAGTTGACGGAGGAGTTGGGGAAGCGTTGCTGACACCAGGCGATCGCCGTGGTCGAAATATCAAAGGCCGTCACCTGATAGCCCCGTTCTGCCAAGGCTTCGGCATCATCCCCTAAGCCACAACCTACCACCAAGGCCCGTTGAGATGGACTGGGGCGATCGCCCTCATCCAACCAAGCCAGCAGATGCGGATTCGGCTGCATCAAGGCCCAAGGAATGGCCGCCGATTCCCCCTTAGCTGTGGTATAAACCTCTTCAAACCAGCCAGCCGGATGCTCATCAGCACTGGCTTTGGCGGCAATGTTACGAATATACTCCCGGCGGGACTGAGAATCAGACATAGGAACTTCAAGTGAATAATCAACTCATTGAGTATACAAAAAATCAAAGCTCCCCCCCGACTCGTCCCAATGGCGATCGCCCTCAGCTTCAACCACAGACCACCAATCGTAGATAATACGTGAGGACTTCCCTACTGCCTGCCTGTTCCCTATTCCCTCCCCATCATGACTACCACCGCCCCGATGACCATGCCGGAGATTGAACGACGGATTCGCCAATCCATTGCCCCTGAACAGTTACGTCAGTGGTTAACCCTGAAGCCACTGCGGGCCTATCGGGACGTCATCCTCGACTGGCTGGGAATTACTCTCGGTTTGGCGATCGCCGCTCAATTCCAGACCCTCTGGAGTTATGCGATCGCCATTCTCATCATTGGCAACCGTCAATATGCCCTCTTTATCCTGGCCCATGATGCCATCCATGGAGCCTTGCATCCCAATCGTCGCCTCAATGACAGCCTAGCCCGCTGGTTCGTCTATGGCCCCATGTTCATGGCCCTCGAAGATGCCCGCCGCAACCATCTGCAACACCATCGCCACATGGGAACTCCCAACGATCCCGATCGCTATCTCCATACCTTTGAGGGCAAAAACTCCCCCCTCGCCTTCCTCCTCTACTGTTCCGGCCTAGCCACCTTCGGCAAAACCGTTCTCAAGGTGACTCCTTTTGGGCGACTGCTGACCCCCAGCCCGAAAACCGGGGCCATCCCACCCCAAACCCTCCTCAAAGACTACGTTAAACAGCGCCTGCCGGTGTTGATTTGGCAACCGCTACTCATTTGCTTATTTTGGCTGTCTCCCCTGCCAATTTGGGCGTATTTGCTGCTCTGGGTGTTTCCCATTTATGCCCTGGTCTTTGTTCCCGATGAAATTCGCGCCTTCTGTGATCATGGGGTTCTGCGCCATCCCGCGCCAGTGGGTGATTCCCTACGGTTGGTTTCCGTAACCCCGCCGTTCTGGGAGGCCCTGCTGTTGGCCCCACATCATATGCACTACCACGCCGAACATCATCTTTGGCCGGCCATTCCCCACTACAATTTACACTTAGCGCATCGTGCGGTGCGCGATCGCCCGGACATTACCGTCCGTCCTAGTTACCTGGGGTTCCTCTGGCGGGTACTGCGATCGTTGCCCCTCACGGCAAAAACAGCAGTTGTCTCAAGGAACTAGGGGATGTGGTGCGGGTGAATCTACAACAAGAATTTGTCTCCTGTGGAGTCTGTGGGAGCGATCGCTGGCATCCTTACGCCAGCGGCCAAGATTACGAATATGGCACCTCAGAGGATGTCTTTCAGATTGTTGAATGTCGTCATTGCGGCCATCGCTATCTGAATCCCCGGCCCGTCATGGCGGAACTGCCCCGCATTTATCCCCCCCATTATTACGCCTACAACTACGATCAAGCGGTTCACCCCCTGGCTTTGCGGGCCAAAGACTGGCTGGATGCGGGGAAGGTGCAGGGTTGGATTAGCCAATCCCCCAACCCATCCGATTCGAGTCAGTCAACCCGGCCTCAAAAAGCCCTGCGGGTGTTAGATGTCGGCTGTGGGAATGGACGCTATCTGAAGCGGCTTCATCGTCTGGGGTTAGCCAAACATAATCTCTATGGCGTCGAAATGAATCAGGCGGCCATTGATCAACTCAACCAAGCCGGATTTCAAGGGTACTATGGCCGCCTAGAAGAGGTTGCCCCAGAATTAATGGACAACAGTTTTGATGTGATTGTCCTGCTACAAGTTCTCGAACATGTCGCCAACCCCGCCCAAATTATCCAGATTTTAGCTCAACTCCTCCGTCCCGGTGGTCGCTTAATCTTGGAAACTCCTAATATCGAGGGCTGGGATGCCCAACTCTTTCGTGAGGGCTATTGGGGAGGCTATCACTTTCCCCGTCACTGGCATTTGTTTAATCGTGAAACCTTAGGAAAACTTTTTGAGGATGCCAACTTAGAGACTCAGGACTTTCGCAGCCTTCCCTCTCATGCCTTCTGGATTCTTTCCTATCATCATTGGCTCGACGATCAGCTTAAATGGCGTCGAGTCGCTGCCGAGTTTAATCCTCTGCAAAATATCCCGTTGCTCAGTCTATTTACAGGATTGGATTTAGTCCGCTCTCGCTTGGGCTTTTCCACCTCCAACCTTCAGGCGATCGCCCGTAAACCCAATCACCCTTAAGGTTAACTGAACGTTAAGCCAACGTTAACTCAAACTAACCCCTGAAAGGCTGATAGTATCTAGGTTCTGGTAATTTCTAGAGTCTACGACAATTTCCGCAGAATAGGTCAGAATTGAAGGACGCGAGCCTGGCGATCGCCCTCCTTAGCCATCGCTAGATCTAGGGATAATCCAGACGCGGCCAATCTTGTCATCGCTGCGGTTGTGACACCTGAGCGCTTCTGGTTCATTATCCAGTCTCCATTGTCCATGATTATACTGAGCTGTGATGATGCTAGAACTTGACCGTCTATCCCATATTTATGGCAGTTCCCTCGAAAGTTTGACCCTCAACTCAACCCTTGAAGATCTAACCTTAGAAGGCTTTAGCCTAGATCATAATGTCCCCGGGCGGATTTTAGTCCAGCATTTCAACGAAAAGCCTCTACTTCCGGGGGTGATTTTACTGAAAAATGGTCACTATATGGGCATGATTTCTCGGCGAAAATGCTTAGAAATCATGAGTCGTCCTTACGGCATTGAACTGTTTTATAATCGCCCCCTACAATGCCTCTATGACTTTGTCAAGACTGAGATTGTCTGCTATCCCGGCGATAGTCCAATCTTCGCCGCTGCCCGTCAATGTTTAGAGCGATCGCCCGAAAACCTCTACGAACCCTTAATCGTCATTCTCACAGATGGCTCTCATCGTCTCCTCGACGTTCATAAGCTCCTCATCGCCCAATCCCAACTCTATGAAGTGGCCAGTAAACTTCTAGACAAACGCCGTCAAGACCTTGATCAAGCCAATGCCGAAGTCGAAGAACTCAATCAACGGCTCAAAGCGGAAAACCTACGGTTGAGCCATGAAGTCAACATTGCCCATCAGTTGCAACAAATGCTCCTCCCTACCGAGCAAGACCTGCAAAAAATCCCTGATCTCGATATCGCCGCCTACATGGAACCCGCCGCCGAAGTGGGGGGAGACTATTACGATATTTTGCCCCATGCTGACGGGGTCAAAATCGGTATTGGCGACGTCACCGGCCATGGCCTCGAAAGTGGCGTCTTCACCATCATGGTACAAACCGCCATCCGCACCCTGCTCACCGCCCAAGAAACCGATCCCGTGCGTTTTCTCAATACTCTCAACCGAACCATCTACGACAACGTCGAACGGATGAACTCCGATCGCAACCTAACCCTGAGTCTCATTGACTACCATCAAGGACGACTGCAACTAAGCGGCCAACATGAAGAGGCGATTCTCCTGCGGCGGGATGGCTCCCTCGAACGGATTGACACCCTAGATTTAGGATTTCCCATCGGCCTCGATGCCGAGATTAGCCAGTTTATCCAACCCATCGAGTTGGCCTTGCATCCCGGCGATACCCTCATCCTCTACACCGACGGAATCACCGAAGCCGAAGACCCCAACGGCGACTTTTATGGCCTCGATCGCCTCTGTGAGGTGGCCCGTCGTCATGCCCAGGATGACGCCGAGCAGATCCAGCAGGCCATCATCGAACATCTAAAAAAATACATTAATGGTCACAAAATATACGACGACATTACGTTATTAGTGTTACAACGTAAGCTTGAGGGTAATCTATCACACCACCCCCACGTCCAGACTGAACAGCGGGGAGGCCGGCGCCCCTAACCCGGAGACCGTGACGGGGGTTGTGTTGTGTGTCACAATTTAACCTGAATTTAACTGGACTTTGTCTGTTTGATAACTGTGATTTCCTTGAGCCTGTTCTCACTCGTGTTCGCGATCGTACAACCACATGGGAGTGAGGGGAGCAGTTACCCAGTGTTCGATATTCTTTGGGTTCTTGTTTGTGCTGGATTAGTTTTTCTGATGCAGCCGGGGTTTATGTGCCTCGAATCCGGACTAACACGCTCAAAAAACAGCATCAACGTTGCCGTCAAAAACTTTGCCGACTTTGGAATTTCAGTCTGTCTGTTCTGGGCGTTCGGCTACGCCATCATGTTCGGCTCCTCGATCTTCGGCTGGTTCGGACAAAATAACTTTTTTTTAGCGGTTGACGACAACCCCAAACTGGCGGCGTTTTTCCTCTTTCAAGCCATGTTTTGCGGCACAGCCACCACCATCGTCTCCGGTGCTGTGGCCGAGCGAATTAAATTCGGAACCTACCTAGCCGTCGCCTGTCTCACCTCAGGACTCATCTACCCCGTCTTTGGCCATTGGGCCTGGAACCTGAAAGTAACTGGGGGGGCTGGGGGCTGGTTGGGTCAAATGGGCTTTGTTGACCTAGCCGGCAGTACCGTCGTCCATAGCATTGGCGGTTGGATTTCCCTCGCCGTTCTGCTGGTCATCGGTCCGCGAGTGGGTCGCTTTCTTCCGGACGGAACACCGCAAAAAATTCAGGGGTCGAATCTGCCCCTATCCGTCTTAGGAACCATGCTGCTCTGGTTGGGGTGGCTGGGGTTCAATGGGGGGAGTACTCTGGCGTTTAACGATCGCGTGGCCGCGATTATGGTGCATACCATCTTGGCGGGAGTGGCCGGGATGATTACCGCCACCCTCTACAGTTGGTCTCGTCATCGCGTCCCGGAAGTGGAACTGTTGCTCAATGGTTCTCTCGGGGGTCTGGTGTCCATTACCGCCTCCTGTGACGTGGTGACCACCTCAGGAGCGGTCCTCATCGGCATTGGCGGGGGAGTCATCACCCTCATCAGTAGTTCCCTCCTCAAACGCTTTCGCATTGATGATGCGGTAGATGCGGTTGCGGTACACCTTGGGGGTGGAATTTGGGGAACCCTGGCGGTTGCCATTTTTGGCAATGTAGAACTTTTGGGAACCGGACTCACCCATGGACAACAGTTTTTAGTACAACTCCTGGCGGTGCTGGTGGCGGGCCTCTGGTCCTTTGGCCTCACCTACCCCCTGTTACGATTTTGCCACCGCCTGGTCCCCCTACGGGTTTCTCCAGAAGACGAAGAAATGGGCTTAAACGTCTCGGAACATCGCGCTAAAACCGAAATTTATGACTTGTGTCAGGTCATGGAGTCTCAGGCCCAAAACCAAGATTTAAGCTTGCGAGTCCCCGTCGAACCCTTCACCGAAGTGGGACAAATTGCCAAACGCTACAACCAGGTCATGGAGGCCCTCGAAGATGCCGTTAACCGCACCAATGCGATCGTCAACACCGCCAGCGATGCCATTTTGACCTTTACCCCCCATGACTTAAAAATCACCAATGCTAACCCCAGCACTGAAACCATTTTTGGCTACCCACGCCAAAAAATTCTTGGGAAATCCCTCACCTCTCTGATTGACTGGGATGCTAGTTCGGAAAATGCTGACCCCCTGCCGAGACTATTAATAGAGGGACGGGCTGAGTTAGTGGGCCAGCGGGTTAATGGGGACGGGATTCCCTTAGAAGGGACGGCGACGAAGGTCTGTGTGGGCAACCATTCCTTTTACACGGCGATTTTCCGGGACATTTCCGAGCGTAAGGAGGCAGAAACAGCCCTGGCCGAAGCCAATCGGGAAATTACCCTCCTCAACGATCGCCTACAAGCGGAAAACCTGCGCCTGGGGGCAGAACTGGATATTACCCGACGCTTGCAAAAGATGTTGTTGCCCAAAAACCGGGAACTGGATGCGGTGATGGGGTTAGAGATTTCTGGCTATATGGAACCGGCAACAGAAGTGGGGGGCGATTACTACGATGTGCTCTGCCATGATGGAGGGGTGAAAATTAGTATTGGGGATGTGACGGGCCATGGCCTCGAAAGTGGGATGCTGATGTTGATGGTGCAAACGGCAGTACGAACGCTCCTGGAAAATGACGAAGTCGATCCCAAGCATTTCCTCAATACCCTCAATCGCACCATTTACGGCAATATCCAACGGATGGACTCCGATCGCCATCTGACCTTGGCCCTGCTCGATTACCGCGATGGAGAGATTCGACTGAGTGGACAACATGAGGAGACGATTATCGTTCGGGCCAGCGGCGATGTGGAACGGATTGACACCCTGGATTTAGGCTTTCCCATTGGACTAGAGGCCAACATCAGCGAGTTTATTGATGAAAAAATCTTGAAACTCAGTTCCGGGGACGTGGTGGTCTTGTACACTGATGGCATTACGGAAGCGGAAAATGAACAGGGACAGTTTTATGGGATTGAACGGCTCTGCGATGTTGTGCGACACTATTTGCGTGAACCCGCTGAGATGATTCGACGGGCAACCATCGAAGACCTACGCCATCATATTGGGCGACAAAGGGTTTACGATGATATTACTTTAGTAGTGATGAAACAAAAGTAGCTTCTTCGGGAGTCTTGGCAAATATGACGCAAATTTTCGGGGACTATTGTGAGGGTGAACCAAATAGCCCAGAGTTTTTAATTATTGGCTTTTCGCCGAGTTCGGTTCCTCTCAAACAACGCTGGCGCAATAATGGACTGTCGGCGGATTTTATGGCGGATTACTTGACGACCTTCTTTCTGGGAAATGAAGAGAATCCCGCATCAATGCGTCGTCAAGCAGAAATTAAGAGTGCTGTGGGCTTTGTGGCCAATGAACTTTTAGAAAATGCGATGAAGTTCACCGATGAACGTTCCGCCTTTCCCATTAGCATTCAGCTCCAACTTCATCCAAACCACTTGATGTTCTTTACAACCAACAGCGTCGAACCGGAACGAATCCCTGGTTTTCAGACGTATCTGGAAGAACTCACCTCCTGCGATCCTGAGGATATGTATGTGCGTCAGTTGGAGAAAAATGCCTTAGAGGAAAATGGCACTAGCTCCCGGTTAGGCTATTTAACGATGATGAGTGATTACATGGCCCGCTTAGGCTGGAAGTTTGAAACCGTCCAGAAAGATCCTGAAGTTATCGCCGTTACAACCATGGTACAGCTTCCGGTTTAAAGTCTCGGTTTAAATCTCGTCTGGACAAGACCCAGAGCCATTCAAGGGCTGATGTCTACGGTCGCCAGGCTCCCCTATTCCGGGTCGATTCATGGCATAGTAAAGATAGGCTAACCTTGATACACCAACTTTGCCAGGTTTGGACGAGTTGAGGATGCGATCGCTGCCTCATTCGGTAAAGGAGGGGTTCTCCTCTGTGAACGTTAACAGTGCATTATGGAAATTAAGACAGACGATTATCGTATCTGCTACGACCCGGAGACAATAACGGTATTTTGTCAAGGCTCACTTCGGTTGAGTGGAATGGCAGAATATGCCCCGATTGCGGAACTGCTTGATGATATCGCCAGTCAAGAGCAATCGCCTGTTGTCCTCGATTTACAAGGCTTGGAATTTCTCAATAGTTCCGGGATTAGTATGCTCTCGAAGTTTGTGATCAAAGTCCGTCACAAAAAAACGGTGACGATGATTGTCCGTGGCTCCAAGGCGATTCCCTGGCAAGGAAAATCTCTGAAAAATTTACAACGGTTGATGCCCTCCCTGACCCTAGAATGGGATGATTAGGGCGAACCCCGGCGAGATCCGTGATGAGTGATCGTCTCCGATGTCCCTGCTTTTGGGGAATCTTCGGTCACAGTGATACAATGGGGGTCTGTCTAAAGATTAGGCAGCCCTGGGGCGAACCTCCCCCCAACCTCACATTCAGTTAACTCACTTCATTAAACTCTGGCTATGTTTTGGGCTGATAAAATTGCCGCGAGTACGCAAGGCGACAGCATCGTCAACGATTCCAAGACCCCTTCGGGACGGGTTCATGTGGGGTCGTTGCGAGGCGTGATCGTCCATGACACGATTTATCGGGCCCTCAAGCGTGCCAATAAACCGGTGAGGTTCCTCTATGGGATTGATGACTATGATGCCCTCGATGGGATTCCCGCCTATCTCGATGGCGCTCGCGAAGCGTGCGGGAACCGCAATCGCTTCGAGGAGTATCTCGGACAGCCTCTATGCAATGTCCCCTCCCCTGGTGAGGGTGCCAGTGACTATGCTAAATACTACAGTGGTGAGTTTTTTGAGGTCTTTGAAGAACTCGGGGTGCGTCCAGAAATTTACTATCTCCGAGACCTCTACCGTGAGGGCCGCTTAAACTCCTATATTGATACCTTCTTGCAAAAGGCACACCTCGTTCGAGAAGCCTATAAACAGGTGAGTGGGGCCGAACGGGCCGAGGATTGGTATCCTTTCCATCCCATCTGTGAGAACTGCGGCAAAATCGCTACCACTGTCGTCAGTGACTACAATGGCAAGGAGGTGTTTTATACCTGTAAACCTGATGCCATGAGCTATGTCAAGGGCTGTGGTCACTCCGGTTGGGTGTCTCCCTTTGACGGAAACGGTAAGCTACCCTGGAAAGTCGAATGGGTGGCTAAATGGGATCTATTAGGGGTGACGATTGAGTTGGCGGGGAAAGATCACTCGCAAAAAGGCGGATCTCGGGATGTGGCGAACGCCATTTATCGCAAGGTGTTTGATAAACGGCCGCCCTTCCATTCTCCCTATGAATTTATCCTGGTGGGGGGAACCAAGATGAGTTCCTCGAAAGGGGTTGGGGCCAGTGCGCGGGAAGTGGCCAACCTGCTACCGCCGGAGTTGTTGCGCTTTTTAATGTTGCGGACTCAGCCGAAAACGGCGATTAATTTCTCGCCCAACTACGAAACGATTACGCGGCTATTCCGGGATTATGACACGGCGATCGAGAAGTATGGCCGCCTCAGTGCCGAGGAGCAACAGGGGGATTTGAGTAAGGATTTACTGGCCCTGCTGTATTCGCAACTCGATGACCAGATTCAGCCCTATCATCCCTTCGATTTCAGTACCCTGATTTCCCTGCTGCAAGTGCCCCATCTCGATATTGAGGCAGAGGTTCACAAACGCAGTGATCAGCCCCTGACGGAGTGGGATCAGCAGGTGGTGCGTCAACGAATTGAGGTGGCGCAAAAGTGGCTCGATGATTATGCAGATCCTGAGGAAAAACTCATTTTATATATTGATGAGATTCCCGAATCGGTGGCAGCATTGGATGAGAGTCAACTCCAGTATCTGGGTGAGTTGGCCACTCGTCTGGAGGAGTTGACGGAGTGGGAGGGAGACACTCTACAAACGGAGATTTTCACGACCACGAAGCTGCTCGAACTACCTCCTAAGTTGGCGTTTCCGGCGGTTTACCATAGCTTTCTAGGTAAGGAGCGCGGGCCCAAGGCGGGCAATTTACTTTCCTATCTGGAGCGTCCGTTTGTGGTACAACGGTTGCGAGATGTGGCGCAGGGACGAGGCCCGGCTTCATCCTAAGGAGCTGGACTCGGTGCTTTGGTGATCTCGGTGGCGGGGGGAGCCAACTTTTTTCTCTTGGGAGCGTCTAAATTAATCCGGTTGCTAATGTTCGTTCTGGGTATAAGGCAGATGATCGATAGACAAGGGATCGTGAAAACGTCGTTCGGGTTTGGCCCCGTCCATCTCGGCGCTCGGTGTCGCGGTCGTAGCAACGGCTGGATTGTTATGGTGTTAACGGTGTTGGTTTTGGCAGGTTGTTCGACGGGGGCGGAGGATTCCTCAGCCGTCAGTATTGCGAAATCACCGCCCCAAGAGAGTTCGGCGGCTGAGGTGTCGCCGGAGTTAGGACAACAGTTGCCGGTTGAAGCCTATATTCGCTGGGGCGATCGCACTCTGGAGTTAGAGGTGGCCCAAACCCCGGAGCAACAGGCGATGGGGTTGATGTTCCGAGAGGAACTCCCGGACGATCGCGGGATGTTGTTTCCCTTTAATCCTCCCCGGCCTGTCCGCTTCTGGATGAAGAATGTCCGCATGGATTTGGATATGATTTTTATCTATGAGGGGGAAGTGGTGGGACTCTCGGAGGAGGTCCCCCCCTGTGAAACGGTGGCCCATCGTTGTCCCACCTATGGCCCGGGCGATCGCGTTCTGGTGGATGCGGTGCTGGAATTGCGAGGCGGCCGTGCGGCGGAGTTGGGAATTGAGGTGGGCGATCGCCTGGAGGTGATTCGGGAACTCTAGAGGCGCTAATTCAGAATATAGACACTTTGATTAAGATGATTGCTGTTTGTAAAACAACGGTTTACAGGGTGTTATGCCTGGTAATACTGTTTTACTTGAAGTGACTAATGCTTAATGAATGAGCCCTTGGTCAGCGATCGTTAAATATTTGTAAAAATGTCGCCAGTTTATCCATTAAACGCTATGAAACTCTGTTAGGCTTATGGCTCAACCATCATGAGACTGGTGATGGTGAATCATCTCAGAATTCGTGGGGCTGGGGTGGGGGCGGTTGCGAGCATCTGAGACTTTAGGACGGTTTTAGGGGCCAGTTTAGGAACTGTTCACTAATCTCTAGGGTTTGAGCAACGACGGCTCGTTATTGTATAAAGAACCGATGTGGCCAGCTTACAAGCTGGCCGGTAAATTAGCAGATTTGGGGAATGTCTAGCTGATAATACCCCTAGTTCAATCAAGATATTAATAATAGTTAAACAGGGGCCAGCCAATCATGGGAGTTACACGACAACGACAATTTATTAACTTTTTGCAAGAGGATCTTGCCCTCTCGCCAGACTCGATCGCGATCGCCCTACGTCGTCGTGATACCGATGTTGGGCCGTTACCGATGATTCTCTGGAAATACGGCTTTGTCACCCTAGATGAATTGTCTCAGATTTACGATTGGTTAGAGGCGGTTTAAATCAATCTTATTTAAGGACAAAAAAAGACATGGCAATGGGTTCTTTTTTGGCAGATTTACCGCCGGAGTTTGCGCCTCTGCGAGTGTTTTTGCAAGATAAGTTTGTCCCTTATATCCAATTACACCTAGAGGATAACGGCTGGCTAAAAACGACAGAATATCAAGACCCATTACCCCTCTGGAGTAGCAAGATGGGGGGATATCCTTATCTCCCCAAAAGCTTAGAATATCCGAGGGATGCTGAGACGGGAGAACTGATGATGTTTCTCCTACAAATCAACTGTGCTGAGGTTCCTGAAATTCCTAACTTTCCCTTACCTCGCCAAGGATTACTACAATTTTTTGTGGGCCTCAATGTCGCCATGTGTCAACTGAGTCCTCAACGGCATTGTATCCGCTACATTGAGGAAATTGACCTGGATGAAACGAGGTTAATCTCCAACTTTGAGTTCACCCAGGAGAGTCGTCAACGCAACGAATGGTATAACCCTATCTATAGCCTCCGTTTTTGCCCAGGAGAGGCTCTCTTTTTTAATTATCGTCAAAGTATGGGACATCTCAGGCTTCCAGAGTCGCTACAAACCCTCTGTGATGAGTTTTTCTTTGACGACTGGTTATATGACTACGACATTGAAAATGAAGGTTTGGAGAGGGAACATCCTTATAAGCTGGCTGGCTATCCTGATCTACATTCTTATGTCCCCGATGTGCTCGATGAGGCTCAAGGACAGTTACTCTTAGAGGTTCAAGATCCCTTTTCCTGTAGCGATTATTTCTATTTTTTTATTAACCCAGACGATTTAAAACGTCAAGATTTTAGCCAGGTTGAATCTTATTTTATGCGGGTTTGACCCAGAATGACGCCGGTTGCGGCCGGGCTATATCCCCCTGAAGATGACTCATATCAGGGGGATTGTCAGTTAGAGCGTTGAGCGCAGAGGGACTCTAGCCCGCGTTGAGGATTTTGGCGGCGGCGGTAATACCGGCTCCCGGCTCGTTACCGGCATTTAGGCTCTGTAGGGTAGCTTCGAGGGAGCCAATGGCACAGAGAAGATCGCGATCGCTGACGAAGCCTAAATGACCAATACGGAAGATTTTACCTTTGAGATGGTCTTGTCCACCGGCGAGGGCAATGTCAAATTGCTTTTTCATCACCGAACGGACTTGTTCGGCTTCAACGCTGGTGGGGGCCACAGCGGTCACCGCCGGACTGGCACAGTCATCGGGACCCAGTAGGGGCAGTCCCATGGCTTTAACCCCCTCACGAGCGGCGCGTTTCAGGCGATCGTGACGAGCAAAGATATTTTCGAGTCCTTCGGCCCGCATCATCCGTAGGGAGGCTTGTAGGGCAAAAAACAGGTTCACTGGGGGAGTGAAGGGGGTGGTGTTTTTGGCCGCATTCTTGCGATAGGGGCCCAGGTCGAAATAGAACCGGGGTAGGTTGGAGCGTTCATAGGCTTTCCAGGCGCGATCGCTCATGGAAATGAAGCCTAACCCTGGAGGAATCATATAGCCTTTCTGGGAGCCAGACCCCACCACATCGAGGCCCCACTCATCGATGGGAACGTTGCAGGCCCCTAAACTGGTGACCGCATCGACAATAATTAAGGCTTCACCGTGAGCCTTCACATGACGATTGATGGTTTCGAGGTCGTTCAGCACCCCGCTGGAGGTTTCGCTGTGGGTGAGGATAACGGCCTTAATCTCTTTGTTGGTATCGGCTTCTAAGGCTTCCCGGAAAGCTTCGGGGTCGAGGGGTTGTCCCCATTCGGCGGTAATGGTTTGAACATCAAGGTGATAGGCTTTGGCCACTTTAGCCCAGCGATCGCCAAATTTACCATTGGAGCCAACCAAGACGCGATCACCCGAACTCAGGACGTTGATAATTCCTGCTTCCATGGCTCCGGTTCCACTGGCGGTGAGAACCAGGACATCATTTTGAGTTTGATGGAGCCATTTGAGATCGGCAAAGACTTCCGCCACCAACTCGGAAAACTCACCGCTGCGGTGGCCAATGGGATGTCGTCCCATGGCGGTGAGAGCCTTCTCCGGAACCGGGGTGGGGCCCGGAATCATTAACATTAATTTGTCGTCCATAACACGTCGGCGATCGCTAAAGATCGCCATTATACAACTGGGACTTGCAGTTTAGCGAAAAACGGGCCAGGTTCGTGACCCTGAAGTGACTTAACTGGCTTCGCGATCGCCCACCGCAGCGGGAGACTCCAGCGGTTGGTTTAACGACCAGCGATACTCTACCGGAACTCCCTTCATCTGGCAGGCTTGTTCCAGTCGCTTCTGCTGGGAGAGAGCTTTCCGGAGGGTCATAATCAGTTCATCAATCTGGCGTCGCTCGTCTGAATAGTGATTGACAGAAAATAAGCTTTGACGTTCGAGCAGTTGCAGAAGTAACTCGTAATGAATGTGAGAGGGAAGGGGAAGCGGCTCCATATTGATTCGTAAGGGATGAGGTAGACAGGCGGCGGAGCATTGACAGTCCTAAGCTCAAGGGCCAGGACGGGTAACACACATTACCCTCCATTGTATGGCCGTCAAGCATCGGCTTGGGAATTAATTAGGAGGCAAAGAGGCGGGCGATCGCCGCTCCGGGGTCAGGTTGTCGCATCAGGGATTCTCCCACCAAGACGGCGGCGGCCCCAGCGTTGGCGACGCGATCGAGGTCGGCTCGCTCAAAGATTCCTGACTCGCTGACAATGACCACGCCTTTCTCTTGAATCTGTTGCTGACGAGATGCGAGTAGGTCGCTCGTTGTCTGCAAACTGACGCTGAAGTCTTCTAAGTTACGATTGTTGATGCCGATGAGTTGGATTCCTTCGAGGGCCAGGACGCGATCGAGTTCTTCGGCGGTATGGACTTCAACTAGGGCCGCAATTCCTAGGAGTTTGGTGATTTTGAGAAAATATTGCAAATCGCGATCGCCCAACACCGCCGCAATCAACAATACGGCATCGGCCCCTCGGCCGCGAGCCTGATAAATCTGATAGGGGTAAATAATAAAGTCTTTGCACAATACGGGCAGATTCACCGCTTGGCGAGCATCCCGTAGATAGTCAAAACTCCCCTGAAAGAACTTCTGATCGGTTAACACCGAGATACAACTGGCCCCACCGGCTTCATAGGCTTGGGCGATCGCCACCGGGTCAAAATCCTCTCGAATCAGACCTTTGCTGGGTGAGGCTTTCTTGACTTCAGCAATTAAGGCGGGGTTGGTTTTTCCCTGACGCACAGCGGCGATGAAGTCTCGGGGAGGGGGGGCGATGGCGACTTGCTTCTGTAACTCTCGCAAGGGCATATAGAGGCGAAGTTTGGCGACTTCGGTTTCTTTGTGCCAAACAATCTCTTCCAGGATATTCGCCGGTTCGGCATTGGGAATCGGGACTTGATACTGACAACCTTCTGTTTTAACGGGGGGATTGGGGGAGCGACGGCGAATGTTAACCATGGAGATAGGGAACAGGGAACTTCGGAACAGCGGAACCACAGAGCCACAGAGGGCACGGAGGGAGAGAAGGAAGAGAGCAAGATTCAGGGGCGCACCCTTGGTCGCCTTCTGTACCTCCGTCCTAGAAGCCTTATGGTATCAAGTTTTGGGCCCAAGACGGGAGAGTCCCACGCTCAAAAAAAGCGCGAGAAACCGAGTAACAGCTTCTCGCGCGGGGTTTGGGTTTTAGGGTGAAGCTTAGGGAGCGAGGGCGTTACCACGCAACAAGCTACCAATGGTTTTAGCGGTGATTTTCATCTGCACCAGAGGATTGGCGGGAACAACGGTTTTATACAGATAGCTGTCAAAGGTGAGCTTCTGCACATCCTTGTCATCGCACATTTCCACAAATGCTTCGCGAGTGGCATCGGTGCGATAGAACACCCGTTGTAGCAGATCTAACACCAAGTAGGTCATGCCATACTGTTTATCCCAGCGTTTGATGTAGAGTTTCAAGTCATCTTCCGTGGGCAGTTTTTGACCAGCGTTCGTGGTTTCGACGATGGTTTCGGCACACATCCGGGCGGATTTAGCCGCGAAGTAAATCCCTTCTCCCGAGGATTTGGTCACAGTTCCGGCGGCATCTCCGACGAGGGCGACACGGCCACGAACTCGACGGGGACGAGGATGTTCGGGGATGGGGTGGGCTTCAACCTTAATAATCTCCCCACCTTCGAGGCGACGAGCGGCCCGAGCGCGAATCCCGGCTTGCAGTTTCTTGATTTTGGCCTGGTTGACGCGCATGGTTCCGGTTCCCACGGCTACGTGGTCGTATTTGGGGAACACCCACGCGTAAAAGTCAGGGGAAACGTCGTCACCGACATACATTTCCGCTAAGTCGTTGTAGTAGGCCATTTTGTCTTCCGGCAGACGAATCCGCTCTTGGAAGGCAATGGCGTAGTTATAGTCTCCGGCTTCGATGGCTTTGGCGACGCGAGAGTTCGCACCGTCAGCCCCGATGACCACATCCACTTTCAGGGTTTTGTTTTCCCCGGTGAGGCTACCGTCAGAGTGATCGGCATAGTGGATGACGTAGGGAGCGGTGTCGTTCGTGGGAATTTCGAGTTTATGAACAGTTCCGTTGATCAGATTCGCTCCGAGTTTTTCGGCGCGATCGCGTAAAAAGCCGTCGAGAACTTCTCGGCGGCACATTCCAATATATTCGTCTTGTTTGACAATGCGGATGTCCACTTCCCGGTTGGAAGGGGAGATCATCTTCATGTTGCGAACCCGACGGTCCACAATCTCTGGGGGGATGTCAAATTCACTGACCATACATAGAGGAATGGCTCCTCCACAAGGCTTGGCGTTATCCAACTTGCGCTCAAACAAGTAGGTTTCGATGCCTGCCTTCGCCAACGTTTCGGCGGCAGATGATCCAGCTGGTCCAGAACCAACAACAGCAACCCGAATGCCCAAAGCTCTTCTCCTAATACATCGCTTACGTCTATCTGATGCTGAATCGTAGCATGGCATTTTGGTCTATGAACGGGACTTCTGCGAAGTTGTGACGGAATGAAACAGATTGTAATAATTTGCAACGAAATAGCTCGGCAAGGTCCAGAATTTGCGGCAGTCTCAGGGGTGATTTGACGGGTTTGCCGGTTTAATGTTTGGTTTTATTAAAAAATATTGCAAATATTCTAAATTTGTGGTAATAAAAATTTGTATAATGGGGGCGATCGCCCTTCTCCTCAGTTGTCTCGACAGGGGGGGCAGAGTCAACCCGAGAGGGTGCCACGGCTGGAGCCATGGCACGAAATGAGCGAGACGAGATGGTGGGGTTTACCAGTCTCGCACGACGGTGGATTCGGGGTCGGGGGCGAAGGCTAGCCAGAGGGGGAATTGCAACAGGCCCAGACTGAGCTGATTTTCTGACTCATCGACGATAATTAGGGGCATTAGTCCCGCTTGCATGAACCGCTCAGCCCGTTGTGCGAGGGGTTCGGGGGCTTCAAACAGAGCTACACCCCGATCGGGTCCAAAATCAGCCCGAGAGATGCCGAGACAGTCCTGTAAGCCGCGCCGCCATTCTCCGAGACGTTCGGGGGTGTTGGCTAAGACTAATACCCGTAAACGACGCTTGTACATCAGATGCAACACTGAGGCGATCGCCGAGGCAATTAGGATATTCTGGAGGCGGCTATTGGTGGACTTCATGGCCCCCCGTCCGCCCTGGGTGAAAAACCAATTGGCCACTCGTTCGGCGTGGACGGGTTCAAAGGTGCGACGCAACTGCCAGGGCGGACCATAATAGTCGGGATTGTTGCGATATTGATCCAAGGCTCGACGAATCAAGCGTCGTTGCTCCTGGAATCCCTGTTCACTAAACTGGGGATTCGTGGCCGCCTCGCCGCGACTCTCTTCTCTGTCCCCTCGACGGGAACGGCGGGGAGGTTCATTGGTGGAACTCGGGGCCGCTGCGGGGGCTGGGGGTGGCTCGATTTGCAACTGTTCGGCGGCAACGGATAGGTCTTGTAAACTGCCCACGAGATAGTTTTTGAAGCCCTGAACTCGCACGGCGATATCTTGGGAAACACCAGCGAAGGAGGTTTGCATTTCCTTGCGGATACGCTCTTGGCGGCGTTCTAACCGCTCGATGTCGACGGTTAAAGCTTGCTTGCGTTTTTTGAGTTCACTGACTCCTTCTTGGACTAAGCGTCCTAAATCTCGTTGCAACTCGGCTTGAGCCTGTTGCATTTGCTGTTTGGCGCGTTCGAGTTGGGCAATTTCCCCTCGTAAAGCTTCGGCTCGTTGTTCAAGAGCGTCAATCTCCATCTCCACCGCTGGAGATGCTGTTAGCTCAGATGGGGGTTGGGGCGGACTGGCTTGGGGAGAGGACTCTGGGGTTGGAGAGAATTGAGCAACAGCCGGGGAGACTGGCTCAGGTTCGGTTTGGCCCGAGGTCTCCTCGTCGGGTTCAGCTTCACCGATGGGGGGGCGGGGGGACTCGTCTTGGGGGTCGTCTTGGGGGTCGTTGGCGGCGGCGATGGGTGACACCATGACGGCCATGGACTCTTCAGGCTCGGGCATTTCCGAGGCTACGGGAGCCACACTATCGTCATCGTCATCATCGTCGTCATGATCATGCCAAGTCTTCTCGTTGACTGGCTCCTGGATCATATCCCCGGGAGGGGGGTCATGGGAGATGCTGTCATAGTCGGCATACTCGTCAGAATCGTCATCCCAGTTGCTGTCCTCATCCTGCCAATTGCTGGTTTCGTCGTCATACAACCCGGCGTTGGAGTTTTCTGAACTGGAGGAGTCTGAGGAATCGAGTCCGGCTTGCAGGGGTTGGCCAAGGGGTGCGATCGCCCCTTCGGGTAGCCCAGACTCCTCCCCCTGAGTCTCCCCAGATTGCCCCATCTCTCCCTGTGGCTGGGGGTCGGGGTCATCTTCCCAGGGAGAGGGTTCAACGGGGACTGACTCGGCATCGACGTCCCAGTCGTCTGAGTTGGGGTCGGGTTTGGGGGGTCCGTAGGGGGTGTTTTCCTCTAAAGTCATCTCGATTCCTAGGGGTTGACAAACGGGCAGCTATATGGTATTGAGCCTCGGCGGTTAGGGGGAGGATTGGGGACAGCGTTGTTCGAGGCAGTTGCGTAGCATTTTGGCATTAAATAACACCGGGAGAAAGTGAATACTATTGACTTCCCGGAAATAGAACAAAATGGGAACCGGCTGCCAGAAAATCTGCCAATTGAGCCATTCGGAGTAGGGAAAGCGACGAATTAGAGAATCTGAACGGTAAACATCGAGGTCTGTTTGGGTAAATTCGAGGCGAATGGTTGCCGCTTGAACCATTAAGAAGAGGCCAAACAGGGCGATCGCCGCCGCCAGCCAAATCTGCACCAGCATCAGAGGAATCGCCAGTACCACCAGAACCACAGGAATGGCGTAACTCGGGGCCAGTTCGACGATGGGTTCAAGTTCAACGCGAGTTGAGGGTGAGGTAGAAGTCACAGGCAAATCCCCTAAAAACAACAAACATCGGCTGGGCGATCGCATCTCGCCCGCATCGACGATCACATTCTAACCAGTCTCACAGGGCCAGTTCCAGGGAGAGAGGTGGTCTAGCAGGTGAGGCAATCCCCCCTCCCGAGTCCTTTAGCTACGAGACTCCAACCAAACGCGCAATCCCTCGACTCGTAAGGATTTGCCACGGGTTCCACAATACTGGCCATCGCCCATGACTGGGGTATCGCCCATATTCTGAATATGCCCAGAATAGCGGATGGTGTATTGTTTAGCGGCTTCTCCGGTTAAGCGAATGGCAAAGCCTTCCACTTGCCGGTTTTCCCCCCGACTGCCGAGATATTGTCCTTCGGGTACCCAAGGGGTATCCCCCACACCGGAAATATGAGCCATATACTCCAGTTTTAAGCCGGGGATGGCATTGGCTGCACGAATTTGGAACCCTTCCAAACCACGAGACTGGCCCCGAGTTCCGGCAAACTCTTTTGAGGCGAATTGGCGATCGCCCAAGCCTTGGATATGCACCAAGATCGTTAAGGGCATCGAACCGGTTTGCGTCCCCCCAGTGAGACTTTTAGCCCCGAAGACAATCAAGGGTTCCTCTCCTGATGGCGCTTGAGGTTGAGTTGCTTGAGGTTGGGTTGGTTGAGGTTGGGCCGGTTTCGTGGTTTCCGTAGCATCTCCCCACATCAATAAATCCGCCCCACCGCTAATTTGGGGACGGACTTGTTCAGCGTTGGGGGTGGAAACGGTTTGCGAGGCTAAAGGCGTTGTCGTTGAGGGGGCCGATGTCGCCGCCACCGGTTGAGGAGTCGGGGTAACTTGGCTGACGTAGAGCTTACCTCGGGACGCAGCGATGGCGATCGTTTGCCCAAAGATTTTCTCTAAGGTTGGCTGGAGGGTAGCCCATTGGGCATCATTGAGGGTATCCCCTTCATCCACGGCTTTGAGAAGTTGGGCCACGGGATGTTTGCCACTCAGCAAGTCGTTGACATCAGCCGGAAGTTGATTCGCCGGGGCGTTACTCACCTGATTGCGGAATAAGCGAACCTGCTGTTTGAATTGAATTAACGGTTGGAAGCCGGGCTGTTCCCGGTGATCGAGGGCATCGAAGCGGTCTAAGATGGCGATCGCCTGGGCTTTGGTATCTCCTCCGAGGGCGGCGGGTTGGGATTGCAAGAGGCGTTTCACCTCCCCCCAGGTCATGCCATCATGAATGGCCCCGAGTTGGGCGATTTGGGCTTCCAAACTGGTGAGTTGATTCAGTAAAACGGTTCGATCAGGTTTCATAATCTCAAGCAAGCATCAAATATAGATAAACAAACAGGTGGCGATCGCCGATAGTCGTCTAATCAGACGAACCGGCTGCCGTCTTAGAAGTTCCCCGACAGGCATTTCCCCGAAAGGCATTGTAGCCCGCCATCTCCCCGGTGCGATCGCCCAACAACAGAACTCAACGAGCTAACTAAAACTGCGGTACACCCGGATAGGCCTTCGCCTTGGGATGAACTGCCCCCTCACCACAAGTCCGAGGCGTGGGAAAAATCTTACCGGGATTGGCTAACCCTTTAGGATTCCAGGCATCTCGTACCCATTTCATCGTATCGAGATCCGCATCCGTAAACATTTCCGGCATATAACAGCGTTTATCCGCCCCAATGCCATGTTCCCCAGAAATCGATCCCCCCGCCTTCACACAGAGTTTGAGAATCTCACCACCGACTTCCTCAACCTCCTCCAACTGTCCCTCAACGCCGTTATCATAGAGAACCAAAGGATGCAAATTGCCATCCCCCGCGTGAAAGACATTGGCAATGCGATAACCACTCCGTTGACTCAGGGCCTCAATCTCCCCTAACACCTCCGCCAAACGAGTGCGAGGAATCACCCCATCCTGAACATAGTAATCAGGACTAAGATGGCCCGCCGCTGCAAACGCCGCCTTGCGTCCCTTCCAGAGTTTCGCCCGCGTCTCGGCATCCTCCGCCACCGTCACCGTCCGCGCCCCATTCTCCTGACAAACCTGCCTCACTCGCCGCGTCACTTCCGCCACTTCCACATCTAAGCCATCGAGTTCCACCAAGAGAATCGCCTCCGCATCCCGAGGATAACAACCCGTGGCCACCACATCCTCCACGGCGTTAATACTGAGGTTATCCATCATCTCCATTCCCGCCGGGACAATCCCCGCTGACGTAATCGCCCCCACCGCAGCCCCCGCCGCCTCAACGCTAGTAAAGTCCGCCAAAACCACCGCAATGGATTCGGGAGTTTTCAGGAGTTTGAGGGTGATTTCTGTGGCGATTCCCAGAGTTCCTTCTGACCCCACAAATAGCCCCGTGAGGTCATATCCCGGCATTTCGGGAATCTCGCCGCCAAGTTGAGTAATACTACCATCAGGAAGTACGACAGTTAAGCCTAAGACATGGTTGGTGGTGACGCCATATTTGAGACAGTGAACTCCGCCGGAGTTTTCCGCCACATTGCCACCAATGGAACAGATAATCTGACTAGAGGGGTCTGGGGCGTAGTAAAATCCTGCCCCACTGACAGCTTGTGTCACCCAGTTGTTAATCACTCCAGGTTGCACAATTACCCGCTGATTGTCGTAGTCAATATCGAGAATTTTCCGCATCAGGGCAGTGACAATGAGGACGCTATCGGGTTCCGGGAGTGCGCCTCCAGAGAGGCCCGTTCCCGCGCCACGGGCCACCCAGGGCAGGTTGAGGCGATCGCACAGGGCCACGGCTTCGGCCACTTGTTCGGTAGTTCGGGGGAGGACGACGAGGGCGGGTTTTTGCCGATAGCTGGCGAGTCCGTCACATTCGTAGGTGAGGAGTTCTTCTTTGCGACGGATAACGCCGTTTTTGCCCAGGATAGCGGCAAAGTCTTGGGCGATGCGTTTCCAGTTGGGGGAGGTTTGAGTGGAAAACATAGGAGAAAGTCGCGGTTTGGGGGGATGGGATGCTTCGATTGTCCCATTTTACCGCGAGCCGTCTCGCTACAATTCCCGTTCTTTGTCCCTGAAATCGGGGGTTTAATTTCAGGGTACTTCAGCAAATTCTTTTAGTTCTGCACCTTGAACGTTTCCCGCGATCGCTAACTCAGTCACTGGGTGATAGGGGATAGCGATCGCACACAAACGAGATCGCCGCCTCCCGAGAACCGCCAAAAACCCCATCCAACGTCCCCGCCTGGATATCCGCCAACATCTCCTTAAAATGCGGCCCCGGCTTATACCCCAACCGCTTCAAATCCTCCCCATTTAACAGCGGTTTCACCTGGGCCCACTCCGTCAGATAGTGCCAAATCTTACGCCGCAACGATCGCCCCAACCCCAAAGCCACCAACAACAACCCCGCTAACTCCTCCCCCGACAACACCCGCACCACCTCGCTGGGCCGTTGCGCTTTCCTCAACTCCCGTTCGAGACGCTCACGTCGTTCCCCCAACGTCGCCAACCGTTGCACCGTCTCCTCGGGTAACTGCAACTGTTGCGCCACAGTTCGGCGATCGCTCACTGACACCGCCGCTCGCGAAAACTCCCCATCTTCCATCTCCACGTGGGACAATAACACCTCCAATAACATGCGCCAATGACTCAGACGATGCCAGTTCTGAAAGCGCCGCAACCCCCGATCCGCTAACTGTAACCGCCGCCACAGTTCCCGCGTCAAGCGTAATTGCGGATGCAAACATTGCAACGCTCCCAAGCGATCCAACTCCCGCAAGGCGCGCGGCCAATACGACGCTTGCAACAGATATTTCAACTCACTGGTTAAGCGCGCCTGTAAGGCCGGAGTGCGGGGATTGAGGGAGCGCGATCGCTCATATACCCCACTGGCGATCGCATGACGAATAAACCGTTCCGTCTCCGGTTCAATCTCAAACTCAAACCGCACCGCAAAGCGCACCGCCCGAAAAATCCGCGTTGGATCTTCAATAAAACTATTGGCGTGCAACACCCGCACCCAACCTTGCTGCAAATCCAACACACCGCCAAAAAAGTCTAACAACTTCCCCTGACGAGGCGTTGTCAAGCGAATCGCCAAGGCATTAATCGTAAAATCCCGGCGATACAAATCCTGACGAATGGAACTGGCCTCCACCTCGGGATTCGCTGCTGGATAGGGGTAAAACTCCGTCCGCGCCGTGGCAATATCCAACCACAGAGAATCAAAGATGGGGTCATTGTGCCATAACAACGCCGCTGTCTGGAACGCCCCATGCACATCCAAGCGCGCCCCCGAAAACTGCTCCTGTAACACATTCGCCAACTCCACCCCCGCGCCAACCGTGGCCGACTGGTGAAAGCCATCCACCACTAAATCAATATCCGTTAAGTCCACCTGAGTCTCCTGCGGTGACTGCATCACCCGCAACAAATCCCGCACCGCTCCCCCCACCAGATACAGTTGCCAGCCTCGTTCCTGAGCCGCCTGGGCTGCGGTTTCGAGCAATTGCCATAGGTTGGGGTTTAGGTGCGATCGCAGGCCGTCCCAAACATCCCCCTCCCGTGTCAACCGCCGCCCCGGCGCTCCCCCCGGCGGGAGGGGACAAATTAAGGCCGCTCCCTGTTTTGCCTCCACCCCTTCATGGAGTTCTCGCAAGACATCAGTGCGGGTGACAATCCCCACCAATGCCCCCTTATCCAACACCGGTAGGCGACCAATATCAAAGGTGACCATCAGCCCTTCAATTTCGGGCAGCAAGGTGTCGGGACTGATGGTTTTGACGTTGCGCGTCATATAGCCCTTGACGGGGGCATGGTGGAAGCCGTGGTGCAGAGCAATGTCCAAATCTCGGCGGGAGATGATCCCTACTAATTCGTCGGCTTGGTTCACCACCGATAAGCCGGAATGGCCGTAACGCAACAAAATCCGGTGGGCCTCGCCAATGGTGGTACTCGGGCGAATGGTGCGTACAGGAGACGACATTAATTCTCGGGCCGTGGGGGGTGGGGGAATTTGGGCTTTGAGGCGATCGCCCAACTGGCGCAACACCTCATCGGGGTTCGCGTTCCGCAATTGGGCCGAACCGGCTTTGCGATGGCCGCCCCCACCAATGGGTTGCAAAATGGCATTGAGATCCGTCTGGGGAATCTGCGATCGCGCAATCACCGTCAGCCGCGACTCATCCCCCTGACGTTGATACTCATGCAGCAAAATTAGGGCATCGGTATCCGTCAATTCCAGCAGTCGTGAGGTTAATCCCGATAATCCCGGCACGTAATCAGGAGTCCGCAACACCACTGACGCAACTTGTTGCCCCCAAACGTCCTCCGTATTCACCGTTTCCAGGGCAGTGGCCAGTAAGTCTTGCAAGGAGTCCGATAATCCCGGTTCAATATACTCGGCAATCAACGTCAGACTGGCCCCCTGTTTCATCAACCAGGCTAAGGCCAAGGCATCCCGCGCCGTACTATGGTCAAAGGTGAGAGACCCACTATCGACATGAATCCCTAAGGCCATCACCGTCGCCTCATGGACGGTGAGGTTAATGTTTTGCTGTTGCAACTGTTCCACAATTAAGGTGGTTGTGGCCCCAATCGCTTCAATCTGACGCTGACTGGCGGGGATATCTCCTGTGACACCTGGATGATGATCATACAGATATACTCCCTGTAACTGAGGTGCGTCGAACCATTCAGCGGCTTTACCGAGGCGATCGCGCGATTGGGTATCCACCACAAACAGCGATCGTAACTGTTCGGGATTCACCGATCGCCGCTCAATAATGGCATACTCATCCCGATGCAGTCTCAGAAACTCCTCCACCCCAGGATGAGCGCCCCCAGTGAGGACAATACGAGCGCCAGGGTGCAGTCGGGTTAAGCCAACGGCTGCCCCTAAACTATCGAAATCGGCAGTGGTGTGACAGAGGATGATGTCCATTTGGCAAGGCAAGGGGGGAAAGAAGGCAGTAGGCAAAAGAAAAGACGTAGGGGCGTACCCTTGTGGTCGCCCGTAGGGGGGATTTGGGCGATCGCGCCTGTTTGTTATGGGCCGATGTTAGGATTAGGCATCAATATCAATATCAATCCAACCTCAATATAACCACGTCAACATCATGTCTTTTGCTGCTCTTCGTAAACTCTGCGTTGCCTTTTCCTTGGCAATGTTGCTTTTTGTCGGGGGATGTGCCAGCCCTCAAGCCGATGTCCCGCCGCCGCCTCCGGCTGAACAGGTGCAACCTGCCGATGGCCAGGGGGCTGTGTCCTCTGAGTCTCTTCCTGGAAGTGCCTTTAATCGCTTCTTTCCCTCAGTCAGTGGTGAGTATGAGCGGGTGTATACTCAGGAAAAAGACGGATTCGCTGAGGCGAAACTCAAACGCAATGGGGAGGATGTGGCGATGCTCGCGATCTCCGATACTGTGAATGTCCCCGCTGCCGCTGAACGGTTACGCAACAGTCCCAACCAAATTGCTGGCTATCCTGGGGCCACCCTAGGACAGACTCAGACTTCGATTTTGGTAGCTGATCGCTTCCAAGTCAAGGTGATTTCCCGCAGTCCTGATTTTACCGAGAGCGATCGCGAGGCCTGGTTACAGAGATTTGACTTGCAAGGTCTCTCTCGACTGTAAATCTATTTCCCCAACATCATGAGTAAATCCATTCAAAAACGCGTTGACGATCTCCCCACTCGTAACCTGACGATTTTTAGCCTCAATGCCTTGGACAACATTGTCCCCGGTAAATGGGACAATCTCGTAGGATGGGACAACACCATCAAAACCATTACCCAAGAAAGCGATCCCGCTATCCTGGATCTCGTCAGTCGCCGGGCGATCGCCCTCTATGACGACAAATCCCAAGGCTACCAAACGGCGCTCTGGCTCTACGATACCATCGACCGCACCGGCAGTGCCCTGGGAACCGCCGCCCTAGGCAACAAAATTGGCGAGAAAATTCCCCTCTTGGGCTTTCTCAGTAAACTCACTCCCAAAGCTGAAAAAGCTCAAACCATTGATTTGTCCCTGAAATTAGTGGTGGAGGTGGTGGCCTTTTGCAAAATCAACGGGATTCCTGGAGATAGTCTCGGGGATTTCCTGCGATCGCTCTCCGACTATGGCGGTGAATCCTTAATGCGGATGTCGGCCCTGGTTTGTTTCGATGGCCTAATTCCCCTAGGCCCCAACTTCATTCAAGCCGTTAGTAGTCGTTTAAACGGACTCAGCCCCAAAGAACTCGAAGACAACTCCCAATACAAAAGTATTAAATCTGAGATTCCCGGTAAAAATAGTGATAGTAAACTCAGTTTTATCGGAGAAAGCTTTGATTCGGTCAAAGGTTGGATGGGAGATTTAGTCAGTTCCAATGATCTCACCCCCCAGAAAGTCAGTAACGGCCTACAGGGATTCATTGACTTCAGCGAAGATCGCCTAGATTATCTGGCGGCGTTTCTGGATATGAGTACCGATTACTACCGTCATACGGGGGTGCAAACTCTGGCCCGTCGTCTCATCGAACGGTCTTTAGCCGAAATTTAAGCTCAACCCCCCTGAAATTAGGTCTTGGGTGGGATGTCCAATCTCCCACCTTTTTTCACTTCCATTCATCTAAAACTAGCCATGATTCTTACAACGTTGGAAGGAGTTCCCGGAAAAGACATTTTAGAACATTACGGGATTGTTCAAGGAAGTACCGTTCGAGCCAAAAACGTCGGGCGTGATATTGGTGCGAGTTTTAAAAATCTTGTGGGTGGCGAGTTGAAAGGCTATACTGACTTGCTCAATGAAGCCCGTCAAGAAGCCATGGATCGCATGGTGCTACAAGCCAAACAAATGGGAGCAAACGCCATTGTTAACATTCGCTTCTCAACGTCCTCTGTGGCTCAGGGAGCAGCAGAAATTTTCGCTTATGGAACTGCTGTATTAGTCCGTTAAGGGGTTGCAGGGATTATCATGGAAGAAATCATTTTTTTCCTCATCTTATTGGGGATTGGCTACTCGTTTGGCATCGTAGCTGAAAAGAACCATTACAAAGACATCAAACTTCGCGAACAGGAAACCCTCTCTTTGGCGATCGCCTCCTTTGGCGCTAAACAGTCCTTACCTGATGCCTCAGATGCGAAACTGTTTGTAGGAACCGTTGTCATTTCCTCGGACTATTTCAAAACCTTTGTCATGGCCCTACGAAATATCTTGGGAGGTCGGGTTGTGGCCTATGAAAGTCTCCTCGATCGCGGTCGTCGGGAGGCGTTATTGCGCGTGAAAGAACAGGCCATTGCTTGGGGGGCTACTGAAGTGCTCAATATCCGCTATGAAACCAGTACCCTGGGCGGCAACAATCAGAAAGGCATTGCGGCAATTGAGGTGATTGCCTATGGAACGGCGATTCGTTAGCCTAGATATCGAGGAGTCCACGGGCGATCGCAATGGGATTTAAACCAAAAGCCATTACAGAAGAGGTCAACATCTCTAAGGTTAATCCCTTAGTGGATTTTGCCCGTTTGCTTGGGGCAATTGTTGTCCTGACGTTAGTCATCTACTTTATCTTAGGCTTAGCCGTCGATTGGGTTGTGCCTCAACTCGGCCCAGAGCAAGATATTTGGATCGGAGAAACCCTGGCCCCGGCTGTCGCACCACAACTCGGCGGCGAAGTCCTAGAGGAGGATACTCGACAACTCTATCTGTCAGAGTTGTTAGAGGAGTTACGTCATCCCGGAGACTTAGAAGAGGTTCCTATAACCCTGAATTTAATCGATAGTGAGGTGGTTAATGCCGCCGCTTTAGCCGGGGGACAGTTATTTGTGACCACGGCATTTTTAGAAGAGGTTGAGTCGGAAAATGAACTGGCCTTTGTTCTCGGTCATGAGTTAGGCCATTTGTCGGCGCGAGATGGTTTAAGAAGTTTGGGACGGGGCATTTTTGTGCTGTTGGGAAGCTTTGTCTTAAATCTTGGCCATGAGGGGACTGGCCCGGATGTGATTGGCTATACGCTCAATCTCAATCGCCTCAATTATAGCCGCAGCCAAGAATATGCCGCCGATGAATATGGTTTAGAGTCTGTGGTGGGTCATTATGGCCATGGGGCCCACAGTTTAGACTTCTTTGAACGCTTAGCCGCCAGGAAGGAGGCCTTTCCAGAGGGACTGGTGAGGGCCTCGGAGTATTTCCAAACGCACCCGTTAACCGAAAATCGTATTGAGCATTTGGATGCGATCGCCCATGAGAAGGGATGGCCCATGACGGGAGAAACCACCCCCGTTCCCTCTGGGTTAGCTTGCGCCAATTTTGAGTGTAACGAAAGCCCCCCAGACTCGTGAAGCTCTGAGGGGCCTTGCGGATGAACGACTCGGGATGAACCGCTAGACCTTAAACCGTCGCCATTTCTGGGGAGGGAGCCTTGCTGTTGCGGATGCCTTCAATGGCTTCGGCGTAATCGGGGGCTTTGAACACCGCCGAACCGGCGACAATGGCGTTAGCGCCTGCATCTAGCACCTGCCAAGCGTTGGCGGGTTTGAGACCACCATCAACTTCAATCCAGGGATCGAGGCCGCGATCGTCACACATTTGACGCAGTTTGCGGATTTTGGGTACAACTTCGGGAATGAAGCTTTGTCCACCGAAACCGGGGTTAACACTCATAATGAGCACTAAGTCGCACAGTTCCAGGACATACTCGATCAGTTCTAGGGGAGTCCCAGGGTTTAACACGACTCCGGCTTGCTTCCCGAGTTCGCGAATCTGTCCGAGGGTGCGGTGCAGGTGGGGAGAGGCGTTATGCTCAGCGTGAACGGAGATAATGTCAGCCCCAGCTTTCGCGAAGTCCTCGACATATTTCTCGGGTTCGACGATCATCAAGTGAACATCCAGAGGTTTCTTCGTCACCGGACGCAGGGCATCGACGATTAACGGACCAATGGTAATGTTGGGAACGAAGCGACCGTCCATCACATCAACGTGAATCCAGTCCGCACCGGCTTCGTCAACGGCCTTGACCTGTTCACCCAGACGACTAAAATCGGCTGATAAGATTGAGGGGGCAATAACTGTAGATTTTTCAGAGTTTAATGTTGCCATGTGGCAAGTTCCTCGATTTTGTGTGTTGCGTTTGATACAGAATTTAAGTAAATTTTAACAAAAAACCTGCCCATAATTCCTTTAATTCCTTAGATTTCTTGGCGATCGCCAAAAAATCATAACGATTTCCCCGATTCCCCCATTTGTATTAGGAGCAGACCTTTGGCGGAGCGCACTCGCATCAGACGCTTTTTAACCCGGCTCACCCTAGGCCTGGCGATGGCGATCGCCCTGGGATGGTTTCATCCCATCTCAGCCACGTCTTCCACCGGAGACGGCGGTATCCAAGCCCAGCGGCTCCATGAAGCCCCCTATAACCTCTTAGGACGTAAAATAGCCATCGGACAGGTAGAAATCGGTCGTCCAGGTCAATTTGGCATCGATAAGGGGGTTCCTCCAGAACAGGAGCTGGCCCCAGACCTGGCGGGCATTTTCCTGCGCGATCGCGCGGCGGTTCCTGGAAGTCATGTAGATGCCCATGCCCATGCGGTGGCCAGCGTCATGGTCAGCAGCAATAAACAACGGCCCGGAGTCGCCCCCAATGCTCGGCTCTACTCTAGCGCCACCTCCCCCGATCGCGGCGGCAATCGGCAAGGACAACATTGTCTATCCACTCAGCAGGTGGCCGAACAAAATAGTAACGATGTCCGCGCCATCAACTTCAGTTTTGGCGAACCCCTCTGGCTCGATCCCCGTCCTGACGCGGTTTTAGATGGCAACGCCTTGTTAACCCTTTGTATTGACTGGTCCGCCAATCATCACAATACCCTCTATGTGATTGCCGGCAACCAAGGACGAGGAGGTATCCCCATCCCCACGGATAACTACAACGGCATCAATGTAGCCTCAAGTCATGCCCACAGCGGTCGCTACGATCAAGTGGATGTCTCGAGCTTAGGCAATGTCTTTGAAGAACCATTCGACCGCCTAGTGGGTTTGGAAACTAACATCGATGGACGACTGTTAATCAGTCTGCTGGCCCCCGGCCGGGATGTGAAGCTCTTAAGTCAGCAAGGAGAGGTCTTCCCCAGTACCGGGACCAGTTTTGCCTCGCCCCATGTGGTGGGGACCGTGGCCCTGTTACAGGAATATGGCGATCGCCAATTACGGGAGAATGCCCCCCATTGGACCTTAGATGCTCGCCAGAATCAGGTGATGAAGGCGGTGATTCTCAACTCCGCTGATAAACTCGAAGATGCCGGCGATGGCTTACGTCAGGGGATGACCCGTACCATTGGCGATCGACGGGGCGGAAACTGGCTCACCTCGGAGGCCTATCGCAATCCCAAGGTCCCCGTGCATCGGGATATGGGAACCGGTCATCTCAATGCTCACCGCGCTTATGAGCAGTTTAGCCCCGGACAGTGGCCGGCTTCGGCCCCTGTACCGCCTATTGGCTGGGACTTTAATGAGATTGCCACCACCACCGTTCAAGACTATGTCCTGGATGCCCCCCTCAAAGCCAATGGTTATGTGGCCGCAACCCTCACCTGGAACCGTCAGGTGGAGCTGGACGATCGCGATGGTGACGGCCGTTACGATATAGATGAGAGTTTCCGCGATCGCGGCTTAAATGACCTAGACCTCTATCTGATGCCGGCTGATTCCGATGATATCAACGAGGCCATTGCCGCTTCCACCAGTGAGGTGGATAGCTTAGAACATCTGTTTCAAGCCATTCCCCGCAGCGGACGCTACAAATTACGGGTGGTCTATCGCCGTCAGGTGAACGACCCCAATCAAGACTATGCGATCGCCTGGTGGACGGTTCCTGATGCCTAACCCCAGGGCGGCGATCGCCCCATTGCTGTATCCTCTGTGTTTCCCATCATGAAACGTCTCTCCTTTTACTTCACCCTCATCCCCGTCTTCGGCTTTTTTCCCGCCTGGTGGCGACTCTATCGTCATCAAGGCTCGGCTCAAGAACAAGCCATTAGCCGTTTAGCCATGACCCTGGCGTTCCTGTGGCTTTCAGGTTACATTTTGTTTGGCACTGCCGCTAACCATGGCGAACTCGGGTCTTTACCGGTTCTCATTGGCGGTAGTCTCTGGACAACCACGTATTTTTTAACCTGTTTTGGGCTGATGGTACGTTTGTCCCAGGGAAAATCCTTATGGTTACCCGGAATTGGTCAGATCAGCGATCGCCTACCCTAACCCCAGGTCTTCGTTATGGACTAGAACCGTTAGCCAGCCTTAAAACGGCTGATTTGAGCGAAAGCCGCTGGTTATCAGGCCAAAAGCTGGAACCATAACGTTAAGATATGTAATCAACTCACGGTTGATAACCGTTAGGACTCGTCCAACCTACTTGTGTGTGAGGAATTCCGTGTCAGCACAGCATCGTCAAGAGCGTATATCCCCATCCCCCGCCCCCAACCATCAAGGGAAAAGATTAAAACATTCGGGTTTGGGTTGGCTTTGGTTAGGCTTGGGACTCAGTGGAGTGGCCATGCTTTCGGCAACAGCCGGGGCATTACTCGCCGTATCGTTATCAAGCACTCCTTTGATGCAAAGCCGGATTCGTCCTGAAGATCGTGGCGTCTTCAGTGAGGAGGACTTAGCCATCTCCAATATGCGAATCCCCGAACTGACGCGTCCGGTGAACATCTTGATTCTCGGTACGAAAGTTCTCAATTCGGATGTGGGCAAACCCCTGCGACGTTCCGGACATGATCCCCTCGTCAACTCCCTCGATGGCCTATCCGACAGCATGATGTTGGTTCGCTTTGAACCGCAAGATAAGAACCTCACCTTGCTCTCCGTACCCCGAGATACCCTGACTTGGATTGACGGCTATGGAGACCAAAAAATCAACGAGGCCAATCACCATGGCGGCCCTGCCTTAAGCGCCCGCACCGTGAGTGATCTCCTCGGCGGAGTCGGCATCGATCGCTATCTGCGCGTCAATATCCAAGGAGTGGAAAAACTCATTGATGTTCTCGGGGGGGTGCGCGTCAATGTTCCCCAGGACATGAAGTATACCGATCATACCCAGCATCTCTACATTGACCTCAAGGCCGGAGAGCAACATCTCACAGGCAATGAGGCGCTTCAGTTTTTGACCTTCCGCCATGATGGAATGGGGGATATTGGGCGCATTCAACGGCAACAGATGTTACTGCGGGCCCTGATTGAACAAACTCTCAATCCTCGAACTCTGGTGCGTCTGCCTCGGATTCTCTCGACCATTCAAGAATACGTCGATACCAATCTCAGTGTCGAAGAGTTAGTGGCCCTGCTCAACTTCGCCAGCAAAACCAGTCGTGAGAATGCCCAGATGCTTCTGCTTCCGGGACAGTTTCGGGACCCGGAAGGGCCCACGGATCTCAGTTACTGGATTCCCAATTACGCTGAAATTGATCACATGGTGGCCGAGCATTTTGGCCGTTCCTCAGAACCCACCCAAGCTTGGCGAGCAGATCCGCGCTACTTACGGATTGCCATTCAGGACAGCACTGAAGAACCCCAGGCTGTCGATGCCTTGATTGATAAACTCTGGGATGCTGGGTATCGTAATGTCTATTTGGCCCAGGATTGGCAACAACCCCTACGAGAAACTCGGATTATTGCTCAGGGGGGCGATCGCAATAGCGCCTTGGATTTAAATCGTTCCCTTGGCTTTGGGGAAGTGCGCGTTGAGAGTACTGGGGTTCTCCATTCGGACATCACCATCCAACTGGGGCAAGATTGGTTGGAAAAACAAAGTTCCTACCTACAACCTGACCTGTGGTAGCACCGCTAGACCGCTCTGAGTCCCCAACGGTTTCGAAAAAGAGGGGTTATCATCGTACCGAATGGGAATATCGCCTCCTGCGAGGTCTCTCCCTGGATTTGTCCCCCTGACCCCTCCCTAACGGTTTGAACAATCATGGATGGAATTTGTACCCTAGCCAACGACTATGTCTACGACCAACTTGTGGCCTTGCTCAACAGCATTGAGGTCAATCAAGGTAAGGATACTCCTGTCTGTATTTTTCCCTACGACGATAATTTGGAACGGGTGAGAGCGGAGATTGCTCATCGTCCCAATGTGCAACTTTATGACGACCAGGAGTCGATCGAACGTTGGGATACCTTTGCTCAAGCCGTTTGGGAACGTCATCCCACCGCAACACAACAGTGGACCATTCAATCTGGGTTACACCGGGCCGGGACTCATCGGCGTTTCTGTGGCTTTGATGGGCCCTTTGATCGCTTTGTCTATATCGATGCAGATGCGCTCTTAATCGATTCGTTGGATTACATCTTCGAGAAACTGACAACCTATGACTGGGTTGTATATGACTATCAGTTTAAAGATCCAAGCCATATTTATACCCTAGATTCACCTCAACTGTATAAGGTGTTTCCCCAAGAACGTATCGACAATGAGATTTTTTGTTCGGGATTTTATGGAACCCATCGCAACCTCTATTCTCCTGAGCAGTTAGAGACTTTACTCGGTCACTTGGCGGCGGGAGAGGCAGAGGTTCTCTATGTCTGGGCCCCTGACCAGACCATACTCAACTATCTGGCCATGCGATCGCAGCGGCGCATCTATAATTTTTCCCATCACCTCTCAGCGGAGGAACGAATCGGCTGTTGTGTGACGTCTCCCCATTTTGAAGAGAAGGATGGTCTGGTCTATGATAAAGGCAAACGACTCACCTATCTGCATTATATTGGCGTGTCATCTTCCGTGTTTCGGCGCCTATGTGAGGGAGAAAATCTTGATTGTCCCTATCGCGATGTCTTTTTGCATTATCGCTATCTCCATGAACCGCAGAATCGTCCCCAATTTACCGGAACGGCTAAACCCCTAAATCCACCCCCCACGATGACTCAACGGCTCCTACGGAAACTGGGCCTCACGTCCAAGTAAACTAGGGGAAGACAACTGGAATGAGGATGATATGATGACTCGGGGGATTTATATTGTTGCCAATGATAAAGTCATTGAGCAGACCATTGCTTTTCTCAAAAGCCTTCGTCATTATGATTCAGAGACGCCGATTGTTTTAATCCCCTTTGATGCCAACTATCAACAGGTGTTCAAGGTGGCTCAAACTTTTGGAGTTGAGCTGTTTGAGGATTTAGATTTTGTTGATAATCTCTGCCTCAAACTTCATGATATTTTTGGCAAGGGGTTTTTCAATACTCCCAATAAGCAACGAAAACAAGCCTGTTGGTTTGGCCCTTTTGATGAGTTTTTATACATCGATGTTGATATTGTTGTTTTTGAGAAAATCATTGACAATTTAAGCTATCTTGAGGACTACGATTTCCTATGTTGTGATTATCAGCATACGAATGGGACTGAAAATGTCTTCACCCCCAAAGTCTTAGAAGATGGGGTGTTCACAGAAGATGAGCTACACGATGTCTTTAACAGCGGTTGGTGGGCGTCCAAGACGGGTTTATTTTCCGTAGAGGACTTGTATGACACCTTCGCCGAATGTGCCGAGCATCCCGATTACTTCGATTTTTCCCAGAAAACCACGGATCAGCCGATTTTTAACTATCTTGTCCTGAAACGGATTCAGCGACGCTTTAACCTGGTGAACCAGCCTGGGAAAGCACCGGGAAGCTGGGCCCGGAGTCCTCATTTTGAACGGGAGGGCGATCGCCTCATCGACACCAAAACCGGACAGCCCCTGCAATATCTCCATTGGGCTGGGGTGCGGATTCAACCCGGTTGCCCCTATTGGGATATTTGGGAACATTACCGCTATCTCGGCGAGGAAATCCCTGAACCTACGGCGATCGCACCGCCCCCGATGTCCCCCAGTCGTCAGTGGATTAACCGCCTTAAAAAAGTCTATCAACGCTTGAAACCTTAACCAGCATTTAACCTTCGCTTTGCCCTTGAGCATGGCTAGTAGAGTCTCCATCGCCACCGGTGGGGACTCTTAACCTGTTAAGGGAAGTTTTGGTGGCGGCGGCCCCCAGTTCCAATCATGAACTTATTTTTAACAATCAACAATTAGACAAATGAACTAGGACACTAAAAAGCCCTAAATGCAATGTCCTAAGATATTTTCATGAATTTTAAGTGTCCGTATTAACTTGTATATCACTCTCCACCCCCACAAAAGAGCTGAGTTGACATCCCAACTTGAGCAACGTTAAAGTCTAGTTAAGTTAAGGTTAAACGTGCGCGAACCAAGAGAAGGTCGAACAGCGACCGGCGCAACGCAGACTTTGGTGTCTAAAACAACTGAAACGCTCTGTCTGAGACGCTTTCAGCTCATCACGGGGAGGAACTGAAGATTGTTTGCCTACAAGTTTGAAGATTATGAGGTCTTAATCTCAGCTTTACCTAAATTGGAAGCCAAGCTCTGTCCCTTGGCATCCCCGGAGCCTCGTTTCTTTATCGACTTCAGCTCCGGACATTACCGAATTGCCAACCGCCAGAATTTTCTGTCATTGCTCCGGAGTTTCTCTCAGCCGGGGGGACGGGTGCGAAGACTCATCGCATCAACACAGTCCTATCTAAAGTCTCATCCCACCATTGAAACCCATGCCACATCCATTCGCCTCGGTCGCGATGTGAGTAAGGGCATTCGTTTGTTTTATCCCAATGTCACCCTGAAAGTCCGCCAAAAGAGCAACTCTGACGGGAAGAATCCTCAAAAACCCTGGTTTATTTTGGAGCAAGAGGGCCGGGACTCCCTACGCCGAAAATTGGGGGATAGCACGCAGATTCGGGTTCCCCAGGTATTTGCGGCAGGAGACTATGGTGAGGTGTCCTATCTCCTCGAAGAACGGTTGGATTTGCGTATGCTCGGGCCTGGCAATGCCGAGGATCGCCGACTGCTGATCGATCTGTTCCTGCCCAACTTACTCACGTGGTATGACTCCCCAGAATGGCGGCCATTCTCCAGCCTTTTTAGGGAAACCATTAGGGACTTACTTGAGGAGACGTTACGCAGTTCCGTGATGGCCCAGCTAGATCCGGCCCAATCCCAACGTTTCCACAAACTGGTGGATGGGCTTCCTGAATCGGATATGGCTGTCCCCTTTGCGGAGGGCCTCGGCGATATGTCGTTAACGAATGCCTGCGTGAGTTCTAATGGGGAGTTAGTCTTAATCGATTGGGAAGCCTGTCATACTCGTCCTGTCGCTCTGGAGTTCGATCGCCTCATTCGTCCCTTTGGCATCGGCAGTGAGGTGCATCAGGCGGTACGTGATGCTTACTCACAGCAGTTCCAGATGTCGCCGGAGTTGTTTGACCGTCAGTTATATCTATTTTGTTTAATCGAATCAAGTCGTCAGTTTCTGTCGGGTTCAAGCCGACCCGATCCGAAAAAGCGTCAGGGTTATATCCAGCGGGGATTGATCTTCCTTGACGCCGCTGATAAATTTGCACAAACGGCTCAACGTTGCTCCCGCCGGGTTCCCTCCGATGTCGGCGTTGTTGCACCCGTGTCGAGTCGCCTGTCGTCACTACAATAATTTTAGTCACACAGAGTAAGACGTTTTTGGCAAACTAAATGCTAACACTTAAAGGGTTTACATTCGGTTGAACTCTTAAGTTGGCATGACTATTTTGATTCGGGACTTCCAAAATGGATGTTGATCGCGATCGCACCACCCGGCGACGGCGATCGCTGCGGGAACTGTTGACGATCGCATCAAGTCATAGATCCTAATCATGGAAATCTTCCGTATTCTTGGGCACACTAGATGTATAGACCAATAGTCGGTCATTAGATCGGTCGCCTGGGCATTGTATGAAACTGCCCTGGAAGACCCCATCCATCCAACCGAGGACTCCACACCATGCGCTCTGAACCTAGTTCCTATAGTTCCAACGACCGGGCCTTAACCCAAACCCTCCACGGAACCTTGCTACGATACTTCTGCGATGCCTTTGATGGCAGGGTGGCTCGACAGCTCGCCGATTGTCAATTTGGCTTTGCCCCCAGTCCCGTAGGAGAGCCAACCTTCTTCATCGTCGCCCCCAATCGGGAGGAAATTGAAGTCCTCAGCGGTGACGTAGATCGCCTTCTCAACAAAGTTGCCGATTTGATGCCCGGGATGCGGAAACTGGCTCTATGTTGCCAACCCGCTGCCCCGCAACCCCGGTCAAATCCTGGATTTCTTTGTGGTCGTGTCTTTTCCGTGCCGCAAATCGAGCTGGACGCTGACTCAGATGACGTTTAACCATGACGCTTCTGATGCCATTGCCAAGCGTGACTGACAATATCGCGTAACTCAGGATATTGAGGAATCCAGCCCAACGTTTGACGAGCCTTGTCACTACTGCCGACCAAAATCGGGGAGTCTCCCCCACGGCGATCGGCAATCTTAACGGGAATCTTGCGGCCGGTTACCTCAGTCGCCACGTCAATCACATCTTTAACCGAAAAGCCATTGCCATTTCCCAGGTTAAACGCCTGAGAATCGCCACCACCCATTAAGTATTCCAATCCCAAAACATGGGCCTGTGCCAAGTCACAGACATGGATGTAGTCGCGAACACAGGTTCCGTCGGGGGTATCGTAGTCAGTGCCGAAGATGGCGATCGACTCACGCCGGCCCAACGCCGCCTGAAGCACTAGGGGAATTAAGTGCGTTTCAGGATGATGATCTTCCCCCAGTCGAGCTTGAGGGTCTGCACCGGCTGCATTAAAGTAGCGGAAACAGACTGATTTGAGACCATAGGCCGTATCAAAGTCCGCCAAAATTTGTTCCACCATCAACTTGCTGAAGCCATAGGGATTGATAGGAAGCTGAGGATGGTCTTCCGTTAGGGGCATAAACTGGGGAATCCCATAGGTGGCACAGGTGGAGGAAAAGACCAAATGCTGCACCCCCGCCGCCTGCATCGCTTCGAGGAGGGTTAAGGTTCCCACCACATTGTTATGGTAGTATTTCGCCGGGTCCGTTACCGATTCCCCCACAAAGATATAGGCCGCAAAGTGCATGACCGCCGCGATGGTGTGACGAGCAAAGAGATCATCGAGGAGGGGGCGATCGCAGGTATCCCCGAGAATAAACTCAACATCTAACACCTCCTCAACCAAATCCCGATGTCCATAGACGAGATTATCGAGGATGACCACGGAATAACCCGCCGCCTTGAGAGCCAGAACCGCATGGGAGCCAATATATCCAGCTCCGCCTGTGACGAGAATGGTGGGTTTGCTTGAAGACACAATCGTTGACCTAAAAACCTTTGACATCCTCTCTCCAGAATAGGGGCAAATTCCGGAATTTGACCAAAGTTGGCGGCTCTATTGATGCCAGCACCAAATTTTGATGCTTTTATCCCAACTCCCCGAGACAATCGCCCGACTCCGTTGAGCGACTGCAATGCCATGGACAGCCCCCATATGGCCCGAGAGAGTATCACAGACACGGCGATCGCGAATACTCCAAATTTTGATAGTTTTGTCACTACTGGCCGACACCAACATATCCTGATGCAGACCAAACGCCACATCGTTGACATCCCAAAGATGATTGGCCAAAGTACAAACATCCGCCCCCGACTGGAGATCCCACACCTTAATGGTGCGATCCTTGCCACCACTGGCCAAAAACCGATTATCCGCAGAAATTGCCACCGATAACACCGATCCTAAATGGCCCGTCAGAGTATGCACCAACTGGCGATCGCCCAAACTCCAGACATAAATCTTATTGTCCAAGCCGCCACTAACTAACCACTGTCCATCAGGAGACAGGGCGATCGCCTTAATACTACCCGAGGGGGTTCGTAAGACCCCGCTCGTCTCATTTTGACCCGGTTTCCAGATCTGAAGGGTGCGATCCTTACTACCACTAATCAAATAAGAGCCATCCCCCGAGAACGCTAAGGAGGTCACCCCCCGTAAATGCCCTCCCAGACTATCGAGCAGTTCTCCCGTCTCTAAATTCCATAACTTCACCGTGGCATCATCCCCCCCACTGGCGAGAACCTTACCATCGGGACTAATGGCCACCGCATTCACCGGACGACGATGGCGATCGAGGGCATACTGAAGTTGACCCGTCTGCAAATTCCAGACAAACACCGTATTATCCAAGCCACCGCCGACAATCCAGGGTAAGGCGGGCTGACGCACATTACTAGAGAGGGGTTTAGTTGCCGGTAATCGTTCGTGAATCGCCACACAACTGACCAACGAGGTCAACGCCGGCAACGTGTAGGCACAATGCCAGCCCCGCGTTTTCGGCAACGGGGGCCGGTGAGAAATCGGAGTCACATCCTGAAAGCGACTATTGGAGGTGGGAAAAGCTCGCCCCGAGGGAACCGGCGTCATGGAGCGGGGTTTCGGCGGCAAGGGGGGCATGGAACGCCGAGGGGACTGAGAGGAGGGGGCCTCAATGTTTGTTGGAGGAACAGAGGCATGGGTTGGCTTGGTTTGGGGGGCAGAGACGGGGGCGTAGTCGGAACCAGGCGCCATGGCCGTTTTGCGCTTTTTCGCCTGGCGGCGGCTGGTGGGGGGTTTGGTGGTGGGGGGTTTAAAATCTCGGATAATCTCATCCACCGATTGATAGCGATCGCGCAGTCGCTCCTGAGTCATTTTGTCCAAAATCGCCCCGAGTCTAGGACTCACAGACATCTCTTGTTCAGCTAACCTCTCTCGCCAACGCCAACCTTTCATCGGGTCAAACAATGAATCCGGGCGGGTATTGGTCAGCAGTTGCAGGCAGCTCACCCCAAGACTATAAATATCACTGGCCGGATAGGCCTGACCACTGCGTAACTGCTCTAGGGGAGCATAGCCCATGGTTCCTACCTTGGTTCCAGGTTCCGCTAGGGCAGTTTTAGTTAACTGCTTCGAGACGCCAAAGTCAATTAACATCAGTTTGCCATCCCGATTGCGTCGCAGAATGTTCACCGGCGTGATGTCCCGATGGATGACATTGTTTTGATGCACATACCGTAACACCGGCAGCAGTTGCACTAAAATCTCCCGAATTTTCGTTTCACTGAA